>CAYZUS010000006.1:25429-29422 GCA_964481885.1 uncultured Actinomycetota bacterium | reverse complement strand
TCCGGTGCAGCTACATTTTTGGATTATCTGATGCCTGTCCGGCGCAGCTATGTTTTTGGATTATCTGATGTAATTATTAATATTTTGATTTATTATTTATTGTAACAGCAACGGTATGAAAAATATTTCTTTTATACTTTTGGGTAATTGTTCTTATAATATTCCTTGAAGTATCAGACAAAGAGCTTGAAATACGGAGATAAAAACTTCGGGCAATTAATTTACCAATAATAATATCGATATCAGGGATATGGAAAACAATACTACTGGCAATATAAACAGCAGAAAATATATATATTTTGATCACGCGGCCACCACTCCGGTTCTTCCTGAGGCGGCCGTAGCCATTAATGAATGTTATACAAAATTTTTTGGCAATGCATCAGAGCCTCACCTGCCTGGCAGGCAGGCAAAAGAACTTCTTGAAAGTTCCCGACAGACCATTGCACAAGCTCTAGGCGCAAGGGACTCTGAAATAACATTTACCGGCGGAGGCACAGAGAGCGATAATATTGCCCTGTTCGGGATTGCCGAGGCTTACAAGGGCCAGGGGAACCACATAATCACTTCTGAAATTGAACATCCTGCAGTATTGATGCCATTGAAATTTCTCGCAAGAAAAGGTTTTAAAAT
This sequence comes from uncultured Actinomycetota bacterium, assembly GCA_964481885.1. Lineage (GTDB taxonomy): Bacteria > Actinomycetota > Humimicrobiia > Humimicrobiales > Humimicrobiaceae > Fen731. The sequence goes on along the minus strand of CAYZUS010000006.1, from coordinate 28,789 downwards.
AACTTCTGTTCCTGTTGACAAATTCGGCATGGTAGATCCTTCAGATGTAAAAAAAGCTCTCAGGGATACTACGATTCTTGTAACAATAATGCACGCCAATAATATCGTCGGAACCATACAGCCCATAGAAGAAATCGGTAGGCTCCTTCGGGATAAAAATGTAATTTTTCACACAGATGCGGTTCAGACTTTTTGCAATGCAGACACCAATGTTGATAGACTTGGAGTTGATCTGCTTTCACTTTCCGGACATAAAATTTACGGTCCGAAAGGGGTTGGAGCATTGTATATAAGAAAAGGAACAAAAATAATGCCTCTCATTCTTGGCGGAGGGCAGGAAAAGGGCAGGCGCTCAGGAACTGAGAATATTCCGGGGATAGCCGGCCTTGCAGCTGCAGCCAGCGCAGGTTATAAAACACTTGATGTCAGGATTGAAAAACTCACCGCAATGAGGGAATACTTAAAAACAGAGTTGTTAAAAAATATTGATGATGTCAGATTTAACGGCCATCCTTCTCACAGGCTTCCCGGAAACTGCAACTTTTCATTTAAGTTTATTGAAGGTGAAGCAATAGTGCTTCGGCTTGATATGGCAGGAATTGCCGCCTCCAGCGGTTCGGCCTGTTCTTCGTCTTCAATGAAGCCAACGCACACTCTGATAGCTATGGGGCTTTCCGGTGAAGAAGCATTTGGATCTCTCAGGATAACACTGGGCTTTGAGAACACCTATGACGAAATAAATTATTTTCTGGAGACAATAAAAAAAATTATTATGGATTTGAGGAATATTTCTCCACTATATAAAAAGGCCACTGATTAGTATTTAAAGTTTTTAAAATTTTTGGAGGTAATTTATGCAGCTGACAAAAGATGATGTGATGAATGCTCTTTCAGAAGTATATGATCCTGAAATTCCCATCAGTATCGTTGATATGGGATTGATTTACAGGGTTGATGTTGATGACAGTAACAATGTGGATGTTGATATGACGATGACTACAAGGGGCTGTCCGATGCATTCCATGATAACTCAGCAGGCCCATAAAAGAATTGAAAAAATGGAAGGCGTGGGAAGAGTAACAGTAAATCTGGTGTGGGATCCGCCATGGAGCCCTGCGCTGGTTTCCCAAAAAATCAAGGAACAGATGCAGAGCGACGAATAATATAAAAGCAGGATAGCTGGTTTTTAAAAATGGATAAACATCCCGGTATTTTGAGATTATATTGTGCCCAGATAAACCCGACTGTGGGAGATTTTAAGGGCAATTTTGAAAAAATAGCTTACCATATTGAGAATGCTGAAAAAAATAATGCAAAAATAATCGCCTTTCCTGAGTTGGCTGTTACGGGCTATCCTCCGGAAGATCTTCTGTTGAAGCCGGCTTTCGTTGAAGAAAACCTCAAATATCTGGAAAAGATTAAAAATATTACCGGAAATATCGTTGCTGTTGTCGGTTTTGTTAACAAAACTTTTGAAATATACAATTCTGCAGCAATTATCTGTAACAAAAAAATAATATCAGTATGCAATAAGCAGTACCTGCCAAATTACTCTGTTTTTGACGAAGAAAGATATTTCCAGAAAGGCTCAGGTGCTTCCGTCTACGATCTGGATGGCGTTTTGTTCGGAGTAAACATTTGTGAAGATATTTACTATTCATCAGGGCCCCTGCAGCTCCAGTCAATTACGGGCGGCGCAAGCCTGATTATAAACATTTCCGCCTCTCCTTATCATATTGAAAAAATTCAGGACCGGGAAAAAATGCTGTTTGCGCGGGCAACAGATAACAGAGTTAATATATTATATGTAAACCTTACGGGGGGCCAGGATGAACTTGTCTTTGATGGCAGTTCGATGCTTGTCAGCGAGAAAGGCCGGATTTTATACAGGGCCAAATCTTTTGAAGAAGATTTCTTTATTTTCGACCTGGATATGGAGGAAGTAAATGCAACAAGGCTGCAGGATGCAAAGTTTAAAAATCAGAGAGACAGCATGCGCGGTGAAGACTTTTCTGTTCCGGTTATTAAAATAAATGTGGAAGAAACTCAATCCTTATCCGGCAGCCAAAAAACCGTTCTTCTTCCGGACTTACGGTCTGCCGAAATAATTGAGCCAGGCGTTCCAAATCGTTTCAGCAACTCAAAAGATCATTACAGGGAATTAATATCCTGCCGCGAAGAGGAAATCTTTAAGGCGCTTGTCCTTGGCACCAGAGATTATATTAATAAAAATTCTTTCAAAGAAGTGGTTCTTGGCTTGAGCGGAGGAATAGACTCTGCGCTCACTGCTGTGATTGCTTCTTTTGCAATTGGATCTGAAAATGTGACTGGAGTCATGATGCCTTCCATGTTTTCTTCAAAAGGAAGCATCGATGATTCATTAGGGCTTTCAGAAACCACGGGCATAAAAACGCTTACGATCCCTATTAAAGATTTGTATGATTCTTACCTCAAAAACCTTAAAGATAACATTAGAAACAGTGAGCTGACAACAACAAAAGAAAATTTACAGGCAAGAATAAGAGGTAATATCCTTATGAGCCTTTCAAATGAATATGGGTGGCTTGTTCTTGCAACTGGAAACAAGAGTGAAATTAGTGTAGGTTACTGCACCTTATATGGGGATATGGTCGGGGGATTTTCGCCGATCAAAGACATATATAAGACAATTGTCTACAGGATATGTGATTTCATTAACAGAAAATATTGCGGAATCATCCCTGAATCGATTATGAAAAAAGCACCTTCTGCGGAACTCAAGCCGGGTCAGACAGATCAGGACAAGCTGCCGCCATATGATGTTCTTGACAGGATATTGAAATATTATATTGAAGATGAAAAGGACTACCCTGATATAGTAAAAAACGGCCTTGACGATGCGACCGTAAAAGAAGTCCTTAATATGGTTGACTTTAATGAATATAAAAGGAGGCAGGGTGCCTTGGGGATAAAAATAACAGCAAGAGCATTCGGAAGAGACAGAAGATACCCCGTTACAAACAGATTCAGGCTTACATAGTCCAGACTAAGATTAAATATCTCTTTTTATTTAAATTTGCTTGGGATTTTCCAAATCCTGCTTATAAATCCGGCCTTTCAGGGAAATTATTTATCAGAAACAAACTTAGAAAACCCTGACCATTAAGAAAATAATATATCCCCCAAGGACCATCGAGAGAATGGCAAATATCGGGACCTCGCTGATACTAAGCTTGCCGTAACGGGAAGCCTTGATTGCAAAATATCCAATCACTGCAATAATCACAAAAAGAATTATCGTATACATTTTCCACCTGTCCTGTCACCAAATTTTTTTTATTACGGATTTCTATATTTACTGATTTCTATGTTTACTGATTT
>CAYZUS010000006.1:0-25329 GCA_964481885.1 uncultured Actinomycetota bacterium | reverse complement strand
TTTATTTATTCCCGGATCTCTGTATTTACTGATTTTATTTATTTTTCGTTTTTTACCGCATAAAAATTTTTTTATTCCTTGGTGCTCCCTTTATTTCATTTTCTGCTGGATTTTAAGGTTTCCACCATTTTATTTATCCAATTTTACATTGTGGCCGATATTTGTATAATTTATACAAGAGTGGACCGATAAAAATTAACATTAAAAATTATAAATAAAAACTTTAAAAATAAAAATGATTAATATCCTGTTCTTTTCACAAAACATAAAAACAATTGAGGATGCAAAGCTGTCATTGGACAGCGGCGCATTCAAGATTCATTCCTTTTCTATTTTTGAGCCTTTAAACATTAAGTTTGATAAATTTAAATTACTAGTCCTGAATATATGCAATCTTGATATACAGGGTGACCCCTTTTACCATGACTTTTTCGTGAAAATAAATGCAACCGGTTTGCCTGTTCTTTTAGTTATTGATAGCGCACAGGCTGCAACCCTGCAACAAATAAAAAGCGTTTTGCCTGTTTTTAGGGATATTATTTTTGACTTAAGGATCAGGGAGGAATTTTCAGCAAGAATTTCGCTGATTCTGGCTGAAAGCTTAAGGGTACTTCCAGAAAACTGCATAACTGCGGGAAACCTCGTTTTAAATCTTGATAAATACGAGCTTACAGTAAACGATATTGAAATCGAGCTTACTTATAAAGAGTATGAGTTGTTAAAGCTGCTGCTTGAAAATTCGGATAAAGTCTATTCGAGAAACAAACTACTTTCAATTGTCTGGGGATATGATTTTTATGGCGGATCAAGGACCGTTGATGTCCATATGAGGCGCTTACGCTCCAAACTTGAACTACCATACAGCGATATGTTAAAAACTGTCAGGAATGTGGGATACATGTTCTCTTCAGGCTTATAGAATAAACGAAGGGTATTTTTAAAATATACTGTAGTTCCCTTCTCTTTTGTATTCTTTATCCTGATTTTCTTCCTCTGGACTTAATATCCAATTTGTTGATTTGGAATCCACAAAGTGTCTGGCCGTATAATTATTTTCAGAAAGGCTCTTATACTTCTAACCCTTATCGTTTTGCCGTACTTCTTCAGCGAGCTAAATGTTAACACAGATTTAACATTGAAACTGCTTATTTTTATTTAAAATGTGGTATAAGTAGTTGTGTTGTTTAGCAATCGTGAAGCAATAGTTTAAGTAATTTAAAATAGTAAAAGAAAGGCTGGTCAAAATGGCTAAAAATGATGCGATGAAGGAATATGTTTTAAAAAAGGCCCATGACAACAAAATCAAGTTTATCAGGTTATGGTTTACTGATGTTCAGGGCATGCTTAAGAGTTTTTCGATAACTGTTGAAGAGCTCGAAGGTGCGCTGTCTGAAGGAATGGGTTTTGATGGTTCTTCAATCGAGGGTTTTTCAAGAATAGAAGAAAGCGACGTTCTTGCGCTTCCCGATCCTTCCACTTTTCAAATCCTTCCATGGAGCCCTGCCGAAAACGGTGTTGCAAGAATGTTTTGCGATATAATTGAACCGACCGGAAAAAATTTTGAAGGTGATCCGAGGGGGGTCCTGAAAAGAAACCTCAAAAAAGCTGCCGACCTTGGTTACACATATTATGTGGGCCCGGAGTTGGAATATTTTTATTTTAAATCTGAAAAAAACCCGGAGCCCTTGGATTACGGCGGATATTTCGATGTAACAACTCCGGATGTTGCAAGCAATCTGAGAAGGACAACAATATTATACCTTGAGGCAATGGGAATAGGAGTAGAATATTCTCATCATGAAGTTGCGCCTTCGCAGCATGAGATAGACTTAAGATATACGGATGCTCTTACCATGGCTGACAGTGCAATGACTTACAGAATGATTGTTAAGGAAGTTGCCGCCAGAAATGGTGTGTTTGCATCATTTATGCCCAAGCCTATATTTGGTGAAAACGGAAGCGGGATGCACACACATCAGTCCCTTTTTAAAGGTGATAAAAATGTTTTTTTCGATGCTGACGATAAATATAATCTTTCTACTGAAGCCAAGCATTTTATTGCCGGACTCTTAAAACATTCAAAAGAAATCTGTGCAATAACCAATCAGTGGGTAAATTCATACAAGCGCCTTGTTCCCGGCTATGAAGCTCCCGTTTACATTTCATGGGCAAGAAGAAACAGGTCAACGATGGTAAGGGTGCCAATGTATAAACCTGGAAAAGAAAAGGCCACACGAGTCGAATTCAGGTGTCCTGACCCTGCTTGTAACCCATATCTTGCATTCAGTGTAATGCTAGCTGCCGGGCTTGAGGGAATCAAGAACAAATATCCTCTGGCTGATCCTGTAGAAGAAAATATTTTTGAATGGGACAAGAAAAAAAGAGAGTCTGAAGGTATGGATAACCTGCCGGATAACCTTTTTGAAGCTGTAAAATACATGGAAAACAGCAAGCTTATTAAAGAGGCTCTTGGGGATCATGTTTTTACAAAATTTGTTGAAAACAAGCATATTGAATGGGACAGATACAGGACCTGCATTACTGATTATGAAATAAAAAAATATCTGCCGATTTTATAATTTGCAGAAAATTTTACTGTTGACAGTAAAAAGCCTGTAATCGTAAAGTGGATTTGCTCTCCCTCCTTTATTGATTACAGGCTTCTTTTATTTTTACTTAATTATATCCATGCCTTTCAAGGCACAAAATAATCATGGGAATTATTTCTTTCCGCTTGTTTTGCTGGATTTATTTTTTTACTTTTACAATAATTATCCCTGTGAGACTTAAATATTTTGCTTTTTGATGCTTTAGTCTATAAATTCCAGAAGATAGCCAAGCGCTACACAGAACACTCCTGCCAGTACCATCTTTAGAATACTTATAAACAGATTTCGCTTTGAGGTCTTGCCGAGAAAAATCCCATTTCCTATAAGCAAAAGGAAAGCCAAAAATGCTCCGGAATAATAACAAATATTTATAGGCATGTATTTTCCGAAAAAGAAAGGAACAAGAGGAATAAACGCTGATATTCCAGCCGTAAATCCATTAAGAACGGCTAGCACAATTGATGCAAATCTTTGCGCTCTCGCTATAATAGTACCTGCCAGGACATGTAGTGTCGACATTTCGAGTTCCCGCATATCTTTTGCTCTTTCTGAGCTCTCACTGTTATAAACACTCCACACCCCTGATATCATAAGCGATATGCACACTGCAGATCCGGATATTATTATATGTTTATACTCCCTGGCTCCAACAACATAATTTCCGAGCAATACCCCAAGCATCGTTATTACTCCGTCAAAACCATTTATGGCAACATATCTTCTGGTAATTTGTGAAATCCCGGCAATTTTGTTATAGGTCTTTATTTTTGCGATATTTCCTGCAAAAAAATCCTTTAAAGTATTCTGATTCATTTTTGTAAATTTCTTATTATTTTTTATAATTATTTAAATAATTTGCCAGAATTGAAATTTCAATAAAACTATTCTGATTAGTGCAAATCTTTTGAAAAGTATTTTATTGCTCAGCGCAAAATATTTTCGGCAAATAATCAGGCAAACTGGTTAAATTGATAATATTTCAAACTTGCTTTACACAAATATTTTTATTAAATTCGAGTTATCTATAGATAAATATCTAAACTATTATCAATACTTGTTGCGACTATGATAAATTCCCAGTTCCCGGGATTATTTTACAGCAATTCTGTTTTTTTACTGATTTTTGCATCGGGACCAGGCAGAGCACCATTCAGAGCAATGCTTATTATCTCAATCATTGGCCGTAAACGATATTCTTCCGATAATGATTACTAGTTTTCTGACCCTTTAAAGGCTTCGGCGGCAAGATAAGATGACCTTACGAATACTCCTGCTACCACATATTTAAATCCAAGTAGTTTTGCGTATTCTTCCAATTCTGCAAACTCTTCCGGAGAATAGTATCTCTGGACCGGTACATTATTTTTCCCGGGACTTAAATATTGACCCATTGTAATAATGTCACAGTTTACTGATTTTAAATCTTTGAGAAGATTGTGTATTTCCTCAATGTTTTCCCCCAGACCAAGCATGAACCCGGATTTTGTTGTTATGTCCGGCTTTATCTGTTTTGATGACTCAAGTATTTTCAGTGATTTCTGGTAATCAGCCTTGTTTCTTATGCCTGAATAATTTTCTTTAACTGTTTCAATGTTATGGTTTAAAACATTCAAATCTTCCTTCAGCAATATTTCAAGATTTTTGTCTTCATTTCTGAAATCAGGAATCAGGCATTCTACCTTCGCTTCCGGCATTGAAGCTTTTATCATTCTTACAGTTTTTGCAAACTGTCCGGCTCCCCCATCGGCAAGGTCATCCCGTGTTACTGAAGTTAGCACGATGTATTTTAATTCCAGGGCAGAAACGGCAAGAGCAACATTGTTGGGTTCATTTTCGTCCAATGGCAGCGGCCTTCCTGATTCTACACTGCAGAATGCACAATTTCTTGTACAGATATTTCCGAGCAATAAAAAAGTAGCAGTTTTGTTGCTGAAACATTCAAAAATGTTGGGACATTTTGCATTCTGGCACACGGTGTGAAGATTTAAATCCAGTAGAAGATTATTTACCTGAGCTATATTTTGATTATTTAAAGATACTTTTTTTTTAAGCCAGTCCGGTTTATCAGTGCTTTTTTTATTTGCTTGTAACAATCCTGCGTACTATCCTTTCAAAATCTTTAATTGAACCAAAAAGAATTTCAATTGTGCCTTTATTCCTGCCTACCTTAATTTTAACCAGTGTTTCAAGGTACTCAGAAACTGTCTTTTCAATTTCAGGCAGCTTGTCAAACTGAAGTAATTTCTTATTTTCTGCAGGTTTTTTTTCAGTTAGTTTCTTGGTTATGTTACCGATTAGCTTTTCAGTTTCCCTCACACTTAAATCATTTTCCACGATATCATTTGCAATCCTGATCTGTTCTTTTTTATTCTCAAGACCCAGGAGTGCCCGCGCGTGTCCGGCGCTTATTTTCTCGTTGTCTATCAGTTTCTGCACTTCAACAGGAAGAAGAAGAAGTCTTAACGAGTTTGTAATCGCTGACCTGCTTTTGCCAACCCTTTGAGACAATTCCTCATGAGTCAGTTTAAATTCGTCTACCAGCTGCCTGAAAGTGTGTGAAAGCTCTATGGGTGTCAGATTATCTCTCTGCACATTTTCTATTAGAGCCATTTCAAGTGAAGCGAGATCGCCTGTATTTTGATTTACTATGCAGGTTATTTTATCCATTTTGAGAATTTTAGCGGCCCTGAATCTTCTCTCTCCTGAGATTATTTCATAGGACTTTCCATCTTTATCCAACTCTCTGACCATAATGGGCTGGATGATACCAAATTCCCTTATAGAGTCAGCAAGTTCATTTAAAGAATCCTGGTTGAAAATCTTTCTGGGCTGATTTTTGTTTGCAACAATGCTGTCCAGAGGTATTTCAACAACACCAGTTTTGACAATACTTTCCTCTTGTTTTGCTGTACTTCCACCGGGAATCAATGCGCCTAAGCCTCTGCCTAATCCGCCTTTATGCTGGGCCATTTGCAATCACTTCCTTTGTTAAACTTTTATATGCTTGTGCACCTTTGCACTCGGGATCGTAATAAATGATGGGTTTACCGTAGCTTGGAGCCTCGCTTAGCCTGACATTTCTTGGAATAACTGTTTTATAAACTTTATCCGGGAAATGTGACTTTACCTCTTCGATTACCAGTTCCGATAATTTTGTTCTCTGGTCATACATCGTCATAACCACTCCTGTGATTACCAGTTGCTCATTTAAGTTTTCCTTTATAAGAGTTATTGTGTCCATAAGCTGGCTGAGGCCTTCCAAAGCATAGTATTCGCACTGAATTGGAATCAGTACTTCTTTTGCTCCGGTAAGCGCATTTACTGTAAGCAGGCCCAGTGCCGGAGGGCAGTCGACAATTATAAAATCAAACTGACTCTTTATTTTATCAATTGCATTCTTAAACTTATATTCTCTTTTCATTGCAGACACAAGCTCAACTTCTGCACCGGCAAGCTGTATCGATGAAGGCAGAATATAAAGATTATTATATGGTGTTTTAAGTATGGCTTTGACAGGATCGAAGTTGTTAATAAGAACATCATATATGCTCTGTCTTATATTGTCTTTTTCGAGTCCGATACCGCTGGTGGAATTACTTTGAGGATCAAAATCTACAATCAGGGTTCTGTACCCGCTGTCAGCGAGGTAACTTGAAAGATTAACTGCGGTTGTGCTCTTGCCTACACCACCTTTTTGATTTGCTATTGCAATTACCCTTCCAAGGCAGGCGATGTCTGTGGATTTTATTTCATCGTATGCTGAAAATTTACTGCTCTCTGATAAACTATCACTCTTGTTTGCAGCTTTTTGGACGTTGAGTTTTTTAGGTCCGGAACCTGTGTCAGCTTCAAAATCATCAAGTTGAGACAAAATAACCTCTTCTTCCTCTCTGTGTGAAAGATTGTTTGTACTTTCAACCAATTTTGACTTCTTGAACTTTTTAAATATACTCATGATAGTCAGCTATAATATACATATATGCACAATTGTACATTAATGCTAACATACTAACAAGTTTTACTTTTTTCAACCCTATGGTCCGTTGCTATTTGCCATCTATTGCTAAGTATTTATTGGTTCTGTAATTATTTTACCATATTTTCTGGGATATTTATATATCGTTGGTATTATTTTTTTTAGTACAAGCAAAGCTCTGTATTCATCAAGGCGTGGAACTGTTACTTCCACAATATCTTCAATTTTTGCACCAACAATGTTTATTATTTCTTCAGCGCTATAAAGCTCCTCCTGAAGATTTTTACTTTTATACATAATAGTCCTTCCGCCAACTTTACAGAACGGTACTGCAATCTCTGTTAATATTGAAGTTTTTGCAAATGCTCTCGATACTACAATATCAAACTTTTCCCTGTATTCTGCAGCGTGTGCAATCTCTTCGGCCCTGCCGGAAAGAATCTCTACGTTATCAAGCTTAATAGCATTTATTACTATCTTTAAAAAGTTTACTGCTTTATTTTTTGAGTCCAGAAGAAATATTTGAGAATTGCTTAAAAATATTGCCAGCAAAATTCCAGGCAACCCTGCACCCGTTCCGATATCAAGAACTTTGTCTGTTTTAATTATTTTTGTATTTTTACGATTTAAATAAACAAATATGGAAAGACAATCAAAAAAATGACGTGTTAATATTTCCTCACGAATTTTTGTTCCAACAAGGTTTACATTTCTGTTATACTCAAAAAGCAGGTCAAGGTATGTCTGTACTTTTTCCAAAGCGCTATCATCCGGACTGAGGCCCAGACTCTTAACATAATTTCTCATTACCGACTGTTCTATCATTACTGTTTTATTGCCACCATTAAAATTGAAATGTCAGCCGGTGATACTCCTGCAATTCTCGAGGCTTGCCCAAGTGTTTCCGGCTTAATTTTAGACAGCTTTTCCTTTGCTTCAAAAGTGAGTCCATTTATCCTGGAATAATCAATATTATTACTTATTGCAATATTTTCTACTGTTTCCAGTTTTTTTATTCCTGTTAGCTCCCGGTCAATATAACCTTTGTACTTAATAAATGTCTCAACCTGTTCAATGACTTTACTGTCTGATATTTCCCGGCCCAAGATCTCCGGAAAAATTTTTACAATATTGCTGAATTTGATTTCTGGTCTTTGAATCAATTTATAAATACTTATGGAATTTTCTATTGGGGAGGAACCAAGATTTATCAAATAGTTGTTTATATCATTATTTATACCGATTACTTTTTTTCGTAATTCTTGAAGCATAGTTTTTATTTCCTGGTTTTTCTGCAGAACTTTGGCATATTGCTCCTCTTTTAACAGCCCTGCCTCATACCCAAAAAAAGATAATCTCGCATCTGCATTTTCTGGTCTTAGGGACAGCCTGTATTCTGACCTGGAAGTATACATTCTGTATGGTTCGAATAATTCTTTGTTTATCAGATCATCTATCAGGACTCCTATATAACTATTGCTTCTTTTAAGTATCAGCGGTTCTTTACCTGATAGTTTTAAAGCGGTATTTACGCCTGCGATAAATCCTTGTGCGGCGGCTTCTTCATACCCGGAGGTCCCGTTAATCTGCCCGGCAAAAAATAAATTATTTATACTCTTGCACTCAAGTGAATGTTTAAGTTGGTTAGGCAACAGATAATCGTATTCAACCGCATATCCAGGACGCATAATCCGTGCATTTTCAAGTCCTTCAACAGTATTTACTATCAGTTGTTGAAAAAACACTGGCATACTTGTCGTCAGTCCCTGCAAATATGATTCGTTTGAGTCCTCCCCTTCCGGTTCAACAAAAACAGGATGTCTTGTTTTTTTTTCGTAATTTAGTACTTTTCTATCAATTGAGGGACAGTGCCTCGGTCCATGAGTTGTTACCATTCCGGATTTTATTGGAGAAAGATTAATATTATTTCTAATCAAATTATGAGTTTTGTCATTTGTATAAGTCAGGTAACTTGGAATATTTGGAAATATTTTTTCTTTCTCCCAAAAAGAAAAGCTTGTTGGAATATTCTCACCCGGCTGAATAGACATTCTTGAAAAATCTATAGTTCTTTTGTCTATTCTTGGCGGTGTTGCTGTTTGGAATCTATCCATAACGAGGCCGGCCTTTATAAGGCTTTTGGTCAGGTGCATGGAAGGATATTCACCCATTCTTCCGGCTTGATATTCTAAGCTTCCAAGAATGATCCTTCCCCTTAAAAAAGTCCCAGTTGCAACAATTACTGAGTTACAGTAAAAAGATATCCCACTTTCTACTGTGACACCTTTTACGCCCAAGCTGTCCACAATAATTCCATTTGCTGTCCCCTGCCGAAGTGTAAGGTTTGCAGTATTCTCAAGCGTGCTTTTCATAGCTGTTTCATATTCTTTTTTATCGATCTGTGCTCGAAGTGCCCTTACCGCGGGGCCCTTGCTTGTGTTAAGCATTCTTACCTGTATCGCAGCTTCATTTGCAGCTTTACCCATTTGACCGCCCATTGCATCAAGTTCTAATACAAGCTGAGTTTTGCCGACGCCGCCAATTGCTGGATTACAAGGCATCAATGCCACTTTATCAAGATTAATTGTCAGCACCAGGGTTTTAAGGCCCATTCTCGCGCAAGCTAACGATGCCTCGCAACCAGCATGTCCGGCTCCAATTACTATAACATCATATTTTTCTGTTTTCATTTAATTGCCTTTTTAGCAGCCCTTATGTTTCACGTGAAACATTTTTAATGTGTGCCAGAATTGAAAGTATATCAAGCGGCCTTACGCCTTCCAGCCTCAAAGCCTGCCCTATGTACTGGGGTCTGGTTTGGTTTAATTTCTCAAGGGCTTCATTTGAAAGATTTTTTATTTTACTGTATTTTATATCATCAGGAATCATTGTGTCTTCTGCAAAGAGCAGGCCGTCAACCCGCTGTCTTTCTCTGTCCAGGTATTCTTTATATTTTAACTCTATAACAAGGCCTTCAATTTCAGAATCATTCAGTTTAAAATCAGATTTAATATTTTGAAACAAATCTCCTGCCAGCCTGTCCTGCCGGATATCTTCAAGTAAGTTTTTACTATATTTGGTTTTATTGTTTTTTATATTTTGAAAAGCATAATTTATGTTTTCATACTTCTTTTCTATGCATGCTGCTTTTGATAAAAAACCAAGTTTTTTTAAATATTTTATCATTCTGTAATCTGCATTGTCATGCCTGTGTAACAGCCTGTTTTCATTTCTTGATGTCAACATCCTGTACGGTTCTGTGATCCCCTTTATAATTATGTCGTCAATCAATATTCCGATATATCCATCGGCGCGATTTAATATTATTTGCTCTTGTTTGAGTGATGCCATAGCTGCATTATATCCTGCAATAACTCCCTGTGCCGCAGCTTCTTCATATCCTGTCGAACCATTAATCTGGCCCGCGAAAAATATATTTTTATGCTTTTTACTTTCAAGGCTATTGTTAATCTGAAAGGGAAGCAGGTAGTTATATTCAATTCCATATCCAGGCCTGGTAAGAGCAGCATTTTCCAATCCTTTTATTTTGTGAATTATTTCAATCTGAATATCTTCGGAAAAAGTGGTATATAGTCCATGCAAATACATTTCGTTTGTCTGTATTCCCTCCGGCTGTATAAATATAAGATGTCTGTCTTTATCCGTAAATCTTTTTATTTTATCTTCAATTGAAGGGCAGTACTTTGGGCTGTTCGAGGAAAGCTTTCTCTGATAAATTGGAGATTTAGCAATATTCTTTCTAATGTAGTCTATGCAATTCTTATCTATATAAGTTATGTAGCTGTACTGTTGTTCTCGGCCATCATATCTATTATCAAAGGAAAACATTTGTGGATGAGAGTCATACTGTTGAATCTTTAAAGATTCGAAGTTTATGGTTTTCTTATCCACTCTTGGCGGAGTTTCTGTTCTTAGTCTGCTGAATTTATACCCAAGCTTTTCCAGACAATCGGATAAATCAGTAGAATTGACTTCCCCCTGCCTTCCAGCCTCTGTCTCATATTTTCCCCAGAATATTTTAGCATTCAAAAAAGTACCCGTAGCAACTACTATAGTTTTGCTTACATAACAAACGTCGTCATTAGTATATACCTTGTAGAAGCTTTCAAATGCCTCCAGCTTTACAGCTATTCCCTGCCTTATAGACAGATTTACCTGGTTTTCCAGTGTTTTTTTCATTTCAAGCTGATAGCGTTTTTTATCTACAACAGCCCTTATTGCTCTTAAAGCAGGTCCTTTTGAAATATTTAAGATTCTGCTGCTCATAAAAGTTTTATCTGCATTTTTACCCATTTCGCCATTTAATGCATCTATTTCTCTTACAAGCTGACCTCTTCCCTGGCCCCCTATTGCGCTATTGCATGGCAGCAAAGCAATACTGTCAAGATTTATTGTTAGCATCAGTGTCTTGGCTCCCACTCTAGCCGCTGCTAGTGCAGCTTCGTATCCTGCGTGCCCCGATCCTATAACCAGTACATCGAACTGATATATTTCGTTTATACTTTCTTGTTTTTCCATATTTGTTTTACTTTTTTCAAGAGAAACAGCAGCTTCGCCATTTTTTAACATTATATCTATTTTTGGCATCTTTTATTTATATTTTTGAACTTAGAAATCTATTACTTTTTAGACTCTACGTGCAATAATAATTGCCTTTCTATTCTAACAAATTTTTCTTCTTTACGCTTATAAATAAATACCTTCTATGGTAACACAAGATTTAATAACTGATTTTACACAGTGTTCTTTATTTATTTTTTTTTCTAAACACTTTAATATTCTACAATTTTAAAAAAAATATGGAGTTTGTCATGCCTGTATTGGCCATTACTAAATATTAACAGGCATTTTATTACTAAATTACTAATAGGGCAAAGCAATCAGAATGTTATACTTTATTTTACTAATGAATTCAATCATCGCCGCGCTATAAGGTGATAAGCATAACTGATGACTACATAGTAAATAAAATGTAATTTTTAATATTTAGTAATTGTTTAAACCAGATCATCCTGTCAATGCCCAGAATAAGCATGGTTATTTGTTTTTACCAAAGTAATAGCTGACAGTAAATAATGTGTCGTTTGGATTTAATAAAATTTTTAGTAACTAATTCTATTTGTTTTTTTTATTTAAATTTATAGATTAATTTAAACACTACTGTAAATATTTATTAATAAATTAAATTTTTTAATTTATTTGTAAATTTTTTAATGTTTTTTTAAATAATTTTGTTTTTTTACAGGAAATATTTGTATAGTGGTATAAACTAAATAGAAATATTAAAATGTATTCAGGAATTTTAAAATTCTTTTTAAAATTTTTTATTTATTATAATCCAGCTTTTAAATTTTTTGCTTAAAGAATAATTAGTTTATTTGGATATAGTAAATAAATCTTTGCAGACAATAAGCAGGGGAGATGTCTTCAGGGAAATACTGTATTATTTTAAAGTGTTTCGGTATTAATTTAAATGTATTAATAAAAATATTCACAAACAGCGGCTAATAGTCTTTTGCATTCCAGATATTTTATAAATCATTCCTTTTAAGCTTCAAAAATAGAATTCTAACTTTTTAAAATTTTCTAACCTTTATATTTTAAATAATAATCTGGGGTGAACCCCTTTCTTAGACACATTGTATACTAAAAATAGTTAAGATAAAATAATTGATGAGACTGCTAAAGAGAAAGAGAGGTCTCATCAATGAGAGAAGAAGGTCATTTACTAGTCAGTTTAAAAGGGAGATCACAGAAGCAATAGTATCAGGTAAGATATCCCAGCTGGAAGTTTCCAGAAAATATAATATTTCACCTGTAGTAGTATCTAGATGGAAAAAGGAGTATTACTCCGGAAAGTTCTTTGAAAATACAAATCCTGATTATGCAAGGATTTCAATAAGGATAAAGGAACTCGAGCGTATGGTGGGAAGACTAACAATGGAAAATGATGTCCTAAAAGAGATGGTAAAGCTTGTAGAACCCCAAAAAAAAGCCATGCCGCAGATGTTTACATCGGCAGACCGGGAAGCATTAAAGAAGGATATCCAAAAGTGAGCATTCCAAGGTCAAAGCATTACAACAAGTCAAAAAAAGATGCCAAAAAAGATTCTGCAATTCTTGATGCAATAAAAGCTATTGCAGAAGACTTTCCATCATATGGCTACAGAAGGATAACTGCAGCGCTAATGCGAGATGTTATGATAGTAAATCATAAGAAAGTAAACAGGATTATGAGAGAAAACGGCATCTTATGCAGCATAAGACGCTCATATAAGCATACAACCAACTCAAACCATGGTTTTGCCAGGTACCCTAATCTTGTAAAGAATCTTATCCCTTCTAGGCCAAACGAGGTATGGCATGCAGACATTACCTATACAAGGCTTGAAGCCTCATTTGCATACATTGCAGCAATAATAGATGGCTTTAGCCGCAAAGTTATAGGATATGCCATAGGAAAGACACTTTCACCTGCACTTACTATTTCAGCTCTAAAAGATGCAATAAGTAAAAGAAACACAGACAGAGTAATCCACCATTCAGATCAGGGATTTCAGTACTGCAGCTCAAGGTATGTAGAAATACTTAAATCAAATTCTATCGCAGTTTCCATGTCGCAAAAGGCAAACCCTTATGATAATGCAAAGATGGAATCATTTTTCAGGACATTAAAAGTTGAAGAAGTATATATGGGAGAATACAATATATATGAAGATGTGCTGTTTTCAATACCGTATTTCATTGAAGAAGTTTACAATAAGAAAAGATTGCATTCTTCCCAGGGCTATATGCCACCGGAAGAATTTGAAGAAAATTTTAATAAAAACAAGTCTCATCAGTTGGCACTAATTTAGTTAAGTGCGTGTTTAACTTTTGGGGTTCAGATCAATCTTATATCGTTTTTGGCAGCATTCTAAGAAGTTTTAGTAAATATTAAAAGACTAATTAAAAATTTTTTGAATTATTAAATAATTAAAAAAGTAAAATGTTAGTGAAGCATTAATTATTTTTTAATGTCAATTTAATAGCATGTTTTTGTTAAATTAGTAAATATCTAAAACTATTTACTAATTGTATTTTAAAAGGCAGCCAGTTATCAAACAAGAAATAACAAAACTACAATCCAGACATACTTTCGGAATAATAATTACAATACCTATCTCCAAATTGACCAAATGTTTCACGTGAAACATTTGATATAATATTCAGTTTCTTAATGCAACTGTTAATTATTTTCCAATACAGAATTTTTTAAATATGCCATCAAGTATTTCATCGCTTATGTTTGCTCCCATAATTTCTCCTATTAAATTATATGCCTGTTTTAAATCAGCTGAAGGAAATTCTTCGGACATGTTATTCTTAAATGCCTTGATTGAATTGCTTAAGCAGTTAAATGCCTGAACCAAAATATCTTTTTGCCTGGTATTTATTATGATTTTATTTTGAACATCAAAATCATTTTCGTTATTAATTTTGGCTCTTATTTTATCTTCAAGTTCCTCAATGCCTTTGCCTGTTTTTGCAGAAATATAAACGGAAGAGTTTTTTCTAAATCTTTCCGTTACGTCTTTGCTATTTAAAATATTGGCGACGTCGACTTTATTGAAGCAAATTATGGATTTATTTAAATTAACTTTATTTAATATTTCTTCATCATATTTATCTAACTGAGAACTGACATCAAGAATGATAAGCAGTATTTCTGCTTCATCGATAAACCCAAGACTCTTTTTAACACCTATTTTTTCAATAAAGTTTTTAGATTTTCGTATCCCTGCAGTATCAACAAATATAACAGGAATCCCTTCCAGATAAATAATTTCTTCAATTGCATCCCTTGTAGTTCCTGGAATATGAGTAACAATAGCTTTCTCTTTTTTGGAAATAGCATTTAAAAGGCTTGATTTGCCGACATTGGGTTTTCCTATTATTGCAACCTTAATACCATTTTTAATTAACTGTCCTTTTTTCTCGCTTTCAATCATTTCTTTCATTTCCATTAGTATTTTAACAGCCTTCTTTTCAAGGTCTTTATAAGACGTTACTTCAAGGTCTTCTTCAATGAAGTCAATGGCAGCTTCCAGCTCAATAAGTATTTCAAGTAATTCCTTTCTAAAATATTCAAGTTTGGTTTTTATATTTCCTTTTATATTATTTGCAGAAATTTTTAATGATTTCTCAGTGTTAGCTCTAATTATATCAATTACTGCTTCTGCCTGCGTCAGATCTATTCTGCCATTAAGAAAGGCTCTTTTTGTAAACTCCCCGGGTTCAGAGATTCTTGCTCCATTACTGATACATAAATTCAATACTTTATTTGTAGCAACTATTCCACCATGGCAGTTAATTTCTACAACATCTTCTCTTGTATACGATTTGGGGGCTTTCATCACTGATAATATAACCTGGTCCACAAGGTCTTTGTTCTTATCAATGATATAACCATAAGTAATAGTATACGAACTCATTTTATTTACAGTTTTTTTATTATTGGAAACAAATATTCTATCAGCGATTCTAATTGCATCTTTTCCACTTAACCTTACAATCCCTATGGCTGATTCTCCTGTTCTGGTTCCTATTGCACAAATTGTGTCGTAACTATATATATTCATTATTAAAGCCTGTCCTTATTTATATTAATTTATATTAGACAACTGAGAATAACTAATTTTTTTAATATTGCTTGTTGCATTACAGATTACAATTATAATCAGTAACTAATAACATTTTCTAACTTTTAATTTACAAATTATAAAGTAACTGTTATGTGGCATTAAAAATACCTGTATTATTTTGGAAGACAAAATATATCAGAGATAAACTTATTTACAGATAAAATTAAATGATATCAGAATATTTAAAATTTTGTTTTTTATTTATTAAATTTAAGCTAAAAGGGGAGTGCATATTTGAAAACTATTTTAGGCATAAATACATAATAGAAGATATTTTTGTTACTCTATATATTTACAAAAACTATATTCATAGTATGTGGTTTAACATTAAAAAGCTTACTAAAAGTACACAAACGGTAAAGCACTTCTTTAAATACTTAATTATATTTATATTACTCGAATAAATTTTTGTTGATTTATTTAAGATAATTATTAAATTTCATTAGACCTGAATGTATTTTTTAAATGGCGACTATCAATACAAAACACTATATTAATATTAAATCGATAAAGCTTTATTTTTTAATTAATAAATAAAATTGGATTATCACAGATTGTAACTTAAACAGGTTAGTATAAATATTCACGTAAAGCGGTATAAGAAGATGTTGATTGGGCTATTCTTTGATTACAGGATATATTACTATTCTTCGGTTTGGCTCGTCATCTCTGCTCTTGGTCCTGATGTTTTTTACCTTAGATAAAATATTGTGTACAATTTTTCTCTCGTGAGAAGGCATTGGCCTTAATGCTATTGTTTTTCTCTCTTTTAGCGCTTTCTTTGCCATATTAATGGCAATTTCTTTTATCTTGTCGTCATTCTTTTTACGATAATCCTTAATATCCAGAATCACATTTTTATCAACCAGCTTCTTACGTTTTCCAATAAGGTTTATCAAATATTCCAGTGCGTTCATGCCAGTTCCATTTTTTCCTATGGCTATGGCAAGATCTTTACCATAAACTGAAATTCTGTACTTTTCACTATCGGTCTGTACTTTAATATCTTTATCCTGTGTTATTATTTCAACTGCCTTTCTGACTATGTCAGCAAGTTTTTGTAAACCGCTTTCATTAATTTCAGGCAATTTTGCTTCATTGTGATTATCCTGAATATCAGATGATCTTTCTTTTTTTCTTGTTACATGAACTTCTTGTGGTTTTTCCTGAGATGTTTTACTTTTGTAAACATCTTTCTCGGAATCGCTCTTAATTTTTACGATATTTTCTTTTTTTTGTTCTTCTTCAAGAGCGTTTACAAAGCTGTTTACAGCATCTATTATATTGTCGCTTCTAACCAAAAATGCCTCCTAAAGATTTGCGGCTACTTTTTTTTATTCCTCTTTTTTTTCTTGTTCAATTCATCTGAACCTGCGGATGCGGTTATTTCTATTTTCCGCTGTTGTTCTGCAAGCTTTTGCTTTTCCTCTGATTTTTTGAATTCTTTCTTAACAAGTTTGTTAACAATATATTGCTGTCCTATTGACCAAATATTAGTTGTTACCCAGTAAATAAGAATTCCGGATGGCATATTCCACGATATAACACCAAATACTACAGGCATTGCATAAGTAATCATTGCCTGTTTTGGATCAGTTGTTGTCATTTTTGTAGACAAAAACATTGTAGCCACCATTAGAATCACAAGAATAAAAAAAGGATCACGTTCATTAAGATTTAACCATAAAAAATTAAATTTTATATTTGGAATATTTGCAATAACATTTTTTATGTTTCCAAACAAATACACTGGTATGTATGGTACTCCAAGAACATTAGTAACAATCTGCGAGGGAGTTCTGAGAGCCTGAAATAGTGCAAAAAAAACAGGAAGCTGCAACAGCAGAGGAAGGCACCCTGCCAGAGGATTTACATTATTTTTTTTATAAAATGCCATGGTTTCCTGCTGTAACTTCGCTTTATCGTCTTTAAATCTTTTTTGTAGCTCTTGAAGTTCAGGCTGAAACTTTTGCATTCTTGCCATGGATCGAGTCTGGCTTATAGTCAGTGGGGTTAGCACCAGGCGCACAGTAATAGTAAGCAATATTATGACAACACCATAATTGGAAATAATATGATCATACAGATATATAATCACATATTCAATTCCACTTTGGATTGGCCTTAGTAAATTTAATAACTGGCTCAAATTAAAAAAACCTCCGATTTTATTTATCTAACAGGATCATAACCACCTTTATTAAACGGGTTACATCTTAATATTCTGTATATTGATTTAATACTACCTTTTAATATTCCATATTTACTAATAGCATCAATTGCATATTCTGAACATGAGGGGTAAAATCTGCAACTTTTTGGAAGAATGGGGGATAAGAACTTCTTATATATCCTCAACGACCATAACGCTATTCTTTTCATTATTCTTTATTACCGAAAAATTAAAAAATCTGATTCGTAAGTTTTCTTTACTTAAAAAACGAAAACCTTTTTTATCTCATAAATCTTCTCATATTACTGATAACAGCTTCTTTAATTTCCGAAAATTTTAAATCCGCTATCTCATTTTTCACAATTATAACAAAATCCATATTATTTATGGTATTTTTATTAATGCTTCTTAATATTTCTTTGAGCTGTCTTTTAATTCTGTTTCTCTTAACGGCGTTTCCATACTTTTTATTAACTGCAAATCCGAACCTGACATCATTACTTTCATTATAATTCTGAAGAGCTATCAGTTTAAAATAATTACAGACTGAATATCTTCCTTTTTTAAAAAGATCATCAAAATCTTTCTTTTTCTTAATGGTCTCTATTTTAATTATTATAATCCTTGTTTTTTATCAATAAAAGTATTTATTACTCTAATTAAATCATCAAAATTAATCATCAAAAGCGATGGTACCGGACAATTTCAATTAGCTTAAGCTGTTAACACTTTCCTGCCTTTTTTCCTTCTTGCTGCAATAACTTTTCTGCCACCTTTTGTGCTCATTCTTTCCCTAAACCCATGGGTTTTTTTCCTTTTCCTTTGATTGGGTTGAAATGTCTGTTTCATAATATACCTTTCAATTTATCCTTTAATTGTAATTAGTGACTAAAACTGACATTATACCTATTCTTGATATTGATATCAAGCTTTTTAATTTTTTAACTGTAGAAATATTTTTGCTGCACATTAGTTAATATTAACAGCCTTGAGCAGCCCGGAAGTAATATTGTATTAAAATTCAAAATTATCTTCTTTTAAAATTGTCTTTTAAGAATACCCATATTACCATTTTTTATTAAAACAGATAATACAAAATTTCTAATATTCTTAACATTCTTATAATTGTAATTCGGACAAAAAAAAAGAATCTACATAAAAAGTGCATTAAACCAATAATATTTATAAATAGCTAAAATAACCGGCTCCAACAACCAGCGCCGCCTTGCTCAATGTTTGCCACATTTGTTTTTTAAAAAAACAGGATCTTTGTTTATAGTAAATTTTTTTGAGCCGAACAAATACATTCTATTGACACAATCCCAATAAAAACAAATATTTATTTCCCTATAATGATATTTTAAAAATAATTTTAAATGTATTTCTGAGGAATTATTTTTGTAAATGTTAAAGGAACAGTTTAATTATAGCGAATTTGCTGGCATTTCCCCGGTATTGAAAAAACTGGAATTACCCGGCCTGAAAATTTCCAGCCTGCTTGATAAAAACAATAGTTTTTTTTTGTACATATTTTTTATCTTATTATTTTCTTATAGTTTTATTATAGTTAAAACCAAACATATGTTCTTTTCGAATTATTTTTGGAAACATTATTTTAGCTTTTCACAAATTCTCAACACAGATTTTTTATATTTTACACAGTTATTAACAATTGTGGAAAATATTGTTAATAACTTAAAAAATGCCGCTGTATAAGGGTTGAGTTATTTCTTTTAGTTCTCATTTTTAAGATAAATAAACAATATTTATCACTGTTGAAAACTTAAATTTTTGAAAAGAATTGAAAATATTGAAATAATAAAAATTGAAAAATAATTGTTTTTATTTTATAATTTTTGAAGTGCTTTAGTAACATTACTTTTAACTAATATTACAATATATAGTATTAATTAATAACAATAGTATTGATTAATAACAATATTGTTTAATGAACACTTATTGACTGTATTTTATAATTATTGATTTTTTATGGAAAACTTTCCGCATTTTGAACATAATAGCGATGTTTCTATTGAAAACAGTATTGTTTTGCCAATAATGAGCAGGATAGCTGTATATGACAACATGAGAAGTATTCCAAGAATTATAGATTACAGCCATGACACCATACAGGGGTTTATAGATGAAATCCCACAAAAAATATATGCTTTCTCACATGAGCTTGGTGGAAAAATCCCGTATACGGTACTAAAAGAAATTGTCGAGAACCTTATTCATGCAAAATTTAAAGAAATTATTATAACCATAATGGCAAACGGTAACCATATTCTTATCTCCGACCAGGGACCGGGAATTACAGACAAAGAAAAAATATTTTTTCCGGGATTTACATCGGCGACCCAGAGCATGAAAAAATACATCAGAGGCGTAGGATCCGGATTACCAATAGTAAAAGAAGTTATTGTTTTTTCCGGCGGAAGCATGGACGTTGAAGACAATATCAGATCAGGAACAGTTGTTTCTTTAAGGCTTGAGTCGTCTGGTGAAATTTTTAAAAACATACAGGATAGTAATTTTTTGAAATCTGGCCCTGAGCAGGCAGGCGGTATTAAAAATACACTAAATGAGAATTCAGGGACTCAGATTCCCGGAAATAAGCCAAAAAGTGAGGCTCTTGCGGACAAGCAGCTCTTTGATAATTTTGCAAACCTGAAACTTTCCATAAGGCAGACAAAAATTCTTTCTTTGCTCCTTGAGCTGGAGGAAACGGGACCTTCGAAAATTTCCAAAGAACTCAGCTTAAGCCTTGCGACATCTTTCAGGGAACTAATGATTCTTGAAGGGGCGGGTCTGCTTATGCTTACCGGTGCAGGGAAGAGAAGATTAACTGCAATGGGTAAAAAATATCTTGAATATTATTCAAATAATTTCTAATATAGTCCAATGAATGATGTTATTTCTTTATGGAAAAATGTTCTCGAAAATGCCAAGGGTAGCATAAATACACCTACGTTTAAAACATGGTTTGCGCCCATCAAGCCTGTGTCTTTTAAAAAAAACACTTTTACAGTCTCAGTTCACAGTATTTTTACGAAAGAATGGATCGAAACCAGGTATCTTGCCATATTGACAGATTCAATCCAAAAAATAATAGACCCCTCTGCCAAATTAAAAATAATAATTGAGGCGTCAACTGCAGGAAGGGCAGAAGATTTGCCGGATAGGGAAGCGCACCCCTCAGATAATAAAGCAAATCAGGTTTCTCCCATAAATTTTAATTATAAATATACTTTTGATTCTTTTGTGGAAGGAAGCGGAAACCGTTTTGCATACTCTGCGGCCCTTGCAGTAAGCGAGAAACCCGGAAAAGCTTACAATCCTTTATTTATTTACGGCGGTGTAGGACTGGGAAAAACACATCTTCTTCATGCAATTGGACAATATGTCTTAAAGCATCACAGTGGATTGGTAATTAAATATGTTTCATCTGAAACATTTTTAAATGACTTTATCAACTCTGTAAGGTATAAAACCGTAAATACGTTTAAGGAGAGTTACAGGAATAATGATATATTACTTGTAGACGACATACAGTTCCTTGAAGAAAAGGAAGCCAGCCAGGAAGAGTTTTTTCATACTTTTAACGCTTTACACGGCACAAACAAACAGATTGTCCTTTCCAGCGACAGGCCACCAAAAGAGCTTTCCTCACTTGAAGAAAGACTGCGTTCAAGATTTGACTGGGGACTTGTAACAGACATAAAGCCGCCTGATCTTGAAACTCGAATTGCAATCTTAAAAAAATATGGAGAACGTGAAAAAATTACAATACCTGACGAAATAGTAACTCTCATCGCTGAGAGAATAACATCTAATATCAGGGAGCTTGAGGGTGCGGTCACAAGAATTATTGCCTTTTCTTCTCTTACCGGACCACCGCCTGACCTTGATATGGCCAAAAACATTTTAAAAGACATGATGCCTGATGACAGGGAATATAAAATAACAAGCCAGTCCATCATAAAAGAGGTTTCAAAATATTTTTCAATTCCGATAAATGTTTTAATTGGTAACAAGCGCAGCCAGTACATTGCGCGTGCCAGACATATCGCAATGTATCTTTGCAGGGACCTTACCAGCGACTCTCTTCCTGCAATAGGGAAATGTGTCGGAAACAGGGATCACGCTACAGTCATCTACGCAGTAACAAAAATTTCTGAGCTTATCTCGAAAGAAAGCGACGTATATAAACATGTTAAAGAGATTACAATAAAGATAAAGTCTTTATTGTAATTATTTGCTTTTTATTATTATTTATCCGGTTTTTTGCGAGCAACTATCTGCCGGGGTTTTTAATGTGTTAATAACTCTGCTTAAACCTATTAATAACTAAACTAATAACTGTCCAAATCTGTCAGTCTTTGTGTTTTACAAGATGGCCTGTTAACAAACAGGTCTTTTGTTAACAGGCCTTAACTGTTTTGCTGACATTAAATAAATCAGGTTTGGTATTATTACAGCTGTGTTTTTATATTTATAAACACTTTCAACAGCGCTTACTAATACTACTATATATTTAAATTCAAATAATTATATAATAGTATGAGGAATTAAAGACTGATTTAAACTGATATAAGAATCCGGTATTTATAAAAATTTTGATTTTTAATTATCTTCATTAAGAAAGGCGACACATGAAATTTCAAACAACAAGAGAAGATATTCTTAACAAGCTTTTATTTATAAACAGGACAATGTCACCAAAAATATCCAATTTTATTCTATCTGGAATTTTACTTGAAACAGAAGGCTCAATATTAAATATTTACGGCACTGACCTTGAAACAAGCATTAAAAGCAGCATAAAAGTAAATGTAATTGAAAGCGGCAGTGTAATTGTGCCCTCCAAAATACTTGTTAATGTTTTAAAAAGTTTTCCGGAAGCAAAAGTGGAGCTTGAGCTGTTAAAGGAAACAAATGAGCTGAAAGTAAACTGCCTGAATGCAACATTTAAACTTAACACCTTTTCTTTGGAAGAATACCCGCAATTTCCAGAAATTAAAAAACAAAGCCCGTTAAAAATAAAATTAAAAAATTTTAAATACCTTGTTTCCAAAGTCCAGAAATCAAGCTCAACTGACGAAAGCAGGGCCGCCCTGACAGGAATTTTAATAGACCTTTCAAAAAACAATATTAAACTGGTGGCAACAGACAGCTACAGGCTGGCTCTGGCAGCAAGCAGGGTGGATTTTGACGGGGACCCTATTAAAGTAATTGTTCCATCCAAAGTTCTTGACAATATAACCAAAAGTGATTCCAGTGACGGGGATATAGATATCAATATCGAAGAAAACCAGATAAGTTTTGTTCTTGACTCAGAGAAAGAAGTTAAAACACTGATTATTTCACGGCTGCTTTCGGGCAAATTCCCGGACTATGAAAAGCTTATTCCACAAAGCTTTGTTCACAGTATAATAATAAACAAAAACACAATGTACGATGTGGTAAACAGGATTTCATCAATATCCCAGGACAATATTCCTATTAAGCTTGATTTTGAAAACGGCCGTATTGTAGTGTCAATGAACATAAGGGAAGTAGGAAGCTCCAGCGAAGATTTTCCTGTGAGTTACGGCGAAGAGAACATACAAATAGCATTTGACCCTGATTTTTTAAAGGAAGGGCTGAGTGTTATCGAGGACGATAAAATAACCTTTAATATTGTTGAGCCTTTAAAGCCGGTGATGATCAAGTCCCTGAAAAACGAGGACATTCTCTATTTGCTCATGCCAATTCGTATTTCTTAAGCAAATCATGGCTAATACAAAAATAAAAACCAGGAAAATCTGTATTATCGGGGCAGGCCGGGTTGGAACAACTTTTGCATCTGCAATTTTAAACGCAAATATCCCAGAAATAAAACTTGCAGCAATTTCTACTGCAAGCAAACTTTCCCAGGAAAGAGCTGCAAAAATCCTTGGTAAAAAAGCAGAAAGTCTTGTTTTTATTACTGAAAACACCAAATGTTTAGAACTTGCAGATTGTATTTTAATAACCACACCCGACGACCTGATAGAAAAAGTCACAACAGAAATCGTTAAAGCAGATCCCGATATAATAAAAGGCAAGTTATTTATACACTTCAGCGGTGCAAAATCATTAAAAATCCTGTCGTCGGTAGCGAAGGCAGGCGGCTTTACTGCTTCAATACATCCAATCAAATCATTTGCCTCGATTGAAAACTCAATATCAACCCTGCCGGGAACTGTTTACGGAGTCACTTATCCGGAAAATAAAGATAAAACAACGAAAGAGTTCATTGATTTTTTTATTAATAAAATGGGAGGCAAAATAGTAGAGGTTGATGACAGCAAAAAATCAATTTATCATGCAGCAGCATGCGTTGCGTCTAACTATCTCGTAAGCCTGATTAATTACGCCGTCAAAATTCATGAAAGCATCGGAATTAAACCCGAAGATTCTCTTAGTGGCCTTGTAGGATTGATAGAAGGAACAGTTGCAAACATAAAAAATATGGGTTCCCAAAAAGCGCTAACGGGACCCATTGCAAGAGGGGACACGGGTACCATAAAAGAACACATGGAAAAATTTAAAATTTTTATGAAACCCGGGCAGGAAGATATATACAAAGTGATGGGCCGGGAAACGGCAATGCTGGCATTTGACAACAGATGGATCAGCAAAGAAACACTGGAAGAATTTATAAAGATATTGTCATAAAACGGGCAGTTTGGAATAAGTGCAGAAAGCAATGGAAATTATAGAATCAGCAAAACAAATGCAGGAGACCTCGCTTTCTTTAAGAAAACAAGGCCACATAATTGGTTTTGTTCCTACCATGGGCTACCTGCATGAAGGGCACGTCAGCCTTATAGAGAGAGCAAAAAAGGATTGTTCAAAAGTGATTTTAAGCATTTTTGTAAACCCTACACAGTTTGGCGAAGGTGAAGACTATGAAAAATATCCTAAAGATTTTGAACGGGATCAGAAATTAGCTGCAACTGCCGGCACGGATTATGTTTTCATTCCTTCAGCCCGGGAGATGTATCCCAAAGGTTTTAAGGCTTCAGTAAAAGTCCGGGATATTGATTCTGTTATGTGCGGCAGTTTTCGTCCGGGGCATTTTGAAGGGGTTTGCACCGTTGTTGCAAAATTGTTTAATATCACACTTCCGCACAGGTCATATTTTGGCTTGAAGGATTATCAGCAATATCTGATAATAAAAAAAATGGTGGAGGACCTGAATTTCCCGCTTTGGATTGTGGGCTGCCCTATTGTACGGGAAGAAGACGGTATCGCGATGAGTTCCCGAAATAAATATTTATCTGTAAATGAAAGAAAAAATGCAACTATCCTGGCCGAATGCCTGAACCTGGCAGAAAGCTTAACCAGGAAAGGTGATGCAGACCTGGAAACAATACGCAATACTGTTTTAGAAAAACTATATGGAAACCCCTTCGTTTCAAAGGTTGACTATTTTGATTTCCGGGATTCGGAAACCCTTGAAATCTTAACGAGCATAAAAGAGCATGATTTTAAAAGCTCCGGCGGCGATCTTCTTATTGCCTGTGCGGTTCGGATTGGCAGCACCAGACTCATAGATAATACTGTTTTAGATGCCGGCAGCTTGACACAGAAAAATTTACAAACAATTTGAAAGCTTCCGGCCACAACGAAGGATCCAAAATTTGGGGCAGATCTCAAACTGCAGGGTAATTTTCAGGCCACAGCACAAATTCCAAACCGAGGGATAATTTTGCGGCCACAGGATATTTTAAAATTTTGGCACATTAAAAAATTTTGGCACAATAAAAATACTTGGAATACTGAAATACTTGGAATACTGAAATACTTGGAATACTGAAATACTTGGAATACTGAAAT
>CAYZUS010000005.1:77094-86096 GCA_964481885.1 uncultured Actinomycetota bacterium | reverse complement strand
CCGCCGGCAGACTTCTTATCGCATTTCTTGTTAAAAAAATCAGTATTCTGAAAATCACAATCATTATAGGTATCCTAAGCGTCTTATCAACTTTTGCCGGCATTATGGTTGAAAGTAAATACTTAAACCTTGTGTTTTTTATGCTTACAGGTTTGTTTTTTTCGGGAATATGGCCAAATATTATAGCTTTGTCAATACAGTATTTTAAAAATGATGCAAGAAAGGATGCTTTTATATCTCTTATAATAGCAGTAGGGGGAATCGGAGCGCTAATGGCTCCCTGGGTAGTCGGCAGCATATTTAAGATATCAAATCTCTTTACCGGGCTTCTTGCATGTGTTTTATTTATTTTTATTGCGGTTATTTTACTGGTTTTATTATCAAGGCACAAAATAAATAATGAGTAAATTTCGTGTTTTTGAAACTCTTAAAGTGAGCCGGTAAAAGGGAGGTCCTTTATAAACATTCCAAACTTCTGTTTTTGTCAGAACAGGCGTAAATTTGTAATAATAAAGGACTAAGGTTATCCTGTAATAGTTTATTTTAAAATGGTTTGTTTCGTTATGGAATTTTTACCACGCCATATTTCGACGTGGTTTGTCCGGACAAGTTTTTTGTAATGTTTTATTCCAATATGCTTAAGAATTCCAAATTAATCGCATTAAAAGCAGGTATGCTTTGAAAAACAGTAATCTTAAAAACTATATATTGGAGTTTCCCAACTACCTTTCCTTATTTCTTATGGCATTTTTTATGATGCTTGCAAGCCCAATTCTTTTGGATATCAGTAAATCTTTTAACGTTTCTCCTGAACGAATGAATCTGATAATAACCTTTTTTATGATTGGAGAAGTTGCAGGCATCTTTGCTTTGATATTTTTAAACAGAAAATTTAATAAGACCAAAGTAACAATTTGGACATATGTTTTAGTTATTCCTACATTAGCCGGATTAAGCCTGACGGCGTCTTTAAATTTTTTCTATGTGTTGTATTTTATTGCCGGCTCTCTTTTCGGGATCATATTTATGAACGCAAACTTAAATATGCTGGAAGGAGGCGTAAGAAATAAAGACAGTGTGGTTAATCTGGGACACGGATTTTTTGCGATTGGCGCACTGGCTTCGCCGCTCATCGCTTCCAGCCTGATAAATAATCAAATGAACTGGAGAATAATTTACCTTATAGCAATAGGAATTGCTTTGATTTCACTTATATCCTATGTCTTTATGACCAGAAAAAAGCAGGCTATCTTATTAACTGATAATAAAAGAACTACCGTTAAAGAATTATTCAGGCATAAAGATAAAAACATATATATGTTTTTTACAGTAATTTTGATGATCTTCTATGCAATGTCTGAGGTGACAATATTTTCCTGGGCACCAACTTTTTTCAGAGTCGAGAAGTTATTTGATCTTTATAACGCAAGCGCAATAGTGTCGTTATTCTGGATAGGTATACTTGCCGGAAGGCTGGCAATAAGCTTTTTATCCTATAAGTTTAAGGCAGGTATTTTACTGGCCGTACTGTCTGTAATCAGTATATTCGGATTAACTCTCGCAATTTTTCCAACAGGACAAACTATAAATTTTATCGGTGCAGGGCTCATTGGCATTGGCTTTTCAGGTATACCACCACTGCTGATTTCCACTGCTGGGAAAATTTTTGAAGCAGGAAAGGATTTCTCATTGACCATATTATTTGTTGCTGGGACGGCTTGCGGCAGTATAATTCCTTTTATTATAAAATTTGCTGCTGAACGAAGTTTTATCCTTTCAATGGCAATAGCTGTCATATTTATGGTAATTTTCTTTATTTTTGTAATTATTCGTAAGTATTATAGAAAAACGATTAAGGCTTAACGAAAATCCACGCAGATATTTTGTCAATGTTATCAACTATCTTATATAATTCTAAAAGAGTGGTAATAGAAATCACTCTTTGATATTTGCTGACTGCATGATTGTCTGGTTTATTGACATAGTATAGACAATACTTTAAAATGTTTGCATATTAACAAACATATGGAGGTTTTGTCTATTAATGAATATCTCAGACTTGTTTTGGAGCGCTTCGCTTAAAGATCTCAAAAACGGATTTACTGAAGAACAGGGTTCTTATGTATGTTTGCTTTGCGGCAAAAGAATTGAAAAAGGGATAGTTTACCCCTTCGATAATATTTTCCATGAAGCCAAAAAATACATGCAGCTTCATATCAGGCAGCAACACCTCTCTGTCTTTGAATTCCTTATTGATATGGACAAAAAACTGACAGGGCTTTCGGACCTTCAAAAAAATCTTTTAAGATTATTTTATACAGGCAAAAAAGATGAAGAAATACAAAAAGAAATGGGGATAGGAAGCAGTTCCACCATAAGAAATCACCGTTTTGTTTTAAAGGAAAAAGAACGCCAGGCAAAAGTATTTTTGGCAATGATGGAGCTTTTAAAAGAAAACAATACAAAATCTCCGGGCCTGATTGCGCCGCACACCACTGCTCAAATGGTGGATGAGCGCTACAGCATTACAGAAGAGGAAAATGAAAAAATTTTAAAGAAGTACTTTACGGCCGGACCTGACGGTCCGCTTAAAACATTTGACATGAAAGAAAAGAGTAAGTTGGCAGTATTAAGGCAAATTGTCAAACGTTTTGAAGCAAACAGTATCTACAGTGAAAAAGAGGTCAACGAAATACTTAAAAATGTTTATAAAGATTATGTAACACTAAGAAGGTATCTGATTGAATACGGGTTTCTGGACAGAAAGCCTGATGGCAGCCAGTATTGGGTGAAAGAAGAGCCGGGCAAAACAGGGCAAACAAGAACGGATCAGTCAAAGGTGGTACAAACAGAGGCGAAGAAAACAGAGATGGATCAAAGCAGCATAAAACACAGAAAAGAATTAGTACGGCAATATAAGGAAATGAAAACAGAGTCCGGTGTTTACCAGATAAAGAATACAAAAAACAGCAAAATCTATGTGGCGTCCACTGTTAATCTCAAAACAATGAATGGCAAGCGGATGATGCTGGATGGGGGAGTGCACAAAAATAAAAAGCTTCAGGAGGAATGGAGTAAATTTGGTGGCGAAGTTTTTTTACTTGAGGTACTCGAAGTACTAAAGGAAGAAGATGACGCCTATTTTGATAAAACAGGTGAGTTAAAGAAACTTGAACAAAAGTGGCTTGATAAGCTTCAGCCGTATGCTGAGCGCGGGTATAACCGGGAGTAGCGCAGTTATTATAAAAGTGGTTTGAAAAGCATAAGCCTCATATGCTGAACGCGGGTATAACCGGGAGTAACATAATTATTAATAAAATGGTTTGTCTGAGAAAATAATACTGTGGAGTTTTTGTTTCTGGATGCAGGCTCCCTGTCTGCCTGATAAATTGCATTTTAAATTTTAATGCCTCGAAACGCTGCCATATACCAAGTTAATCTAAAATCAGCCAGGGTGTTGCAATTATGGCGCAAGAGGTTTAATATAGCTAAGCTTTAAAATCAACCGCAGGATGATATTTTAAAAAAACAAGCCGACAGCCATTATGTAAAGCCACGCCAAGATGGCTGCCAAAAAAATAATATATGGCAGTGACAGTTAAAGAGTGAGTAATTATGGAAATTCGAAATATTGCAATTATAGCCCACGTTGACCATGGCAAAACCACCCTTGTGGATTCTTTGCTTCGCCAATCCAAAACAAAATTAAACAAGGAAGAGACTGTTGCAGACTGCATTATGGACAGTAATGACCTTGAAAGGGAACGTGGAATTACAATTTTTTCAAAAAATGCTTCAGTAATATGGCGAGACATAAAGATTAATATCATTGACACCCCGGGCCATGCTGATTTTGGAGGAGAAGTGGAAAGGGTTTTGCAAATGGCGGAAGGTTCGCTGCTGCTCGTGGATGCCCAGGAGGGGCCAATGCCGCAGACCCGTTTTGTTTTGAAAAAAGCACTCGAACTTAAACATAAAATTATTGTAGTTATAAATAAAATAGACAAACCAAACGCCAATATAAACAAAGCACTAAATGATACTTTCGACCTTTTTATAGAACTTGGAGCTGATGAAAAAACCACGGATTTTCCTGTCGTTTATACATCTTCGAGAATGGGAAAATCAGGCCTCGAACCTCACTTGCATTTAATGCAGGATATCACTCCGTTATTTGATGAAATAATAAGTTATATACCTGCACCCAGCGGAGATGAAAATCTTCCTTTGCAGATGCATGTCACTTCAATAAAGTGGGATAACTACAGGGGCCGAGTTGCCATAGGCAGAATCTACAATGGAAAAATCCGGGCCGGGCAGGAAGTCATACAGATAAACCGTGAAGGCGCTATGAAGAAGTTCAGGCTTTCTTCACTTATTACATTTGTGGGCCTGGCTCAAACTGAAATAGCCGAAGCTGTGGCAGGAGAGATTGTGGCAATTGCAGGTATACCGGACATAATGATTGGTGAAACCATAGCAGATGTCAGCAATCCGGTGGCGCTGCCATTAATCGAAATCGAAGAACCGACTGTCAAAATGACTTTTTCTATTAATACTTCACCTTTTGCCGGCAGGGAGGGCCAGTTTACAACCTCAAGGCAAATCAGGGAAAGGCTTTACAAAGAACTTGAAAATGATGTTGCGTTAAAAGTGGAAGATAACCCGGCAGGCGGCTGGTCAGTTTCAGGCCGGGGCGAATTCCATCTGGCTATTTTTATTGAAAGACTGCGCCGGGAGGGCTACGAACTTCAGGTTTCCCAGCCTCAGGTTATAACCAAAATTGTAAAAGGGAAAAAGCACATTCCTTATGAAGAAGTTTTTATTTCGGTACCGGAGGAGTATTCAGGCGCGGTAATACAGAAGCTGGGAAGCCGTTGTGGTTTAATGAAGAAAATGGAAATAAGAGAAAAGATTGTACATCTTGAATTTATAATCCCGACACGAGGTTTGTTTGGTTACAGGCGCGAATTTATGACAGATACCAGAGGGCTTGGGATAATAAATAATCTTTTTTATAAATATATGCCTGAAAAAGGTGAATGGAAAGAGCGCGAGAGAGGCTCACTTGTTGCAGTTGAAACAGGCATTACAAGGCTTTACGGCCTTACAAATGTCCAGGACAGGGGTGAATTATTCTACGGCGCAGGAACTGAAGTATATAAGTGCCAGGTAGTCGGGCAAAATGCGCGCAAAGAAGATATATGGGTAAATGTCTGCAAGGAAAAGCAGCTTTCAAATATGCGGTCCAAGGGTGATGGGGGAATGGAGCATTTTAATGTTCCAAGAATCATGGTCCTGGACGATGCTCTCGAATATATTGACGGCAGCGAGCTTGTAGAAGTGACACCAAAGTCAGTGCGCATCAGGAAAATCGCGGTAACTGAACTTGAATCAAAAAGGAGCAAAAAAGGATCTGGTGCAATCTCTTAGCGGGAAAAGCATGG
Organism: uncultured Actinomycetota bacterium; assembly: GCA_964481885.1. Taxonomy (GTDB): domain Bacteria; phylum Actinomycetota; class Humimicrobiia; order Humimicrobiales; family Humimicrobiaceae; genus Fen731. The sequence continues at coordinate 80,649 of CAYZUS010000005.1, read as the reverse complement.
GGAACTGTTTTCTGCCTCATTTGTAAGCTGTTTATATCCTGAACCGTCTTTATTTATTATATAAATGTTTACATTTTGAGCTTGCCTGGAAGTAAATGATATCACGGAACCGTCCGGTGAAAATGAAGGAGCCCTCTCGTCAGCTTTTGGGTTATCAGTAACTTTTTTTGGTTTGGACCCGTCTGCATTCATTATGTAGATTCCATTTTTTATCTTCCGGTTAGAAACAAAAGCGATTTTGGATCCATCAGGTGAAAAACAGGGTTCCTGGTCAAATGATGGTTCGTCGGTTAGTCTTGCCTGTCCAGTTCCATCCGTATTCATCACATATATATCATAGTTTCCATCCCGGTAGAATGTATAAGCGATTTTGGATCCGTCAGGTGAAAAGGCCGGTGCCATTTTGTCCGTTCCTGTTTCATTTGTTACCTGGGTCAGCCCGGTTCCATCAGCATTAATTATGTATATCTCATTGTTGACATCCCTGTCTGAAGTAAAAGCGATTTTGGATCCGTCAGGTGAAAAACAAGGGTCCAGATCAACAGCCGGATCGTCAGTCAGTCTTGTCTGTCCTGTTCCATCAGCATTCATTATGTAAATCTCATTGCTGCCGGCCCTGTCAGAAACAAAGGCAATTCTGGAACCGTCGGGTGAAATAGATGGGTTAAAATCCTGGGCAGCATTATTAGTAAGATTTGACTGTCCTGAGCCATCACCATTCATTATGTAAATCTCATAGTTATTATCCCGCAGGGAGTCAAAGACGATTCTGGATTCTGCAACTTTTATTGCCGTAACGTCTGCTGCAGAGCTTGTTTGGGATTGGGTTGCTTCATTTTTATTATTACAGCCGGCCCCGGCTATAATTAATGGGACCGTAAGGATAACTGCAAGTAATACTGTAAAAAATCTTTTCATAGTTCTGTTAATATCAAAAATGTCGTTCTGATTAAATTAAACATCAAATTTTTATTTTTTCAAGAAAATTTTATAAGATTGTGGTTAAATATTTAATAGAAGGACTGCGGAAATAAACCGGGCCATTATTTATCGGGCCCACGCAAAAAATCGTGCTATTATTTAACAGGGGCCCCGCAGACACTGGGGAGACATTATTGGCAGGACCTGAGGCCCGATGCCTGAAAAAATCAGGAAGAATAAGCCTGGCAGAGGCAAGAGACAGAAGCAGAAGGTGGAGGCAAGGGTATTTGCATGGGAAGGGCAGGGTGTGCCATTTTTGCCAAACAATAAGAAAAAAGTCTGATTTTTCAATGTGCAGCTAAAATTTTTCAATTTCTGGCTAAATGTGTTAAAAAACAAACAGAAGGGTTTGCAATTATGGAATGGAAACTTCTTGAACCAATATTAATAGGTAAAAAGTATGCAAAAAACAGGATTGTCATGGCGCCGATGGAAACCCGCCTGAGCACCATTACAGGTGACATTACGCAGGCCATGACAGACTATTATGCACAGAGAGCCAAGGGCGGTGCCGGAGTTATAATAGTTGAAAACACTTTTATAGATAACCTTGCAAGCCGAGCATCATTAAGTTCCTCCGGGCTTTATTCGGATCACCTTATAGCCGGAAAAAACATTCTTGCCGAGGCAATTAAGGAAAATGGCGCGCTTGCGATTATACAGCTTAGCCACGGGGGCAGGCAGGCAAGAGCGGGAGCAACAGCTTTTGATGCAGTGGCACCCTCAGCAGTGATGTGCAGTGTCACAAAACGAATGCCCCATGTTTTGACAAAAGAAGAAATAATTAAAATAGAAGACTCTTTTGCTGAAACTGCATATCGTGCAAAACTGGCGGGCTTTGATGGGGTGGAGGTCCACGGAGCACATGGATATCTTGTCTGCTCTTTTTTATCGCCTTTTACAAATCTGCGCAGTGATGAATACGGGGGCAGCCTTGAAAACAGGGGGCGATTTGCTGCAAATATATTGCACAAAATCCGCAGTAAGGTTGGCGATGATTTTATAACAGGTTATCGCATAAGCGCATCCGAATATATAAAGGGCGGACTGGAACCACAGGAGGCATGTGACTTTGTGGTTTCCATACAGCAAAGCATAGATTATATAAACGTATCTGCAGGCATATATGAAAGCCCTTCTTTTTGGGCAATTGCCTCTACATATGTTCCTGCGGGACAAATGATTCCTCTTGCCTCTCAAATGAAAAAAGCAGCAAATATTCCGGTTATTGCAGTTGGCTCTCTTGACCCCAGAACGGCAGAGAAGGTTCTGCAGGATGGAAAAGCTGACATGATAGCTTTTGGCAGGGCGCTTATTGCCGATCCTTTTATGCCTGAAAAGCTGGCGGAAGGCAGACAGGAAGATATCAGGCCATGTATAAGAGGCAATGAGGGGTGCATATCCAGGTTTTATGCTGGATGCGCAGTAAGGTGTGAAGTAAACCCGGCCTGTGGACAGGAAGCTCGCTACAGGATAATAAAGACAAAGGCCCCAAAGAAAGTATTGATTGCTGGAGGCGGGATTTCCGGAATGGAGGCGGCAAGGGTTGCTGCACTGATTGGCCATCAGGTAACTCTGCTTGAAAGAGATAAAATGCTTGGCGGACACATGCTTGAGAGCACAAAACAGGACTTTAAGGCAGGAGAGGCAGAATTATTTAAATGGCTGCTGGTACAGGTCGAAAAAAGTGGAGCAAAGATATTGTTAAATACTCAGGCAACCCGGGAACTTATAATCAGGGAAAATCCGGATTTTTTAATACTGGCCGTGGGTTCAGAATATACGAGGCCTTCGATTCCAGGAACCGGAGACGCCCTTTTGGCTGGAGATGTTCTGAAGAACACATCTTTGGCAGGCGGAAAAGTAATTGTTGTGGGAGGTGGCCTGGTTGGCACAGAAACAGCACTAACCCTGGCAACAAGCGGACACAGCGTGACACTGATTGAAATGACCGACCAGATAGCACAAAAACATGAATCTAGCGCAAGAGATGCGCTTATATGGAATTTGCAGAAGCACAAGGTCCATATACTGACCGGCCACACGGTAGTAAAGGCAGATACAGGACAAGTAACTGCTGTGGATATAAACGGGGTTACCTCCAGCATAAAAGCCGATACAGTTGTGCTGGCTACCGGCCTTGTGAGCCGAAAGCTGTCGGAACTGACCGATATTATACCAAAAACGGTTTGTATAGGAGATTGCAAAGAGGCACGTAAAATATTTCAGTGCATGCATGAGGCATGGAATGCGGTTATAAACGTCCTGTCGGATCCATATATTGGATGATTTAAAAAAAAGTATTAATACTCTGGAAATAAGTTTTACTTTTATAAAAAATGGTACGCAAAGCTCTGAAAGACAATGCATCTCGAAGTTTTGATGTTAACTGATAATTAAAAGGGAATAACCGGGGCCATGGATTTTATAGCTTGAATGAAGCCGTAAATTAATTAAGGAGTTTGAAAAGACAGTGGACGCTCGATCTTTTCAGACTCCTTAATAACTACTGTAACTGTAAAACTCTTCTGTTGTAACAATTCGGTCAAACAACAAACTTTCTTAAAATCTTTT
>CAYZUS010000005.1:50831-76994 GCA_964481885.1 uncultured Actinomycetota bacterium | reverse complement strand
TAATAATTAAGGAGTTTAAAAAAATTGTGGACGCTCATTTTCTTCAGACTCCTTAATCATTATTATCATTGTAGAACACTTCTGTTATAACAATTCGGACTAATGTTAAGTATTTGTAAAATCTTTTTAATAATTAAGGAGTTTAAAAAAATTGTGGACGCTCATTTTCTTCAGACTCCTTAGATCTCTGGTAAATATGACTCCGGCTGAGTTTGCCAGGAGCCTACCGGAAGAGGCAAACAAGTAAGATTGCTGACATTATAGGTGGACCAGTTTTTGGGGGACCATCGTAACGGCTCAAGGCTAACTTTCGAACTGGACTAAAGTGGGCTATAATCAAAGCAGCAATATTTTTTTAGATTTGGCAGAAGTTGAAAAAGTAATATAATTCGGGGAGATGCTTTTTATGGGATTTTTGCATGCAAAACACGAGCGCTTGCCCAAAAGTGCCAAATTGCTAACCATCCTGCCATCAGCATTTGCCATAATCGTGCTTTTGCTTTTTGTGCTTGGCACATGTATGTTCAAGTTGGTGGCCAACCCTGTCATTTCAGGACATGAACTGAAAATTTCACCGCAGTCAGAAGCCATTCATTCCGGACTTATAATTGCAGATATGCACGCAGACTCACTTTTATATAATAACTCACTTTTAAAAAAAAGCAGTATCGGGCACATTGACCTGCCGAGGTTAGTTGAAGGAAACGTATCGTTTCAGGTTTTTACTGCTGTAACCAAATATCCAATAGGTGGCAATATTGATTCAAACAACAGCGGCACAGATGCCATTGACCTTGCCGCAATTCTTCAGCTGTGGCCCGTAAAAACATGGGGCAGCCTTACTGAAAGGGCGCTTTTTCAGGCACAAAAACTAAAAGCAGCCAGCAATAAATCTGACGGACAATTACAGATTATACTCAGTAAAAAAGACCTGCAATATTTCCTGGCTTTGCGGGCAAAAAAATCAGGCATTGTCGGCTCTATTCTTGGGGTTGAGGGAGGACATGCGCTTGAGGGAAAAATAGATAACCTGGATCTTTTATATAATGCGGGCTACCGCCTGATGTCGCCTACCCATTTTTTTGATAATGAGTTGGGAGGTTCGGCACACGGCTCTCAAAAAAATGGCCTCACTGATTTTGGGCGAACCGTAATAAGGCGAATGGGAGAGCTTGGCATGGTTATAGATCTTGCCCATGCATCAACTCAAATGGCTGATGACGTGCTGTCAATGACCCGGAGCCCTGTAATTATTTCCCACACCGGAGTAAAAGGAATTAACGATAATAATCGCAACCTAAGTGATGAGATGATAATTAAGGTAGCAGAAAAAGGCGGAATAATAGGAATAGGTTTCTGGGATACTGCAACAGGATCATTTGATATACAGGACATAGCGCGATCGATCCATTATGTTTCAGACCTTGTGGGTGTTGAACACGTGGGGATAGGTTCAGATTTTGACGGAGCCGTCAGAGCTTCTCTTGATGTGTCCGGGATGGGGCAGATCACGGAAGCTTTGCTGAGAGAAGGGTTTGACAGCCGGGAAATAAGGCTTATCATGGGAGAAAATTTTTTAAAGCTTCTCGGCAGCATTCTGCCGGAATAAAACCATTTGTGCCCGACTATATTTACTTCATGCGGCTCTAAAACAGGTAACCCTCGCATGTGAATTTATTTAAATATTGAAAAATGATTAGTTGGACTATTTATTGCAGAATGATAACATTAAACAGAAATGTTTGATTATTGTTTTATTAACCAAATAAATTTATGTACTATACCCTTGGATGTATCATGTTTTTACCTGAGTAAATATAAAAAAAGATTTTTGTAAAAAGTCACCTGGAGCATGACAGAAATTTGTATATTATTAGCATTTATAACTTATTAACATGCCTTAACTATTGTGCCCCTGTTAATAAAACCAAATAAATATCTATTTAAAATTTATATCTTGTTAACATTTACACCTTATTAACATGCCTTAACTGTTGTGCCTCTGTTAATAAAACCAAATAAATAGCTATTAACATTTATATTTTTTATTAATTGGGCCTGAACTTACGCGCCCCTGTTAATAAAAACCAAATAATAAACCGAAAGGAGAAACATTTAAAAATGAGCAAAAGGTTTGATGGAAAAGTTGCCCTGGTAACCGGAAGTGCAAAAGGCCTGGGAAAGGAGATTTCAAAAATGCTTGCAGAAGAAGGGGCAAGTGTATGCATTTCAGATATAAGCGAGAGCATAAAAAAGACTGCAGAAGAATTCAGGGATCAGGGGTTTAAAGTTATCTGTCAGATGGCCGATGTGTCCAAACCTGATGACATTAAAAAAATGGTGGACGCAACCTGCAGCGAATTCGGGAAAATAGATTGTCTTGTCAATAATGCCGCTCTTCCTTATCAGGGGCCGCTCATGGACATAAAATGGGAAGACTGGGATCCTATAATAAATGTCAACCTGAAAGGTTCTTTCTTTGCGCTTCAGCATGCTGCGCGAAAAATGATGGACAGTGGCAATGGCGGCAGTATTGTCAACATCTCTTCACTTGCCGGCTCAGGCGGGCGACCGCTTTACATTCCTTATGCTGCAAGCAAGGCAGCAGTCATGAACATGACACAGTCGGCTGCAAAAGCTCTTGCCCCATATAATATAAGGGTCAACAGCATCTCTCCCGGGAATATGTACACGGAAATGTTTGTGGAATGTGCCCAGGAGGTGGCAAAAGAAAATAGCACCGACCTTGAAAGCACCCTGGATATCTGGAAGAAAAGAATACCCTTAAATCGTTTTGGTCAGCCATTCGAGATTGCGCAGGCAGTATTGTTTTTGTGTTCAGATGATTCTTCTTACATAACGGGCCAGATATATAATGTCTGTGGGGGTCTGTCCATTCCGTAATGCTATAGAGCCTAAACTGTCCGGTTAAAACTGAAACACGTAAAATACTCTCACATAAAACATTATCAAAGAATGTTATCTTTCTGTTACTGTGCAGGGTGCTGCATCAAACCTTTTTTATTTTTGGACAATACAAAAAATCCATATTAAAAATTGACATTTTGCAGAAAAGTATTAAAATTCATATTAACTGGGTTACCCAGGTATTATGTTATCCTATGTAATGAATTCTCTGTTTGTTTTATAAATTGATTACAGAACAGTGGTTGAGAGTTAGCAGGATTTGATGATAGAGCATAGGCAAAAGGGGGACGGTTTTAGTCCGGCGCAACTTTAAGCCAGTTTTTACGGATTGCAGCATTCTGCTTAAATTTATTATAAATGAAAATGATATTCAAATATTGTTTATCAGAAGGAGTAATTGAGATATGTATGAAATAACAGTTCCGAAAATGGGAATGGATACCACGGAAGTGGAAATTTTAAAATGGATGATAAAAGTCGGAGACAATATAAAAAAGGGAGACCCTGTAGCAGAGATTGAATTTGAAAAAGCCACAACAGAAATAGAGTCTGATGTATCCGGAGTGGTCGAAGAGATACTCTGCAAAGAGGGAGATGTAGTAAGTGTCGGAAGTGTTATTGCAAGAATTAAAAATGACTGAATTTGGGCCACATGGAGTTTAAATAAATGGATAATTCAAACGAAAATATAAAAAAGGATGACTTCTACAAAAGCAATAATGTGCTCAGAGAGGTCGTTTTGAGGGGAAGCAGGAAAATTGTTGCTGAGCGCCTGAAGGACAGCTACCAGAACAAAGTGCATGCCACCATGTACAGATACATTGAAATTGAAAAATTAAAAGACTATAAGGAAAAAACTGCCAAAGGATCCATAATAGACCATTTCCTCAGGGCAACTGCTCTATCCTTAAAAGAAAAACCGGAGCTGAATTCGACTTTCGAAGACGATATTCACAGGATATACGAAAATGTCGATATCTGCTATGCAGTAAATTCAAAGAGGGGTCTAGTCACCCCGGTGTTAAGAAAGGCTGACTCGCTGTCTCTTGATGAATTCCTTAATGAAAAAAAAAGGGTTGTAAATCTGGTTCTTGAATGGAAGCATGAGATAACAGACATCATGGGGGGTACTTTCACAATAACAAATATGGGCAATTTTGGCGTGGACCTGACCCTGCCGATAATAAACCCGCCACAGGTTGCCATCATTGGTATTTCCCGGATTTGCACAATGAGTATTTCCTGGGATGAAAAACCTCCTGCCCCCAAATTGCTGATGCCTGTCAGCTTTACATATGACCATCGTGTCATTGACGGAGTTGGCGTGGCCGAATTTGCTCAGATCCTTCAGGATAAAATAAATGAGCCTGAAACTTTGTGGAATTAAGATTTTTTTAAAGACTTAGAAATTTTTTGGAACTGGCGTTTTTCGAATTGATATTTTGTACAAACAGATTACCGCCGATGGCAGAATTTTTAAGTTTTTAATTGAAGCCAGGCACATAGAGATTACTGAGCCTGTAAAGTTTATGGATGACAAATAATTAAATAACTTAAGCTATAGAAAGCCGGGAATAATTATGAATCAAAAATTCAAAGTTGTGAGGCTAAACTGCAAGAATCGCCCCCTCATGCCTAAAGAAGAAGAAATATTAAAGGTGGCAGGGCTGGATATAATCAGCATAAGCGGAGATGACATAGCAGATGAAGATCTGGATGTCGATGCCGTAATGGTTGAGGCCGCCAAGTTACCTGCAGAAGTTATAAGACAGCTGTCAAAATGCAAAATTATTTCACGTATAGGTATTGGTGTTGACAAGATAGATCTGAATGCTGCAACAGACAAAGGCATAGTTGTAACCAATGTACCGGATTTTTGTAAAAGTGAGCTAGCGGACCACACCATGGCTCTGATACTTGCATTGGCAAGAAGGCTTTTACAACTCGACAGGGGATTCAGGGAAGAAGACTGGGGAATCAGGCGAAGGGTCAACATACAAAGACTCGATGGAAAGATAATCGGTTTTATCGGATTTGGCAGACTTGCAGTCGCAGTCGCAGAAAGGGCAAAGGCATTCGGGCTTGAAATTCTTGCCTATGACCCGTATGTCAGCAAAGAGGCAGTAAAAAGCCACGGCGGCAAAAAAACAGACTCCCTGGAGGAAATATTTGGCCAGAGTGACATTATAACACTTCATATGCCGCTGGTGCCGGAAACATTTCACATGATAGGTGAGGATCTGCTAAAAAAGATGAAGCCCACAGCCATACTGATTAATACTGCCAGGGGAGCTGTTGTTGATGAGCCTGCACTGGTTAAAGCGCTGGAGGAAGGCTGGATTGCAGGAGCGGGCCTTGACGTTTTTGAAAACATGGATCTTTTTGAAGAGGTCCCCACAAAACAATTCTGCCCGTTTTTTAAATTTGATAATGTAATAGTTACTCCTCATTCGGCACCGGTTTCAGTCGAGTCCATTGAGGAAGTAACCCAAAGGGCGGCGCAGGAGGTCGTAAGAGTTCTGTCGGGATTAAAACCGGAAAATATCGTAAACCCTGATGTTTTGCCAAAGCTTGCTTTTTTGAAAGATTAAACAGCCTGGACTTTTCAGGCAGATTAAGAAATAAATAATGATAATAAAACAACCTGACTCAAAGTAAAAACTATAGTGTAATTGAACTTAAAGTAAAGAGAACAAAGTAATTGGACCTAAAGGAAAGAGGATAAGAGCGCATGAATTCCAAAGACAGGGTTAAAAACGCCATAGGCCATATAAAACCGGACAGGACGCCCTTGGACGGATGGTTTACCAATGCGGCCATGGATAAATTAAAAAATCGTCTTGGCCTGGCAGAGGATGAAGATGTTCTTGAGAGGCTTGGAATAGATTTCAGGCCCGTGGTGATGCAGCCGGCAGAAGAATTCGGCAGCGGCGCAGAATGGATGGATTTTATTATAAACAAAAGCGCCTTTTCAGTATCTGATTATATAGGCAAATCCATAGGGGAAGGTGTTTATGAAGATGAATGGAAAGTCCGGATAAAACTAAATCAGGATGGTTCCAATTGGGGATATTCTTATCATCCCCTGCATGACCTGGATTTGTCGAAATTAAAAGTGCCCGATTTAAATTCACCCGGCAGGATGGGCGCCGCCGTTGAAAAAATAAAAAAGTTTGAAGATAAATTTGTCTATGCGGGAGTAAGTACCAGCTTCAGGAGAGGCTGGATTCTGACAGGATTTGCCAAATTCCTGGAGGCATTGCTCACTGAAAGAGGCTATATCGATAAACTACTTGAAAAACTGGTAGAGTTTGAAATGGCAGAAGTAAAAATGTATACCGATGCAGGAGTGGATATGATTGAGCTGCTTGGAGATCTGGGAAGTGAGGCATCCCTGTTTCTTTCCCCTGCACTGTGGAGAAAAATATTCAAGCCGGGTATGAAAGCTGTTATAGAGAGCGCAAAGGGTAAAAATGTTAAATTTTTCCTGCACACGGACGGAAACATCCAGGAAATCATACCTGATTTAATTGAAATTGGCCTGAATATATTAAACCCAATTCAGCCTGAGTGCATGGACCCTGTCGGGATAAAGAAATCTTTTGGAGACAGTCTGACCCTGCACGGCTCAATGTCCCTGCAGAAGACCTTAAGTTTCGGCACACCACAGGATGTTGAAATGGAAGCTAAAGACAGGATAGAAAAATGTGGCTACAACGGTGGACTTATACTGGCTCCATCAAATGCGCTTACCCATGATATTCCGGTAGACAATATTATTGCATTTTATGATTATGTCCGTAACAGCTAAGGCCGGGCAATTTGAATTATTTTTAACTTTATTTAAGGAGGCAAAAATTGGAAGAAAGAAAAAGCATATTTGATCTGACAGGCAAAGTTGCCGTTGTTACCGGCGGTGGAAGAGGCATAGGAAAATCTCTTGCTCTTGCGCTCGCGCGAGAGGGTGCCGATGTGGCAATTGTTGATATAAATAAAGAAAATGCTGACAAAACAAGTGAAGAAATAAAATCTTTGGGCAGAAGATCAATAAGTATAAAAACGGATTTATCCAAAAAAGATGAAGTTGAAGCAATGTTTAAGGAAGTTATGAAAAATTTCGGGCAAATTGATGTCGCCATCAATAATGCCGGAGTTTCAGGCTCAAGGCTCCCATCTTCTGAAGATATAGATATCAATGATTTCAAGAAATTTATTGATATCATGCTGCTTGGCTATTTTATGTGCTGCCAGGAAGAAGCCAGAATTATGATTAAGCAGAACAAGGGACACATAATAAATATCTGTGCGGTAGCGGGCACAAGGCCTCCGAGGGGAATACTTGGAATCGCCCCCTATGCAGCAGTAAAGGCCGGGGTAAAAGTAATGACACAGGGCCTTGCTCTTGATTGGGCAAAATATAATATAACGGTAAACACCATTTCACCGGGATACATAATTACGCCTGCCACTGAAGCAATTATTCCAACAAGGGGTGAAATGTATGCTTCTCAGACTCCGATGGGAAGAATTGGCCTTCCTGAGGATATAGATGGCGCAGCGGTTTATCTTGCATCTGATGCATCCAACTGGACAACCGGAATTGACTTCTTTGTTGACGGCGGCCTGAGGATATAAAAACAGTGCTTTTAACAGGATGTAAGTGTCAGCGGACAGCTTTCCTGTCTTTACAGGTTTAAATAAATAAAAAATATTTAATGTATGAGGAAAACATGATAGAAAAAATTCAAAAAGAGAAGTTGACAGGTTTTTACAAGACCCTTAAGACCATTTATGCCGCAAAATTTGCAGTAAAATCAATGGCAGAGGCCGGGTTTATAAGCGGCATGAAAGGCATGCACTACGGTTCAGAGGCTGTTTCAGCAGGCATCTGCGCCGCACTGGGACAGGAAGACAAGCTGGTTAACAGCTGTGACGATGTTGGGAACCTGATTGCAAGGGGAGTGGGCCTTGATAATATTTTTGCTGAAATGCTTGGCCGCGCGGATGGCTGCAATAAGGGAGTCAGGGGATTTTTAAACATAAGTGCACCCGAGGCTGGCATTTACAGCGCAAACAGTTTTTCAGACACGCAGGTTGCCATGGGCACCGGTTTTGCACTTGCTGCCAAAATAAAAGGAGAAAAAATTGTTGTTGCTGCTTTTTATAATGGCAGCTCTTCTAATGAAGGCATAATACACGAATCCATGAATATAGCTTCCGCATTTGATTTGCCTGTTCTTTTTATATGCGAGACAGAGCTGGGTGATACAGACAGCAAGCCGCGTGGCGCAGGAGGTAAATCAGATGGCGCAGGCGGTAAGCCGGATGAATTGATAAAAAATGGAAGGTTCTGCAAAAGATCAATAGGTTATGCAATAGAGGGATACTCCGTTGATGGCATGGATGTTGCTTCTGTATTTCTTCTTGCAGAAAAGGTAATAAATGATGTCAGAAAGACAAGCCGTCCAGCAATAATAGAGAGTTTTACAGAAACATGTTTTGAAAGTTTTGCTCCTGGTAAGAATAAAGAAGACATTGAATGCTCCCTTGCCAAAAAGGATGCGATAATTTCCCGCATACTGGGCAGTTTTAAAAAAGAACTTTTTGACAATAAAATTATGACACCTGATGAGGCTAAAAATCTGAAAGAAGATGCATTTAAGCTTGTATCAGAATCTGTTGAATCTGCCAAAAACAGTGCAAGAATTGATAAAGAGACACTAAACAATATTATGTATGCTGATAAATGCATGAATATGCCAAAGGCGGGATGGTTATTATGAGAGAAATAAGATATCTTCAGGCGACAGCAGAAGCCTTAAACAAGGAAATGGAGTTAGACGAAAACGTAATTGTATTCGGTGAGGATGTAAGGGAAAGCTTAAGAGGAGTAACAAAGGGCCTCTTCGGTACTTACGGCGAAAAAAGGGTAATAGATTTTCCTATTTCCGAGCAGGGCATGATAGGTTGCGGCATAGGCTGCGCAATCTCGGGACTGCGGCCGGTTATAGAATTTCAGATAAATGAATTTACTTTTTTTGCATTTGAACAGCTTGTCCTGCAGTCACAAAAATTAAGGTTCTACAGCGGTGGAAAAATAAAAATACCAATGACCTATGTTGTCCCGGGCTCAGGTGCAAGAGGCGGGATTTCCGGCCAGCATTCTGACAATCCATATTCTTTTTTTGTTCATGGAGGCATGAAAGTAGTCATTCCTTCCTGTCCTTATGACGCAAAAGGGCTTCTGATCTCAGCCATAAGAGATGATGACCCGGTTGCAGTGTTTTTGCCAACAAGGGTACTTGCAGACAAAGGCGAAGTTCCTGAAGAACAGTACACTGTCCCTTTAGGCAAAGCAGATATCAAAAGGGAGGGCTCGGATGTAACAGTGGTTGCCACGGGACATCTTGTCACTGCAGCTTTAAGCGCAGCCAAAAAGTTTGAGGAAGAAGGCGTATCTGTTGAAGTTTTTGATGTTCGAAGCCTGCGTCCTTTTGACAGGGAAGCTCTTGAAAAATCAGTAACCAAAACGGGCCGTGTGGTAATAATTGATGACAGCCCTGTAACATGCGGATTTTCCAATTTCGTATCTGCGCTTATTGCGGAAGAATTTTTCTCCTGTTTAAAGGCACCAATAAAAATTATTGCTAGGGCGGATGTGCCTGTGCCATTCAGCCAGCCACTGGAAGATTACGTGCTTCCAAGTGAAGAAAAGCTCATTGATGCGATAAAACAAATAACCGGAGGGGCCTAATGCATAAAGATTTGGATAAAAAGAAATGTATGGATATTTTCAGGCAGCTGTATCTTACAAGAAGATATTCTGAAACTGTAGTAGAGCTGGGAGACAAGGGATTTATAAGGGGTCCTCTTCACCCGGGGATAGGCATGGAAGCAGTATGTGTGGGAGTATTAAATGCAACTAATGATGATGACTATATCGGTGTCTCGCACAGAGGACAGGCAGCATCAGTGGTACGAAACTCTGATATCGGGCTTCTCTTTGCAGAGCAGTTCGGGAAAAAACAGGGATGCAATCACGGAAAAGGCGGGACAATGCATTTTAATCTTTTTAATGAGAAGAGATTTTTCGAACTGGACAGCGAAGTCGCAGGCAAGGTCCCGATCTTTACCGGGGTGGCGCTTGGCTGCAAGATAAAAGGCCTAAAGCAGATATCCGTTGTGTTTTATGGAGACGGCGCCATGTCTGAAGGGTGGGTGCATGAATCCATGAATCTGGCAAAAACTCTGGAGCTTCCAATAATTTTTGTGGTGGAAAACAATCAGTATGCCGTTACGACCAAAGTCGAGTATTCCTGCAGCGCCAAAAATCTATCTGACAGAGCAAAGGCTTATGGTTTTGAAGGCATTGAGGTTGACGGTATGGATGTTGAAAAGATATATGAAGCTGCAAAAGATGCAGTATTAAAAGTCAGGAATGGTTCGGGCCCCATAAATATCGTTGCAAATTCCTACAGATTCTGCGGACATTTTACTGCTGAAAGAATCCTTAATTTAAAGTACAGAACAAATGAAGAGATAGAGGAGTGGCAGAAACGGGATCCTGTGTCCACCTGGCCAGACAGGCTTGTGAGTGAAAAAATATGCACGAGCCAGGAAATTGATGAAATAAAGGCCGCAGCTGAGCAGGAGTTGGTGCTTGCAGTTGAATTTGCAAAAGCAGGCGATTTGCCGGAGCCTCAGGATGGCCTGAAAGATATGTATGCTACAGAATATGCAGGTATTCCAAGGAAAGGGTGGTTTTAATGAAAGAGCTGTCTTTAATACAAGCGGCCCGCGAAGGCTTAAACGAAGAACTGAAAATAGATACAGATACCTGTTTCTTAAAGATTGAAAGTGATTTAAATAAAAAAGATAATTCGACGGCAGATGCTTCAGGCCCGAATGGTCAAAAGGTAATTCCGGATGGGCCAAGGGTAATAAACATGCCGAAATCCCAGGCTACTCTTATTTCTTCGGCAACAGGGCTTGCTCTTATCGGTATGAGGCCAATAATCGAGTTAGATAATATCGAAGATGTCTACCTTTCATTTTCCGCACTTTTGGACCAGGCTGCAAAACTCAGGTACATGTCTGGCGGTAAATTACAGTTTCCGATAACATACCTTATTATCGAAGATAATGAGCTATGCGATTTTAATGCGCTGCATTCAGACAGCCCATATTCTTTCCTGCTTCACGGAGGCATGAAAGTAGTTATACCTTCCTGTGCCTACGATGCAAAGGGCCTGCTGGTATCGGCCATAAGAGATAATGACCCTGTTGCTGTATTTCTGCCGACCAGAGCCTTAGGTGATATTGGAACCGTGCCCGAGGAGCAATACAGTATTCCTTTGGGCAAAGCAGAAATCAAAAGGGAAGGCACCGACGTGACAGTTGTTGCTACGGGCCATCTTGTCGCAACGGCGCTAAGCGCAGCTAAAAAACTTGAAAAAGAAGGCATATCAGTTGAAGTTTTTGATGTGCGAAGCCTTCTGCCTTTTGACAGGGAAACTCTTGAAAAATCATTAGCCAGAACGGGCCGTGTGGTGATAATAGATGACAGTCCCATAACATGCGGGTTTGGAAGTTTTGTGGCCTCAATTGTAGCGGAAGAATTTTTCTCATACTTAAAAGCGCCTGTAAAGATAGTGGCAAGAGCAGATGTGCCGGTGCCGTTTAACCGGGCACTCGAAGAATATGTGATTCCGGATGAAGAAAAACTGATACTTGCAGTAAGAAAAGTAATCTAAAAAAAGATAAGTCTTAAATATTAGTAAAGGTGTTATATGAGCAAAGAAATAATAGGAGTAGTAGGCGCCGGGACGATGGGCCGTGGAATAGCGCAGTCATTTCTGCAGGCCGGCCATAAGGTAGTTATCACTGACAAGGACAGTGCCAGGTTACAAAGTGCCGGGACTTATATTTCAAAAGGCATAGACAAGGTTGTTGAACTTGGGAAAATCTCAGCAGAAGAAGGCGAAGAGTACAAGGGAAATCTTGTTTGCTCAGACAGCTTAAACGGCGTGTGTGGTGCCTGCGTAATCATAGAGGCGGTAAATGAAGACCTGGCCTTAAAACAGGGATTATTCTGTGAGCTGGACAAAATGACCAATAAAGAGACAATCCTGGCATCAAATACTTCAACTTTAAGCATAGAAGAAATCGCTGCAAAGACAATAAATAAAGAAAGAGTTATAGGAATTCATTTTTTCGTTCCTGCAGAGAAAATGAAGCTGGTAGAAGTCATCCCCGGAGTAAATACGGGCAGTGAAATTGTCTCAATGACAATGGATCTGCTGGGCGCAATAAATAAGAGCCCGGTATTATGCAAGGATACGCCGGGGTTTATAGTAAACCGGCTTTTTTTACTATTTGAAAACGAAGCTGCAAGGATGTTTGATGAAAAAGTGGCGTCCAAAGAGGACATAGACAATGCCATAAAGTTGGGACTAAACCACAAAATGGGCCCACTTGAACTGGCTGATCTTGTTGGTCTTGATGTGATTTTTCACGCACTTGAGAGTCTTTTCGAAGCGACAAAGGACCCTAAGTTTAAGCCTGCGGCAATCCTTGCAGAACTGGTGAGCAATGGCAAACTGGGGCAAAAAGCCGGTCAGGGGTTTTATAAATATTAAATAGTTTTGGTTAAATCATTTATTCAGGAGACTTGCCTGGATAAATATAAATATAACATATATTTATATGATTTTGAAAAATCACACAAAAATAAATATCATCGAAAGTTTTAAATAGAAAGAATTTATTTAAAAAATATTGATCCATAAGTTTTTCAGGTACTGAGCAGCAGCAAATTTAATAAGTAAATAAAAAAGGCAGATAAATGGCTAAAGATAAGGATTTGGAAGAAGAAAAATTCCTGGATGTAAAACCAATAGAAAAACTGGTACTTATAGACCATATTATAGAGACGATTGGAAAACTTATTGCAAGCGGTAAGTTAAAGCCCGGTGATCTGGTTCCAAGCGAAAGGACCCTTTCGGGCCTTCTTAAGGTAAGCAGAAATTCAGTTAGGCAGGCGCTAAAGGCTCTGGACGTACTGGGAGTTTTAGACATTAATCCCGGGTCAAGGACCTATCTGAATACTTCCATCTCAAATCTTCTTGTAAATCCGATGAAGTTTATGACTCTGCTTCATGATTTAAAAATAAAAGAACTTTTCCAAACGAGAAAAATCATTGAAGTCGAACTGACCAAGCTCGCTGCCATAAATGCCAATGAAGAAAATCTTGCTGAAATGGTTGAGTTTTTAAACAGCGCCAGAACACACATAAAAAGCAAAAACAAATACCTGGAATATGAAATGGGTTTCCATGAATCTGTTTTTAAGGCTTCAGGAAACAGAGTGCTTACTGCATTGATGTCTTCCATTAATAATTTGCTGCTTGAGAGCCGAAAAAAATCTGTGAAATATTTCCCTGATTTGTCACAATCTTTAGAACAGCACTATGAGATTTATCTTTCAATTAAGGACAAGAATTCAGAAAAAGCCGGGCAGCTGATGCTGGAGCATCTGAATTTAATTGAGCATATGATTGAGGACGACTAAAAAAGATTTGAAAATGTAAAATGCGCATTAATATTTTCCCCGAGGTTGAAGCCTAAGTTACAATCACCGGGCGAGGTGGCACAAAATAATGAATAATAATTTGGATAAATTCAAAGAGAAATTAAATAATGGAAAGATTTGTTTTGGAGCAGGCATCTGGTTTTCTGACCCGTTGATATCAGAATTGTTTAGTGAGATGGGATTTGATTTTTTGTGGATAGATACTGAACATGCTCCTAATAGTAGCAGGATAACTCTTTCCCATATTATGGCCACCAAAGGCGCTGATACGGCATCTTTTGTAAGGATAGGCGGCAACGAGCCCTTTATTGCAAAGCCGATTCTGGAAATTGGACCTGCGGGGATTATTTTTCCTTTCATAAATACAAAAGAAGATGCGCTGAAAGCTGTTTCAGCCTGCAGATATCCTCCGGAAGGCAGCAGGGGATTCGGGCCGATAAGGTCAAACAGGTTTTATCTGGATGACCCCGACAAATATCTGGAGAGGTCCAAAAGCGATCCATGGGTCATACTGCAGATTGAACATATTGAAGCCGTCAATAATCTTGATGAGATTTTGGAAGTTCCTGGCTTTAACAGCATAGTTATCGGGCCCAATGACCTGTCAGGTTCGATTGGGCTTCCCGGACAGGTAAAAAGCAGGGAAGTGTTAAAAATCATAGAGGGTATTGTGCAGAAGGCAAACAATAAAAGTATACCTGCAGGTATTGCCATGGCAGGGGACCTGAACGACTTATCGATTTTCGGGTCCTTAAAGAATATGGGAATAAACTGGATAAGCATAACAAGTGATATGGGAGCATTAAGGACGCAGCCCCTGCTTCTTCTTGATGGAATGCGTAAACTACTGAATTAATCTTTAATGCTTGAGGATTTTCCAAATTCGGGCGTTCCTCTACTTACCGTTCGATGCAAAAGTTCAATTTCCGAGTGGTTGTTATAGACACCTACATAGCCTTTTACCGGTTCATTGATAAAAAAATTATTGTTTATCGTGTTTTGCGCTCCGCAAGAAATTATATGAATTTGCTTGAGGAGTCATAAAAATTATAAATTGTAATTATTATTATGATATATGTAATTACATATTGACAGGCAATTTATCATGAATTACGATAGTCACATGATTTTCGGATATGAAAAAATCCAGATATGAAGAAAATATCAGACATGAAAAAAATAAACAATGGTCCAATTACTTCTAAATAGGAAAGGTCTTCTGGTAAAAAATGGAACATGAAAACGAATTTTTGGATAAAAAAAGAAACGATCTCATGGCAGTTGTCAAAGAGCTTGACAGCAAGGGAATGTTATCCGGCAGTTCCGGAAATATATCCATTAAAATCGATGATAACAAATATCTGATAACTCCTTCCGGGGTTCCTGTCTTTATACTAAAGCGAGAAGATATTGTACTGATAGATTCATCAGGAAAGACAATAGATAACAGAAGTGACGGCCTCAGAGCTTCTTCAGAGGTGCTTATGCATCTTTTAAGTTACAAAAAAAATCCTGGTATACAATCTGTTATCCATTCACATGCTCCAAGCGCCTCAGCTTTTGCCATAAGCGGAAAAAGCCTGGATCAATGCATAATGCCTGAGATAATAATGGTTTTGGGACAGATACCGCTCGTTCCATATATGACACCGGCCACCGGGGATCTGGCAGGGATTGTATCGGATTATGTACAGAAAGGCCATAGAGCATTATTACTTGAAAACCACGGGGTCCTCGTTACAGGCAAGGATGTTTTTGATGCCTGCAATAACCTTACGCTGACAGAGACCTATGCAAGGACTTATTTAAATTCACTTTTGCTCGGGAATGTAAATACTTTGTCCGGAAGCCAGGTAGAAAAGCTTAATGAGCTGAAAAAAGGGTTAAGTTTCGAGACTACAAACATAACCTGCAATCTGGAACAGTCCGGCGCATCGGCCCCTGCCGGGGAACTTTTACAGGCAGACAGCATAAGCAGTCTGGCAGGCATGATTGCTGATATCATCCGTAAGGAAACTTTAAAATGACAGCCATACGCTCGTGGCTTGGAATGACTGATATACGGTAAAACAGGCAGTAACGAGAATGCCTGGCAACTGCAAAAACAGGGAGTAATTAAGAATAGGGGTATCAGGGGAAACAGGTAGCAATTAAGATTAGAGACGCCGGGTAGAGCAGGGAGTAATTATGGCAAATAATACCAAAAAGGACAGGCGGCATTTAAATCAAGGTTAACCAGATATCCCGGCCATAAAATATACAAGCCAGCAATCCCGGCAGCAGGCAGGTTACTTCCCAAAAGGAAATAAAATGAACCTAAAAACAAATATATTCCATGAGGTCAGCAAAGAAAACAGGGTACCTTTTTACCTGCAGGTAAAGGAGCAGCTTCTCAGTGCCATTATATCCGACTTTGAGCTGGGCGCCAAAATAGACAATGAGATGGATATGTGCAGTATTTTTGGTGTTAGCAGGCCCACAGTAAGGCAGGCGATAAAAGAACTTGAAAATGAAGGCTTTCTGACAAGAGTCAAAGGTTTTGGAACTTTTGTAAAGAGCAAAAAGATCAAGTCCTCGCTTATGCAGGATGTAGCTTTTTTTACAGATGAGCTTGCTGCAAAAAATATCAGTTTTCTAAACAGGATACTTGTAAAAGAAAGGATACTTCCTAAAAAAGAGGTTGCAGTTATACTTGGCCTTGGAAAAGATGACAAAATAAATTATGTTGAAAGGCTCAGGTTTGTATTAAACCAGCCTCTTTATTTTACCATTATACAAATCCCGGAAAAAATATGCCCGGGTTTTATAGATAATGACCTTGTTAACAGCTCGACTACTGCTTTGATAGAAGAAAAGTACGGTATTCACATTTCAGGGATTAAGAGATATTTAAACCCGGTAAATAAAAACCTGTTTCCTAAAGCTGCAGAAGTCTTGCTGATTGACAGGCAGGCAAGTTTTTTCTACATGCGAAGTATTCTGCTGGATAAAAATGAAAAACCTATAGGTTTCTATGAGGACTTTTTCAGCAGCGAAAAAAGCGAGTTTACTTTTTATACCAAAAGGTGAAATCCTTAATATTTTTAAAAGCTTAAAATCAAGTGAAAGGATGGGGTAAAACATTGATAAAAGATTTGGAAATAAA
The DNA here is from genome assembly GCA_964481885.1 of uncultured Actinomycetota bacterium. GTDB lineage: Bacteria > Actinomycetota > Humimicrobiia > Humimicrobiales > Humimicrobiaceae > Fen731. Next base: position 60,330 of record CAYZUS010000005.1, on the reverse strand, counting down.
AGAGGTAAAAACCAGGGAATTACTTTTGCAAAAGGGGCTTTCCGGGGTTATTTTGTCCACGCAGACTAACTTTCTTTGGTTTACAGGAGGAAGAAGAAATGAAGTCTTAAAGAACGCCGATATTTCCCTGGTTAACTTGTTTATAACCACAGATAAAAAATATCTCATCAGCAGCAGCAGCGATCTTGACAGGGTAATGGCTGAGGAGCTTGAAGGTTTGGGATTTGAGCCGGTAAAGTATGAATGGTATGACGGTTCCCCAATTGAAGCTGCAGGGAAATTAGTTCCCGGCGGAAAAATAGGGGCAGATTTTTCTGAAAGCGGTGTTGAGAATATCGAAGACGGGCTCATGGCACTGCGAATTGAGCTGACAGAGCATGAAATGGATAAGGCTGAAAAATTCTGCAAACAGTACAGTGCTCTTTTAACCGATTATTGCATGGCCTTAAAACCTGGAATAACAGAGATTAGTCTGGCAAATGATTTTACATGTTTATGCCTGAAAAGTGGCATCAGGCTGCCGGTGGCGCTTGTGGGAAGTGACGAAAGGATTTTTAAATACAGGCACCCTGTGGCAACCGGAAAGAAAATAGACAGTTATGTCCTTTTTGCAACAGTTGCAGAAAAAGATGGCATCAACATCTCTGTTTCGAGATCCATGTATTTTGGAGAGCCTCCGAAAGAAATAATTAAAAAGCAGGAAGCCGTCAATCAGATAGAGGCAGCCTTCTGCGGCAGTTCAAAATCCGGCGTATCCCTGGGAGATGTATTTAAAGCAGGCAGGAAAGCTTATAAGGATCTGGGTTATGAAGATGAATGGAAAAACCATACGCAGGGCGGCATAATAGGTTATAAAGCACGGGAAATAGTTGCAACTGATCTGTCAGAGCAAAAGCTTAAAAATAATAATCTCTTAAGCTGGAACCCGACTATTGCGGGGGCAAAAGCCGAAGATATTTACCTGCTGGATGGCGAGAAAACACGACAGCTTTCTATTGATGAAAGGTGGCCGTATATGGAAATATCAGCAGGGGGCCAGAAATTTAAAATGCCAAAAATACTTCAGTTATAGTTTTATCCGGGAGCACAAAAAATTAAAGCATTCCAGGCAGTTTAAATCCAGATCATAAAAATGAAAAGGTGATGAAAGAGCAAAACAGTAATATAAAAAAATTCTGGATTTGGGTCAGGTATAAGGATATTATATAATCCGGGAGAAAAGTAACTGGTACCTTTGCTTTGAATTAAGTAAATAAATTACATCTCTTTAAGGAGTCATAATTTGCAGAAGGAAATTATTACAAGAGAAAACATTGAAAAACTGGCTGGCCAGTCAGGTTGTCAGTCTGGCAGCAGGATACTACTTGAGGAAGGTACAATTCTCACATCCCTGGCAGAGGATTATATAAGGGAAAAAAACCTCAAAATTGAATTCGGCAGTACCGGGAAGACTGAAAACTCTGAAAGAGCAGACTGGCTTGGCAAAAATTCAGAAACATCAGGCGTATTTACCTCGGGAAAGAAAAAGGATGCCGGAAGTTTTACAAATTCCGGTCATCTGCCGGAAGAACTGTCTTATGACACTGTCCTGCGTTTTTACTACCTGATGCTAAAAATCAGGTTTTTTGAGGAATTTGCAAAAGCGTATAAACAAAAAGATATTATAAAGGGCGACTTTGTCCATGTTTATCTGGGCGAGGAAGCGATTGCTGCCGGAGTCTGCAGCGCATTAAAAAAAGAGGACTTTATTACAAGCACGCACAGGGGCCACGGGCATATGATTGCAAAAGGCGCTGATGTATCGAAGATGTTTGCAGAATTATTGGGAAAAGCAGACGGGTATTCAAAAGGCAAGGGAGGTTCGATGCATATTGCCGATATCGGACTCGGAATACTCGGCGCAAATGGTATCGTTGGAGCCGGTCTTCCAATTGCATGCGGTTCGGGTCTTGCTTCCAAATTAAATGGTGACAACAGTGTGACTGTGGCATTTTTTGGTGATGGGGCCTCAAACCAGGGAACATTTGGGGAAAGCTTGAATTTTGCCAAAATATTCTCACTGCCGGTAATGTTTTTCTGCGAAAATAACGGCTATGCCATTTCGACCTCAAGTGATTACGCCTGCAGCACGCCTCTTATTTACAAAAGAGGCCTCGGTTACGACATTCCATCGGTGCTTATTGATGGCGATGATATATTTGAAGTGTATTTTACATGCATGGGCGCATTGGAGGAAATCAGGAAAGGCAGTCATCCGGTACTGATTGAAGCTGTAACACACAGGCGCGAAGGGCACTGGATAGGAGACCCGCAGAACTACCGCTCAGCCAGGGATTTGGCCGATTTGCCGAAATATGACCCCATAAAAATATTCTTTGATAAAATAAAAACGCGCCCGGATTTCCGCGAATCAGATGTTGAAAGAATAACAATGGAAGTGTCTGAGGAAATAAAGCGGGCAGTTGCATTTGCGGAAAATTCCGCCTATCTTTCACCAACTGAAGCTGCAAAGGACTACTTAAAGGAGTAATAAATTTGAGGAAAATTACGTTAAGGCAGGCAATAAACGAGGCTCTCACCGAAGAGATGTTAAGAGATGAAAAAGTCTTTATAATGGGTGAAGATATAGCCACAGGCGGAGCTTACGCAGGTGTCACTAATGATCTTCCCCAAAAGGTCGGAGCCGGCAGGGTAATAAATACACCCATAACAGAATCATGTTTTACAGGTGCGGCATTGGGAGCGGCATTGAGGGGCTTTCGGCCGGTAGTTGAATTTATGATAGGGGATTTTTATGCTGTGGCAGCTGACCAGATATTTAACCAGATAGCAAAAGCAAGGTATATGAGTGGCGGCAGGGTTACTGTCCCGGTGACATTAAGGCTTCCAAACGGAGGTTACTTAAGCCAGGCATCGCAGCATTCTACCAGTGTAGAATCGATTTTTATTCATACTCCGGGCATCAAAGTAGTATGCGCCTCAGGTGCCTATAGCGGGAAAGGGCTGTTAAAATCAGCAATCAGGGATGATAACCCAGTTGCGTTTTTGGAACCAAAAATACTATACCAGGCAGAACAGGAAGTTCCTGAAGAAGAATACCTCATTCCTATAGGGCTCTCAAACATATTGTCCAAAGGCAGCGATCTTACTGTAGCGGCATACGGTTACCAGGTCAGCCTGGCAAAACAGGCGATAAGTTCTTTGCCGCAGTACAGTATTGAACTTATTGATCTACAAAGTTTAAGTCCGTTGGATTCAGCAACCATACTGGAATCCGTTTCAAAGACAAGCCGGTTGCTCATTGTCCAGGAGGACTACGCGGTCTGCTCTATTGCAGAACACATAGCTGTTTTAGTCTATAGTAGTTTTTCCTCTGGTGTAAAAGTAAAAATAATATCAGCAAAATATGCTCCCATACCTTTCTCGCCACCGCTTGAAGAAGACATATTACCCCAGGTCAGTGATATTGTTGCAGGGATAAAAGAGTTGCTGGGATAAGATGTTCATTCTCCAACCATTTGCAAACGTTGTCCAAACGATTTGCCATATTGTTGACAATCTACAATTTCAAGTATACAATTAAAACTTAATCATATATACATTCTTTCTATTGTAGAAACACTGTCAGAATATTATGGATAACGAAACAAACAGCATAGACAAAACACCTTTGGGCCAGAAAGCCGCAAATATCATCCGCCAGAGAATCATAGAAGGCGTCTATGCACAGGGCTCCAGGCTTATTGAAGAAAAACTTGCAGGCGAATTCAACATAAGCAGAAACTGTATTCGCGAAGCTTTTTTAATCCTTGAATCTGAAGGGATGGTTAAAAGCGAGCGCAACAAGTACACAAAGGTCCTTAAGTTAAAACAGAAGGAGATAGAGGACCTCTTTTTATTCAGGATGACGTTGGAATTATTAAGTATTGAAACATGTATCCAGAAAAATTGCGTGCCTGTTGAAAAATTAAATCATTGTGTCAAGAAGCTTGATAGCATGATCAATAAAAAAGAGATGAACTCTTTTGAGTATGTAGAGGCTGATCTTAATTTCCATGAGACCATAATTATAAGCTCCCAGAATAACTATGTGATTAATATTTATAAAAGCATCAAATATCAGCTGATGACTTTACTGTTTTCACTTTACAATATGTTTAAAGAAGATTTTTCAGTGCAGGGGATGGGACAGCACTACAAGATAGCTGCTTTTATGGAAAAAGGTGATATAAAAAGTGCCCAGGATTTCCTCAGGGAACATATCCAGAACAATCTTGATTATGTTATCAAGTTAAATAAACAGGCAGAATCGCTGCGTTTTTCGCAGACTTAAATCACTTTATCCGGTGTGCCATGCCGTCTGTTGCTATTTGAAACTTGAAAAATGGCCATGGGTCAACAAATTAAAAACCTGTATTGTGGTGAACCTGGGCCGGAATATTTAAGGCTTTTAAAGATTGTTGCCTGCTAAAAACTAAAAAATGAATTATATTTTAGTTTGTTCATGCAGAATAATTAATAGTTGTGACTGAAATTATTTTTACAGGGAAAAAATTATATTTAAACCGGGGACCATTAACAAAAGGAGGAATTATGCAGACTTTTAAAGAATACCTGGATAACATTAGAGTAAGCAGAAATAACATATGCATAATCTGGATAGGGCAGGCTGGTTTTTTAATAAAGACTCCTGGTGGTAAAATCATTGCAATTGACCCGTATCTTACAGACTATGTGTACAATCTTCTTAAAAAAGACTATGGATACGGTTTTAAAAGAATGACGGCATCCGTGTTTAAACCTGGCGAAATCGGTATAGACTATCTTTTTTCATCACACGAGCATGGTGACCATCTGGATGCGGACGCCATTTTTGAGCTGCTAAACAACAATCGCACATCTTTATATGCAAATACGGAAAGTAAAAAAATAGCCATTCAGGCCGGGGTCCCTGATCAAAAGATAAATCTTATTAAAAAGGATATGGAAGTAAGTTTTGATGAGTTTAAACTCATCATTACAGGGGCCGACCATGGCGAATTCTGTAATGAGGCATTTGGCTTTATGTTTGATTTTGGTTATGTAAAGGTTTATTACAGCGGTGATACCTGTTATAACAGCAAAGTCCTAGAGAAAGCAATAGAACTAAAGCCACAGGTGGCACTTTTGCCTATCAACGGGGCGTTTGGCAACCTGAATGCAGAAGATGCCGCAAAGCTGGCAAATCAGATGCAGTCAAAGGTGTGCTTGCCTCATCATTTCTGGACATTTCCTTTGCATAAGGGAGAAAAGGGCGACCCTATAGATGCCATCAAGGCATTTCCCGAATATGCGCCCGACTGCAGGCTTGTAATGCTAAGCCCCGGCGAAGCATTTATATATGGGGAAGAGCAGAAATAGTAATTGTTCGAAATACTCTGTTTTTTATTTGCGCAAATAAAACTTTATACCTGATTTGTGTGAATAAATGTAGGGCTTTAGGTGTCTGAATAGCTGGCACTAAAGAAGACAGGTTCCAAGGCTTACAGGTTGTTTATGAAAGGCTTGCATACTGTTTATTATTTACTTTGCGTTACCGGCGGTCATATTTAGACTAATTTTTTAATTATTATTATATGCCGACAAATGTGCGGCTGGAGTGGTGGCAGATTTGAGCAGGAAGACAAGAATAGGAATAGCTGGCGCAGGATTTATTGCTGTTGCACATTACGATTGCGCCAAAACAGTATATGGCAGCGATTTTGAGATTGTAGGAGTCACTGACATCGTCAGCCAGAAAGCTGCGTCTTTTGCCGAGGAAAGAGGAATAAGCCATTTTGGGACCATTACTGAGATGCTGGCCAATGTGGACGCAGTTGATATATGTACACCGCCCTATGCTCATGCAGACAATATCCTTGAAGCTGCAAATGCCGGCAAGGGGATAATGTGCGAAAAGCCACTGCTTGGCTATGCCCCTGATAAAAAAGACTGGGACGCCTTTAATGGCATGGAAACATCCAAGGAACTGATGCTTGACGTGATATCCAAAAAGACAAATGCCGTATATGACGCGGTGAAAAAAAACAATACTGTATTTACATATTTTGAAAATTTTGTATATACACCCCAGGTACAGAAAGAAGCTGAAATAGTAAGAAAGACCGGTGCGCAGATACTGCGAATGACCGGTGAGGAAGCCCATAAGGGCAATCATGCTGCCTATTCAAATCAGTGGAAATTTGCCGGTGGCGGTTCCCTTATAAGCACAGGCAGCCATCCGCTTGGCGCCATCATATACTTAAAACGGGTGGAGGGACTGGCAAGATACGGCAAACCTATCCGCCCTGAATCAGTATCCGCAAGGATACATACCCTCACAAAATGCAAAGGTTATGAGGACAAAGGTTTTTTGCGATGCGACTATCATGATGTTGAGGATTATGGGTGGGCGCATGTTGTATTTGAAGACGGCACCGTGGGAGACATTATTGCAGGCGCCACCGTGCTGGGCGGTATCAATGACTATGTGGATGTTTTTGCCGCAAATCACCGGACCCGGATAAACATAAACCCTGTTACTTTGATGGAGACCTATAATCCCAAAGGTTCACAGTTTGATGACATATATGTAAACTGCAGCATAAGCACCAATGAAGGCTGGCTCAAGGTTGGCATGGATGAAAACTGGCTGTTTGGATACAAAGCAGAGATGCAGGATGCAATAGAATGCTTTGCAGATAATAAGAGGCAGCCAATTTCAGGCATAGAGCTTGCAGCAGATACCATAATGACCATATATTCCGGATATCTTTCTTCAGAAAGACTCGGACAGGAAGTGAAAATAGAGAAAATAGGGGGATGACTTAAATGACAAATATAGCTAATGTAAAAACACCTCTTCCGGGCCCAAAGTCTAAAGAACTTATAGAGCGTTGGGGCAAAGCCGAAGCCAGGACCACAGGGTTCCAGGCGCCTATTGCTGTTGATCATGGCATCGGCGCAAGGCTAATCGACGTAGACGGAAATGTTTTTATAGACTGGACCTCAGGGGTGCTTGTGGCAAATGTGGGGCACTGCCATCCCAAACTTGTTGCAAAAGTACAGGAAGCATCTACAAAAATACTTAACTGCTATGAATACCCGACAACCTATCGGGTGCAGGCAGCTGAACAGCTGGTAAACTCGGCGCCAAAGCATCTGGACACCTGCTTCTTTTTATCTACCGGCGGAGAAGTAACCGATGCCATGATAAGAATCATGAAAAGAAAAACAGGTAATCACGAGATAATAGGTTTTTACGGCGGATTTCACGGCAGGATTTATTCATCTGCAAGCGCAGGAGGAATGTCTAAAATCAAAAAAGGTTTCGGGCCCTCGATGCCAGGGGTCATTCGTTCTCCTTTTGCATACTGCTACCGCTGTCCTTTTAAGTCTACAGTGGATGTCTGTGGTAATATGTGCCTTGAGTTTTTGGATGACGTAGTTGAGGCAAACTCATCAGGTTCTTTGGCCGGGGTAATAACAGAGCCTTATCTTGGCACCGCAGGTTTTATTTTCCCACCGGATGGCTGGATGACAGAACTTGAAAAATGGATAAGGGATAAGAAAATCCTTTTTGCTTTGGACGAGGTCCAGTCCTCGTTTGGCAGGTGCGGAAAGATGTATTACATGCAGTGGGAAGATTTAACCCCTGACCTAGTGGGTTCGGGGAAAGGTATAGGCAGCGGGATAACTCAGGCAGCACTGCTTATGAGATCCGATGTTATTGACTGCCTTGGAAGGGGCGAGTTAAGCAGTACAGCTGGGGGAAATGCAATTTCCTGCGCAGCCACCATTGCAGTTCTTGAAATCATGAAACAGGAGGATCTGGCAAATAAAGCGCTAAGAGCCGGCAAAATCATTAAGGACCGTCTATTAAATATCCAGGAAAAATCCAAATACCTGGGCGATGTCCGGGGCAGGGGCCTTGTAATAGGCATGGAACTTGTTATGGACAAAAAAACAAAAGAACCTGCTCCCAAACTTGCGCAGGAGCTTGTGCTCAGGTGCGCACAAAAAGGGCTTCTGATAGGCATAGTCGGCATCTTCGGTAATGTGATTCGTGTGGGGCCGCCGCTTGTTATAAGCGACGAAGAGATAGATGAGAGCCTGGATATAATGGAATCAGCGTTATTAAGCCTGCAGTAGATTTGTGCGTTGGACGGGGCAATAGAGGGACGGAGTTGTTGTTTCTGTTTGGCGGCAAGCTGATCAAAAAGGCCCCTTAAATAAAATGTCACTTGAACGTAAATGTATAAATTTGTAACAAATATCTGTAATAAATAAAAACATATTGATGGAAAACACTTATATTTTTGATGAAAATTTAAAGGATGCGGCGCTTTTTTTAAAAAAAATTATTGCCGTAAAATCACTTTCAGGCGAAGAAGAAGAATTAATGGCCGTCTTGAAAAGCGAGTTTCTTGACCTCTGCGACAGTGCTACGCTTGTAAAAATGCCACAGGACCTTAAGTCGGATCCTTATTACAGTACTGTAAAAGATGGGATATCCTACAATAACAAGAATAATCTTGTGCTTAAGGTAAGTGGCCTTACAAGCGATACAGTGATACTAAATGCGCACGCTGATACTGTGCCGGCTGCTGAGGAAATGTTTTGCGCCTTCGAAAAAGACGGAGTGATGTATGGCCGTGGCGCATGTGATGACAAGGGACAAATAGCAGCTATTTACCTTCTTCTGTCTGCCATCAAAAAATCCGGTGTAAAACCGCAAAAAACATTGCAGGTCCATATTGTTGCTGAAGAAGAAGTAGGCGGAAACGGCACACTTGCGCTGATGCAGGAAGAACTGCATGCAAGCCTTGCCATAATCATGGAACCAACAGATTTAAAAATACTGACTGCCAGCAGGGGTGTCCTATGGTTCAGGGTGGTTACCAGAGGAATAGCCGGACATAGCGGTGACGTAAAATCTGTAAAAAATGCACTAAAAACTGCGGTTACGGTTATGAGCGTATTGGAAGACTGCCATAAAAAAATTTTTCAGAGGCTCAAAGGGGCACATCCCTTTGAGGATTTTGAAAATCCCATGCCACTGACTTTCGGAAAGCTTCACTCGGGAGCATGGCCGGCTACAGCTCCCAAAGAAGCAGTACTTGAGGGAGTGTTCGGCTTTTTGCCCGGCATGACTTCACAGGAAGTCATGGATGAAATATCCAAAAGCATAGAGGGTGCGGGAGCAGAAATTTCAGGCTATACAGAAATAAGTTTTCCCTTGCAGCGTGAACCCAGTGTTACTTCAAGGGAACTGCCCTGTGTGGTGGAATTTGCAGAATCTGTACGGCAGGCGGGGTTAGAAGTGCAGTATTCTGCTCTTCCGGCCTGTTGCGACATGTGGTTTTATTCGCACGAAAAGAAAATACCGGCTGTGATATTCGGGGCAGGTGAGTTGCGCCATGCTCATTCTGACAATGAACAGGTAAAACTGGCAGACATTAAATCCTGTGCCATGGCGATA
>CAYZUS010000005.1:35059-50731 GCA_964481885.1 uncultured Actinomycetota bacterium | reverse complement strand
AGCAAAGGAGTCTTAAAAATGGCAAAATATAAAGTGGTAGTATCAGATAACCGTCACGGCGACTACAGCATTGAAGCAGCAGTATTAAAACCGGTGGACGCTGAAGTTGTTATCGAGGACTGTTCAACAGTCGAAGAAATGATAATCGCGTGCAAAGACGCAGATGGAGTACTCTTGGATCAGGCGCCCATGCCGGCACAGGTTATAGAAAACATGACCAGATGCAAAGTGGTTTCAAGATACGGCGTCGGATACGATAATGTGGATGTCGAAGCCTGCACCAAAAAGAAAATCTTTGTGGCCAATGTGCCCGATTATTGCATGGAGGATGTTTCCGACCATGCCATGGCTCTTTTCTATTCCTGCGTAAGGCGAATTACCCTTCGTGACAAGCAGGTCAGACAGGGCGGATGGAACATGGACAGAAGCGGCATATACAGGATAAAAGACAGGGTTTTTGCAATAATAGGCTTTGGAAATATCGCGAGATGCCTGGTAAGGAAACTTTCGGGCCTTGGCCTGAAAAAAGTACTGGTATATGACCCGTATGTCTCAAAGGAAATAATTGAGTCTCTGGGCGCGCAGAAGGCAGACCTGGAAACAGCATTGGCCGAAGCAGACTATATTTCACTTCATATGCCTGTAACCCCTGAAACGAAAGGAATCATTAACGAAAAGGCATTTTCAATTATGAAAAACTCTGCAATTCTTATTAATACTGCACGAGGACCGCTGGTTGACGAGGCAGCATTAATAGATGCTCTGTCAAATGGCAAGATAGCTTTTGCAGGGCTTGACACTCATAGTAAGGAACCCTTGCCAGCTGACAATCCTTTGTTGAAAATGGAAAACTGCATACTGACGGATCATGTGGGATTTTACTCAGACGAATCCATGAAGGAACTGCATACCAAAGTCGCACAGAATATAAGGGCGGTATTTGAGAGCGGCAAACCCACATACCCTGTAAATAAATTTTAAAATAATTTCAATAGAGGCTTTGAGTCTAAAAAGGAATAATTTTAATTAGTATTTTGTGCATATTGGTATAAAAAGAAATATTAATAATTGTCATTTTGCGCTCTGAAGCCCAAAAAGGAACATTTTTAATTATTATTTAGTAGCTTGAAAGGAATGGTTAAAAAATGAGTGTACTGGATAGAATTGGCCTGGCAGGGCTTGTACCTGTAGTGGTTCTGGAAAACGCTGATGATGCCATACCTGCAGCAGAGGCGCTTTTAGCCGGCGGACTTGATATCATGGAAATAACCATGCGCACCAAAGCCGCGCTGGACTGTATTAAAAAAGTTAAAGCAAAATTTCCCGATATGCTTGTCGGCGCAGGTACAGTAAGAAGTGTCGAGCAGGCAGACGATGCAGTGAAAGCCGGTGCTGAATTTGTTGTAACCCCGGGATTTGATGAAACAGTTGTAAAATGGTGTGCTGACTGCGGCGTTGCCATAACACCAGGCTGCGTTACTCCTACCGAAATTGAATTTGCAGATAAATTCGGACTGGATGTATTGAAGTTCTTTCCTGCAAATGTATACGGCGGTGTGGAAGCGCTAAAGGCACTAAACGGCCCGTACAGAAACAAGAAATTCATACCGACAGGTGGAGTGGACCTGGCCAACTTAAAAGAATACTCAGATAAAGAATATGTATTTGCAATTGGAGGCGGCTTTTTATGCAGCCCGTCTGCAATGGCGGCAAAAACATTTGTAAAGATAACAGATGCAGTAAAACAGGCAATCACAATACTGCTGGGATTTGAGCTTGCGCATATCGGGATAAATACTCCGGATGGGCAAAGCGCAATGAACTCTGCTTTGATGTTTGACAAGGCTTTTGGCCTGGGCATAAAGGAAGGGGAAAGCTCCAATTTTATTGGAAGCATCCTGGAAGTCAATAAAAAAATAGGGGCGGGGCTGCATGGGCACATTGCCATACGCACAAACAGTATAGCGCGTGCCATTTATTATCTGGGCAAACGGGGTTTTGAAACTGATATGGCCACAGCAAAGGAAAAGAATGGCAAAATTATAGCTGTGTATCTTAAAGAACAGATAAGTGGTTTTGCCATGCATTTGCTGCAGAAATAGGAAAGCTTAAATAAAGGAGGCTATTGTATGAAAAGGGTAGTTACTTTTGGAGAGATAATGCTGAGGCTGAAATCTCCTTTTTTTGAACGTCTTTTTCAATCTCCGGCACTTGAAGCAACATTTGGTGGGGGAGAGGCAAATGTGGCAGTTTCACTTGCAAATTTTGGAATCGAAGTCTCATATGTGACTGCTCTGCCGCAAAACTATATTGGTGATGCCTGTATAAGAGAGCTTAGAAAATTTAATATAGACGTAACACACATACTGCGCTGTGAAGGAAGAATGGGTATATATTTTCTTGAAAACGGCGCCAGCCAGCGGGCCTCAAATGTCATTTATGACAGGGCAGGCTCCAGCATGGCTATCGCAAGGCCCGGAAGCATGGATTTCAAGTCTGCCTTCGAAGGCGCAGGCTGGTTTCATATTACGGGGATAACGCCTGCCATAAGTGATTCAGCCGCAGCGCTTTCACTGGAAGCCCTGAAAGCGGCAAAACTTATGGGACTTACAGTCTCGTGCGATTTAAATTACCGGAAGAATCTCTGGAAATATGGTAAGACCGCACAGGAAGTGATGAGTGGGCTTATGGAATACGTGGATGTGGTGATTGCAAATGAAGAGGACTGCCAGAAAGCTCTGGGAATAAAGTCAGCGGCTGAAGTGCAAAAGGGCATTCTGGACACGGCCAAATATGAGCAGTTGACGCTTGACGTTCTTAAAACATATCCAAATGTAAAGATAATAGCTATCACCCTTAGGGAAAGCGAAAGTGCAGACGTAAACGGATGGTCGGCATGCTTAAATGACGGGAAGCAATTTATCTTAAGCAAAAAATATATGATAAAAGATATCGTGGACAGAGTTGGCGGCGGGGATTCCTTTGCTGCAGGTTTGATATATGGACTCAACACTTATGATGACAAAGAAAACGCCCTGGAATTTGCGGTTGCGGCAAGCTGCCTGAAACATTCCATATCAGGCGATTTCAACCTTGTTTCTGTTGCAGAAGTAGACGCCCTAAAGGGCGGGGACGCTTCCGGAAGGGTCAGGCGCTGACAGTAAGGCAGATGGATTATTATTGATTGCGGCTGATTGATTGATTGGTGATTGTGACCGTGTAGCTATTGTTTGAAATCATTTATTTAAAATTTATAACAATATGGAGGTAATTATGGGCAGACTTGACACGTCACCTGAAAACCTGCTCAAGCTTTACAAAGACATGTATCGCTTAAGGCTTTTTGAGGATATGGCTGCAGAAAAATACAAATCCGGTGAAGTGCCGGGGTTTGTTCACCTGTATCAGGGAGAAGAAGCGGTAGCTGCAGGCGTATGTGCTGCACTAACCGAGGAAGATGTTGTCACCAGCACACACAGGGGCCACGGGCATGCTGTTGCAAAAGGTATCCCTGTCAGGGAGGCTTTGGCTGAGCTGTTTGGAAAACAGGGAGGATGCAATGGCGGACGCGGCGGCAGCATGCATATGTACAAGCTTTCCATTGGATTTCTCGGTACAAACGGTATGGTGGGCGGAGGCATAGGGCTGGCAGTCGGCGCCGGACTTTCGGCCAAACTGTTGAAAAAAGAAGCTGTTGGGGTCACCTTTTTCGGTGATGGCGCCAGCAACATGGGCATATGCTATGAGTCCTTTAACATGGCTTCATACCTTAAGCTTCCTGTGATCTTTGTTTGTGAAAACAATAAATATGCAACAGCAACACCTCTTGAAACGGTGGCAGCAAATCCCGAAATCGCATCCCGTGCAGCAGCCTTTGCAATGAAAGGTGTGGCAGTAAACGGAAGCGACATAGTAGCAGTATATGAAGCAACTGCGGAAGCTAGAGAGAGGGCAGTAAGCGGCCAGGGCCCTACCCTTATCGAATGCAAGACATACCGTCATGGGGGCCACTATCTGGGTGACCAGCTTTACGGCACTTACCGTACAAAAGAAGAAGTTGACACCTGGATTGCATTAAAGGACCCTATTAAAAATTTTAAAGTCATTCTTAAAGAAGTATATGCAATAGAGGAAAGTTCAATCAAACAGGCAGAGGAATCTGTGGAAAAAGAAATGGAAGAAGCATATGAATATGCCAAAGCAAGTCCGCTTCCAGACCCGTCAACTGTTGGAAAACATCTTTTTGAGGAGGGCAATTAAATGAGCAAGATATCATACATGAATGCAGTGCGGGACGGCATAGCTGAAGAGATGCGAAGAGATTCCACGATTATAACAATGGGTGAAGGAATCGGGGAAAGAGGCGGAAGCTATGGACAAACCAAAAACCTGTTCCAGGAATTCGGTGGCGACAGGGTTATAGATACGCCAATAAGTGAAAATGGTTTTACAGCAATGGCAGTAGGGGCCGCAGCGACCGGCCTTCGACCGATAGTGGATATAATGTTTGCAGATATTCTTTATGAGATATTGAGTCCTCTGTGCCAGGAGGCTGGAAAATTATGCTACATGTCAGATGGGCAGGTCAAAGTCCCTATGATTGTAAGGGCCCAGATGGGGGGAAGGGTATCAGGTCCCCACCATTCTGCATGCCTTTATGCCATCACAATGCATGTGCCGGGTCTTAAGGTAGTTGTGCCGGGCAATGCTTATGATGCCAAGGGGCTCATGAAGACTGCTTTGCGGCAAAATGATCCTGTGGTGTTCTTTGAACATAAATTTGCATATCCCATAAGGGAAGAGATACCTGATGAAGAGTATGCTGTTCCGTTTGATAAAGCCAGCATATTAAAAGAGGGCAAAGACGCAACAGTTGTTGTTATCGGCCCCATAATTCAGCAGCGCATAAACAATGTCATGCAAAAAGGAATGTTAGGAACAGATATTGACATAGAGATAATAGACCCAAGGGTTCTTTATCCATTAAACTTTAAGGAAATATCAGAATCAGTAAAAAAGACCGGCAGGCTGGTAATAGTGGAAGAGGGCCATCTTACATGCGGCGCAGCTTCAGAAATATCTGCAAAAGCTGCAGAAGAACTATTTAAATACTTAAAGGCCCCGATTATCCGTGTGGCAACCAAAGATCTCCCACATCCTTATGCTCCTGTTCTGGAGGCGGCAATGATCCCTACTGAAGAAATTATTGCAGACGCAATAAAGCAGGTGCTCAAAGGGAAATAAATCATAAACCAAAAAGCAGGATTAAAAATAAAAATCAATATAATTACAAATTTATACAATGCTTAAAAAACAAGAGGTATAAACGGGGTTTGGAATAATTTGATAATGAAGGCTGGATAAGGAAGGCTTTTACCGAATTAAATGCCGCGGTTTTTTAAGATGCAGGAATTTAAATGACAAGGCTTAAAAAAAGGGAGCAGAAAAGATGAAAATTGAGATTAATGTACCCCAGCAGGGCTTGACTACAGAATATGTTGTTTTAAGAAAATGGATGGTAAGCGTGGGGCAGAAAGTGAAAAAAAACATGCCCCTTGCAGAAATAGAATCTGAAAAGGCAACACTGGAAATAGAAAGCCCGGCTGATGGTGTAATTGTGGAGATAACAGCGCAGGTGGATGACGAACTCACCATTCAACAGGTAATGGGGTATATAGAAACAGAGCAATAAAAAATGTTTGCTCAGACTATAAAGTTGAGGACAGGACTATTGCGGCACCACAGATAATTAATTGACGAAAGGCAAAGGATTTATATGAGGGCATTGCAGAAATATGACAGGGGCAAAGGTTTTACCGAAGTGCGCGATGTGGCCAAACCTGCACTAAAAAGGGACGGCGACGTGCTTATAAAAGTAAAGGCTGCAGGTATCTGCGGTACAGACATTCATATAGTGGATGACGAATTTACATATTATCCGCCTGTCACGCTGGGGCATGAATTTGTGGGAGTCGTTGAAGAGAAGGGCAGCCAGGTAACCAATGTAAAAATCGGGGACAGAGTAGTTGCTGAACCTCATGCAGAAGCATGTATGGTATGTGACATTTGCAGGCGGGGATATTGGCAGATCTGCCCGGAAAAACGTTCACCCGGATGGGGCCAGGACGGTGCCTTTGCTGATTACCTTACTATGCCTGCAAAACTGCTCCATAAAGTTCCGGACGGTCTTTCCAACGATGTGGCCGCATTAATAGAGCCTCTTGCAGTGGCAGTAAACTATGTCTGCGAGCGTGTCAGGGTCATGGCGCAGGAGACAGTCGTTGTTGTAGGTTCAGGGCCAATAGGAATATTGTGTGCATTTGCAGCAAAAGAAAACGGAGCCGGAAAAGTTTTCATGCTGGGTGTGGACCAGGACGTAGCAGTCAGATTTCCGGTTGCTCTTGAGCTGGGTTCCGATATGGTTATAAATGTTTCAAAAGAAGACGCAATTTCAATAATATCAGAGCAGACAGGCGGGAAGATGGCAGATATTGTCATTGAAGCAACAGGAAACGAGAAGGGTATCCAGACTGCAATCGACGCAGTCAGAAAACTCGGCAGGCTGTGTGTGGTCGGGCTCACCGGCAAACCAGATGTCCGCGTAAACTGGGACACGGCACAGAAAAAAATCCTTGATGTCTTTTTTAATTTGAGCACAAGTTATACAAGCTGGGACAGAGCCATAGCAATAGCTTCAAATACAAAAATGGACCTAAGTAAACTTATTATTCACAGGGAATCAATAGAAAACTGGGAAAAGGCTTTTGCTGACCTTCGAAGCGGCAATGGAATAAAAACACTGTTTATACCTGACTGTGAAAGAAAATAATTTCACAATTGTTATATGTCCTGTTTGTGATGATTTTTAAAAATACTTGTATTTTGGATATAAGGGGGTTAAAAAACCTATGGATTATGACGGAAAAATAGTACTTGTGACAGGAGCCGGAAGCGGCATTGGCAAGGCTATTGCCAAAATGTTTGCTCTGGAGGGAGCATTTGTGGCAGCCTGCGACATTGACAAGATCAGGGTTCAAAAGACAGTAACTGAAATAACACAATCAGGCGGGAAAGCAATCTCAAAAGATTTTGACGTAACAGAGGAATATTCTATCAGGGAAGCTGTTGAGCAGGTTCTTGAAGAATATGGCCCCATTGATGTTTTAATAAATTCTGCCGGTATTATATTCTTAGGCAAAATAGAGGATATTTCCACAAAGCAGTGGGACAGGGTTTTGGATGTAAACCTTAAAGGTACTTTTCTTATGTCCAAAGAAGTCATTCCGGGTATGAAGGAGCGTAAAAAAGGCTGCATTATTAATATAACTGCTGCAGCGGCAAAAACCGGGGGGTTAAATGTAGGCGGAAATTACGTTGCCTCCAAAGGTGGAATATCTGCGCTTACCATACACCTGGCAAAACAGCTTGCGCCATTTGGGATAAGGGTAAATGCAATAAGTCCGGGACCTGTTGATACCCCAATGCTAGGAGGCGACAGCAAAGGCAGCGACCAAACAGGCACGGGCAAAGTAAAAGACACGGGCAAGCAAACAGGCAAAGGCACTGACCCCGGTACAAACACAGGCGCCGAGACAGGAGCAGACTATAATAGTGAAATGCTTGAAAATATCGTAAAATCTGTGCCACTCGGAATGGGCCATCCTGAAGATATAGCGTACGGAGCACTGTTTCTGGCAGATGAAAAGCGGGCAAGATATATCACAGGAGAGATACTGGATATAGATGGCGGGCTTTTCATGGATTGAAAGATTTACATGTTCCATGCAGGAAAAAAATTTCTGTATCTGGAAATGAAAAGAATTTAAAGAAAGAACAAAAAATGCGTGGCTGTTGGTAAGCAGCCGGCTGAATTTCAAATTTAAGTTGAGCAAATAATTTCTTATAATCTTAAGTTATGCGATGCATAAAAGTTAACTTAATATAGTTTGAATATAAAATTTCATATAACCTTAAGTAATGCGACTGCAAAAATTTAACCAAATATAATGATTTTATAAAAAGGAAGGCTGGCAATAAAATGCCTGACATCAAAGTACCGGACAAAAAAAGTCTGCTAAAGATTTATGAACAAATGCTGCGGATAAGGCTTTTTGAGCAGAAGGCAACCGAGCTTTTCGCCCAAGGCCTGGTTACAGGCTCAATGCATTTATATATTGGAGAGGAAGCCATAGCAGCAACTGCAGGAGAGCTTCTGCGCAAAACAGATACCATTACCAGCACGCACAGGGGCCATGGGCACTGTATAGCCAAGGGCGGCAAAACGGACCGGATGATGGCGGAACTTCTGGGCCGCAAAAACGGTTACTGTGGAGGCAAAGGCGGCTCAATGCACATGGCAGATTTTACTGAGGGAAACCTGGGTGCAAATGGCATGGTTGGTGGAGGACTCGCCATTTCTGTTGGTGCCGGGATAACAAATGCGATCATGAAAAAAAATGACAATGTTACCATATGCTTCTTTGGTGAAGGGGCAACAAATGAGGGCATTTTTCACGAGTCTTTAAATCTGGCAGCGGTATGGAAGCTGCCCGTCATATTCCTTTGCGAAAACAACCTCTACCAGGTATTTACAAGCGTTAAAGAAAGCCTCCCCGTAAAAGATGTAAGCGTCAGGGCCGCTTCCTACGGGATACCCGGTATTATCTGTGACGGCAACGATGTGTTTGAACTTTACGATGTTTTAGGCTCTGCAATTGAAAGGGCAAGAAAGGGAGGGGGCCCATCATTGATTGAGGCCAAGACTTACCGCTGGGAGGGCCACTATACCGGGGACGGTTATGCAAAAGGAGGCTACAGAAGTATTGAAGAAGTTGAAACATGGAAAGCCAGGGACCCTATAGCCAGGCTTGGAAAATATATTATTGAAAACATGATGGCCGAAAGTGACTCGCTTGAAAAAATACAAATGAATTTGAAAGATGAAATGGAAAAAGCATCGCACTTCGCGCAGGAAAGTCCGTGGCCGGATGACAGCGACCTTTATAAAGATGTTTTTTATGAAAGGCAGGTATAAAGATGCCGGTAATCAGGTACTCACAAGCTATAAGGGACGCTATTGCAGAAGAAATGCGCAAAGATAAAGATATCTTTGTCATGGGTGAAGATGTGGAAACAATGGGCGGCGTTTTTGGCTGCACAAAGGGAATCCTTGAAGAGTTCGGACATGACAGGATAAGAAACACCCCGATTTCAGAAGCTGTGATAATTGGAGCCGGTGTCGGAGGAGCTCTCACAGGCACCAGGATGTTAGTTGAGATGCAGTATGTGGATTTCATCCTGCATGCCATGGACCAGACGATAAACCAGGCTGCAAAAGTTCGTTACATGACAGGTGGAAAAGCCATGGTTCCATTGGTAATACGAGCCCAACAGGGAAGTGGCAGAGGCAACGGCGCGCAGCATTCTCAGAACCTTGAGGCAATATTCTGCCATATGCCGGGGCTAAAGGTAGTCATGCCAGCCAACCCTTATGATGCAAAAGGACTTTTAAAAACTGCCTTAAGGGATAATAATCCTGTAATGTTCTTTGAGCATAAAGTCTTGTACAATACAACAGGAGAAGTACCGGACGGCGAGTATACGATACCTTTTGGTAAAGCCGACATCAGGCGTGAAGGCAAAGATGTGACAATTGTGGCGACTTCCTGGATGGTACTTAAGGCCATGGAAGCGGCAGATATTCTCAAGGCAGAAGGGATAGATGCAGAGATAATTGATCCTAGGACTCTTGTGCCGCTCGACAAAGATACGATTATAAGTTCAGTTAAAAAGACAGGCAGGGCGGTTGTGGTGCATGAATCTCATGCTGTGTGCGGTATCGGCGCTGAAATTGCATTTGTCATAGGCGAGCTTGCATTTGACTGGCTTGATGCGCCCGTAAAGCGCGTGACTTCGGCCCAGACTCCGATACCTTACAGCAGGAAACTGGAACAGCTGACAATACCCTCGGCAGAAAAGATAGTCCGGGCAGTAAAAGAAGTATTAAATAGAAATTGAGATAACCCAAAAACTATGGCTTGGTTTGTTATTAAAAGATTTCAAAATGAGGGACCGTATTAGTGAGATAAGTTAGTGCGTCTTATTGTTGAAATGGTTTTTTTTGGAATTTTATAAATAAAGAGTTTTGGCCAAAACGGCATAAAAAGCGAGGCAAAATAATATGGAACTGACAAATGAGAAATTTCTGGCATATCCGTCGTTAAAGCAATTCAGCCTGGAAGGTAAATCAGCAATAATAACGGGGGCAGGCAGCGGCCTGGGAATGGCAGTGGCAAAGGGCTATGCAATGGCGGGTGCAAACGTATCCCTTGTAGACAGCAATTTTGAAGCAGCAAAAAAAGTATCTGATGAGCTGCTGGCAGCCGGATTTCGCGCATTATCGATAAAAGCTGATGTTACCGACGGGCCGCAGGTCAAAAAGGCCGTAGAAATGGTGGTAAAGGAGTTTAATTCTGTTGACACTTTGGTAAATTGCGCAGGCATAACCAGGCGAATGCCCCTGGAAGAATTTGATGAGGATGCATGGGACCTTGTCCTTGGTGTAAATCTAAAAGGGACTTTTTTATTTACCAAATATGCAGCAGTGGAAATGCTTAAAAATGGCAAGGGGTCAATTGTAAACTTTGGATCTCTGGGAAGCGTGGTGGCAATACCGTTAAGTGCCGCTTACTGCTCAAGCAAGGGAGGGGTCGCAATGTTTACCAAAACCGCCGCGTGCGAATGGGCAAAGAGGGGAATCAGGGTCAACGCAGTTCTTCCAGGCACATTTGAAACTCCGCTTTTTCAGCAATGTATAGATGAAAACCCTGCATATGGTGAAGACATGTTAAAGAGATTTCCTATTGGCCGTTTTGCAAGGCCCGAGGAAATCGTCGGCGCATGCATATTCCTGTCTTCTGATGCATCTTCCTATGTGACGGGCCATCTTTTAGCAGTAGACGGAGGATGCACTGCATATTAATAATTGCCGAACCAATATTTTAATGCTGACGCCTTGTCTTATCAGCAGAACTGTATATTTTTTTATTTGACACAATTTAAATAATAAAAAGAAGAAAAAAACAGAAATATAAAACAATTAGTTAAAATTATAAAACAAACAGATTTTCTGGAGGTTATTTATGAAAATGATGGCGCAAAGACTATACGGAATAAAAGATTTAAGGTTGATGGAAGTGGAAATCCCGGAACTGATGGAAAATGATGTTCTTATCCGGGTTAAATACTGCGGAGTTTGCGGGACCGATCAGGCTATTTACTCAGGTGAAAGCAGTTTCTGGGAAGCTGGGCTGATTAATGTGCCCATGACATTCGGCCACGAGTATTCAGGTGTAATTGAAGCTATAGGTAAAAGGGTCAGCAAATTTAAAGTCGGCGACAGGGTCGTGTGTGATACAGGAATATCCTGCGGAATATGCGAGAGGTGTCTTTCAGGTGATTATCTTTTCTGCTCAAAGATGAAGGCCGTAGGCACAATAGTTGCCCACGATGGGGGCTATGCAGAATATGCGGTCATGCCTGAGAGGCATATGTTTGCGCTTCCGGAAAACGTTTCATTCGAACAGGGCGCAATGGTTGAACCTGTTGCTACCGGTCTTTATTCAGTCAAGAAGAGCAATATAAAAATCGGGGACAATGTGGTGATAATAGGCACGGGCCCGATCGGTCTGGGGGCCGTTCCGTTTGCAATGCTCTCAGGCGCAAAAAAAGTCATTCTCGTCGGAAGAAAAGACTTCAAACTGGAAATAGGCAAAAAATTCGGTGCTGATGAGATCATTAACACTACAAAAGAAGATATGTATACCAGGGTAATGGAACTTACCGGCGGCCAGGGTGCCGATGTGGTTATAGAAGCCTCAGGTTCAATAGATATGCTAAAGGAATCAATCAGGATGTCAAACTACGGCGCAAGGGTGTCATGTGTTGCTTTTTATGAAAAACCCATAGACGGATTAAATCTGGATTTGATGATTTTAAGATGCGTTCATCTTGTCCCGGTTGGTGGAAGCCCCAGCATGGGCACAGTGGTTATAAGCATGATGGAATCCGGCAAAGTGGATTTTACCCCGATGATTACGCAGGTAATACCGCTGGCAGATGCAGAAAAAGCGCTTATCGACCTTAAAACTAACAGTGCCTCAAGGATAAAGATACTTTTAAAAATTTAAGGCAGGTAAATAAAGAGGGGCTGAAGAAATAAACTGCCGGCGCTAAAAGTAGACACAGTTGGCAGGAAAGAATATATAGTTCCCGTTGAATAATTGGCTGAAATAGCCGGAATAATAAGTTTTTTTAGCTTAGTTTTAACAATTGAGCCGGCAAAAAATAAATTATTCACCAGGAACCAAATAAAAAGGGGGAAGCTTGATATGGGTTATAAAATATATGAAAGCAGTTACAAGGACCAGAAAGCTGTAACCCTGGAAAGCGATTCGCTTGTTTTCAAATTCCTGCCTGATTTCGGTGGCAATATTGCCTCTATTGTTGATAAGAAAACGTCCAAAGAGTTTATGGTTCAGCGTCCCGAACCGGAATACAGGACGGTGCCGTTTGACGGTTCATATGTGGAAGCAGAGTGCTGCGGTCTTGACGACATGTTTCCCACGATTGATATTTGCTATTACCAGAAAGAGCCGTGGGCAGGGATAAAGCTTGCGGACCACGGCGAGGTTTGGAACCTCAAGGCAAAAATACTGGCAGGCAAAGACAGCGTAAGTTTTACATTCTGCGGCATACGCCTGCCGTATGTTTTTGAAAAGCGTGTGCGTTTTCTTTCTGAAACCGTATTGCGAATAGATTATAAGGTGACAAACAATACCCAGTTTGACATGGAGTTTTTATGGGCCGCGCATACCATGCTTAATTCTGAGCCGGGTGTAAAAATACTTGTCCCACCGGATTTAAAAAAAGCAATCTCAGTATTTACCAATACCGGGAGGATAGGCAGATACGGCGAAGAATTTGACTGGCCGGAATTTACGGACAAAGACGGTATTAAAAGGGATGTCGGCGTTATGGGGAAACGGGAGGATAACTGCGAGAAATATTATTTTAAAAATGCATTAAATAAAGGCTGGTGCGCGGCGCAATATCCAGACAACAGTGTTTTTGCTCTCTCATTCCCACCAGAGAAAATACCTTATCTCGGCATACTACACAATCCCGGCAGCTTCAGAAATATCTATAACCTGTTTCTTGAACCCTGCAGCGCATCCTTTGACAGGCCTGATTTTGCTGCAGCCTGGGGGCAAAACAGCACGGTAAAAGCCTTCTCCACATATGAGTGGTTTTTAAATATCACCATTGGGAACGCAGCATCAGTTAAAGATGTTGATAAAAACGGGTCACTCACTTAACTGTAGTTTAAGCAGTTAAATACTTCATAAAATTATTACGCTATGCACAGCCTTAGCCCGCACAGTTGTTATTTGCATAATCATCGTCAAATACGATTCTGTTTTTTCAGGATATTTCTTCTTTCTTCCACATTAATTTTTAAGTATTTACTGTTAATAATTCATCTTTTGTGTAAATTATTTGTTCAAATTAAGCTTGAAGACTTTACAGGTTTGTACCTTTTGCAACTTACTTAACAGGCATAAATTAAAGAATAATCAAAATTCAACCGATGTTCCTATTTGATATAATATAATTCATAGAAGAGAGTTGAGAAATGAAGAATAAGGGGCTCGTAAGTTTCGTTTCGTTACTGCTGTTGATTTTTTTACTGTCCGGGTGTTCACCTGCGCAAACTACAACAACAAAGGCTGCTGCAACCGTAATGACAGCAGAAGTAAATATTTCTATGTCTGCTGACGCAGGGAATCCTCCGGTTAATGATTCCGTGCAAACAGTCACCTTTACGTTCAGCGAACCGCTGAATACGAGTACTATTGCCTCCGCAGTCACATTATACCAGATGGCTCCCGGCGGCAATGCGGTCAAACAACAGTGTGTTGCAAAGATTGACCCGGATAACCCTAATATCCTGGAGATTAATAACGCAAATGTTGAAAAATTTGCAGAGGGCCAGGAGTATAAAATTGTAGTAAGCAATGCCCTAAAATCAACAACGGGCCTGGCTTTGGAAAATGATTATACGGGCTATTTTGCTACAAACTATATATTAAATCTTGCCGGCAGCGCCGCATTAAATAATACCCGTTCACAAATCGTTATTATAAGCGATATACATTTAGGAGTAGATGATACTTTTACAGAGACCAAACAGAACAGGCCCGCACTGATAAATTTTTTGGGTCAAATCAAAAATTCACCAAATGTAGCAGAACTTGTTATAGCCGGGGATTTGCTCGATGGCTGGTTTCTGCCGATGGATTATGTACTTCCTGACTCACAATCGACCTTTTTTGATTCAGCCGGTAAAAACAACCAGGATGTCATGGATGCAATAAACGCAATCATTACTGCCGGCAAGATTAAAGTGTCCTATGTGCCGGGAAATCACGACCTGCTGATGACACAGGCGGACCTTGAAAGGATTTTACCCGGAATAAACCAGAAAAGAAGTGATGTTCAAGGGTTGGGAGAATACACTACCGGAGCCAACTCGGAGATAGTCATTGAGCATGGTCATAAATATAATATTTTTTGTGCGCCTGATCCAATTTCAAACAGGGATATAACAAAAAACAATACATCCATACTGCCGCCGGGTTATTTTTTCACAAGAATAGCAACCTCTTCGGTTGTTGAAGGCATACCGAAATCAAACAATGTTTTTGTTGAGGTAACTGCTGATAAAAATAATGTGAGCCAGTACGGGTATTATATACTTAGCATGACCTGGAAAGGTCTCCTGGCCAATATACCTGTAAACGAAAAATTTTCCGATAAGGCCATTAAAACAAACATTGACGGATACACAGAGGATTATGCAATAAATGATTTAATTCCATATCAGACCACGCCTGGTGGAATAATTGATGTAGCTCTGTATAAAGGGATGCAGGATACCTGGGACGAAAGACAGACACTAAATGGAGTGAAAGTAAAAACTCCTGCAGATGAAGCGATCGAAACAGCAGGCAGCTACGGTTCCATAGATATCCAGTCAAAACTTCAATATTTTGATAATGATGCTGCCAAGAAAATAGTTGTGTTTGGGCACACGCATGGCGCAACTATATTATCGGGTACTAATCTTGATAACCAGAAAACAATCTATGCCAATTCAGGAACCTGGATAGATAGTGCATCGGGTTATCCGACGATGACTTTTGTTGTAATAACGCAGCCGCAATCCGGTAACGCTGTTGAGATTGTAAATCTTTATAAATATTCACTGGATAATTCAATAACACAGTGGGGGGATGCTCAGGCAATTACAAACTGACGATGTGTTTCTGAAGGTATAATATCAGGATTTATTGGAATCAATCCTGATATTAGCTCGGCTTGTCTTTACAGCCGGTGGCCCTGCTTTTAAGCATTGCCCACTAAAAATGTCTGTTAAAAACATATGGGGATACCTATTCTCCTGAAAAGAAAACAAAAGAAAAATATAGTAAAAGCCCTGGCAAATCAGGGCTTTTACTTTGCTGCAAAGACATCAGGAAGCTTCTTTGACTGCAAAGACATCAGGAAGCTTCTTTGACTGCAAAAACATCAGTACACTTTTTTGACTGCAAA
>CAYZUS010000005.1:0-34959 GCA_964481885.1 uncultured Actinomycetota bacterium | reverse complement strand
TTTGACTGCAAAAACATCAGTACACTTTTTTGACTGCAAAGAAATTTAAGCCTGATTTGGTTCTTGCACGGTGATCCATTATTTTAGAAATAATTTCAATTACTTCAGCAACAACCGTTTTTAAAATTTCTAATTTCATCCAATTATTCAGCAAGAACCAATTTAAATAACTGATTTTATTAAATCTGGATTACACGCCAAAAATTCTTTAGTTTGTAATGCAAAAAAACAAATAAAACCAATTCGGTAGCCGTAAATGTAAAAAAATGATATAAATTGATAATAAACTTAAGCATATTAAATAAATTGACAAAAAATTGACTATATATATAATAGTTAATACGCAATACAAACATACAACATAAGGTTACAGCTATATGAACAAAAGTGAAAAATACCGGGAACTGCTTGGAAAGTTGGAAAAATACAAGAATTTTACCAATGTGAAAGTGGAAAATGCAGATCTCAGTTCCTTTAAAGAACTTTCTGACCTGGCGCGGCTGGATATTTTAAAAATGACAACAATCAGCGGCACGGGCCATCTTGGCGGATCTCTTTCCACCATAGACTTATATCTGCTTTTATGGCTGTGCTCCAATACAGGCAGGGAAAAAGTAAAAGTGCCTTACAGGGATATAATTATCATCAGCATCGGCCATACGTCTGCAGCTGCTTATGTTGCCCTTGGAATAAACGGGTTTTTTGATCTGGACGACGCCATATTTAATTTCAGAAACGGCGGCAGTATTTTTGAGGGACAGTTAGGCAATAAGGTTCCGGGCATAGAGTGGAGCACCGGTGATCTTGGGCAGGGCCTTTCTTTGGGATGCGGATATGCTCTGGCTTCCAAAAAGAAAGGTATTAAAAACAGGGTATTTGTAATAATGGGTGACGGTGAGCAGCAGAAGGGCCAGATTGCAGAGGCCATAAGGTTTGCAAACAAGTACAACTTAAATAATCTTACTGCAATTGTTGACTGCAACAGAATGCAGGCGACAGACAGTATGGATAATATAATGCAGAATAATATCGAAGGCAATTATATTAATGGCGGATGGGAAGTAGCCAAAACAGATGGCCACGATTTTGTAAAGCTGTATAAGACTTTGAGGGAACCCTACTTTAATGCCACAAAACCGACCTGTATTATTGCAGAAACAACAATGTGCAAAGGCCTGGAAGGGTACGAAGACAGCCATAAGGGCCATGGTTTGTGCCTTTCCCCCGAACAATATAATGAGGCACTAAATAAATTTGAGCTGGGGCTTGATCTGGGACCTGTCCTGATGAGTGACTATAGAGACATAGGTAAAGAAACTATTGATGTAAAACGCAAGGAGTATACCCTTAAAGATGGGCCCGGCGAATTTAAAAACAATAAATCCAAAATCCAAAAATCTCAGGATAAAAACATCGAAGACAGTATAAAAGCAGATTTTTCAGAAGAGTACAAATCTGGCCAGCTGATAGCCGGCAGGGATGCTTTTGGCGCTGCCCTCTTAAAAATCGGCAGAGACAATGTGTCCGAAAAAAACGGGCCCCCGGTTATTGCCATAGACTGCGACCTTAAAGTATCTGTAAAGACTGATTTATTTGAAAAAGATTTTCCGGAAAATTTTATCCAGGCGGGTATCGCCGAGCATAATGCCGCTGCTGTTGCCGGAGCCATAAGTAAAACAGGTTTTCTTACTTTTTTTGCCGGTTTTGCTGTTTTTGGAATAGACGAGGTGTATAACCAGCTAAGGCTAAATGACATCAACGATACTTCCCTGAAACTTGTTTGTACGCACAACGGCCTTGAAGTAGGGGAAGACGGGAAATCCCACCACTGCCTGGATTATTTAAGCCTTGTGTCTAATCTTTTTAATTTTAAAATTGTCATACCGGCCGATGCAAACCAGACCGCGCATATTACCAATTATATATCTTCAACACATGGTAATTTCCTGATGGTTTTAAACAGGTCAAAAATCCCTGTCCTTTCCGCCGGTGGCGAGAAGCCTTTTTTTGGGAAGGATTATGTTTTTAAGTACGGCAAATCAGACTGGTTAAAAAATGGAACCGACGCAACTATTATAACTTATGGGCACATGGCTTTCAGGGCGCTTGAGGCAGCAGAAATCCTCCAAACCAGGCATGGTATTAAAACAGGGGTTTTAAATGTAAGCTCAGTTCCCTTGCTTGATGATGAAAAGTTACAAAACGCCATAAATAACACCAAAAATGTAGTTGTATATGAGGATCATAATGTAAATACCGGGATTGGAACCATGATAGGCTCCTTTATTGCTGAAAACAAAATGAACTGTAATTATAAGAAAATGGGCGTTTCAAAATATGGAGTCTCCGCAGATACTGAATATCAATATAAATACCAGGGCCTGGATGTGGAAAGCCTGGTCTCAAATATTATTAACCTGGTAAATTTGTGACTCACTGATTCTATAGCGGGTTAGGATATGATAATTGACGGGCCCTACATAAGTGCATAATTATTAAAGTGTAGTGTATCTTGAGCAAAAACCCGGCAAAATAATACATTAATCAGGGATACAGTAAAATATCAGGATAAAAAACATAATTGACAGGCTGCTATTTTTTATTTAAAAGACGATATTTGGTGAAGTTGATAATCTGTAAAAATACAGCAACCGCATCTAAGTTTTTATAGGAAAGGATGTATAAAAAGTGAGGCTGGAAGGCAAGGTTTCTTTAATAACAGGAGCAGCAAGGGGAATAGGCAGGGCATCAGCCATGCTGTTTTCAAAGGAAGGTTCAAGTATTGTAATTGCTGATATTGATGAAGATGGTGGCCGGAAAACCAAATCTGATATTATTGAAAATGGTGGTAAGGCAATTTTTGTAAAAGCAGATGTCTCAAAAAAGGAAGATGTCGTAAACCTTGTTAACAAAACCATTGTCGAATTCGGCAAATTGAATATCCTTTATAATAATGCAGGAGTTTTCTGGAAAAACAGGGACGGGCGCATTACTGATATCGACGAAGACATATGGGATAAAATTATAGATATTAACTTAAAAAGCACATACCTTTGCTGTAAGTATGCTATTCCGGAAATAATAAAAAGCGGCGGCGGCTCTGTGATAAATACTGCCTCAAGTGCGGCCACTCTGGGAGTACCGGGGTGTGACGCTTATACTGCTTCAAAAGGCGCCATTGTTGCCATCACAAGATCCATGGCTGCCGAATATGGCTCATTTAATGTAAGGGTAAATTGCATGGTCCCGACACATATTGAAACTCCTATGTTTGAGGAAAGTACAAAAAATGTCCCCGGTTTTAATGAAGATAAGTTTCTAAAAACATTTCCATTGGGAAAGTATGGGAAACCTGAAGATATTGCAAATGCTGCTCTCTTTTTAGCGTCCGATGAATCTTTGTTTGTTACCGGTTCCATGTGCGCTGTTGATGGGGGAGCCACCAGCACTTATATGCATTGAAATATTTGTTAAAAAAAGGAAAAAATAAATAAATAAGTGTCTTGCCGTTGAATGGATAAGACATGGCATCAGGGTAAACAGTATCAGTCCGGGTGTAACAATGACTGAGGGTTTTGTAAAAGAAGTGCTGCCAATATTTACAGATAAGGCCCCTATCGCCAAAGCCGCAAGCGTTGAAGATCTTAAAGGAGCGCTCGTTTATCTGGCTTCTGAGACTTCCGATTTTATGGTGGGCCAGGATATTGTACTTGACGGGGCATATACAAATGTATAGTTACAGATTCTTGATGTATGTATACCGGCGGCCCTTACACCAATTTTCGATTCATATACACAATCAGGCGTGGGTCTCAGCCATAATCATCCGTTGGGCTTTTTTCCAGTTTTCTGATTCATGAGACACTTTCCATAAATCATGGTTGCTCTGCAAATTCAGCCACAGTTCCGGCGACGTATCGAATGTTACTGACAGGCGTAATGCCATGTCTGGTGTCACAGACCCGTGCTCATTAACGATTTTGGAAACAGTCTTGCGAGAAACATTCAACATACCGGATAGAGCCGAGATACTGAGGTTCAGCGGTTCAAGATAATGTTCCTTTAAAATATTGCCCGGATGGACAGGTTGTCTTTTTCTTGCTCTCATAGTACTTACCTCTTAATGATAATCTACATAATTAATTTCAAAGGCGGTGCCGTCAATAAACCGAAACGTTATCCGCCAGTTTCCGGAAACTTTTATCGACCACCTGTTGTTTGTCCTCGGCTCCGGTAAATGCAGGCCTGAACCCGGGTAATTCATATCGCGAATTTCACTTGCAGCATCAAGGCGATCCATAATAGTAGCAAGCTTCTTTTCATGATTTGGCTGTATACCTTTTTTCTCCCCATCGTAAAAAAAGTCTTCAAGCCCTTTGTGAATAAACGATTTAATCATAATAGCAATGTAACCTATATGGTTACAAATGTCAATGATTGTTTATGTTTTTTTAAATCTATTGTGATTATTTATATTATAATTTTTTAGATTATATATTCGTCAGGAATAGACAGGATATTTTTAATTACAAGCCCAAATGCTCCGGTGATCCTTGCTTCTTTTCCAAAACGGGAATATTTAACCTCAATGTTTCTTTTCACTCTGGGAAGAGCATTGGAGGAAATGATATTTTTAATGATTTTAGTCCCCATGTCTCCCAGCTGGGAAGCGCTGCCGTATATTATTATTAATTCAGGGTCAAAAACATTAACGATATTGGCAATACCCACACCCAGCCAGTAGGCGTATTCTTCCAGCAATTCCTTAGAAAATTCATCACCATTCTGGTATGAATTTACAATTGATTCAAAAGTCAGATTTCCATCTGTATAGTAATCAGGTAATGTTGTTCTGATGCCTTTTTCAATTCCGTTTTTGGCCTTGTTTACAAAACTGCTTATTGTAGCTACAGTTTCCCAGCATCCGTAATTTCCGCAGTGGCATTCGCTGCCCTGGGGGACGATAGTTGTGTGCCCGAACTCTCCGGCTGCATCATTATTGCCCCTGTAAATCATGTCATTTATGATTATTCCAATCCCGATTCCAACGCCTGTCTCTATGGTAATAAAATTTTTTGAATTTATCTGTCCAAACCATTTTTCCGCAAATATCTGAAGGTTTGTTTCCCTGTCGATGTAACACTTGGTTCCAGGAAATTCATCTTCAATATATTTTTTTACTGCTATATTTTCCCACCCTTTTAAATTGGGAGAGAATTTCACAATTCCGTTTATATGGTCAATAATTCCCGGGATACCAATTCCAATTCCCAGTATTTTGCCCGTTTTATAGATATCAAGCTTTTTTATAAGACCTGAGATTTTTTTTAATGTTTCTTCCGGGCCCTCGTCTATGGTCCTTTCAGCTTCCAGTTCATTTATGAACTGCGCCTTAATATTGCCGAGGGTTACTTTGATTTTCTTTATCCCCACCGTAATTCCTATGATAAAACCCAAATCTTCCCTGAAGTTTAGCAGGATGGGTTTCTTGCCGCCTTCACTTGTCGAATCTCCTCGCCCTGTTTCTTCCAGTATTTTATTTTCAATAAGCTCTTTTACAACTATTGTAAGTGTTGTCCTGCTCAGGCCCAGTTCTTTTGACACCTTTGCCCTGTCTATGGGTGCATTATCCCAGATATATTTTAATATCCTTGTCCTGTTTAAATCTTTTATAAGATTATTTTTTTTGTCAAAAAGCAGCATTTTGTTTTTTTAGCCAGAATGGAATTAAGAAATATATTTAATTATGGTTCGCTTTTTATCTTAAAATCCTGATTATTATTTAGTTTGTAATTTAATAAAACTAATTATATCAGTTTAAATGCTTGAAATACAAGTATTTGGAAAATTAATTAAAAAATTTAAACTAATTGACAAAAAAAACATTTTAAATATAATAGTTAGTAATTAACACAAACAAACAAATTTTTGCAATATTAACCCGGTAAGGCGTATTTTTTATAAATCCACACAGATATTAATATAAGATTGAGAGTTTTGATTTGAAAAGCAGGGAAAGAGTAATAACAGCATTTTTACATAAAGAAGCCGACAGGGTGCCTGTTTCAGAGCTATATATTAATTCTCCCGTTGCATCAAAGGTACTTGGCAGGCTTGCTTATACCGGATGGAGCGGATATATAAGGTGCGGAGTTTTAAATAATATGCTTATAGAAGGCAGGGGCGAAGAATTCTTTCTGCAGGAAGCCATTGATGTTGTAGAGCTTTACGATAAACTTGAACTTGATACTGTTCTTATAGAACGCCCTCCGCTTAAAAATTTTGCTATTCCTGTGGCTATCGATGAGACGACCTGGCGCTTTGATGACAAAAAAAACAATATGTTCTCAATAGTGCATTTTGATAAAAAGACTGATCTTTTCCATACCTCTGATTCAAATTTTCACAGAGGCGGCCTTGAGGAATTTGAACGGTATGTCAATCTTCTTGAAAAAGATGATATAGATATGGAAAGATTTAACTGGAGCCAGGCTGAATACATAATGCAGAAGTGCGGCGGCAGGAAATTTGTAATGGCCGTTGTTGAGGTGGATTTCCCTCCGATGAGCATGGGCGCAATTGGAAGGTTTTTTTTGGAGGCGATGGCATTCCGGGGCGATCTGGTAGAAAGATACCTGGATTATCGTGTAAAAAAGGGCCTGAAATTTATAGAAAAATATGCCTCGATGGGAGTTGACGCAATATTTGACGGGGAGGACCTTGCCGGAAACCATGGCCCGCTATTTTCACCCAAAGATTATATGAAATACTATGCGCCGCGATTCAGGAAGCTTGCAGAAGCGGTTCACAAACATGGCATGTATTACCTGAGGCATACCGATGGAAATATAACAGGTTTTGCTGATGAATTTCTGCTTGAGTCCGGGTTTGACGGTTATCACAGTATTGATCCGGAGGCGGGAATGGATCTTAAGTGGGTCAAGGAAAAATACGGTGATAAAGTTCTGCTGATGGGAAACGTGGACTGCGGGCGCGTTCTGCACCTGGGCTCAAAGGAGGATGTAATCAAAGATACTCTCAGAGCAATAAGGACTGCTTCGCCGGGAGGGGGACACATATTATCATCCAGCAACACCATACACAGCGATGTACCCTATGATAATTACATGCAGATGCTCGAAACTGCCAGAAAGTACGGGCAATACCCGATTGAAATAAAATAGCAAAGTTCATCATAATGCCCGGGCAAGCACATATGGAATAATAAAAACTGGTTAAGCGATCCGGCAAGAATAAATAAAAAGTTTAATATACCTGCAAGGAGGGAACTATGTTTAAAACAAAAATCGGCTTTATACCTTCAAACTGGGATGCGTGGGATGGCAATGATACTTACGGCAAATGGGCCTACAAAATGCGGGACAGATGTGTGGCAGTACTTGAAAAAATACCCGGTATTGACCTTGTTGTTCCTTCAAAAGAAATGACAGGCAATGGTTGTGTAAATGATATTGGCGATGCTGATAAAGTATTGAAATTTTTTCTTGAACAGGGAGTGCAGGGCCTTATTATAGGTAATATGACATTTGGAATGGAAGTTGCGGTGGGTGCTTTTTTAAGCGGCCTTCCAAATAAAAATATGCCCATTCTTCACTTTTGCACAAGAAGCGGTCCTTATACCGCCGAAGGCGTTCGCCTGACTGATACCTGGTGCGGGCAGTTTATGACCTGCTCAGCAATCAAGCGCAGAGGTTTTACATTCGTTCATATAAATACCTGCAATCCTGAAGATGCATATTTTACAGACAATCTGAGCATATTTGTAAGGGCAGTAAGTGCGGTCAGCAGGTTTAAAGGCGCAAGGTTTGGCCAGATTGGCGCAAGGCCGCAGCTCTTTGAATCTCAGTTCTGGAGTGAAGAAAACATGCAGCGCAAATTCTCCCAGATGGTCATACCAATGGATCTTGCAACAGCTTTTAAAAAACTTGACGAAGTATTGCCTGATGACCCGCAGGTTTTAAAAATAGCCGATGAAATAAGAAAAGGGGCCGGCGAAATATCTGACGGATGTACAGACAAGGACATAATAACCCAGGCAAGATATGAGCTTTCCCTTATGAATATCCAGAAGGAACTTGGTGTGTCTGCCATGGCGGTAAACTGCTGGACAAGGATACAGGAAGTATATGGAATATCTGCATGCTCCACTTTTGGGCGCTTAAATGATAAGGGCATCATAACAGCATGTGAAGTCGACCTTCTTGGGGCTGCCACAATGTGGGCAATCTACTGTGCGGCACTGGGCGAGGCAAAGCCTGATTTCATAGACTGGACCGATCTCCACCCGACAGAGGAAAATATATGGCTGGCATGGCATTGCGGAAATGCTGCACCCAGTCTGCGGGACGAGTCCTGCAAATCCAGACTTATGAGAAATGAACGAATGGTGCAATGGTGTCCAACATGCCATGGAGCATTGGAATTCAAACTCAAATCAGGTCCTGTCACCTGTGCCAGGATGGTTGAGTACGAAGGAGAGTACACCATGTTTTTTGGCACCGGCGAAATCGTTGATATAGAACCTTTTGTAAGAGGAGCATATGGCTGGGTGAAAGTTAATGATGTGTTTGACTGGGAAAACAAGATGATAGAAAACGGTATAATCCATCACGGGACCCTGATACATGACCCGAAGGTGGCTGACGCGCTGGAAATGTTCTGTAAATTCCTGGGGATCAAAGCAGTCAGGGGAGCATAAGCCATGGCCGATAACAACAGGATGTATTGTGTTACATTAAAAAGCCCGATGGTTTTGGAGGAAGGGTACAGGGAAATTCCTTTACCCGGCAAAGACGAGGTATTGATTAAAGTGCGGCGCATAGGGCTATGCGGCTCCGATGCGACTATTTATTATGGCAAGCATCCCTATGTCAGCTATCCGCTGGTGATGGGGCATGAATTTGCCGGTGAGATAGCAAAGCTCGGGGAAGGTGTTACAAATCTGTCAGTCGGCCAGAGAGTGGCAGTCATACCACATCTTGTCTGTGGAAAGTGCAGCCAGTGCAAAACAGAAACATTTAATTTCTGTGAAGAGCTGCGCTGTACCGGGGCCGAAGCAGACGGCGCGCATTGTGAGTTTAAAGTGATGCCTGCAGTTATGGCAATCCCCATACCGGATAATCTTTCCATGGATGATGCGGCAATGATAGAGCCGGCTTGCGTGGCTTACCATGCGGCAAAGAGGGGCGAGATTAAAAAAGGAGATACCGTTTTAATTGTGGGCGCAGGACCCATAGGTTTATTTGCCATGCAGAGCGTTAAAGTACTTGGGGCATCCAGGGTGTATATTGCTGATATTGATGAAAAACGCCTGGAACTTGCAAAATCCCTTGGCGCAGACGGTGTGATAAATGCTTCCACGGAAAAGATCACTGCGGGCCTGGAGAGGCTTATTGGAAGTTCCAAAGCAGTGGACGTTTTTTTTGACTGTGTGGGACAGAAAGGCGAAATCCTGGAAGAGATAATACTGATGGCAAAGAGAGGCTCACGCATTGTAATGGTGGGCGTTCTTCAGATGAATTATGCCATCCCGCACCTGCCGGATTTCGTTCAGCATGAACTGCGGCTTTCCGGCACCACCATGTATGTGCCACAGGACTACCGGGATATGATAAAGTATCTGAGTAGCGGCAGCATAAGCACAAAGGGCATGATAACCCATCATTTCCCTGTAACCGAAATAATCAAAGTGTTCAGGGAATTTATTGAAGGAAAAAAAGAGTACTTTTTTAAGATAATGTTTACACTGGACTAAAAATGAAAGGTAAGAATATATGGCGCTGCTCGGTTTGGACCTGGGTTCAAGCAGTATAAAAGGGGCGGTCTTTGATGAAGAGGGCAAAACCATTTCAGAGGCGCAGGAAGCGTTTGAGACAGTATGGGATGGAAATTCTGCGGAAGCAGATGCTGAGGCAATATGGCAGGCTGCCATGAAGGTAATTAAAGCTGTCGCTGCAGAAGTTCCGGACATAGAAGCAATATGCGCAGCTTCACATGGTGAGACTTATATTCCTGTTGGCAGGGACCTCAGGCCCGTTTATTCTGCGGTAATGAATTCCGACAACCGCGCAGTTAAAGAATCCGAATCCTGGGAAGGCAGCCTGGGCAAAAGAAAACTGTATGAAATAACAGGAGTGCCTTTGCACCCGATGTTTAGTGTCAACAAGATAATGTGGCTTAAGAATAACAGGCCGGATGTCTTTTCACGGGCAGCCATGTTTTTAAGTCCGCAGGATTACATACTGGGAAGATTGGGCCTTAAACCTCTTATAGATTATTCACTTGCATCCAGAACCATGGCACTTGATATTAAAAGCCACACCTGGTCAGGTGAAATATTAAAAGAGGCAGGCATAAACATAAATACGATGCCCGAATGTGTGCCTTCCGGAACAACAGCAGGAAAAATTGACAGCAATACTGCAGCAATGCTGGGCCTGAAAAAAGGCGTGAAAGCAGTGGTGGGAGGGCACGACCAGCCGCTGGCAGCGCTTGGATGCGGCGCAATAAACGAGGGCCAGGTGTCTGATTCTGCAGGAACGTTTGAATGCCTGGCAGCAATATCTGACCTGCCTAAAAACAATGATACTGCCTACCGTTATAACCTGAATTCCTACTGCCATGTTGCTGAAGGAAAATATGTCACTCTTGCATTTTTCCCGGCAGGGTTGGCAACAAGCTGGTTTGTCGACGAATTCTGCTACGAGGACAGGCAAAAGGCCGCAGAGGAAGGCATTTCGGAGTATCTTTATATTTCCCGAAAACTGGATAAAACTCCTACAGGAGTCTGCATAACGCCACATCTTATAGGTTCATGTAACCCATACTGGGATATGCGTGCCAGAGGTGCGTTGTACGGGATCACACCGGACTTTTCGCGTCATAAGTTTTTTAAAGCCGTATATGAAGGGCTCGCCTGTGAGCTTGGCCTCAATGCTGCCGCACTTGCACAGGTATGCGGGGAATTTAAGTCTGTCAGGATCAGCGGAGGAAATGCCAGATGGCCATTTTCAGTCCAGCTGAGAGCAGACATAACCGGAAGGACATTTTATACAATGGATAGCGCACAGTCATCAGTATGCAGAGGAGCAGCAATGCTTGCGGGGATAGCAACAGGCATATATAAGGATTGTGCTGATGCAGTTCAAAAGACGGTAAAAATTAGTGTAGAATACAAGCCTGACAGCAAGGTGTCTGAAAGCTATGAAAAACAAAAAACCATGTATGCACAGCTTTATCCTTCATTAAAAAAATTAAGGGAGATGTAAATGAAATCCAGGGAACGAGTAATAAGAGTGCTCAATTTAAAAGAAGCCGACAAAACTCCATTGGATCTTGGCGCAACCATTGTGACATGCATGGATCTAAATGCGCACAGGAGGTTAAAAAGATATCTGGGCATAAGTAGCGATAATGACCCCATCATAGACTATACGATGGGGACCGTGGAGCCATGTGAAGAAATAATGCAGAAATTCGGGTCAGATGTAAGGCGCGTGGGATTAAATGTCATTCCACCTGATATAAAAGACAACAAATATGAAGGTGGCTTTGGAATCAGGTATAAAAAAGCGCTTCCCCATGAGTATTTTGATGTCTATTACAGCCCTCTTGCCTACGCAGACACCCCGGACAGTAAAGACCTTGACAAACTTGTGATGCCCGACCCGGATATGCCGGAACTCTACTCAGGCTTAAAGCAAAGAGCCAAAGACATGTTTAACAACAGTGACTATGCTGTTTTTGCAGATTTTGGCGTTCCCGGGTTCTATGAAACATCTCAGAAAATAAGGGGTTATGAAAATTTGGGCTGCGATCTGCTCCTGAATCGTGAATTCCTGTCCGACTTGTACGAAAGATTATTGGAGCTGCAAAAAAGATTCTTTGGCAATTACTTAAATGAAGTTGGAAAATATGCCGCGGCAATAGGCTATGCTGATGATCTGGGCATGCAGGACAGGCCGCAGATGTCTGCCGAGACTTACAGGACAGTCATAAAACCATACCATAAAAAAATATTTGCATTCATTCACGAAAAGGCAGACATTAAAATAATGCTGCACTGCTGTGGTTCTATAGAGCCTTTAATGGATGACCTTATAGATGCGGGCGTGGATATTTTTAATCCTCTTCAGACCAGGGCCGCCAAAATGGCACCGGAAACACTGATGCAGAAATACTGCGGCAGGGCCGCATTTTGGGGCGGGATGGATGAGCAGTATGTACTGCCCAGCGGCACAAAAGATGAGATAATTGCGGAAGTGAAGAGAATGATGAGCGTCATGGGCAGAAGTGGATACGTATTTGGCCCGGGGCACAATATACAGGAAGACACTCCGCCGGAAAATATTGTAACAATGTATGAAGCGGCAATGATTTACAGATAGGACCGCATTATGCAATGCATGGACCAGAGGATAGTTAAAAGTAAACCTTTAATTGTTTTACAACAACAGTCTTGGAGTTGTTTTATAAAATAGACATGGAGCTGCTTTAAGGGCACATGCGCAGAATTATTTTAAAGCCAGCGATAGGGTTGCTTTATTTAAATTGTAAATTGTTGACAATTTACAATTTCAGATATAAAATACTTAAATATCAAAAGCTATTTTTTTACGGCAGGTGATATTGTAAAGAGTGGTAAGGCAAATAAAATTAAAACCCCGGTTAATCAATAAAACTTCAGGTATAGATTATCAAAAAATATTATGGCGAGGCATTCTCAGAGGGTAGCGCCAATTTGGAAAAGTCATAGTTAAAGAAGAATGCAGGAACCTTGCAGCAGGATAAATTTATAAACAATTGACATTTTGAAATAAAGTAATAGAATTGTTTAGTAACTGGGTTACCCAGGTATTATGTGTAAGATATCAATCGATAAGTATTTTTTATTTTACTAAAATATAATTTCAAATGTTTACAGTCTGTTTTTGAAGTTATTAAAGGACCGTCTAAAGTCTGAAAGTTCTGAAGAGTAAGGCTAAAACAGGAAGACAATAGCCAGTTTAAACATTTTTAACAACTCTTGATATTTTTATAAAATCTTTTTTTAAATAGTATTAAATAGTCAATTCTATTAAAATATTATTAGGGTTTTATAAGGTATTAAGGGAGGAACGCTTAAAAAAAGAGGAGGTGAATAAATGTCAAATTTTACAAAATCATTACAATCATTAAAGGAGAACAAAATGAAAAGATTTCTGTCAATATTATTGGTTTTGCTTATCGCAATTCCGCTTGTTTTTGCCGGCACTGCCTGCAAGGCAGCAACAGCCACAACAACCGCAGCTGCAGATGCTGCAGTTGAATACAATCCTAAAGATCACCCGATCGCAATAGGAATATTCTTGAAAGTGCATCCTGTAGTAAGAATCATGATCGCAGGATTCATGGTAAGAGCAACCGAACTTGGTTACGAACCTATTCTGCTTGCACCGGATGAAGCAGATGCTCCGAAACAGTACGGCCTCTTGGAAGCAGGCATGGCATCACTTAAGGTACAGGGCCTCTGCCAGTATCTGTTTGATGAATCTACTGCACAGTATGTAAAGAAATATTCAGATCAGGGCATTCCTGTTGTAACAGGCCACACAGCAGTTCAGGGCGACATGGTAGCAAAATATCCAGGCCTTACAGCTTGGGCAGCATGTTCAGCTATTGAATACGGCGCAGCAGCAGCAATGGCTATTGGCGAGCAGATTGGTGGAAAAGGAACAGTTGCAGTAACCGAAGGAAGCTTTAATCCTACAGAGGATTTGGCAGCTAATTCATTCATTAAAACAATGAAAGAAAAATTCCCGGATGTTAACGTTCTTCCTGCTGCAGTTGAAGGATTTGACGTACCATCTTCAATCCAGATAGCAACAGCTATTATGCAGGCTAATCCTGACATTACAGGCGCATTCTCAACCACAGGCGCTGGTCCTTCAACATGGGCAGGCGCTCAGAAGAACACAGGCAAGAAAATCTGTGCAATTGCAATGGACTACAGCCGTGTTAATCTTGACTTGGTAAAATCCGGCGATATGTATGCAGTTGTCGCTCAGCCTTTGTTTGAAGAATTCGCAAAAGCTGCTGAAATGCTTGATACTATCCTCCGTGGCGGAACAGTTCCGTTTGATAACATAATGCCATCACCGCTCGTAACTAAAGAAAATGTTGCTGACTACTATGCAATAAATGACAAAGTTGACGAAGGCATGAAAAACGTTAAATAGGTTATTGTTGATTATTAAATAAACTTTAATCTGAAGAAATGAGTCTTTTGTGGTGGGTCCAAATTAAGACCCGCCACAAAAGATATATTCTGAGAGGAGATAAAAGGTATGGCGCAGTATGTGTTGGAAGCGCAAAACATAACAAAAGATTTTATAGCTGTCAGGGCATTAAACAATGTATCCATGAGCGTTAAAAACGGAGAAATACTGGGGCTCATTGGAGAAAACGGTGCCGGAAAATCCACAATACTCAAAGTCATAAACGGAGTATATGTTTCGGGTACTTTTGAAGGTAAAATACTGGTAAACGGTGAGGAAGTTCATCTTCATTCACCTCACGACGCTCTTCTTAAGGGCATAGGTTTTGTTCCGCAGGAAATAAATGTCATGGAAGATCTGACTGTTGCGGAAAATATTTTTGTAGGTCATCTGACCAAAGATAAAAGCGCTTTTACAAATCCAGGTGAAGTTGTAAAAAGAGCGGCTGAGTTTTTAGAGCAAAGAAAAATAAATCTGGGTGTCAAAACACGCGTAAGAATGCTGAGCATAGGACAGAAACAGTTATTAATGATTGCAAGGGCCCTTTCCTGGGATCCACACATCCTGATACTTGACGAGCCTACTACAGCACTGGCAAAAGACGATGTTGACAACCTTTTTGAGATAGTTAGAGAGTTTAAGGCCGGAGGCAGAAGCATTATATTTGTCACGCATAAACTTGAAGAAATAGTGGAACTTACTGACAGGGTTGTAATATTGCGTGACGGCGCAAATATTGCCACTTATGAGAGCGCACAATATAATGAAAGTAAAATTGTTACAGACATGGTGGGCCGTACCATAACAAGCATGTACCCGTCTAGAAATGTCCAGACAGGTGAGGAAATACTTCGTGTTGAGAACCTGACTGTTGAACATCCCAAGATTAAAAATAAAAATCTGATAGAAAATGTTAGTTTCAGCCTGAAAAAATGCGAGGTGCTGGGGCTTGTGGGTCTTGTAGGGGCAGGAAGGACCGAGACATTAAGCGCGCTTTTTGGTGAGTATCCAATAAAATCAGGAAAGATATTTATTGAAGGCAAAGAGGTTAAAATCAAAAGCAGCAGCGATGCCATCAGAAACGGACTCTGTCTGGTAACAGAAGACAGGAAAGCAAACGGGCTTTTAATGCTGGCAAATATCAAACATAATATCGTACTGACGAATTTAAAAAAGATTGTCAGCGGTTTATTTATAAGCAGTAAAAAAGAAAGCAATGTGGCACATACATTTATGGCCAAATTAAGCATCAAGGCACCTAATTATGACACAATGGTGGCCACCCTGTCGGGTGGAAATCAGCAGAAGGTTGTTATTTCCAAGTCACTTAATACTGATCCCAAGATATTGCTGCTGGACGAACCTACCAAAGGTATTGATGTGGGGTCCAAAAATGAGATTTATAACCTTATCAACACCATGGCAGGTACCGGGATATCTATCATTATGGTGTCCTCAGAGCTGCCTGAGCTTTTAGCCATGTGTGACCGCTTCGTAATACTTGCCCATGGAAAAACAGTGGGCGAGCTTTCAAAAAGTGAAGCGACGCAGGAAACTGTAATGGTTAAATGCTTTGCTTAATATATACTTAAAGCAGGAGTAAAGGAGAAACAAGTATTGGCAGATTCAGAATTAAAAAATGTTAAAACCGGAAATGCCGGTTTGAGAATTATCAAGAAGATTTTTGACATACAGGAAGTTAACACTATTCTTCCTGTTCTGATTTTGATTATTGTAGCTATCAGCTTTAATCCGGGCTTTGTAACACCATTAAACCTGGCCGCAATCGGCAGAAGAATGTCAATGTGGGGACTTGTAGCCATCGGTGAGGCTCTTATAATAATGACAGGCAATTTCGATGTTTCAATAGGAGCCATTGTTGCTTTGGCCTGCACATTCTTTGCAGTTGCCGCCACTACATGGCATATTCCGCTTGTACTCGCCATATTGCTGACAATTTTACTTTGTGTAGCCCTGTCGACAATCAGTGGATTGGTTGTTGTCAAACTAAAAATCAGTTCATTTCTTACAACCATTGCGATGCTGTTTATTGCCAGGGGTCTGGCAAGGACAATGACATACAGCCGTCCGGTTGAGATTTCACCTGCACCGGGTTCTGCTATATTTTTGCATTTTGGACAGGCAGAGCCTTTGTTTATGAGCTGGAATTTCTTTGTCTTTATTGCGCTGATTATAGTATTTCAGCTTATTCTAAAGAAAACTGCCTATGGGCGAAAAATATATGCAACAGGTGATAATCCAAATGTGGCGAGGCTTTCAGGTATTAACACAGATACCATCAAAATTACCATGTTTATTATAAGCGGAGTTATGATTGGCCTGGCCGCCGTATTTTTAACTGCAAAAGAAGCTATGGGTAACCCGGTATGGGGCATGGGATGGGAGCTTCAGGCTATTGCTGCTGTGGCCATAGGTGGAATCAGCCTTATTGGCGGCGCCGGTTCAATGATTGGCTTGTTAATCGGTGTAATTAT
Source organism: uncultured Actinomycetota bacterium (assembly GCA_964481885.1). Taxonomy (GTDB): domain Bacteria; phylum Actinomycetota; class Humimicrobiia; order Humimicrobiales; family Humimicrobiaceae; genus Fen731. The sequence goes on along the minus strand of CAYZUS010000005.1, from coordinate 18,188 downwards.
GATGCAGGTTATTGGCAACATACTGATACTTCTTCAGATAAACTTAAACATGCAGTCTGTTGTGCTTGGAGTTATTATGATACTTGCCACTATACTTGATATCAAGCGACGTAACAGGATACTTGGAAAGATAGACTAAATACAGAATAATACGAATAATTTTTAAGGAGCATAAATGGCTTTTGAAAAAAATGATACTCAGATACAAAACAAGGGAAGTATGGTTCTCGGCAAAATATTTTCCGTGCAGGAAGTCGGCATATTTATAACTCTCATTGTTTTGGTTTTATTGTTTTATTTTTTAAACCCTGCATTTTTGTCGGCGCCAAACATTTTTTCCATACTGAAAGTACTGGCTTTTTATGGGATTGTTGCTGTTGGTGAAACGATGCTGATATTAGGCGGAGACATAGATATCTCTGTTGGTTCGGTGGCAGGTTTTGGAGCTGTTTTCAGTACGTTTTTAATGATGAAATTTAATTGCTTTGGACTCCTGGGTACTCCTTATGAATGGATAGGCGTAATAGGGTTTATGATTATTACACTTGCAGCCTGTTCGCTGGTAGGTTTTTTAAATGCGTTTTTGATTGTAGACTTAAAGATGCCAGCCTTTATTGTTACAATTGCAACATTATGGGCCGTTCGTGGCGCTGTAATGGTTGTTACCAACGGTAACCCTATTTATCCACTGCCATTATTTTTTATGGATACCATTGGCAGGGCACAGATACCAATAGTTAAAGTAGGCACTGAAGTCTTAGGAATATCTCTGCCGTTTGTTATATTTATTGTACTGATTGTAGTATTTGAAATATTGCTGCGCAGATCAAAATTCGGCAGAAACATATATGCCACAGGAAGCAACAGGGAAGTTGCAAAACTTGCCGGTATCAACACAAGAAAAGTTCGTTACATGAACTTTGTTATAATATCCATTCTCGCGGGCCTTTCAGGAATGCTTGTTGCAGCTTTCACAAGACAGGGATATCCGCCCATCGGTGACAGCTGGGAGATGTTTATTATTGCCGGCTGCGCCATCGGAGGTATTGCTCTTGCGGGCGGGTATGGCAGCCTGATTGGAACGCTTATAGGAATATTTATCATGAATATTGTAAACACCGGACTGGTTATGATAGGTCTTAACACATTTCTGCAGGGAACCGTACAGGGTGTTATTATCCTGGTAGCTGTCTATGCAGATATTTTAAGAAGGAACCGGAAAGTTCTTTCCTGAAAATTACAATTACTTTAGGAATATTCTTTTAATCGCTGAAAGTTTTCATGCCGGAGGCTTGGGTACAAGTAATTTTAAGTATTCCCTGCCGACCGGGTTTATCCAATATCCCTAAAATGTTTTATTTATTTGATTCTGTTTTTGAAGAAACAGCAATACTGCGGGATATAATTAATCATTCCTTCTTAAAAGATAAAAGAAAAACTGCAAAATAATAACAAAGAGGTACTAATTTTATGAAAGTATTTAATCTAAAGGATTTCCCATTTGCGGAATTTGGTGAAAATCCAACGAGACTGATAAGACTTTTGGTATCACCACAGACCACCGGAGAGCAGAGATGCAGTATTGTAATCGGCAGTATTCCTCCGGGCGGAATATCTGAAGGGCATACACACCAGGAAAGCGATGAATATATCTATTTTGATATCGGGGGAAAATTTGTTCTTGGCGGGGAAGAGTACGAGGTAACAGAAAAGAGTCTGGCTTTTGCTCCAAAAGGAACCATTCATGAATGCGTAAATATGACCAAAGACAAGACACTGACGCTTGTATGTTTTTTCCTTCCGGCGTTTGAACCTTATGGCAAATACCCTGAACTTATAGAAAGGACAAAGGAGTTTATTAAAAAAGACGGTCAAAAATAATCTTTTTTGAGGAGTTAAACATATGATATCCGAATGGAGAGGCTTTGATCTCTCAAAACGCGTCAAAAACATTAACAGGGCATTTAACAGAGAAAAGATAAATTCGCCTGAAGAATTCTGCATCATTGTAAATACCCCGTGTTACTTTGGGTTCGGTAACAATAAAAGGCCTAAAGAATATTGGGAAGATCCTGAAGTGATGGTTAAATTCCAGGAGGAAGCATTCACCTCCCACCTTTCTCAGGTAGATGATGACACCATGCCATATTTTATGCCATGGTTTGGTACAGGCGTGCTGGCATCGGGCTTTGGCTGCCCTGTAAAAGGTGCCACGGGCGATGGAGATGACCCGGGTGTTAATGGATTTGTCGTTAAATCCCTTTCGGATGCTGCAAAACTTGCAATGCCTGACCCGTATACTGACGGGCAGATGCCCAAGGTTTTGGAGTTTATAGATTATGCAAAGAAAAACAGTGACTTGCCCATAGGGCTTACGGACATGAACAGCCCGCTTTCAACTCTTATGCAGGTTTGCGGATATGAGAATGCTTTTATCTGGATGTATGACGAACCTTCAGCCGTTCATCACCTGATGACTGTAATAACCGAGGCATTTATCAGCTGGGTAAAGATTCAAAAGCAGCATGCCGGTTACGATTTTGACGAAACTGGCGGGCTTCAGGGAATTACCTCTCCAAAAGGTGTGGGGGTATGGGTTTCGGATGATGATCTTATCACCATGACGCCTGCCCTTTACTCTGAATTCGTCGTGCCCTATTACAGCAGGATATTTAAGGAATTTGGCGGAGGACATGTCCATTACTGCGGAAACGGCAGCCAGCAGACAGACAATCTGCTGAAAATTGAAAACATCAGGGCCATAAATAACTCTCCGATGGGAAACAGCGAAGTCTTTTCGCAGCTTGTAAAAAAAGCAGGCGGCGGAAGACTGACAATCCAGATACAGGACGCTGCTCCATGGGAAATTGAGACATACTATCCTGCGCTTTTTGACAGGATTGACGATATAAGGGGCCTGATGCTTGCAACTTTTATTGAAGATAATCTTGGCATGGACAATAAAGGCAATACCATGACCGTAAAGAGAGATGCAATTGCTGATGCCGGGCGTGTCCTAAAGACTGTTCGAGAATGTGTTGCGCTGAAACTTTAAATTGTAAATTTTTTGTTTTTTTCAAAGAAAGAGGCTGATTTTAAGTGACACCCAGAGAAAGAATATTAAAGACATGTAATTTTGAAGAACCGGACAGAGTGCCGATTGATATCGGAGGCTCACAGGTTTCTGGTATTTGTATAGACCATTACTGTGAACTCTTAAAATACCTGGATATTGATGAACTGCCAAAAGTCTATGAACAGTTTGAGATGCTTGCAAGAGTTGAAGAGCCGATAAGAATGCGCCTGAGAGGAGACGTCATTTCACTTGAAAATCCTTCAATGCGCTGGGGGCTTCATAATAAAGACTGGAAAAAGTGGAGCACATTTAAGGGAAATCAGGTATTAATGCCTGGGGATTTTAATCCTGTAATCGATGAAAAAGGTGCTTTAGTAATCCAGGATAGTCATGGAAAACCCATATCCAGGATGGCAAAAGACACTCTTTATTTTGAGTTTGCGTCCGGGACCGCTATGTCAAAAGAAATCATAAAAATGGATCCGGGCAAATGGAAAGACAGTATAGCTCTCTATACGGACGAAGAATTAGAGCAAATCTCCGCAGAAGCAAAAAACTTCCATGAGAATACTGACTATGCAGTCTTTGGTGAATTCGGACGTGGTGGCCTGGGAACAAACGGCCTTTTAGCCGGCCATACCATCACAGACTGGCTGTGTGTACTGCTGACTGAGAGAGCATATGCCCAGGAGATACTGCAGGCAACAGCGGAAAGAGCGCTTGAAAACCTGAAACTGTATCTTGAAGCAGTTGGTAAAAATATTGACATAATCTTAATCTCCGGGACGGACTATGGCACACAGCGTATTGAGCTTTTTAACCCTGATATCTGGAGAGATCTTTTTATGCCCAGATTTAAAATGATAAACGACCATGTCCATCAAAAAAGTAAAATAAAGACTTTTATTCACAGCTGCGGCAGTATCTATAACATAATTGAGTATATTATAACTGCCGGGTTTGACATATTAAATCCTGTGCAGATAACGGCAGCCAATATGGATGCTGCAGGGTTAAAAGAGAAATTCGGCGGCAGGATAGTATTCTGGGGCGGAGGAGTAGACACGCAGACGGTGCTGCCATTCGGGTCCGTAGACGAAGTAACAGAACAGGTAAAGGAAAGAATTAAAATATTTGCTCCAGGCGGGGGTTTTGTGTTTAATCCGACTCACTGTATCCAATACGGGGTCCCGCCGGAAAACCTGCTCGCTGCAGCGGATGCGGCGTATAAATACGGCACATATCCGATTATACCCGGCAAATAATCCGTTTGAAAATTGTATAAAAACCAGTAAACCAGGAAGAAGGAGGTTTTAAATTGGGGCTTAAGAATAAAAGCATCGTTCCCGTCATAAGCACATACAAAAAAGAAATGTCTCCAAGTGACTTAAATGACTTTGCGCTTCAGTTAAGAAGGGATGTAATAGAATTGACATACTATTCGGGTACCAGGTCAAGCCACGTCGGAGGAGAGCTTTCCGCCGCGGATATGATGGCCGTATTGTATGGCAGTATTTTAAATGTTGATCCCCAAAACCCTCAGTGGGAGGACAGGGATATATTTATTAATTCCAAGGGGCATTGCTCCGGACTTCAATACGCTGCGATGGCATGGAGAGGATATTTTGAGCGTGATGTGCTGTTTAATGAGTTTAACAGGATAAATGGCAGGTTGCAGGAGCATGCAAATATGGAGCTGCCCGGCATAGAAGCGCCAACAGGTTCTCTTGGAATGGGGCTTTGCAATGGATGCGGCTATGCGTGGACGGGCAGGCTTAAAAACAAACACAAAATACCTCCTAACTTTATATATGTAATGCTGGGTGATGGCGAGTGCACAGAGGGCCAGACATGGGAAGGTGTGATGCTGGCGGCACAATTGAAATTAAGCAATCTGATAGCCATAGTGGACTACAACAAGTATATTATATCCGCCTCGACATACGAAGTAATGGACCTGGAACCGTTTGAGCAGAAGTGGCAAAGCTTTGGCTGGCACACCCAAAGAGTGGATGGCAATGACATAGCTGTATTTAAAGCAGCCATAGAAAAAGCGAAAAAATATGAAACCGCGCCGGGCAAACCCAGGGTCATTATTGCTGACACAATAAAAGGCAAACCGATATCTTTTATGATGAAGGATGCAATCAACTGGCATGCCGGCCATCTGGATGAGGATCTCTATAAAAAATGCATGAAGGAGTTGGGGCTATGAGTGAAAAATTAATGTACGGCTCTTCATTAAAGGGAATGCGTGCAGCACTTGGCGAGACTCTTGTGGAATTGGGCAGGGAAAATGAAAAAGTAATTGTAATAGATGCTGAAACCGGGACCGCAACAAACATATTTGATTTCAGGGATACTTTTCCTGAAAGATTTATAACTGTGGGTGTGGCCGAACAATCGGCCATAAGCTTTGCTTTTGGAGCATCCAGGAATGGATATATTCCTTTTGTGCCGCTCTTCGCATCATTTTTAACAAGGAGGGCATGTGACCAGATATTCATACAGATAGGATATGCCAATGCAAATGTCAAGCTTGTGGGCTGCTATTGTGGTTTTACATCCCCGAACACAGGGGCCACCCACCAGTCCATTAATGATATATCCATCATACGCTCAATGCCTAATTTTACCGTGATTGAAGCTGCGGACCCACTCGAGTTGAGCCAGGCGCTCAAAGAAGCAGCACAGATTAAGGGACCGGTATATATTCGCATGATAAGAGGAGATATTTCCAAATATGATGGCGTCTTCAACAAAGAAGGTTATCAGTTTAAGGCAGGCAAGTCACCGGTATTGCTCGAAGGCAGTGACATTACACTTATTGCGTGCGGCCTTATGGTGCCAAGAGCCCTGGAAGCTGCTGACGAGCTTTTAAAAAAAGGCATCAGCGCAGAGGTCATTAATTTAAGCTCCATAAAACCGATTGATACTGATACACTTGTAAAATCACTTAAGAAAACAGGCAAAGCTGTTACTGCAGAAAACCACAGCATCATGGGCGGTATGGGAAGTGCTGTGCTGGAAGCGATATGTGACAAATGCCCGGTTCTGGTAAAAATGGTTGGTGTTCTGGATCATTATGGAGAATCCGCAGAATTAGTCGATTTGTTTGAAAAATATCAGTTGCGTGCAGAAGACATTATTAAAGCCGCTGAAGATCTGTGTAAATAAAATAAAAATGGAGGCGTAATTGATATGAAAGCAGCTGTCATAAAGTCCGCTAATACGGTGGGAGTCTTTGATTTGGAGAAGCCAAAGATAAAAAAAGGGCATGTGCTCTTAAAAATCGCTTACAGTGGATTTTGTGGGCCAACAGATATGGGAATCATTGAAGGCCAGCACCCGAGAGCCAAATTCCCCCTTATATTTTGCCACGAATTTTCCGGTGTTATTGAGGAAACTGGGGAGAACGTAAGCTTTAAAAAAGGAGAAGAAGTTACCGTAAATCCGCTTATTACCTGTAATGAGTGCCATACCTGCAGGCAGGGAAACAGTTATGTCTGTGAAAGCCTAAAATTAATTGGGATAGACTGTGACGGAGGATTTGCAGAATACTGCCTTGTGCCGCAGGAAAACCTGGTCAGGCTGCCATCGGGAATGCCCTTAAAGCTTGCTGCTCTTGCAGAGCCTGTTGCTGTTGGCATACATGCGGTAAGAGGTTCAGTTTTTAAAACCGGGGATGCTGCCATGGTCTTTGGCGCGGGCCCCATTGGTCTTATTGTTGCAACATGCCTGAAAACAGCCGGCGCTGGAGAAGTTATAATTGTTGAGAGGGACGAAAAAAGGATTGCATTTGCAAAATCCCTCGGATTTGAAGTTGTGGATGATTTGGATGGATTTAAAAAACACAACAGGCGCGTAATCGATGAAATATTTGATACCACGGGTGCTCCGGTACTTTTGGCCCACGCTGTTGATCTGGTAAAAGTCAGGGGATTTATCGCCATTGTGGGTAAGTTTGACGAACCGGCTCCGGTTAATTTACATGATGTCCTGTTTAAAGAGCTTACAATAGAAGGTTTCAGAGTTTATCGCAGTGAGGAATTCGAGCATGCCATAAAACTTATATCCCAAAATCCGCAATATTTCGAAAAACTTATAACCGATATTTATAGCCTGAACCAAATCAATGATGCCATCGACGCTTTTAAAACACACAAAAATTTATGCAAGATTATGGTAAAGGCATGACAAAGAATGCCATGGCAGAGTAAAAAGGTGGTTAATTTAACGAATATTTTTGCAATAAGCTGCGGTTAACTGACATGCTTTCACACTTTTACACATTATAAACAGTAACAGTATTAGTAACTTTTGTGAAAACCTGAGTATTTTACTTAAAATATTATAAAGATACGAAAAGTCATGTTTATTAATAAAACAGGAGGCGAATAAAATAATGGGAAGAGGAATGCTGATAAGACCATCCAGGGTAAAGCCTTATCCTCTAAATGATTTTTATATATCAAGAATGCTTTTGGATGATAAAAACTCCGAGGCAAAATCCACACACATTAATCATGGCATACTGAAAAAAGGCGGGAAGCTGGAATATGGTTCGCACCCTGGTTACGATGAGACATACGTAATCTTAAAAGGGAAATGCATACTGAAAATAGATGGGGAATTAATGGATATACAGGAAGGCGATATCATATACATCCCGGCAGACGTAAAGCATTCACTGGACAACTCAAACGGTGAAGCTGATCTTGTCCTTCTTACAATATGGCCCGGAACACCCCCGAAAGGCATTAATGCAGTTTATGACAAGAGGATAGAGGAGTGGGGCAAATCCTATATTTTGTCGGATGAATAAGATAAACTGGGTATCTGCCTGATTTAGGAGCACGCTATTCGTGTCCTGAAAGCATTAGAGCAATTTTGGCCAACTACAATATATGATGGTTGCCTTAGTGAAGCTGATACTCAATTAAGATTGTATAAAACGTTATGATCCTGGCTTTTACAACTTATGTGCTACATTTAAATAACAGGGCGGTTACGTTTGGATTTCACTGCACCGGCATTTAAGTAATATGTCTTTTAGTTAAGATTGCACGGCGTAAGCATTTAAATCCTATAGCCTTGGCCTTTGGATTACATGATTACATAATTTAAATACCCTATATATAAAAAAAATAAGGAGAATATCCCTATGTTATCACGTGAAAGAATCAGAAAAGCCATCAACTTCGAAGAGCCGGACAGGGTTCCCATGGATTTTGGAGGTTCCCGTGTGACCGGGATCCACGTCGACGAGTACTGTGATATAGCCAGGCATTTTGGTCTGGACGTACTGCCCCCAAAAGTTTACGATGTGTGGCAGATGCTTGCAAAACCTGATCCCCTGGTTGCAAAATGCCTCAAATCGGACGTAATAGTCCTTGAAAATCTCATAGAGGCATTTGGATTAAAAAATGCAGACTGGAAGATCTGGAAAACTTATAGGAATAATGAGGTTTTGATTTCAGGAGATTATAACCCCGTAATGGATGAAAAAGGATATCTTCATATACTGGGAACTACGGGACTGCCAATAGCACAAATGGCTTCCGGCGGACTATATTATGATATTGAATGCAGTACTGAAATGACAGGCAAATGGACATTTATGGACCCTCAGGTATGGAAAAATTCCATTCCTTTGTATTCAGACGAAGAATTAAACATACTGGAAAAAAGGGCCAAAGCTCTTTACGAAAACACTGATTTTTCAATCTGCGGAACATTTCTTAAGGGAGGATTAGGCACAAATGCCTTATTTGCCGGACATACGATATGTGACTGGCTGTGCATTCTCATCTCAGAGAAGCAATACGCCTCAGAGATTCTGAGGGCCACTGCAGAAAGGGCAGTTGAAAACATAAGCTTATACCTTGACGCTGTCGGAAAATATATAGATACCATATTATTAAGCGGAACAGACTACGGTACCCAAAAATCCGAACTTTTCAGGCCCGAAATTTTTAAAGAGCTCCATATGCCAAATTACAGGCTGATGACTGACTATGTCCATAAGAACAGTAAAGTAAAAACCATGATGCACAGCTGCGGATCAATATATAATATAATGGAATATATTATTCAGGCTGGTGTAGATATAATAAATCCGGTTCAGACAAATACAGCAAACATGGAGCCAAAAGCATTAAAGGAAAAGTTTGGTTCAAGAATAGTTTTCTGGGGTGGAGGCGCAGATACCCAGTCAGTCCTGCCATTTGGAACACCCGGGGAAGTCAGGGAACAGGTAAAGGAAAGGATCAGCATCTTTGCACCCGGCGGAGGGTTTGTATTTACTCCCATTCATAATCTGCAGTATGGCGTACCGATGGCAAATATTGATGCAATGATTAGTGCTGTGACTGAATATGGCCTTTATCCGATAAAACATGCAAAGCCATAACAATATAATCAGAAATACATATCAATACAGGATTACTGAATCAGCAAAAACTGTGTTTTAATGAGTTACCCCGGCTTTGGATATCGCATGCCTCGGAGATTGTCCGGTATTCCAGAAATCCATAAGATTTCTTGGTGACATGAAGGTTTCCCGAGAACTTTTATTATTCCGGTATTCTATAATCTCCTGCGCAAGCTTTTTATAAGCGTGGGCCCCCCTGCACCCCGAATCAAAAACAGATACAGGTTTGCCCGCCCCTGAAGCTTCAGCGAGTCTTATATTTTTTGGTATTATTGTATCAAAGATATGCCCACGGAAATGTTTTTTAATGTGGTCGGTCACTCTTGATGAAAACAGTGTTTTTGAATACATGGTCAGTACTATCCCGGATACTTCAAGCGAGCTATTGAATCTGCTGTTTATATTATCAATGGTCTCAATGAGTTTGGGCATTCCTTCCATGGCAAAAAATTCGCACTGCACCGGTATAAGAACTTCATTTGCAGCCGTAAGCGCATTTGTTGTAAGTGTTCCCAGTGACGGAGAGCAATCTATTATTATAAAATCGTAGTCTGACCTGATCCTGTCGATTGATTCTTTAAGCCTGAATTCGCAGCCATTCAATGCAATAAGCTCGGCTTCTGCCTTTACCAGGTTCCAGTTGGAAGGGATAACTGAAAGGTTTTTAAAGTTTGTTTTACGGCAGACTTTATCCATGTTTTTATTGGAAGTAAGCATGTCGTAAACTGATGGATCAAGGTTTCCACAATTTATTCCCAGTCCACATGTAGAATTGCCCTGAGGGTCCATATCAAGAAGTATTGTCCTGAAACCCAGTTCGCCCAGATATGCAGACAAATTTATCGCAGTAGTGCTCTTTCCGACTCCGCCCTTCTGGCTGGAAACCGCAATAATCCTTTTTCGCGAACTTTCAGAATAATGGGACCATTCATTTCCCGGGTCTGTCTCTATTGTACTTTTAAAATAATTCATTTATGCTTCGAGTTCTGTAAAAAGCAAAAAATAATTTAAATTCCAAAATAACATTTCCAGTTTGTTATCATTAATCGATATAATTCTGTGATATATTATAGCAAAATAGTAACAAATTGAATCATAAAATTTTAAAAAAATATCGCATGCTTGCCGTGGAGGAAAGATGATTTTTAAACAGATAGAATCAGGGGGAGACAGGAACTATGCATATCTTGTAGCCTGCGAAAAAATAAAAATCGGCGCCTTAGTTGACCCTTCGCCGGATGTCTGTATGGTTATCAAGGCCATCCAGGTCGAAGCTGTAGAAATAAAATATGTAATTAATACCCATTCTCATTCTGACCATTCACAGGGAAACAGCTACTTTATCCGGGACTGGAAGGATAAACCACCGGTCACTTTTATTAATTGCGGCCCGGGAACGGAAGTAAAAAACGATCAGTTCTTATTAATAGGTGATATCAGACTTGAATTTATACATACACCGGGACACACAAAAGACTCAGTCTGCATAAAAGTAGAAGATAAAATACTCACCGGTGACACGCTTTTTGTTGGTAAGGTAGGCGGTACTTACAGCGATGTCGATGCGAGGACAGAATTTGAAAGTCTGAAAATAATTATGGCCCTTGATCCGGACACAGAAGTATGGCCCGGACACAACTATGGAGTAAAGCCAGATTCAACCATTGGGTTTGAACTTGATAATAACCCTTTTATCAAGAGGCTTGAGAATTTCGATGATTTTTTATTACTTAAACAAAACTGGACCCAATATAAACAGGAACATGGAATAAAATAGCTTTTAGAATATCCCTGTAACTTCTTTTGATCGGTTTCTGGCGAATAATCTGCATCGATTATAATAAAACTGCTCTAATATAATTTTAAAAACACTCAGCTTTAATTTATTGTAGTAATATTGTTGATATAATCTTGATATACTATTAATATAGTGTTAAAATAATTAAATTAAATAATTGATATTAATATTATTGTTATTAACAGACAAAGGAGAGCAAAAGTGGATTCAGTAATCAAAAAAATTGTTGAATTTAAGCATGAAGATGTACCTGCCTACGAAAAGTATCTTATGCTTGGCGGCGGAACACCCGGACCTAACCTGGTTAGGGGCCAGGGGGTTTACGCATATGACATGGAAGGCAGACAATACATAGACTGCACATCCCAGTCATGGGCCCTCCACTTGGGTTATTCCCATCCTGAAATAAATCAGGCAGTTAAAGAGCAGATGGACCTGTCTGTTCATTTCCATACCGGTTTTTATACAGTTCCGCGCTATCTGCTGGCAAAAAAAATTGCAGAGTTGTTCCCTCCAAAAATGAACAGGGTGATGCTTACGGTGGGAGGCGGAGCTTCCATAGAAGCAGCTCTGAAAGTCGCAATCCTAAACAACCCCGGCGCACATAATTTCATCTCCCTTTATGGTGGCTACCACGGCACATCTTTTATGACCACAGGCGCTTCATTAACCGGCACATTTGCATATGGAAAGTACCACGGAGGAGCATCACTTGCGCACTTTTCCCAGAATTTTATAAGGGTTCCTGCCCCTTACTATTACAGGCCGTATTTTGAGGTTGACAATAAGGATGACAGAGACGAAGTTGACAGGAAATGCCTTGAGGCTCTTGAAATGCAGATAAAATATGGTTCAACAGGACCTGTTTGCGCACTTCTGATGGAACCACTCCAGGCTTCAGGTGGCCAGATAATCTTTTCAAAACAGTATCTTCAGGGAGTAAGAGATATCTGTACAAAGCACAAAATTATCCTTATCTGGGACTGCATACAGACCGCATTTGGCAGAATAGGCGAATGGTCAGCATCCAATAAGTATGGGGTAACTCCTGACATCATGGTGTGCGGAAAATCCATGGGCGCAGGTTTTCCAATAAACTGTATAGTAGTATCAGATGATATTGAAGGCGTAAAAATGGACGGTATAGACCTTCACACTTTTGGAAATAATCAGGTTGCCCAGGTAGCGGCCCTAAAGCAGATAGAAATAATTGAGCGTGATAATGTCCTGCAAAATGTCAGGGAAGTTGGAGGCTTTATAGCCGATGAAGTCACTGCAATGCAGAAACAATATCCCCAGATTGGAGAAGTAAGGGGTCTTGGATTTCATATAGGAATTGAGCTCGTTAAAGATCCCCTGACAAGAGAAGCAGACTATTCAGGGTGCAGCGCAATGAGGGATGCCGGATTTGGGTTTGGCGTAATATTTGGAGTCGGTGGTTCCGGAAAGGGAAAAAACGTCCTTAAAATAAAACCACCCCTTATAACAACCAAAAAACAGGCCGAGGAAATACTGGATAAATTTTCCAAAACAATAAAGAAAGTTTACGGAAGTTAAAATGTATCCTGAGGACAGAAGAAATCAAATATTGAGTTTTATTAAAAGCCGTGACTTTACCGATGTGCAGGAAATAGCAAAAAAGTTTTCTGTTTCAGATATTACTGCGAGGCGCGATCTTCTTATACTTACAAAGTCAGGACTGGTAAACAGAGTGTACGGGGGAGTAAAATCCTCTGTACAAACTGTAAACGAACCGGTGTTTAATGAACATGTAAAAGAATACCGGGAGCAGAAGCAGGCAATAGCTTCTGAGGCCATAAAACATATTAACGATGGCGATACAATTTTTCTGGATTCCGGCTCAACAGTGCTGGAACTTGCCAAAATGCTGGTTTCAAAAAAGAACTTAAAAGTCATTACCTGGGGACTTCATATCCTTAATGCCCTGAGTGATTTAAGCCGAAAAGGAGATTTTGACGGCGAGATCCTTTGCTGCGGTGGGACATGGAGAAAGAATCCTGATTTATTTCTGGGGCCGCAATCCATCAGGTTTTTCGATGAAATAATAATAAACAAGGCATTTCTTGGAATAATTGCATTAAATCTTGAATTTGGCTGGATGGGCATAAGTTTAACAGAAGTGGAAGCGGTCAAAAAGATAATGTCTGTATCGGAGAACACGATAGGATTAATGGTAAGCCCAAATTTCGGAAAAACAGCAATTGCAAGAATCGGAAGCCTTAGCTCACTGCCATACATAATAACAGATAGCGAGATTGACTCCCAAACACTGGCACTTTACAGCGAAAAAGGTTTAAATATCATTGTAGCTGCCATGGACAAATAAATACTCTAAAAAACGCAAACCACCAGCAGGAATTTACGTCAATAGATATGGTAGCTATTTGAGTGTTTTTAATGAGTTTCTGCAATATAGAATGCATTTATATTTAAACATTTAAAGTCAAAGGAGCGTGTCGCAGATGCCGGATATACTTAAGGACCTGGGAATAATAATTACCGGTTTTTTGTTTGGAGCCATACCTTTTTGTTTTATTCTGGGGAAAATGGCCGGAGGCAAAAGGCTCACCGAAATTGGTGATAAAAATCCCGGTGGCTGGAACCTTGTTTTTAATGTTTCAAAGGTATGGGGCTTTATTGGCATTATTCTTGATATGGCAAAAGGCTATTTCGTATACTACCTTGCATACAGATTCAGCAGTGCAGGCTCAATTGAAATCCTTGGTTCAACAAACCAGCAGTTTATTGCAATTCTTGCAGGCTGCGCGGCAGTTGTGGGCCATAATTACACGCCATATTTAAAATTTAATGGAGGCAAGGGACTGGCTACCTGGGGCGGGCTTGTAATGGCTGCAAACCCTTTTTCATTTTTTACAGCTGCAGCTGGGCTTCTTGCCGGAATCCTGATAGCACGAAATATGATATGGTCAGTATCTCTTGGTATTATATTTACAGGGTTATTTCTATGGCTTCTTAAAGGGCAGGCTATATTTCTGGTTATGACTATATTGCTGCTTGTGATAATGATTCCCAAACAGGTAAACAAAAATATAAATCTGGGGCTGAATTTCAAATTCAGAAAAGAAGCTACATTGGGAGACCTTTTCAAGCCAAAGATAAGATAAGGCAATATTCAATTTTTAATTGTAAAATCAATTTATGTATCCACTCTTAAATATTAGCTATTTTTTGGATTGAGAGATGTCGATGCATTTTTTTACAACTTTAACGGCAATACTTCCGCCGGGCAACAACAGGCCGGCGATATCGGCGCCAACATCAAAGAGGAAGTTCTGGTCAACGACTTTGCCAAGGTATTCACGAAATATCCTGTTTCCGCTTCTAACCATACCGGTCAATGAATCAACCTCTACTATTGCTTCCTTGCCCTTCGATTTCCATCTGTACTGGAAGGCATAAACAGGGCGGTAATACAGGTCTACTGAAGGAACATTAATTATTTCTTCTTTTATCCTGTCTGCCTGAATTCCTTTAATAAGCTTTGAAAGCATGTCTCTTATAATGGCAGAAGCACGCATCTGAGGTGGTACGAGAATGGAGTCCTTGCCAACCATGTCTTTGAGTTCTCCAGAAACCTGAATCGGGGGAAAAGTGAGGTAGTTTGCAAGCTCATGCTGGGTTTTGCCGGAAATACCATCTACATATATCTCACTTTCTTCTTCCTGCATGCAATGCTCTGTGACAGCTAATTCAATCCGACCTTTAACTGCTTCAAGCTTCTCTGTCAGGCAAGTGATTGATTTGACTTCCGGTCCATGTGTTTCAAACTGGTAACCTGCACTGCGGTCATATTCATACCTGGAATGGGCCCTGATATGCCAGAACGGCTGGTAGCGGTGTTCGCTGTAAACAAGCTCGAAGTCATCGTCTTTAGGGTGGCTTAAAAAATTACCGACTTTGCTTATGGTGTCAAAAGCCACCATTTTCTTTTCCCACGCCTTTACTTCAGCATAGTGAGGGGTCAGCTGGTCAGAAAATAAAAAAATCTGCTGGTCCGCTATTAAAATTTCCATCTTGTTTTGTTTTTCTTATTTACTTGTTTGTATTATACAATTATACAATTTAATATTTAAAACAGTAATATATCTGTCAGTTACTTACGCGACAGCTGTGATTATTTGCTGTATTTTATAAACCTGCCATTAGGAACAACAGCAACACTTAAATCTTTATTTTCTTTAAGTTTTTCGTCAATAAATCCCTGTATGTCATCAGTTTTCTCAAATCCCATATCATAAGTAGCGGTGCTGTTAAATTTTGAGTATAACAGTACATTGACTCTGGTTAAAAGTTTTGAAACAGCAACGGCTTTATGCCCGCCAAGAACAAAATCCTGCTTTATTTTTTCATAAAGTCCTTTGAAATCCCTGGTGCCCTGCATCCATTCTGCAAATTTGTCTTCACCAAATCCTTCAGGGCATTCTGCAATAAGTATTATTGTTCCGCCTTCTTTAACAATATCTTTAACGCTTTCAAGGGCTTTCTGCGCCTGGTAAAGATTAATATCTTTTGGATAGCCTCCAGCTGAAGTAATTACAATGTCCGCTTTTGTATCAGAACTTATCTCATAAATCGCATCATAAATTTTTATACCTTCCATAAAAGCTTCATTATTTTTTCCTGCGACGGCTCCTATTATATTCTTGCTGTCATCAAGAATCACATTAAAGATATAATCTATACCGGCGATCCTGCCCGCTTCATCGATATCTTTCCTTACAGGGTTAGAAGCAAACTCTCCGGAGCGAGCCATCTCTTCGAGCATCATCGAATGGTTGGCCCTGACTGAATTGTACGAGCATACTCCCGGCATAAGTGCCTTTGAACCTCCGGAATATCCGGCAAAATAATGATACTCAATATTGCCTGTTGCAAGGATAAAATCAGAGTCTGCGACGTCTTCAAATATTTCAACCGGGGTTCCGTATGATGTTGTCCCTATAAGTTTAACTCTGTATTTGTCAAAATCAACAAGCTCGCATGCGTCTGCCGCTTCAGGGCCAACAAGCTTTATCTGTTCTTTTAGTGTATGCTTTCTGTGTATTCCGAGCCCGAAAATAATTTTAATGGATTCTACTTTTGCTTCTTTCAATTCTCTTACAAGGAAGGGCAGAAATTTATATGAAGGGCATGGCCTTGTTATATCTGAGACCAAAATACAGGCATTCTTTTTCATATAAGCGGCATCCCTTAATTTTTCTGCAGCAACAGGGTTTGACAGGGCATTTTCAATTATGTCTTTTTCACTTAAAGGCACATTGTTTATGGTTTTTCTGCCTGCAGTATCCTCGACAATTGTTTCGTCACCTGCACTATGCTGCTTGGTGGATTTAAATACTGCAGTTTCATTGCTCTGTGCTGCAGTATCTTTTGAGTTTGAATAATCGGATTTGCTGCTCTTAAAATTTATTATATTGCAGTCCGGGATATCAATGTCTATTTTTTGCTTTCCATAAGAAATATTATATTTCACTTCTGTCTCCTTCTATTCTGCAGGGCTTTTTTATGTGCACCATAAAACGGGTAAAATTTTTCAATGCTTATTAAGTTCATCAAATATTCTAATGTTTTGCAAGCATTATTCAAATATTCACTTTCTCAAAGTTTTATTTATTTAAAAATCCTTACCCATTTTTATTGTTTATAATAAGATATAAGAATTATAATATTCAATTTGCAGACTCTTAATTTATGGCAGAGAATTGTTAAAGAAAATAATTATTTACAGGAGTAGGAAAAATGCAGCAGATTGTAATAAAAGCGGATAAAAAAGAAGAGAGTTTTAATAAAGAAAAGCTAACGGCTTCATTGCTGAAAGCCGGAGCCAGTGATTTGCTCTCATCTTCTGCGGCTGATGAGGTTGACAGGCAATTAAAAAATTATGTGAATTCTGACGATATTTACAATCTGGCGCTAAATCATATAAAAAAGAATGATCCAATGGCTGCATTAAAATACACCCTCAAGAGAGCGATTATGAGCCTGGGGCCCGCCGGATTTATATTCGAAAAATATACGGCAAAAGTACTGCAGCAGAACGGTTACAGTGCAGAGATGCCACCGCAGGCATTAAGCGGCTATTGCGTGGATCATGAAGTTGATATAGTTGCCGAAAGAAAAGACGAGCATATTATGGTGGAGTGTAAATACCATAATATTTCCGGCAATCAATCTGATATTAAGACTGCGCTATATATTAACAGCAGGTTTTTGGATTTAAAAAAAGGCTGGGACAATAAAAAAAATAACGGGCCAAACGACTATAGAAGTGATAACGATAAAGATGGCGGTAATGAAAATAATGGCAGGATTAATAATAAATCAAAAAATCCATATTTTATTGACTCAGGCAATCCATATTATAATAAAACGGACAATACTTATTACTTTACCGGAGCCTGGCTATTTACCAATACAAAATGCACTTCTGATGCAATAAAATATGCAAACTGCTCAGGAATGAAAATAACTGCATGGAATTTCCCTGAAAATGAGAGTCTGCAATTCTATATAGAAAGTAAAAAGCTATATCCTGTTACAATTCTTTCAACTCTTTCCCAAAATCACATAAGAATACTTTTTGAAAAAAATATTTTAACTATAAAAGAACTCCTTGCCTGCAGTCTTGATGACATGATGGAGCTTTTATCGCTTGATAATGATTATGCCGGCAAGATACTTGATGAGATCAGTTTGCTGTCAAGCTGAAAATCCAGCCCGTTACTGCTGGCAGCGATTGTTGTAACTGATTTTTTTAAATCAATTCCTGTTAGATAGTTCAATATGTATGGAAACTTTTTCCAGGCAATTCTTGAATTTCTCCAAGCTTGCCATAATCT
>CAYZUS010000004.1:56325-87281 GCA_964481885.1 uncultured Actinomycetota bacterium | reverse complement strand
AAAAAACATCATTTGGCATTAAAAAATCATCATTTCGCATTAAAAAAACAGCATTTGGCATTAAAAAATCATCATTTCGCATAACTTCGCGTCCCGGGCATAAAGTCAATACTTTTTGTGAAAAACCTTCTGCGTTTGAGTCGTGAAAGCGATAAACTCAAGCGCTGCGACCGGCTAGACTCATTGCTGCACTGATTTACACCTGACAGGGTTTGTGCCTTACTGAATTTTTGGAATTAAATCTCGATTAAAATTTAATTAATTTATATAATATTTTTTTTATGTTAAATTAAAATATCAAACAGAATTTTTAAAACTTAAGTAAATCGGTTAAAAATGTTTAAAGAAAATGAAGAAAACTTGACCCTGATGCTCCCTTATGGTTTCAGAGATATTTTTCCGGTTGAAGCACAGGAAAGAAAAGATATCGATGAGGCCCTGCGAAATGAATTTGTTTCATGGGGTTACGGAGAAGTCAGGACCCCCATTATAGAGTACACAAAAAATATTTCAGCAGGCGCTGGAACCAAATGGAAAGACAAGCTTATAAGTTTTTTTGATATAGACGGAAACATCGTTTCACTGCGAGCGGATATGACTGTCCCTATTGCCAGGCTTTCAGGGATGAGGATAAAAGAAAAGCAGTTGCCGGTAAGATTCTTCTACTTCGCAAATTCTTTCAGGCAGTCAGGACAGCAAAAAGGACAAAACAGGGTTCTTAATCAGGCAGGGATAGAATTCATTGGCGCCCAGGGCATTGCTGCTGATCTTGAAATTCTTAATATACTTATCAATATGTTACGGAAATCAGGATTAAAGGATTTTAAAATAGCAATTGGCCATGTCGGAATTTTTGAAGGAATTGCAGACTGGTTTGGGCTCGATGCGGAAGGTTATGAAATTGTAAAAGAAAAGCTTATAAACAAAAATTACGTTGCTTTAAAAGAGTATCTGGCAGCAGCAGATTCTGTCAAAGCAGAAGTTTTTATTGAGATGATAAAGCCTGCAAAAGACTTTAAAGACATTGTAGGTTTGTGCGGCAGTGTTCCCGATAAAAAAGTTTCTGCAAGCATAGATTATTTAAAACAGGTGTGCAGCGTTCTTGATGGCCTTGGATTTGCGGAAAATATTATTTTGGATTTGAGTATAATGCGTGATTTCGGGTACTACTCAGGCCTCATATTTGAGATATATGTTCCCGGAGTTCCCGAGATGATTGGCAGCGGTGGCAGATATGACGGACTTTTAAAAAAATTTGGACTTGATGTGCCTGCAACAGGTTTTGCAATTGATGTGGATATCCTTCATAAAGCTTTGGAGGGATTAATTTTTGGAAAAAGCAAAAGCACTGTTAAAATTATTTTAAATGTTGAGTCGGCCGATTACCTGAATACTTTAAAATTTGCTGAAAAGCTTAAGTCAAAAGGAAGTAATATTGTTGAACTGATTTTTGGTTTTAACAGGGACATCGAGAGTATAGGTTTGGAAAAAAAGGCGGATTATATATTCAAAGCAGATTTCAAAAATAATACTGTTTTAGTATCTGATTTGAAAAATCACACTCTTGAATCTAAAAACATTGATGATATTATTTGAAGGTTTTAAAAATGGGAAAAGAAGAATTTGATTTAAGTATTGCGGTACCAAAAGGTTATTTGTTTGGTGTATGCAGGGAGATGCTGAAGACCGCAGGCTATGATACTTCAGTGCTTGAAGAACAATCCCGCCGTCTTTTTACAATATCTGCCAAAGATCGCCACAGGTATGTGTTCTCAAGGCCGATGGATGTTCCGGTATACGTTGAGCAGGGCGCATGCGACATAGGTTTTGCGGGAAAAGATGTGCTTGAGGAGCTCGGAAGCAATGTTATTGAACTTTTGGATTTAAAGAATGGCCATTGCAGGATGATTGTGGCCACAATGCGGGAATGTGTGGAAAAAGTTAAAGAAAAATATGAACATTTTGGTTCCATCAAGATTGCAACAAAGTACACAAATATCACAAAAAAGTATTTTGATGGCAAGGGAATGCAGGTTGAAATAATCAAACTTTACGGTTCTGTGGAGCTTGCACCGATCCTTGAAATAGCTGATGAAATCGTCGATATAACTGCCACAGGTGACACTCTCAGATTGCATGACCTTGTGGAAATGGATAATATCCTTATTTCTACAACCAGGCTGATTGTAAATTCTGCAAGCTACAGGTTAAAATTCGACTCCATAAATAAGTTTATTGACAGTATTCGACAACAACTGTGACAAATAATAAAAAGCAAGCCCTGCTGTGCAATTGGTTCTGAAGTGCTGCAGCAACAATAAATATTATAAAAAAAATTAAAAAACCTGGTGGGTGATTTATGGCAAGAACAAAAACAATCATTCGAAAGACAAATGAAACAGATATAGAAGTTGAGCTTAATATTGATGGCTGCGGAGATTCTGAAATAAATACGCCGGTGCCATTTTTAAACCATGTTCTTTCCAGTTTTGCAAGGCATGGCAGTTTTGACCTTGTAATAAAAGCTTCTGGAGACGTTGAAGTGGACCCGCATCACTTAATCGAGGATATAGGCATTTGCCTTGGAAAGGCAATCACGGAATGCATTGGTGATAAAAAAGGAATAAACAGGTTTGGATTTGTTATTGTTCCCATGGATGAAACTGAAGTAACAATCTCTCTGGATTTGGGTGGACGTCCCTGGTTGAGGTACTCTGTGGAAATCTTAAATGAAAAAATTGAAAATATGTCTACCATGCTTGTCAGAGATTTTTTCAAGGCGCTCACTGACAACTCATCCATGAATCTTCATATTAATAAAAATGTCGGGGTAAACTCACACCATATAATTGAAGCTGTTTTTAAGGCATTTGGCATAGCTCTTAAGCAGGCAGTCTGCAAGGGCAGCGGCTCTTCGGTCCCATCCACAAAAGGAATGCTCTGACAGATATGTATATAGCAATAATTGACTATAATATGGGCAACATTAAAAGTGTGGAGAATGCTTTCAAAAGAATCGGCGCAGACGTTAAAGTGACTGACAAACCTGAAGTAATAAGCGGAGCAAATGCTGTTGTGCTGCCGGGCGTCGGAGCTTTCATGGATGCCATTGAAAATCTAAAAAGGCTGAGCCTTTATGAGTGCATTGTTAATACTATCGACGGAGGCAAGCCCTTTCTGGGTATATGCATAGGACTCCAGGTTTTATTTGAACACAGCATGGAAGGCGCTAAAAGCCCGGGTCTGGGAATATTTAAGGGAAGTGTTGAAAAAATTCCGGACGGCGTCAAGATACCTCACATGGGGTGGAACAGGATTAAGATTATAAAAAAGGAAAGCAGGCTGTTTAAGGGTATTGTAAGTGGAGAGAGTTTTTATTTTGTCCATTCTTATCATGCTGTATGCACAGACAAGGAAATAATAAGCTCAACTACTGATTATGGAACAGATATTGTATCCAGCATAGAAAGAGGCAATGCATACGCTGTTCAGTTTCATCCGGAAAAAAGCAGCACTTTTGGGTTAAAGGTTCTCAAAAACTTTGTGGAGATTGCTTCATCGTAAACTGTATGAAAAGCTTTTATTTGGCAGCAGGCTTAACAGAGACTGATCGCCTGGCAGCAGGTTTTGAATCCTTAAATTACAAAGCTAAAGATTTTACAGAAGCAGGAAGTTACAGGTATTTAACAAGTTTGCAAAATTATGATCACTTTTTTATAAAAGTTTTAAATTAAAAGGAATTTTGGTTCAATGATTATTTTGCCTGCCATTGATATTATAGACGGTGAAGCGGTCAGGCTCACCAAAGGGGATTTTGAATCCAAAAAAAAATACTCCGGCGATCCGGTAAAAACGGCCCTGATGTGGCAGGGAAAAGGGGCCAAATGGCTGCACATTGTCGATCTTGACGGCGCAAAATACGGGACATGCAGGAATCTGCAGATAGCGGCACAAATAAAAGAAAAGACCGGGCTGAAAGTGGAGTATGGCGGAGGAATCAGGGACATGCAGACGCTTAAAGAGGTTTTAGGCACCGGAATCGACAGAGCCATCCTGGGTACCAGGGCGTTGGAGGACAAGGCTTTGTTAAATGATGCACAATCGCTGTTTGGGGAAAGGCTGATTGTAAGTGTTGACTTTTCATCATCAGGAATAATCTACAAGGATGGCTGGCAAAAAGAGACCCAGCTGAACATATTTGATTTTGCTGCAGGTCTGAAATCCGATGGGATAAATGAAATAATAATCACAAACATTTCAAGAGACGGCACACTTTCAGGGCCGGATATAGGGCTCATAGAAAGAGTGCTTCAAAAAAGCGGCCTCAACCTTATAATTGCCGGGGGGATTACAACTGTTGATGACGTAAGAAAGCTAAAGGATTTGAATAATCCAGCAATCACTGGTGTTATAATCGGAAAAGCGCTTTACGAAGGCACAATAAGCCTTGAAGAAGCATTGCTGGCAGCAGAAAGATAATACAATATGATATCAAAAAGGATAATACCCTGCCTTGATGTTACCAACGGAAGGGTTGTAAAAGGAATAAGCTTTGTAAATTTAAGGGATGCAGGCGACCCTGTGGAGATGGCAGAGTTTTATGACAGGGAAGGTGCAGATGAAGTGGTCTTTCTTGATATAACTGCTTCAAGTGATCAGCGCAAAACTGTTGTGGAGCTGGCCAGCCGTACTGCTGAAAAAGTCTTTATACCGTATACTATCGGAGGAGGCATTGGCAGTGTTGAAAACATCAGGGAGATTTTAAGGATGGGTGCTGACAAGATATCAATTAATACTTCAGCAGTTAAAAATCCCGGCCTGATAAATGAAGCATCAAAGATTTTTGGCAGCCAGTGCGTTGTTGTGGCCATAGATGCAAAGAGCAGGGCAGAAGGCAGCTGGGAGGTTTATCTGCATGGTGGAAGGACCCCGACAGGAATTGATGCAGTATGGTGGGCAAAAGAAGCTGAGAGGCTCGGTGCAGGGGAAATTCTTCTTACCAGTATGGATAAGGATGGCACAAAAGATGGCTATGACCTGAAACTGACGCGAACTGTTGTAGATTCCGTAAATATTCCGGTAATTGCATCAGGCGGAGCAGGAAATCTGGAGCATTTAAGAGATGTATTTAATCTTGCTGGTGCAGACGCTGCTCTTGTTGCTTCAATATTTCACTATGGAGAATTTACTGTCAGACAGGCAAAGGAATATTTAAGGTCAGAAGGAATAGATGTGAGATTATGAGATTATAACATGCATGGCAATGACTGACTGTAAGCAATGGAAAGAAAAGCAATCCGATAGAGTATAATATTGAGAAAGGCAGCTTTAAAACTCAAAAAAGACTTTAAAATGGAGAACGAATCAAAAAAAGAAACTACTCAGGAATCAAAAAAAACTTAAAAAAGAAAAGACTTAAAAATGGAAAATAATTTCAACAGCAAGAAAAAAGGTGATGATAAAATTATCATTACCGATAATACAAAAAGCATAGTTTCATCCGGATCTGAGCCTGAGCTGATCCCTGCAATAATCCAGGATTTTAAAACAAACGAGGTGCTTATGCTTGCGTATATGAGCAGGGAATCTCTTGAAAAAAGCATACAGTCTCAGACCACCTGGTTCTGGAGCCGCAGCAGGAAATCACTTTGGAACAAAGGTGAGACTTCAGGCAACAGCCAGTCCGTAAAGGAAATAAGGTATGACTGTGACAGCGATACGCTTCTGGTTAAAGTGGAACAGACTGGAAACGCCTGCCACACAGGTAACAGGACATGTTTTTTTAACACATTGGATCCTGACAACAGGGAAATTGCCGGGACTCTTGAAGCTTTAAAATTTTCTGAAAACCCGGTCGGCGGAGGCCTGAAAATACTAAATGAACTGTACGATACAGTAAGCCTCAGAATTGAAACACAGGCTCAGGATTCTTATTCATACAGCCTGCATAAAAAGGGGCTTGATGAGATACTCAAGAAACTTGGCGAGGAAACTATCGAAATCATACTTTCTGCCAAACACCAGGAGAATCAGAGGACAATTTCTGAAGTGGCGGACTTGATGTATCACCTGATTGTTTTGCTTGTTGAGAAAAAAATAACTTTTGCCGATATATCTAATGAACTTTTGTCAAGGAAAAAATAAAAACATATTATTGGATATAAAATACCAGTGATAAAAAGTTATAATCAACCGGTTTATTTATAGGGGGAGGATTTAAATGTCATCAGACATAAAGAAAATAGCTATACTTACAAGCGGCGGGGATGCCAGCGGGATGAATGCTGCAATAAGGGCCACTACAAGATATGCGAAATATAAATCTCTTGAAATAACCGGATTCTATGAAGGATTTAAGGGCCTTATAGAAAATAATTTTATAGATTTGAACAATGAAAGTGTCGGAGGAATAATAGACAGGGGCGGCACCTTTCTTTATTCAGCAAGATCCGATGAGTTTAAAACTGAAGATGGGATGAAGAAAGCTATTGCAAATTTAAAAAAGAATAATGTAGACGGCTTGATTATAATAGGAGGAGACGGGTCCTTCAGGGGTGCGCATGACCTTCACATAAGAGGTATCAGGACAGTTGGTATTCCGGGCACCATAGACAATGATATTGCCGGTACAGATTACAGTATCGGGTTTGATACTGCACTAAATGTCATAATCAGCCTTATCTCCAAAATCCGTGATACTGCATTTTCGCATGACAGGATATTTGTCATAGAGGTAATGGGCAGAAGTTCAGGAATGATTGCCGTTCATTCAGGGCTCGCATGCGCAGCGGACTTTGTTTTGATTCCTGAAGTACCGATTGACCTTGTAAAGATAGCCGAAAAGATAAAAAATCACAGGCCGGGTAAACGCCATACTCTTATTGTTGTCGCAGAGGGGGCCGCAAAAGCGTCAGATGTCGCTGCCTCTATAAAACTGCTTGTTGGGCATGAAGTCAGAATATCTGTTCTTGGCCACATACAGAGAGGAGGCTCTCCGTCTGCGATGGACAGGCTTCTTTCAGCAGAATTCAGCAAAAAAGCCGTGGATTTACTGTTGGAGGGAAAGAGCGACTGTATGACGGCAATTCAGGGTAAAAGTATTATTGCTGTGCCTCTTGAATATGTATGGAACAATAAGAAGACTGTTAAAAAAGACATATACGAGCTGGCCCATATACTTTCATAAGCATTTTATCCATGCGTGCAGAGAGTTGATTAATCTTCATAAAAAAGAAAATAATCCGTAAAAGGGTTTTTTCTGCTTGATTGTCACTCAGAAAATAATTTGACAATAGTTTTAAGTAAATACAAGCAGGCTGGCAGGCTTTCTGTTTCACCAATGAATAATGCCAATTGGCAGTCATACTGGTAAATGAGGGATTAATTTTTTCCCTTTATCCCGGCCACTACCATCATTGCCTGGAGCGGCATGGACCGGTCTCTTCTGAAGGAATAATACTTTTCCGGTTGGCAGTAAGTGCAGTCAGGGCTCGCAGAGATGTTTTCCGGCCGGATTTCGCATTCCTCAAGTTTCTTATGTGCAACCAGTTTTAAATCCATAAAAGTTTTTCCATCATGTTTGTTGAAAGCTTCGGGATAAGACGCAAACTTTTCAATCAGATCCTCTTTGACCTCAAAATGGCAGGTCCCGATACCGGGACCAATAACTGCGGCAAAATCCTGTGGGTCGGAATTAAAAATGTCTTTCATTTTGTTAACAGCTTTTTCAATGATATTTTTTTCAATTCCTTTCCATCCGCAATGCAGCAGTCCGACAACTTCTTTTTTGGGATCAAAGACTATGACCGGAAGGCAGTCAGCTACTGTTATGGCAAGATAGACATTTTTCCGGGCAGTTATCAGCCCGTCAGTATTTCCAATGAAGCTACCCAAATCCTTTTCTGTTACTATTTCTACATTGCTGCCGCTTATGGATTTCACACTTATAAGGTCTTTAGAGGAGAGATCTAATTTTTTTAAAAATCTTTCCCTGTTAACAGGCGCCTCTTTATCCTCCCCGGACTCATAAAAGACTTTCATGTTTTTATCGGTCCTGAGTGATATCGCAATCATGACATCCGGAAATTTATTAAAATTATAAAAGGATAAATTTTTTTCCATAATATTTATACTACCAAACTTTTTAAGTTGAAGGAAATACTTAGTAAGCTTGTTTTGGTTCAAGTATTTTTTCAATTCCAGGCATTAAACCTTTATTATTATTATCAGGCGTCTGTTCCACTTGGGGAATGTATGCCAAATGAAGAATGCAGACTATAAGGGGAATGTAAAAAACCTGTATTCTTGTTTCCCGGCAGGTTCCAGAATAATTTAGTTAAAATAAATAAAGGATAATCAAAAATGATATCATAAAAATAATGCTTAATGCACCAAGTGCAGCTCCTGCAAGGTATATAATCTTACCCTTTCTGATGTGGGCGCCCCTGAAAATTCCTCTAAAATCCTTTATTCCAAAAACTATTGCAATTACGGAGGAGCCTGCAGCCACCATGCCAAGTAATAGTGCCAGGAATAACAAAAATACATATTTGTTGAATTCAATTCGTGGATCCACCAGCTCCGTCAGGTTAAAGCCAATTCGTTTTCCGGGCACCAAAAGAAAAAAGGCAATACCTGAAAGCAGTGCCAGGATTCCCAAAACAAGTGATTCGTAAGAAGTCCTGTTGTATTTATTATCTTCGATTTGGTCATCCATAATACTTTTTATAAGAGTGGTTTATTAAGATTTAACCACTTTCAATGGTTATTTTCCAATAGCGATTTCATAAATTATATACTGTTAAAAATTGACACTTACTTTTTTAATTATTCAATAATAGCAAATACGGTGAATAAAAATCAGTAGCCGTGATGCAAGAAATATAAATTCATTCATTATTTAGAACTTTACTTTTAAATAATTTTAATTTCTGGCTCTATTTTAACCTCGGCTTTAATGGACTCTGCAATCAGGCTGTATTTCCTGGCGGATTTTATTACGCTGTTTATTTTTTCAGGCGTGGTGTTTCTTGCAACAATATTTAGCTTTAAGATTATTTCGTTGAATATGGATGTCTTATCCATGAATTCGGTCACTTTTCCCAAAGCTTCGCATTCAAATGAAACAAGATCTATCTTAAATCTCTCTGTTGCCCATACAAACATCATAAAATAGCATGTATTTATTGCAGCCATAAAAGCATCTTCAGGGGTTAAAACATCAGGATGGCCATGCAATGAAGGGGGCGCTGAAAAATCAAGCTCAACTCCATTTTCCATTTTTACATGGCCCTTGTGGCCCCCGATCCACTCTGAATTATTTTTATAAATTAACGTTGCCATCTAAATTTACTCTCCTTTAAATATGTTTTTTTATTTGGCTTATTTCCAAAGAGAAAAGGCTGGAATTTTGCCTTCACGGAAAGCCGGTGAACCAATACTCCTCGTTAAAGCGAAGAGCCGGTTGCTTTGTTTACCGGAGCAATCATTTAATCCTGTTCTTCCAATAAAATCCTTTCAACATTTTTTTCAATTTCGTCAGCAACTCTGCCTGCTATCTCTTTTTCTTTATCATTTAAATTACGTTTGTTAAAAGGCTTTTCGCCTTCTTTTACAAAATCTGCTACATTTATTGAGTGAGAGATTTTACCGGAGAATTTTTCTGTGGCTTTTTTTGCACATAACTTCTCGCATCCGTCAACAGTGATTGTGGGATAATTTTTTGCAAACAGCCTGTCTCCCTCTCCTCCGGCAATAAATAAAGGCAGGCAAATGGTTGTAGTATCAAAAGGCTTGCGCTTTAATAGTACATCAAGAGTGGCAAGCCTGGATATTGAACCTTCAGGCAAATCCTCACCACTGCAGGAAACAATACCTACTTTTTTAGTTTTGTTCCCAGTTTCAGTTTTGTCTGTTATCACATTATCTTTGTTATCCATAAAAACTCCATGTTTGTGTTTATTTATTTGATTTTGTTCCCAGTTTCAGTTTTGTCTGTTTTCTTCCAGCAAGCTTTCAATATCTTTTATGATTGTATCTGAAATTGTATCAACAAGCGCTTTGCCGCCTTCCCCGGTATCAATTATGCCCTGGGGTTTCATGCCAGGATTGGCGGCAGCAAACTTAAGTATCATGTAACTTTTATCAGGAATCTTGCCGCACTGTTCAGTGTTCTTTTTGGCACAATGTTTTGCACAGCCATCCAGTGTTATGACATAATTATTTTTAATTTTATCCATTGTCTCTTTATCCTGCGACGTCAGCAGAGCAAGGCAAACTGTTTCAGCCTTTCCTTTACCTGATTTTTCAATGATCGCATATGTTGTTTCCCTTGAAATGGTCCCTATGGGTTTTCCTATGCCACTGCAGGGAATTATCAGTACTTTTTTATCATTTGTCACTTTTAAATTTGTCTCCTTCTTCAACTGCTTTTGCTTTCATGAAGTCAAAATAACTTTTGCTGTCCATAAGGTTTAACTTGTCGGTTTCAAAGTTATCAAGTTTTACTTTAATCAGCCAGCCACCATCGTAAGGCTCCAGATTTACAAGTTCCGGAGAATTATCCAACAATTTATTATGCTCAATTATCTCTCCGCTTACCGGGGAAGTAAGCTCAAATGAAACTTTCATGGTCTCTATATCTCCAAGAGGGGAGCCTTGTTTTAAATTCAGGCCCGTACCAAACAGGATAACAGAGGCCACATCTCCATTTAAAGTCTGGAAAAAATCTGTAACACCAATAGTTGCGATATTGCCTGCCTTTTCAACCCAGCAACCATCTGCATGGTAGTAAATCTCATTTTTAACCTTAAAAATAAATTTGTCATAAACATATTCCTGAAAACTCATAATGCGACCTCCCGATCTTTATTCTTATTAATATTCATTTAGTTATTTTGTAAAAAAAATTAAATTATTTGCTTTCAATAAATAGTTTTTTGTATTATTATATCTAAATATTTAAATATAGCAATAATAGCTAAATATCCTGACAAAACCTGGTCAAATATATAAATGATATGGTTTAAAGGTAATAATAGAAAGGAATGGATATAGATATGGATAACCAAATACCTGCATCGTGCTCACCACGTCTTTCGCTTGTGGACCGCTTACTGTCTCTATGGATAATTCTGGCGATGCTTGTTGGTGTTGGGCTGGGATATTTTTTCCCTCAGGTAGGCCAGGCTGTCAATAAACTATCTGTAGGCACGACCTCAATTCCAATTGCCATCGGTCTTATCCTGATGATGTGGCCGCCCCTTGCCAAGGTCAAGTATGAAGAGCTTCCAAAGTTTTTCCGCAACTGGAAAGTACTGGCTTTGTCACTCGTACAGAACTGGTTTATTGGGCCGATTTTAATGTTCTTACTGGCAATTCTTTTCCTGGGTAAATACCCTGATTATATGGTCGGGCTTATCATGATCGGGCTTGCACGCTGTATTGCCATGGTCATTGTATGGTGCGAACTTGCCAGGGGAAATAATGAATACTCCGCAGGTCTTGTTGCTTTTAACGCCATCTTTCAGATGGTTTTTTACTCGATTTTTGCCTATTTGTTCATTACGATCCTGCCTCCTTTATTTGGACTTAAAGGAATGGAAGTGCATATTTCGATATGGCAAATTGCACAGAGTGTCTTAATATACCTGGGCATCCCCTTTTTCGGGGGTATGATTACCAGATTTTTACTTGTAAAAGTAAAAGGCAAAGATTGGTATGAAACCAGGTTCGTTCCAAAAATCAGTCCCATTACGCTAATTGCTCTACTTTTTACCATTGTTGTAATGTTTTCACTTAAAGGTGAAATTATTGTCCAGTTACCGTTGGACGTAGTACGGATAGCTGTTCCCCTGATTATATATTTTGTAATCATGTGGTTCGTATCCTTCTTTATGGGCAGAAAGCTTAGTGGCGAATATGGTAAAACTGTAACTATTGCCTTTCACGCAGCAGGGAATAACTTTGAACTGGCAATAGCAGTGGCTATAGCAGTGTTTGGCATCAACTCAGGGCAGGCATTTACGGCTGTCATCGGTCCGCTTGTTGAGGTGCCGGTGCTACTGTTACTCGTAAATGTTGGGCTTTATTTCAAACGAAAGTTGTCCTGGAAAAGTAAAATATAAGATCATTACAAATAGAAAAAGCGGAGCAAATAAGCAATATTCGGAGAAATCTGGAAGGAAAAGACTGAGATTATTATATTTTGCTAATCACTAATTTATGGTTATGGAGTTTAAGATGAAGAAGATAATGAAAATCCTGAAAGGTTTGTCTGATGAAAACAGGCTTAGGATAATTTGTCTGATTTTTCGTAAAAGCGGTTTATGCGTATGTGAAATTCAGGAGATTATTGGTCTTTCCCAGCCTACCATTTCATTTAACCTTAAAAAACTGGAAGAAGCTGAAATTATAACTCACTGTAAAAGCGGCCTGTGGGTAAATTATTCAATTAATGAAAACCTGGAACCAAAACTCTTGAATATCATCAGCCTGCTGATGGATGAAATGGAAGATGATAAAAAAATACGGGAGGATTTTGAAAAAGCGGAAATAGTCTCCAGGCTTGAAATCTGTAAAAAATAGCGAGGAATTGCTAGAGAAGTTTCCAATTTATGAATCGTTAATTTCAAACATATAGATAAAAGCTTCCAATTTATATATAATAATATTTGTTGAAAAGCATAGTTTTAAAATATTTATAAGGGGAAGGTAGATGGATTTACTTGAACAAATTTCTGTTGATCCGCTGGTTTGTCATGGAAAAGCGTGCATCAAAGGTACAAGAGTGATGGTTTCAATTATATTGGATAATCTGGCAGCTGGTGTCAGCGCTGTAGAAATTTTAAAAAGTTATCCCACGCTTAATCCTGATGCTATCAAAGCTGCCATATCCTACGGAGCTGAATTGGCCAAAGAACGGTTTATTTCTATTGGCACAGGAGTGGACAGGTGAATTTTAAGATCGACGAAAATTTGCCACTAGAATTTTTTAATGCATCATAGCAAATATTTCTGAATTAAATGAACTTATTTCCAATATTTTATTTACAAGTTATTTGTTTTTGCTATAATGGTTGAATAGTTGTTCAATCATTATAGTTTTGGAGAGATAAATTCAATGAAAGATAATAATTCAATCTGTGAAATTACCTGGATAGATAAACAAAAATTATCAGATATTAAAAACATGATGAAATCCGAAACAACGATTGAGAGGCTTTCTGAAATATTTAAGGTTCTTGGTGATAAAACCAGGGTAAAAATACTTTTTGCCTTATTGATCCGGGAATTGTGTGTGTGCGAGATTGCGGAATTGCTTCAAACAACAAAGTCAGCAATTTCACACCAGCTAAGGATACTGAGAAACATGAGGCTGGTAAAATACAGGAAAGATGGAAAAATGGCTTTCTATTCTCTTGACGACAGCCATATAACCAATCTTTTTGCTGAAGGCTTAAAACATGTTGAGGAAAAATAAACATTTGCGTATTTGTCAATTAAAAATATATTCTGAATATCTTCTGAATATGTCAGCATATTAAATACTGGAATTATAAATAGTAAAAAGGGTCAGGTTTGTGTATGAAAGAGTTGTTCAAAAATGTAAAGTTTCGATGGCAGCTGGCGGCCCTGGCAGTAATTACTCCATTCCTGGTTCTTTCCTATTTTTCCATTCATGCCATATCATGGATCGAGCTTCCAATATTTGGGGCAATTATTATTTTTTTTGGAAGGGAAGTGTTTCTAAGTGCTTTCCGTAGTCTGATAAGGCTGAAATTTTCCAATATAAACCTTCTTATGACTATCGCAGTTATCGGCGCAATTTACTTAAGGCAGTTTGAAGAGGCAGCTATTGTAATAGTTCTTTTTGCCATTGGCGATAATCTGGAGGAATTCGGGATACAGAGAAGCCAGACTGCATTAAAAAAATTAATTGCCGGCGCTCCCAAAACAGCATTCGTTAAAGGCAGGGGAGAGCAAATTTCAATTGAAGATATAGAAATCGGCGAGACAGTAATCATAAAGCCCGGTGATATAATTCCCATGGACGGGAAAGTTATTTTTGGGGATTCTTTAGTGGACGAGTCCACTATTACCGGTGAGCCTTTGCCAAAAAACAAATATTTAAATGATACGGTTTTTGCCGGGACAATAAATGGCAATGGCTATCTTGAAGTAGAAGTTACCAGGAAAGGCA
Organism: uncultured Actinomycetota bacterium; assembly: GCA_964481885.1. GTDB lineage: Bacteria > Actinomycetota > Humimicrobiia > Humimicrobiales > Humimicrobiaceae > Fen731. The sequence goes on along the minus strand of CAYZUS010000004.1, from coordinate 73,081 downwards.
AAGACAATACTCTTTCCAAAATAATTGAGTTAACATATAAATCTTCCGAAAAAAAGACATCGTCACAAAAATTCATTGAAAAGTTTGCCAGAATTTATACACCGGCCGTTATGGCGGCAGCCATTTTACTTGTAATTATTCCTGTGGTTTTATTAAAAAAGCCGTTTGACTACTGGTTTGCACAGGCATTAACCCTGCTGATAATTTCCTGCCCATGTGCACTTGTAATTTCTACGCCTGTTACCATTTTTTCGGCAGTCGGAAATGCCACAAAAAAAGGAGCCCTTATAAAGGGCGGGGTATTTTTAGAGGAAATGGGAAAAATAAAAGCCATGGCATTTGACAAAACAAGGACGCTGACCAAAGGCAGCCCAACAGTTTCTGACATCATTGCACTTAACGGATTTACTGAAAGTGATGTTCTTGCCTGTGCAGCCGGGCTTGAAGCTTTTTCAGAACACCCCATTGCGAAAAGCATTGTAAAAAAAGCGCTTGAGATTGGGGCCGAGCCTCATGAATTCCAGAGCTTTCAATCTATAACCGGGAAAGGCTTGACTGGAGAGTGCTCTGTCTGCACAGATAAAATCCATTTTCTGGGAAATATAAGGTTTATCAATGAAAACAGTGGCAATACTGGTAATGATTCTAAGGACAGTTCTGTCAATAAAGATAATAGCGGCAATAAAGATGATTATGGAAATGTAGATAATAAAAACAATACTGTTAGTAAAGATGATAGCTACAAGGTTGATAGTACAGATACTGCCAATAATTCTAATAATTTTAATGTTGCCGATAATGCTTATATCCTTAAAGGCAATAAAGATGATAACTGTAATGCAGATAATATTGATAGTGCCAATAGCTCTGATAACCCTGATAATGATTTCATACTTAAAAGAATCGATGAACTTGAAAAACAGGGTAAAACAGCAATTGTAATGAGTGACTGCAGGAGAATTAAAGGGATAATCGCTGTAACCGATGAAATAAGAAAAGAAAGCAGGCCCCTGATTGAAAGTCTGTTAAAGCTTAATATAGAGCCGGTTATGCTGACCGGAGATAATGAAGCTTCTGCAAAATTTGTTGCCTCAAGTTTAGGGATAGTTACTGTTAAAGCAGGCCTGCTGCCGGAAAATAAAGTTGCAGAGTTAACAAAACTGTTGAGCCAATACAAGCATGTGGCAATGGCCGGTGACGGAGTAAATGATGCGCCCGTGATTGCGAGCGCCTCTGTCGGCATTGCAATGGGCGCCACCGGATCTGACATAGCAATAGAAAATTCTGATATCGCACTGCTAAATGACAATCTGAGCCTGCTTCCTTATCTTGTAAAACTTGGAAGAAAGGCCGCCGGTATTATAAAGTTTAATATTATTCTGGCAGTCGTAATAAAATTTATTTTTTTAATTCTGGCAGCTTTTGGTTTAAGCAATCTGTCCCTGGCAATATTTGCCGATGTGGGAGTTACGATACTGGTCATTATAAATGGACTGAGGCCTTTTGGTTATAAATAAGCGCCGGGAATCCCCATTTGCAGAAACAGTGCCCCAGGTTTGAATTGTAAAATAAATCAGTTGGCTTCAATCACGTATTTACTTAGAAGTATTTGATTAGAAATAGGTCATTCATCAATCCTTATTATTCTGTTCCTTCCGGTTTCTTTGGCTTTAAACAAAAGGGCATCAACACTTTTCAGACATCCGTTCAGTGTTTTGCCTTCCTTGTATTCCACCACCCCAAAACTTATGGTGATATTTATTTTCTCCTTTGAATATCTGAAGACTTTCTTCTGGAAAATATCTAATAATTTCTCTGCGAGCTCCAGCCCTCCATGCTGTCCGGTCTCAGGCAGAAGCACTAAAAATTCATCGCCACCCCATCTGGCTACTGTATCGCTTTTCCTTATGGATTTTTTTAACTCTTTTGACACCTTGATTAAAATCCTGTCTCCGACATCATGCCCGTATGAATCATTGATTTTCTTAAAATAATCAATATCTGCCATTATCAGTGTAAATGGCTTCTTGATTCTGTTTGACCTGTTCTTTTCAAATTGTAATATTTTCATAAATGAGCGCCTGTTGAGCAACCCGGTGAGAGGGTCCTTGTCGGCCAGTGTTTTTAATTTTGCATTTAATAACCTGATTTTATCAGAAGCTTCTTTTAATTTGTTAAATTCCAGATTGTTCTGGACCGAATAACCTATCTGCTTTCCGATACTTTCCAGAAATTCTACCAGCTCCAGGGAAAGCATATCTTTCCTGTGATCGTTTAGCTGGAGAAGGCCCAGGCAGGATTCGTCGCTTACAATAGGGATCAAAGCAACAGATTCGTAACCGCAATAACTGCAATAATTCCTGGTCCTTACCCGTCGATCTTTTTCCGAAGAAGTGGCAAGCAGTTCTGTCAGGCTGTTTGACCAGAAGCTTCCTCCTCGGGTAAAAAATGAAAGAAAAGAATCAAATTTTCCGGAAATAATATTTCCGCACATACATTCCAGCGGATGGCTTTTTTTATTTAGTGATAGAAGCCTGGCTCCATTTTTGTCAGTGGCAATAATACTGTTTTCACTTTTTATAAATGACTTTGGAAATCCATTAGAAATAAAATAGGGATAATCATTATTTTTAAGCAGCCTTATTGCAGTTGCTTCAATATCAGTAAATTCCCGGATTGTTTTTAATGCTATCGACAGAGATTCATTTAAATCCTGGTGTTTGTTTAGTTCTGCAAATATGATTTTTGCATATTTTTCTTTTTGGAACAAATACTGTAAGTCTTTTTGCTGAATTGCCATATTGATAAAGATATTTACTTTAATAAAATTCCCGTTGACCCAGGTATCATTAACTGTCAGGGCGAATAAGAAGCCTGAATGGCAGTTAACTAAAGTGTATATAATATTCCTTACAAAATATTATATACTTATTTAAAAAATAAATCAACAATTATAATTATAAATATTTATATACATATATCATTAAAAATATTAAAAAATATTAACAATTATTGAAAATACATTAAAATAATATGATATAAAAATTAAGATTTAATCTGGAAATATAAAAAAGCAGTAACTGTTTTTATATTCCTGATTTTAATAGCCAGAGAGGATTTGAACCGAGATTGGATTACTTTAAATTACTGATGCCTCTTATTGGAACATTTTATTCTGTAATAAAAATAAAATGGCGGCAAAACCTTTAAGGATTATTTTGAGAAGTGGTGCCCGAGGCCGGAATCGAACCGGCACGAACCTTTCGATCCACTGGATTTTGAGTCCAGCGCGTCTACCAATTCCGCCACTCGGGCACATTTGAAATAATACAATTAATCACCTCTATAATCAAGCAGGCTTTTGAATACTTTTTTAGATTATTTTGATATAAATCTGGTCCAATGACTAAAATCAGAAGAAGAATATATATGGAGAAAATGTCCCTTTGGATATAGAATTACCAATTATGGAAAAGAAAAAGAAAATCATTATTGTTGACAGCAATAATATCGCCTACCGCGCATTTTATGCCCTGCCACAAACGATAGCGACTTCTTCCGGGACAATAACAAATGCCGTCCTTGGGTTTACAAACATGATACTTAAACTTCTCGAAGAGCAGAAACCCGATATTATATTATGTGCTTTTGACAGCAAGGGCCCTACTTTCAGGCATGAGCTTTTTGAAGAATACAAGGCAACCAGGAAAAAAATGCCTGATGAACTGATAGGGCAGATACCTCTGATAAAAGAAGTTCTTGAATCTTTAAATATCACAACGCTTGCAATGGAAGGGTTTGAAGCAGACGACATAATTGCTACACTCACCCACAAAATGGCCGGCTATTTTGAAGAAATAGTAATAGTTTCAAGCGACAAAGATATACTGCAGCTGGTATCTGACAATGTAAAGGTAATGGCCCTGAAAAAAGGAATGAGCGATACTGTTCTCTATGGTGAGGCGCAGGTTATTGAAAAATTTGGAGTAACCCCTGACAGGATTAAGGAACTGCTTGCGCTTATGGGGGACGCTTCTGACAATATACCGGGAATAATCGGAATCGGGCCGAAAACGGCCCTGGAATTGATCATACAGTTTGGAACCGTTGATGAAATCTACAAAAATATTGAGGATGTAAAAAAGGAAAAGCTTAAAAACCTCCTCACTGAAAACGAGAGCGATGCAAAAAAGAGCAGGGTTCTTATTGAATTAAACAGCAGTCTTCAAATAGACGTACCGGCAATCCTGATGAAAAGTGCCGTAGGTTTAGATATGGCAAAAGCGGAAAGTGTTTTCAGTCTGCTGGAATTTCATGCTCTTAAAAAAAGGCTTAAGTCTGCGGCCCGGAACTTCAAAGTACCGGCCTTTAAAGTTGCAGATGCGTCTCTTCCAGTTACATCTCAATCTGGTGCATCCGGAATTAATATCGAAGAGTCAGGTACTCCGGAGAGAGTTCTTATTCCATGGACTGGAATCCTGACTGGTGCATCCGGACCAAAGTCCACTGTGTCAGAAACTCCGGTATTAAGCTCACCAGAAAACAAAGAATATACTGATTTGTCTTTCGGATACAATTCACCAATTCCCAAAAAAAAGCTAAATAGGGGATTAGCGGGCAGCACAGTATTTTTAGAGGAGAAAAAGCTCTATATCGCGCTCTCACCTTCAGGATTTTTACTTTTGATGGACAGCCTGAATAATTACTATATATTTGACAGCCAGGCTTTCAAAGATCCGCTGGCAGTAAGAGAACTTGCGGCATTGCTTGAAAACAGTGAAATCATAAAGTCTGGTTTTGACTTAAAGCAAATATATAAATTTCTTGAGAAATGTGGTATCGACATGCAGGGCAGGATATTTGATTATAAGATGCTGTACCTGCTTCTAAATGCTGACAAATCCGGCATCTCTTTGGGCGAGCTGTTTCTGGAAATTCTGGGAACAGACATAACTGCATCGGGTTTTGGCGGCTTTGGATTTGAGATCACGGATTATATCGACCCAGTGGCGGCGCAGGAAGATTACCTCGAAGGGATCCATAAAGTCAGCAATACAATAAGCAACATCCCTAAAAAAAGCAGCCAGATGGCTTTCAGCTTCGAAGACGACGACACAGTCACAACATCGCAAAAATCAGTCAGTTCTGGTATCGATGGAGCTATTGATGTCAAGGGAGGCCACCCCATCGATGGCCACAATGATGTTTCCTGCGTCCCTGGTAGCATTGCCGGCCATCAGGTCACTGGCGGTGATCCCGGTATGGACAATAATAATGCATCCGACGGCAATTCTAAAGACATTGGAAACTCCGGCAATATCGCTATGAACGTCAGTGCAGAAACCACCATCAGCACTGAAGTCGCTGACAGCTATGGCAGCCCCGGCAGTATTGGCGATCCCGATTCTGAAAATCCGGAAAAGCTGCAGGAAGACAATATGATTGCCATGATGATGGAAGCGCTTATGAATTATCCTCAGATTGAGGAGACTCTTTTAGGAAAAATAGCCGAAGAAGAACTGGAGCGATTATATGACACAATAGAGGGCCCTCTTGTAAAAGTTCTTGCAGATATGGAATTTAAGGGAGTAAATATTGACAGGCAATACCTTGGCCATCTTGTTAAAGAATACGACATTGATATTGGCAGCCTGACAAAAGATATTTATAGCCTGTGCGGCTCTGAATTTAATATAAATTCTACAAAACAACTTGCAGAGATTTTATACAAGAGGCTAAATCTTTCCACTTCAAAAAAAACCAAGACAGGGTTTTCCACCAATGCCGCCTCCCTTTTTGCAATATATGATTCTCACCCTGTAATAAGTAAAATCCTTGACTACAGGGAAAAAGTCAAGCTGAAAAATACTTACATAGATGTACTGCCAAATCTGGTTGATCCTGCTGACGGGAGGGTGCACACTACTTACAACCAGCTCGGAACCACTACTGGGCGGATAAGCTCCAATAACCCGAACCTGCAGAATATTCCTGTCAGGACCGAACTGGGCAAGCACATAAGGAAGGCATTCATCCCGGGGAAAGCTTACGACTACCTTATTTCAGCTGATTATTCACAGATAGAACTTCGCATACTGGCTCATCTTTCACAGGATGAGGACCTGATAAGCGCTTTTAATTCCGGCCAGGACATTCACACGAGAACTGCTTCTGAAATATTTGCAGTAAATTACGGCGATGTCGATGAGAATTTAAGAAGAAAGGCAAAAGCAATAAACTTCGGGATCATTTACGGAATGACGGAGTTTGGGCTTAAGAACAGGCTTTCAATTTCAGAAGAGGAGGCAAGGGAATATATAAGGCTGTATTTTGCAAGGTATCCCAAAGTCAAAAGATACATAAGCTTCCTGATAGAGACAGCTTACAAAACGGGAGTTGCCACAACGATGTTCGGCAGGAAGAGATACATAAAAGAACTTGCAAGCACAAATGCAAACTTCAGGAGCCTTGGCGAAAGGCTTGCAGTAAACACCCCCATACAGGGCAGTGCGGCAGATATTATGAAGCTTGCGACAATAGTGCTTTTTAATGAAATCAGCGCCAGGAAACTCGACTGTAATATAGTATTGCATGTGCATGACGAAATAGTGCTTGAATTCAGGAAAAAAGATACAGATATTGTTAAGAGCATTGTAATTAATTCAATGGAGAACTGTGTTAAGCTTGTTACAAAGTTAAAAGCTGATGTTAAAATCGCAGAGAACTGGTACATCTGATACTTCGGGTTTAAGAAATAATATATCCGTTTTTGCCCATTACTTCACTAAAATCGCAGAGAACCGGTACATCTGATTTTTTACCGAAATTCCAGCTGGAAGATTATAATTTTTTCCTTTTTTAATAAATAAAATATTTCTATAATATTATTTACAAAATATTGATAAAATGCTTTATGCATGATATCCTTTTTTGCGTTTTGATTTGAAAAAATGGAGGGTGATTTTTTTATAATGATTAAAAACAACAATATCAACAGACTAACAGACGAAAACTTCATGATCGCAAACGATAATGGAGAAATGGTTCCTAACTATGACATCACCATTATCAGTTTTAATGAAGGTGACATTTTACAGGGAAAAGTGGTGAAAATCGATAAAGACGAAGTTCTTATCGATATCGGATACAAGTCAGAAGGCGTTATCCCGATGGCAGAACTTTCAATCAGGAATAATGTCAGGCCTGAAGAAGTCCTGACTATCGAAGACGTTATAGACATTATGGTTCTGCAAAAAGAGGACCAGGATGGCAGGCTTATTCTTTCAAAAAAGAGGGCCGAAGTCGAAAGAAGCTTTGACAGAATCGAAGAGATTTACAGAAACCAGGAAATCGTTGAAGGCGAAGTTATAGAATGTGTAAAGGGAGGCCTGATACTGGATATCGGATTGAGAGGGTTTCTTCCTGCTTCCCTGATCGATGTCAGGAAAACAAGGGAACTTATTTCTTACATTGGCGAAAAATGCCAGTGCAAGATTATCGAAGTTGACAGAAACAGAAATAATGTCGTTCTTTCAAGAAAAGCAATTATTGAAGGTGAAAGAAAAGAGCAGAGAAAAGCAGCTCTTGACAGTATTGAAGTAGGACAGATAAGGGATGGTATAATTACAAGTATTGCTGACTTCGGAGCTTTTGTGGATGTTGACGGTATTGACGGACTCATCCATATTTCTGAACTGTCATGGAATCATGTAAAGCATCCTTCAGAAGTTATAAAGGTCAATGACGAGGTAAGCGTTGAAGTTTTGGATATTGATAGAGACAAGCAAAGATTGTCTCTGGGTCTGAAGCAGACACAGAAAGATCCATGGCTTGAGAAGATAAAGAAGTTTAAAATAAAAGACGTTGCCACCGGTAAAGTAACAAGAATTGTAAAATTCGGTCTCTTTGTACAGATTGAGCAGGGAATGGAAGGTCTTGTACATATTTCAGAGCTTGCTGTGGAAATGGTCAAAAGGCCAAGTGACGTCGCAAAAATAGGGGATGAGCTTCAGGTCAGGATCATAGATATTGATTTTGATAAGAGAAGAATGGCGTTCAGTGTAAGACAGGTTGAACATCCTGAACTTGCTGATGAAAAGAAAGCTTACGAGGAATTCAGGGGAAAGGCACAGGATCAGGACGCTGGAGAAAATCTTCAGGAACAGACTCCTGAGACTGAAGAAGCAGAGGAAGTCTCTGCAGATGTTGCCGATAGCGCTGAAACAGATGAAGTATCCAAAGGTTCCAAAGGAAAGGTTAAAGCTGAAAGCAAAGAAGCTGAACCTGATTCTGAGGGTGGCGTAGACGCTGAAAAGAAAAAGACCATAAAAAAGCTTCTTGAAGAAATGAAACATGAGGCAAACCTGGATTAAAAAGCTTAAGTAATGAAATAAGGCGGAGCATATCCGGAGAACCTTAAGGCAAAGTTTAAATATAGTAATTAAAAATATTTCCGGTATAGGAAGTCTTAAATGCAAAGATTAATATACCGGAATATTTTTTTTAACTGTTATATTTTTATTTGAGATTTTTAGCTTTTAAGCATAATTTTTTAACACTCGACGCCTTGGTTTTGATACTGTCGGATATGGAACAATCCTGGCCTGGCCAGGATAACCATCATATATCTAAAATAACATTCTTAAGGTATTATTTATAAAAAGATGTATGCCTTGGAATTTTTCACTTGGTATTATTAATGAAAAGTTGTAAAACCATGGTATATTTTACATTCTGTATATCTTTGGAAAATCTTTAAAAAAAGGGGTGAGGCCGGTTTATATTATTGGGATTGCCGGAAAGATGGCATCGGGCAAAAGCACGGTTTGCTCATACCTTAAAGAATTTATAGGGGAAACTATTGTACTGGATGTCGACTCACTGGCAAAAGAAATATACTGTGAAAATACTGCTTTGGTCGAAAGCTTAAAAGGATGTTTCGGTGAGTGCGTGCTGGGTGCAGATGGCCTGGTTGATTATAAAAGCCTCGGAAGAATAGTCTTTTCGTCAAAAGCTGAACTTGAAAAGCTCAATAATATAATGGCAGACGAAATCCTAAAAAAAATCAAAGAATTCCTGAAAAAAAATAAAGATGCCAGGTGTGTCATTATAGATGCGGCAATACTTTTTAATAATGACATCCATAAATTGTGCGATTCGATTATCCGGGTCACCGCAGACAAGAGGATAAGACTTAAATTATTGAAAAATAAAACCGGCCTGACTGAAAGTGAAGCAATTTTGCGCCTTGAGGGCCAGCATATAAAATATATTAAAAAATCAGTGAATTTTACAATCAGAAATAACGGTTCAAAAGACAGCCTTAGGGAAAGAATTTTTGAGCTGGCAGAAAAAATAAAGCCCGATATATATGCAATCAAATACTGATACTGACAATAATACCAATATATTCAGGATCGTTTCCAACTACAGACCGCAGGGTGACCAGGGAAACGCCATAACGCAGCTTTCCGCAGGAATAAACAGCGGCGCCAAGTACCAGACTCTCCTCGGTGTCACAGGTTCAGGAAAGACTTATACGATGGCAAATGTCATACAGAAAGTCCAGCTGCCAACGCTTGTACTTGCTCCAAACAAGACCCTTGCGGCCCAGCTCTGCAGCGAGTTCAGGGAATTTTTTCCGGATAATGCAGTCGAATACTTTGTCAGCTACTATGACTACTACCAGCCCGAAGCTTATATACCCAGCAAAGACATGTATATCGAAAAGGATACTTCGATAAATGAGGAGATAGAAAAACTGCGGCTTTCGACCACTAATTCTCTTATAATGCGCAAAGACACGATAGTGGTTGCCAGTGTCTCATGTATCTACAATCTTGGCTCGCCTGTCGAATATGAAAAACAGATGATATTTATAAAGAAAAACGGGCAGTATCCGAGAGACAAGCTTATAAGAAATCTGGTAAACGTAAAATACGAAAGAAATGACTATGAATTTTCACAGGGCAATTTCAGGGTAAAGGGGGACAATATTGAAATTTTCCCGGCTTACCAGAACAAGGCACTTAAAGTACAGCTTTTTGGAGATGAAGTCGAAAGGATAATCGAGTTTGACCCTGTATCCGGTGAGATTTTTTCAGATATTGAAACCGTAGTAATTTCTCCTGCGACTCATTTTCTTGCAAGGCCGGAATGGGTCGAAAAGGCACTCGAAACAATAGAAGCTGAGCTGATTTCAAGGCTTGAATACTTTAAAAGCAACGGCAAACTGCTTGAAGCGCAAAGGCTCGAGTCAAGAACAAGATACGACATGGAGATGATTACAGAGATAGGTTTCTGCGGTGGAATAGAGAATTATTCGCGCCATATTCTTGGCAAAACCCCCGGCGAAACTCCGAACACACTCATTGATTTTTTCCCCGGTGAATTCCTGACAATAATCGACGAATCCCATATTTCAGTTCCGCAGGTGCGGGGAATGTTTGAAGGCGACAGGTCAAGGAAGCAGACGCTGGTGGATTTCGGGTTCAGGCTGCCCTCTGCGCTTGATAACAGGCCCTTGATGTTTGATGAATTCCTGGCAAAAATGCAAAGAGTGGTATTTACTTCAGCTACTCCCGGGCCATTTGAATATAAAGTCAGTTCACAAATATCAGAACAGATAATAAGACCCACCGGTCTTATCGATCCGGTAATATCAATCAGGCCTTCAAAGGGCCAGATAGATGACCTTTTGTCCGAGATAAAAAAGAGGGTCGCCGCAACCGAAAGGGTACTGGTTACCACTCTGACAAAAAAAATGGCAGAAGACCTGGCGGATTATTTTGCAGGAAAAAGTATAAGGGTGCGTTACCTGCATTCAAATATCGACACGCTTGAGAGGATTGAAATATTAAGAGGTCTGCGAAACGGTGATTTTGATGTCCTTGTCGGGATAAATCTTCTGCGCGAGGGACTCGATCTTCCTGAAGTATCGCTTGTAGCAATACTGGATGCAGACAAGGAGGGGTTTTTGCGTTCGGAAACCTCGCTTATTCAGACAATAGGAAGGGCCTCCAGGAATGTCAATGGAACAGTAATAATGTATGCCGATAATATAACCAAATCCATTAAATATGCTGTGGATGAAACAAACCGCAGACGGACAATCCAGATGGAGTATAACGAAAAAAACGGCATAGTGCCTGTCACGATAAGCAAAAGTATTTCCGATATCCTTTTTGCTTCAGGCATAAAATCAAAAAAAGAATCCAGAAAAGCCTCAGCGTCGGCATCTGCAGCGGCAGTATCGGAAAAAAGAGGTTCATTTACAGAAGACACGCTGATGTCTATGGACTTATCCAGAATAGATAATATAATAAGCGGACTTGAAGAAGAGATGCACCTTGCGGCTCAGGAACTTGATTTTGAAAAAGCAGCAATAATCAGGGATGAAATAAAAAGGATCAAAAAGATAGCAAGGATATAGCAAAAAATTACTCAGAATTTTTTAAAAAATTGTAACAATTTAACTGGAAATCTGAGTGGTAATCAGTGAAATACTTGTAAAACAGCATAACAATCAAAAAATATTTAAAAAATTGACAACTTATAATCAAAAACAGCCTTAAATAATAAATACAAAACAAGGTTGTTAAAAACCATTAAAATATGAAGTCAGAAATAGTAATAAAAGGCGCAAGGGAACATAACCTCAAAAATGTAAATCTTCGCATACCCCGTGACAAGTTTATAGTTTTTACCGGAGTAAGCGGCTCAGGCAAGTCATCTCTTGCTTTTGATACCCTGTATGCAGAGGGCCAGAGAAGGTATGTGGAATCACTGTCATCTTATGCAAGACAGTTTTTGGGGCAGATGGACAAACCGGATGTCGACCTCATAGAAGGGCTCTCACCGGCTGTTTCCATAAACCAGAAGGGAGTATCCAAAAATCCCAGATCCACAGTCGGGACCATTACAGAGATTTATGATTATTTAAGGGTGCTTTATGCAAACATCGGGATACCTTATTGTTATGTTTGCGGAAAACCGATTACGAAGCAGACAGTTGACCAGATAGTCGACAGAATCATGGAATTGCCGGCTGACACAAAGTTTCTGGTACTTGCACCTGTTGTCAGGGGCAGGAAAGGTGAATACCAGAAAGTATTTGAATCAATAAAAAAAGATGGTTACATAAGAGTAAAAATAGACGGTCTCATACATGACCTGTCTGATGGAACAGCTATTGTTCTTGATAAAAATAAAAAACACAATATTGAAATAGTCGTAGACAGACTGAGCATCTCCCCGGATATTAAAAAAAGGCTGACGGAGGATATAGAGATATCCCTAAGGGAAAGCGAAGGAATTGTGCGTATTGAGCTGACCGGCAATCGCACCATTTATGACAATTCGGCAGGCAATACCGATAATACTGCCAATTTAAACATTTCTGGCGTTAATTCTGCGGGGAACCCCAGCGGCACTGCAAATTTTAGCACTGCTGCTGCCAATTCTGATGGTACCACCGGTGAAGTCGAAATTCTGACATTCTCTGAAAATTATACCTGTGTTGACTGCGGCGTGAGTTTTGAAGAACTGTCTCCCAGAATGTTTTCGTTTAACAGCCCATACGGAGCCTGTAAGATTTGCGGGGGCCTTGGAGTAAAAAAAGAGATAGACCCTTCACTGATAGTCGAATTTCCTTCACTTTCAATAAATGGTGGAGCGATCCCGTTTTTTAACATGGCATACTCCAATTATTATTCACAGCTGATGCGCAGCCTTGCAGAACAGTACAATTTCAGTCTTGATGTTCCGTTTGACAACATGGAGGACAGTTCAAAAAAGCTGATTCTTTACGGCACAGACGGCGAGAAGATAAGGGTAAAGTACAGAAACCATAAAGGTGAAATGAGATTCTATTATCTTAAATTCGAGGGTCTTGCAAACAACTTAAGCAGAAGGTACATCGAGACAGAATCCGAAGAGCAAAGGGGCAAAATTGAGAGAATGGTGATGGACTCACCATGCACGGGATGCAACGGAAAAAGGCTCAAACCTGAAGTTCTGGCCGTAAAAATAGGAGACATGTCCATATCGGATTTCGCGGGCTTAACTGTGGAAGATGCCATAATATGGCTCAATGGCCTGAAGCTTAATACAAGGGAAAAGTTAATCGGCGAAAGGCTCATTAAAGAAATACTGGAAAGGCTTAATTTTTTAAAGGATGTCGGCCTTGGTTATCTTGCTCTCGACAGGCACTCAGGCTCACTCTCTGGCGGCGAATCACAAAGGATAAGGCTCGCTACCCAGATAGGCTCAGGGCTCGTGGGAGTGCTCTATATACTCGATGAACCCAGCATAGGCCTTCACCAGCGGGACAACAATAAACTTATTAATGCCTTAAAAAGACTGAGAAACCTTGGCAATACAATCATTGTTATTGAACATGACGAAGAGACGATGCGTTCCGCAGACTGGATCGCAGACATAGGTCCTGGCGCCGGTATACACGGGGGGAGAATTGTATGCAGCGGGACACTAAAAGAGATCATGAGCTGCGAGAACTCAATTACAGGGAAATACCTTTCAGGAGAAAAAAATATACCGGTTCCGCAGACAAGGAGGGAAGGAAACGGTAAAAGCATAGTTATTAAAGGCGCAAAAGAGCACAACCTGAAAAACATTGATGTTGAAATACCTCTTGGAAAGTTTGTAGCTGTAACCGGAGTTTCCGGTTCCGGTAAAAGCACGCTCATCAATGAAATCCTTTATCCTGCACTCTCAAGCCTTCTGATGAGATCAAATGAAAAGGCGGGCAGACATGACGGTATATTGAATTATGCCAACCTGGATAAAGTAATAGTCATTGACCAGTCACCTATAGGAAGAACTCCGAGATCAAACCCTGCAACATATACCGGAGTGTTCACCCATATAAGAGATATTTTTGCGCAGACACAGGACGCAAAGATGATGGGGTACAAAGCCGGAAGATTTTCATTTAATGTCAAAGGCGGCAGATGCGAGGCATGCTCAGGTGACGGACAGATAATGATTGAAATGCACTTTTTACCTGACATATATGTACCATGTGAGGTATGTAAAGGTAAAAGGTATAACAGGGAAACTCTTGAAGTCAGGTTTAAAGATAAAAATATCGCCGAAGTATTGGATATGACAGTCGAAGAAGCGCTGAATTATTTTAAAAACATACCGAGGATAAGAAACAAGCTTGAATTCATAAACGATGTGGGCCTCGGGTATATAAAACTTGGCCAGTCATCAACAACTCTTTCCGGCGGTGAAGCACAACGTGTCAAACTTTCTACTGAACTTTCAAAAAGGAGTACAGGAAATACCATGTATATCCTGGACGAGCCGACTACGGGCCTGCATTTTGAGGACATCAGCAAGCTGCTGACCATACTGGACAAACTTGTTGATGCAGGCAACTCTGTCGTAGTGATAGAGCATAATCTGGAAGTCATAAAATCTGCAGATTATATAATCGACCTTGGACCAGAAGGCGGAGACAGGGGAGGGCAGATAATTGCAAAAGGGACCCCTGAAGAAATTGCCCAAACTGATATCTCATATACAGGGAAGTTTTTAAAAGATGCCCTTAAAAATAAAAATTTTAGAAAATCAAGGCAGCCTGCGGCCGCAAAGGTTGCCCGCAACTAATCAGTCTTGATTGATTGCTTGTGAATATTTAATTCGAAAAGTGCTGCCGTGATCTTTCAAAACGTTATTACTCCTGAGAAAATACAGAAGTGTGTTGCGTGCTACAATTATGGTTGTCTTTTTGTAATTGGCTTTTTTAAATTGCCGTTTGTCAGGAATAAACCGATTTATTTTTTATGGACTTACCAAAATGGAAGTAAATGAAAATCTTAAACATACCCTGTCGATTTTGCCACGAAAACCCGGTGTCTATCTTTTTAAAGACATAAAAGGCAGGATAATTTATGTTGGCAAAGCAAAAAGTCTTTTTGACAGGGTTAAAAGTTATTTTCTGCCAAATGATGGTGCAAACTACATTAACCACCCCATTACATTTTTTACTTCAAAGATTGACTCTATTGATTTTATTGAAACAGACAATGAGGTTGAGGCTCTTATCCTTGAAAGCAGTCTTATTAAAAAAAACCGGCCAAAGTATAACTTCAACTTAAAAGACGACAAATCCTACCCTTACGTTGCAGTCACCGATAACGAAAAGTTTCCACGGGTGTTTATTACACGAAACAGAAATATAAGGGGCGCCAAATATTACGGACCTTATATTAACATAAAAAACACCCGCAGCACATTGGAAACTCTAAGGAGGATTTTTCAGGTGAGGGATTGCAAAAAGCCAAATCCCGGCAAAGTAAAAAATGCGGTTTGTCTTAATTACCACATTAATCTGTGCTCTGCTCCCTGTACAGGGAAAATAAGTGAAAAGGCGTACAGGCAGAATATAGAATATATAAAACTTTTTTTAAAGCGTGGGGAAAATGCAATTGTAGATAATTTAAAGTCAGAAATGGCATTATTTGCCTCCAGGCAGGAGTTTGAGGAGGCAGCAAAGGTCAAATATGCAATTGATGCCATTGAAGAAATGCTGACTGCCCAGCGGATTTCTTTTACAAGCGATGATACATGGGATGTGCTGGCGGCCGCCAGGGACACAAAGTCAAACATGGCGGCAGTGAGCCTTTATAACTACCGGGAAGGGGAGCTTGCTGCTGTAAATAATTTCATTATTTCAAATGTATTGCTTGTCGATGAAAAAGAAATAATCTCAGGCTTTTTGAAAAGTTATTATCTGGAAATAGACAATATCAGCCCTGTCATATATACACCCTTTGCAATCGAAGAAGTTGAAGCTGTTTCAAAGTGGTTATCAGAGTTGAAGGGCAAAAAAATAGAGATAAAAGTTGCCAGGCAGGATGACAAAAAAAATATTGTTCGAATGGCCGCCAAAAATGCGTTCCTTTTTCTTGAAAAAAAGAAGTTTGAAAAATCATCCGGTTATTCCAGAGCTTTTAAGGAACTCCTAAGGCTGAAGGAAGAAATTGGCCTTACCAATATCCCAAGCCGTATGGAATGCTTTGACATCTCAAATATCGGGGCAAGTTTTGCAGTGGGTTCCATGGCGGTTTTTACAAATGCCAGCCCTCTTACCAGTAACTACAGACACTTCAAAGTGCGGTCAGTGGAGGGCCAGGATGATTTTGCAATGATAGCTGAGGTAGTTTCAAGGAGACTAAGCTATCTTGAAGAGTCTACAGTGGATATAGAAGACAGCTTTTATATGAAGCCGCAACTTATCATCATAGACGGGGGGAAGGCCCAATATAATGCGGCTAAAAAGGTCCTCGAAGAAAAAAATATCGATGGAATTGACCTGATAAGCATAGCAAAAAAAGAAGAGATTATTTTCAGTGAAAAACATCCGGATGGCCTTAGTCTTGACAAGCATTCGGAATATATGAAAATAATAATAAGGATAAGGGATGAAGCGCACAGGTTTGCATTAAATTACCATAAAAAACTTCGCAGCAAATACATGACCAGGTCCGTGCTGGACGGAATAAAGGGAATTGGGGAAAAAAAGAAAGCGCTTGTGCTTGAAAAATTCGAGGATATTGAAGATTTGAAAGCCTGCAGGCTTGACGACTTTATAAAAATAAAGGGCATAAACTATAATGATGCTTTAAATATTTACAACAGCCTTAACAGGTATTGATATTTATTAAAGTTTTTATTAAAGTTTTAGATATTAAAAGAAAATCAGAATCCAAAGATATTAAAAGAAAAT
>CAYZUS010000004.1:36116-56225 GCA_964481885.1 uncultured Actinomycetota bacterium | reverse complement strand
AGATATTAAAAGAAAATCAGAATCCAAAGATATTAAAAGAAAATAAGAATCCAAAGATAATGGAAGAAAATAAGAACCCAAAGATAATGGAAGAAAATCAGAATGTCAGGATAGTAATTATCACCGGGCTGTCAGGCGCTGGTAAAACTGCTGCCCTGCGATATTTTGAAGATGCCGGGTATTACTGTATTGATAATCTGCCGGCAAGTCTGCTTACTAACCTGATAGATTTTTTTCAGGAAAGGGACAGGCAGATCAACAAAATTGCTGTTGCAATCGACCTGAGGAGCGGTTTTCTTTTTGATGAGATTTACCGGACACTTGATGATTTAAAGAAAGAAAACATAAGTTACAAGACATTGTATCTTGAAGCATCAAAAAGAGAAATCGTCAAAAGGTTTGCGCTCACAAGGAGGAAGCATCCGCTTGTGGACGACGGGGATATAATGTCAGGTATCGAAAAAGAGACCGAAAAGCTATATCCTTTCAGGGAGCTTTCTGATGCTATTATAGACACTACTTCCATGACACCCAAAGAGTTAAAGCTTGAAATTGCTGAAAGATTTATGAATCGGGACGAGAAAAGCAAGCTTTTCCAGATAACAGTAATGTCTTTTGGCTATAAATATGGAATACACCAGGAAAGCCTGGACATTATAATGGATGTCAGATTTCTTCCAAATCCTTTTTATATTGAAGGACTTAAGGAGCTTGACGGGACTTGCGACAAAGTAATTAACTTTGTAATGTCTCATGAAGAAACCAGGACATTTTTAAGGATGTTTGAAAAAATGCTTGATTTTTTAATACCTAATTATATTGAAGAGGGCAAAAGCTATCTTGGCATTGGAATAGGCTGTACCGGCGGCCGACACAGGTCAGTTGTAATGTCGGAAAAGCTTTATGAATATCTAAAATTCAAGGGCTATTCCGTAAAACTGGTTCACAGGGACATTGAAAAGGGTGAAGATTAGTCACGCTTCTGCTTTACAAAAAAGATAAGACATCAAAACTGCTGCTGCTTTTTAGAAAAGATTTAATATTTAATCTGCTGTTGCTTGATGTAAAAAGGTGAAGATTAGTCATACTGCTTCTTTATAAGTTGCCATGAATTTGTTACAATTAGCGTTTGATAAAATCAGAAAGATTTAATTTTAATTATCTAATGTATCTAAGGAGGAAAACATGTCAATAAAAGTAGGAATCAACGGATTTGGAAGAATAGGCAGAGTGTTCATGCGGGCAAAAATGAAATATGATAAAAACAATGATATAGAAATTGTTGGAATCAATGATATTGCAGATACAAAGACACTTGCACATCTACTGAAGTATGATTCAACTTTCGGCGTTTTGGAGGCAGACATCAAGGCTGTTGAAGATGCCATAGTCATTGATGGCAAAAAGATCAGGGCCACCCTGATAAAGGATCCCGCCGCCCTTCCATGGAAAGAACTCGGAGTGGATGTTGTAATAGAGTCCACCGGTATTTTTACAAAGAGGGAAGATGTAATGAAACATCTTGAAGCTGGAGCAAAAAAAGTTATCGTGTCTGCCCCAATGAAAGGCGGAGGCGCAGACGCTACGATTGTAATGGGTGTTAATGAGGGCACATATAAGAAAGAGTTTAGCATCATTTCAAATGCTTCATGTACAACAAATGCACTGGCTCCTGTTTGCAAGGTCCTTAACGATAATTTCAAAATCATTGATGGCTTTATGACCACTGTCCACTCTTACACAAATGACCAGAAAGTACTGGATTTGCCGCATAAAGATTTAAGAAGAGCCAGGGCTGCCGCTCTCTCCATAATACCTTCATCAACGGGCGCTGCAAGTGCAATCGGGCTTGTAATACCTGAGCTTAAGGGACTGCTTGGCGGAACCTCGCTGCGTGTTCCCACACCTGATGGCTCTATAGTTGACCTGGTTGTAAATCTTGAAAAAGATGCCACTGTTGAAGAAATAAACGCAGCTTTTAAAAAAGCTTCCGAAAGCGCTGGGTTTAAAGGTATATTACAATATTGCGAGGACCCGATAGTTTCTTCTGATATAGTTGGAAATCCCTACTCTTCAATTTTTGATGCGCTCAGCACAATGAAGATAGGCAAGATGGCCAAGGTGTTTGCATGGTATGATAATGAATGGGGGTATTCAACCAGGCTCATAGATTTGATAAAGTTTATAATGAAATAATGAATTGCCGGTAAATGAATAATTTTTTATCAAACAGCCTGTTAAAATGCATGTTTGGTTTTTGATTTCAGGTTTTTTGAATTGTTATTTACAGGTATATGATTAAGTTTTTAAGTTCTTTATTTCCGCAAAATAACTAACTGACCGGGGCAGAAATACCCCGGTCAGTTAGTATAAGTTATGAATCGATAGTTTGAAAATAAATAAGAAGGGGTGTTTTAAAATGTTTGTATTTAACAAAAAAACAGTTGAAGACATTGACGTTAACGGAAAAACAGTGCTTGCAAGAGTGGATTTCAATGTTCCTTTGGATGCAGGCGGAAATATTACAGACAATACCAGGATAAATCTCTCTCTACCTACAATTGAGTATCTTCTAAAGAATAATGCAAAAGTCATACTTATGTCACATCTTGGAAGGCCAAAGGATGCAGTTGATGAAAAATACAGGTTGACCCCGGCTGCGATAGAACTTGGAAAGCTTATCGGCAAACCTGTAAAGAAATTTGATGATATTTTTAATGATGAAATCAAAGATTATGTTAAAAATGTAATGAAGCCCGGCGAGATTGTTATGCTTGAAAACTTACGATTTAATCCCGGGGAAAAGAAAAATGACAGAGAATTTTCAAAAAATCTTGCATCGCTTGCTGATTTTTATGTCGATGATGCTTTTGGTGCAGCACACAGGGCACATGCGTCTATTTCAGGAGTTGCTGAATTTCTCCCGGCTGTTTCAGGTTTTTTACTTAAAAAAGAAGTCGAGTATCTTGGCGCACTTCTTGAAAATCCGGCAAGGCCATTTATTGCAGTGCTCGGCGGAAGCAAAGTTTCAGACAAGATACTGGTTATAAAGAACCTGCTTGAGAAAGTTGATGCACTTATTCTTGGCGGAGGAATGACGTACACATTCCTTAAGGCAATGGGAAATGAAATAGGTAAAAGTATTTGTGAAATGGACCAGCTTGCTTATGCACTCGAAATGGTTGAACTTGCAAAGAAAAACAATGTAAAACTAATGCTTCCTGTGGATATATGCATTGCACCGGAGTTTGCTGAAAATGCTGAGAGCAAAAATGTTGAAATAAATGCTATTCCTTCAGACTGGGAAGGTATGGGAATAGGAGAGAAAACTATTGAGTTGTACAAAGCTGAGATAGCAAAAGCCAAAACGATATTCTGGAACGGTCCGATGGGCGTTTTTGAATTTGATAAATTTGCAAAAAGTACAAAAGAGATTGCAATGGCAATTGCCGGCAGTGAGGCAGTAACCGTCGCAGGCGGCGGGGATACCCTGGCAGCCATAAAAAAATACGGGTTAAACGACAAATTTTCCCATATCTCAAGCGGGGGCGGCGCTTCAATGGAATTTCTTGAGGGCAAGATACTCCCGGGTTTTGCAGCTCTGCAGGACAAATAAAATATAATAAAGATTTCAAAGGAGCGGGTAAAAATGCGAAAACCTTTTATTGCCGGAAACTGGAAAATGAATCTTACACATATGGATGCCATCCAGTTTATCCAGGATCTTGGATATGAATTTAAAAACAAGAATAATATTGATGTGTGTATTTTCCCGCCATTTACTGCTCTGAGGAGCGTAAAAAACATAATTGACGCAGACAAACTTTCTTTTATGATCGGTGCGCAGAATATGCATTGGGAGGAAAGCGGTGCGTTTACCGGAGAGATATCACCACTGATGCTGGCCACGATGGGAATGGATTATGTTATTATCGGGCACAGCGAAAGAAGGGAATATTTTTTTGAAACTAATGATATGGTTAATAGAAAAGTTAAATCTGCTTTTACACACAACCTCAAACCCATAATGTGCGTTGGGGAAAGTCTTGATATAAGGGAGTCAGGCAAGGCCAGTGAATTTGTATTGGGCCAGGTTACAGAATGTCTCAAAGATATAGAAATAAATAATATCTCAGGCCTTACAATAGCCTATGAGCCGATCTGGGCCATTGGTACAGGGAAAAATGCCACTTCAAATGATGCAAATGACATGTGCTCAGCAATAAGAAAAAGGGTTGCAGAACTGTATAATTCTACTGCAGCTGACCAGCTAAGAATCCAGTATGGTGGGAGTGTAAAACCTTCTAACATAACAGAGCTTATGTCAATGTCTGATATCGACGGAGCTCTTGTCGGAGGAGCAAGCATAAAGGTTCAGGATTTTGCAGCAATTATAAATTATTAGGCAGATTTTCGTTTTTTATTTAAAATGTGCGCTACTTTAATGTGAAATAAAAAATAAAACGTGAATTAAAAATCAGAAAATATATTCAGCACGTTAATATGTAAAACTTCTGAGATGTCTGCCGGTATCCCTTATTAAAACTCAGAGTGCAAAAAGAAGAAGCGCAGAAAGAAGAAGCACAGAAAGACAGCATGAAAAAAGATTCAGTTAAAAAGCCTATATGTCTTATAATCCTTGATGGCTGGGGCATCAGCTATAAAGAAGAAGGCAATGCCACAATGCTTGCAAGAACACCAAACTTCGACAGGTTTAATGACATATACCCGCATAACAGCCTGAAATGTTCTGGTGAAGCAGTAGGTCTTCCTGAGGGCCAGATGGGAAATTCGGAGGTCGGCCATTTGAATATGGGTGCAGGCAGAATAGTGTATCAGGAGCTCACAAGGATAACGAAGTCCATAAAAGACGGGGATTTTTTCTTAAACAAAGCTCTTGTCTCGGCGGTAGAAAATGCTAAAAATAAAAAAAGTTCTCTTCATATCATGGGTCTTTTGTCGGATGGAGGCGTCCATAGCCACATAAATCATTTAAAAGCAATTATAGATCTTGCAGAGAAGAACAATCTGAGGCAGGTTTATGTACATGCTTTTCTTGATGGCAGGGATGTTCCGCCTCAAAGTGCCATAGCATATCTTAACGATCTCGACAGCTATCTTAAAACAAAAGGTTTTGGAGAAATAGCAACCGTTTCCGGCAGATATTATGCAATGGACAGGGACAACAGGTGGGAAAGGGTAAAAAATGCTTACGACACGATGGTGTACAGAACAGGTGTTGCCTATGGCTCCGCTGAAGATCTGGTCAAGGCTTCCTACAAGGGCGAAATTGATGATGAATTTGTAGTGCCGGCTGTAGTGAGGGTTAACAGCGAAGATAATGCAAAAGTCAAATCGGGAGATTCTGTAATATTTTTTAATTTCAGGCCGGACAGAGCCAGGGAAATATCAAGAGCATTTATTTACAAGGACTTTGGCGATTTTGACAGGGGGAATAATCCGCCAGAAGTATTTTTTGTCAGCATGACGCAGTATAACAAGGATTTTCCTGTACCGGTCGCGTTCTCTCAAACATCAATAAGCAACACGCTTGGCGAAATTCTGGCGGCGCATAAATTAAAACAGTTAAGAATTGCAGAAACTGAAAAATATGCGCATGTAACTTTCTTTTTTAACGGTGGTGTGGAAAAGCCCAATCCCGGGGAGGACAGAATATTGGTACCCTCACCAAAAGTGGCGACTTACGATCTGAAACCTGAGATGAGCGCATTTGAATTGACGGATAAGGTACTTGAAATGATGGATAAAGGTATTTATGATATTATTATCCTGAATTATGCGAACTCGGATATGGTCGGACATACCGGCTTTCTTGACGCAGCGATTAAGGCAGTTGAAACTGTAGACAGTTGTCTGGGAAGGGTTATTGCAAAACTTGACGATATCGGTGGGCTTGGCTTAATAACGGCTGATCATGGAAACGTTGAAGAGATGGAAGATTGCAATGATACATGCCCAATGACGGCTCACACCACTTCAAAAGTGCCATTTATTTTATGCAGCAGGGAAATAAAAAAATTAAAGGGCTATAAAGCGGGACATTATTTAAAAAAAGTCTTGATTAGTGATTATGAAAATGGGATCGGGGAAAGTTCTCTCAGCAAATCAGGTGAAGCAGAAAATCCTGACATGCCGGAGGGAGAAACATTGGCGCTCTGTGATATCGCTCCGACTATTCTCTGGCTTTTAAATATTGAAAAGCCTGCAGAGATGACAGGAAGTTCCATGATAATTGAATAAAAAGCTGCTTTTGCCTTATAATACAAATTAAAATATTATTTTATATTTTAAAAATTGATTTTTTATTGTAATATTGCATGGTTTGAAAAGCTTTTGAAGTTTGTTTTCTTTTAAAAGTAATAAAATACTAATGTTTGCTGAGGCTTTATATGCATTCTGTTGCTTGAAGCTGAATATTTGGTAAAATATTTATTAAAGATAATTAAATTTGGAAATCACGTAGACGAGAGGTTAATAAAAAATGGGTTCAGTTTGGCTTAATATTTTATTTGGATTTCATATAGCAGCATGTATTGGGATTATTCTTTTTATACTTCTTCATGCCGGAAGGGGCGGAGGTATTTCGGGTTTGTTTTCAGGCATGGTTGAAACATTTGATGGTTCAGGAATAGTTGAAAAAAATCTTGACAGAATAACTATAATACTCGGAGTGGTTTTTGCAATAACTACTGTTCTTATGTTTATTTTTCTCTAATCACTGCAAACGGTTGTTGAAGTTTTTAGGATATAAAACTAACCCATCTGATTGTTGAAGTTATCAGAATATAAATCTGGCTCATCTGGTTGTTGAAGTCTTATGATGAAGTGCTGGCTTACCTGGTTTTGAGTTGACTGCACGACTAAGATGCTGAATTAAAATCTGGCAAGAAAATATTTTTAGAATGCACAGTTCCAATCCTTAAAGTTATATAAAGGTTTGAATTTGACATACCGGACCAAGATGGCTGTAATTACGGTGACTTAAAAGTAAATATTTAAATGTGATTATCTTACAACCAGGAACAATCATTCCTGGTTTTTATGTTTCAGCTTAAAGCAGTTTTCAGAAACGTTAGGTATTTAATCTTGATATTAATCTTCTTTTACGATATAAAACCAGCAGTCATGTACAGATATTTCTTTTCCTGAAAAGATATGGAATCCAATAAATTTAATAAAGGGCCTCAAATCCCTCATAATTTAACTGACAGGGTCATCTGCAGAGGTGAGCTGCCTGAAAATAGCAGGATGTTTTTAAAGTGCCATATACAAAAATTATCCCTGACCGTTTTGATTGCAATCATTATTCTTATAATATTCCTAACTTCGTGCAAATTTGAAAATCTTGGTTTAAGCACAGACAGTTCCGAAGAAACAATCGGTTCGGAAATCAATATTTTTGCCACTGAGACGCAGCCGGATGTTTTAAACGAGCAGGGCTTCTATTCTTTGAAAAACCTGCAGAAAGATAAAAACCCCCTGAATAATATAAATGTCAGAAAAGCAATTTTTTATGCTATAGACAGAAAAAGGATTGCCAGTGAGCTTCTGGGAAATTATGGCACTGTTTTAAACAGCCTTTTTCCTGAAGGAGCTGATTATTACGGGGATGCGTGGTCCCGGTACAGCTATGACCCTGTTGCAGCAAAAGAGTTTTTAAATAAATCGGGCCATAATGACAGCAACCCTTTGTTTATTACCATAGGGGCAAATGCAGACAGTCCTTCAAGGCAGATAATTGAAAATATAATCAAGGAAAATCTGGCTGCAATTGGCATTACCTGCTGGATTACAAACAAGGAGTCCAAGGAATGGTATCTGGATTTTATAAGGAATGGAGATTATGATCTGGGAATATGGTCAATTTATATTCCCGACAGCTCAAATATTGAAGGGTATTTCAGCTCAGCCAAGATTCCTTCAATGGAGACTGATACAAATAAAAACTGCAACAATTTTTACTGGTACAGCAATCCGGATTTTGATCTTTCAATGGATACTCTTTTAAAAGAGGATGACATGGATAACAAAATAGAAATTACAGGTCAGATTCAAAAAATATTATCTGATGATGCAATTGTTATCCCTCTTTACAGCAGGATTTACGCAACAGCCTATAATAAAAAAATATCCGGTGTCCAAATTGATACTGTAAGCGGCAGTTTTTTAAAAAACATTTCAGGAATGGACATAAATGCTGAAAGCAATACAAATAAACAGGAAAAATCAGAAAGTGCAACAGATGAAGGAAATATAAAAAGCCTGGTTGCCGGGTATGAACAGGAACCATATGTTTTTAATCCTTTTGTCCCTGACAGTATGTATCGTGACTACATAAACAGCCTTATAGTCCAGGGGCTGTGGAAAAAAACCGGCCCTGATAAATATGAGCCTGTCCTGGTTGAAAGCGTAACAGTTTTGGGAGATGGTAGCAACAATAATCCTGATTTAAGATACAGTTTAAAATGTTCGGTGAAACTGAAAGAAGATATATATTGGGAGGACGGCACACCCATAGTTGCCGATGACGTTATTGCAACAATAAATGCCATACTTTCTGATACGACAATAACTTTTGCAGATAAAAATTACGAAGTCATAAAATCGATTCAAAAAACAGGAAGTAAAGAATTTATTGTAACATTTAATGAATTTGCAGCTAACTGGGAACAGCTTTTTAATTATATATTTCCTGCAAAACTGTTGCAGGATACTGTTATCAGCAGCATATTTACCGAAGATATTTTTGGCAGCGGACCATTCAGACTTAAGGAGTGGAAAAAAGGAGAATATGTACTGCTTGAAAAAAACATCAATTATTACGATAAACAACCCATTATAAACGAGATAAAATTTCTTTTTAATTCTGACATAAACTATCTGGTTGGAATGCTGCAGGAAGGAAATATCGATATTTTAAGCATCCCTGCTGATCTGAGCCTGATGAAATCAATCGATGATGATACTAATTTAAACCTGGAGGTTGCCCCGGGGTATTTATTTGAGCATCTGGCAATAAGCCTTAAATCTGAAGAATGATTTTTAAAAAGCCAGGAAACTATTTTGCCAAATGGCGGCATTGCAGAAAGAGCAGGCCTAAAAGTTAAAATAAATCTAAATAAATCCAAATACTATTTGACATAACATTACATTGTTTTTAGAATAGTATTGCAATTTAAACGGCAGGAGGCTTTCAGAGTCCTGAAACTGGAAATACGAGAATTTGTATTTTCTGTGAGAATTAGGTATAAAGGAAAATGAAAGCATTCATAATGTTGTAAATAATTATCTTATAATTGTCGGAATGGCGGAATTGGTAGACGCGCAAGGTTGAGGGCCTTGTGAACCGTATAGTTCATGGGGGTTCAAGTCCCCCTTCCGACACCATTACTGAGCTTTCTTATACAAATTATCTGTTTTGGTCCGTGGGGGAGTTTACCAGATGACAATGTTTTTGCTGAAGCGTGTACTGTCCTCAATCGTGACTCTTTTTGTTATTATTACAATCACCTTCTTTTTAATGCATGCTGTACCGGGCGGACCATTTGCTACAAATGAAAAATTGGGCCAGGGTATTATAAAAGCGATGGAGGCCAAATACGGCCTTGACAAACCCCTTATACAACAATATGGAATTTATCTGGGTAATCTTGTCAGGGGAGATCTTGGCATGTCCATCGCGTCAAAGGAAGGCAAAACAGTAAATTATATTATCAGCCAGAAATTCCCTGTATCTGCCCGCCTTGGCGGTCTGGCCGTTCTTTTGGCTTTAATGCTTGGATTATTAATGGGGTGCTATGCGGCACTGAGACATGGGAAATTTGTAGACAGACTGGTAATGTTTATTTCCACACTGGGTATAGCTGTGCCGGGTTTTATTATGGGCATGCTGCTTCTGCTTCTTTTTGGCGTAGCCTTGAGGTGGCTGAAATTTATTGGCCTGAATTCTCCCCAGGATTATATATTGCCCACATTTACCCTGGCCTTTTACCCGGCATGTTTTATTGCAAGGCTCATACGTTCTTCACTGCTTGATGTATTGGGGCAGGATTATATACGAACGGCCCGGGCCAAAGGACTCCCACCTTCCTCAGTACTGATAAAACATGCAATGCGAAATGCCATACTGCCGGTTGTGACATATCTGGGTCCGCTTCTGGCGTATGTTTTGGTTGGAAGCTTCATTGTGGAGCGTATTTTCTCCATACCGGGTCTTGGTTTATTTTTTATACAGAGTATTACATCGCGTGACTACCCACTGATAATGGGGACAACGATTTTTCTTGCGGCGCTTATTATTTTTATGAATCTTGTAGTTGACCTTGTTTACGTGGTCATAGATCCGCGTATCAAGCTTAAATAAAATGGAGTAAACTAAAAAAATGGCAAAAAAACCATTCTCGTTTCATATCGACCCATCGATGTTTAAGCCTGCGGATCCGGAGGAAAAAAAAGAGCTGATCATACAGAGGCAAAGCCTTTCGTTTTGGCAGGATTCATGGAGGCGGTTAAGAAAGAATCCTACAGCAATGGTTGGCCTGGCCATGATTATAATTTCGATGCTGTTTGCATTTGTAGGGCCCCTGATTGTTCCATACAATTATGATGAGCAGATTCGTGGATTCGAGAACCTGTCTCCCATGCAGACACCGAAGGAGCGCAGCGATGCAAAAGCAGAAGTGCCCAAACCCAAAAACAGAAGCGAAGAGTTTGCATATGATTTTGATACATCAGTACGGGAAGAAAAAGTCGCTCCGGAAACAGTAGCAGTGGAATTAAAAGAAGCCACGTTCCCTCATGTACTTGGAACGGACAACCTTGGAAGAGATAACCTGGTACGTCTTATGTATGGTTCCAGGATATCACTGCTGGTTGGCATTTTGGCAAGTGTAATAATACTTATTATAGGTTCAACCTATGGCGCGTTCAGCGGGTTTATAGGCGGCAAAACAGATAATGTTATGATGAGAATACTGGAGCTGCTGTATGCCATTCCTGATATACTTATTGTGATTCTTCTGTCCATTGTTCTTAAGGCACCACTGTCGCAGCTGTTTGCGGTCAGTCCGGCATTAAGCAAACTTACCGGTATCGGACCTGGGCTGCTCTCCATGTTTATTACTTTTGCCCTGCTTTACTGGGTGGGCATGGCTCGTATTGTCAGGGGCCAGGTGCTGCAATTAAAGGAACAGGAATTTATTACCGCGGCCCAGGCTCTGGGCGCAAATAACAACCGCATAATCTTCAGGCATCTTCTGCCCAACTGCATTGGCCCTATTATTGTCACCACGACATTTCAGATTCCAAATGCAATATTTGTTGAGTCATTCCTGAGTTTTATCGGCCTTGGGATATCTGCTCCCATGGCTTCCCTGGGTTCACTTGCCAATGATGCAATGGGAGGTATACAGACATATCCTTATATGCTGGCGCAGCCGGCCATAATGATTGCCATAATAATTCTGGCATTTAACATGCTTGGAGATGGGCTGAGGGACGCACTTGATCCCCGAATGAAGAAGTGAGGTTATAAATATGGACAATGACGCTAAAACGCTTGTAGATATAAAAGATTTAAAGGTCTCTTTTTTTACGCCTGCCGGGGAAGTAAAAGCTGTGCGAGGCATATCGTGGAGCTTAAAAGAGGGCGAGGCTCTTGGTATAGTCGGTGAATCAGGCAGCGGCAAGAGCGTATCCGTATATGCCCTGATGGGCATACTTCAAAATCCCGGAAAAGTAATTGGAGGTTCCATTACCTTTAATGGTACAGACATGCTTAAACTGAAAGAAAGACAGTGGCAGAAAATACGTGGAAATGATGTGTCCATGATCTTTCAGGACCCGATGACGTCACTTAACCCTGTTTATACTGTAGGAAACCAGATAGCTGAAACAGTTATGGCACATACCAGAACAGGGCAAAGAGAGGCCAATGGCCTCGCAGTATCAAGCCTGTCCAAGGTACATATTCCCAATCCTGATAAAAGGGCAAAGCAATACCCATTTGAATTCTCCGGCGGAATGCGACAGCGTGCAATGATATCAATGTCTTTGTGCTGTGGCCCAAAACTACTGATTGCAGATGAGCCCACAACAGCTTTGGACGTGACTATTCAGGCCCAGATAATTGATTTGCTGAGAGAATTAAAGCAGCGCACCAATATGGGAATTATACTTATTACACACGATATGGGCGTTATTACGGATATATGCGAAAAAGTAATCGTAATGTATGGCGGCCAGGTTGTGGAATCAGCTGCTGTAAAAAGTTTGTATAAAAATCCTTCGCATCCTTATACGCGCGGTTTGCTGGAGTGCCTGCCCAGGCTTGTAAGCGATACAGAAGAGCCGCTCAAACCGATTGAAGGCTCACCGGTGGACCTGCTGAACCCGCCCGCAGGGTGTCCTTTTGCTCCGCGTTGTGACAGCTGTATGAAAATTTGTCTTACCGAACCGCCGCCACAGTTTGAAATCGAGACTGAGCATTACTCAGCGTGCTGGCTGCATGCATTGGACAAATAAGGGAGATATTTTTAATGGGTGAAAGATTAATAGAAATAAAGAATCTGACAAAACACTTTATTGTAAAGGGTGACTTCAGGCACAATAAAGTTCAGGCTGTAGACGATGTCAGCTTTTATATTGAACAGGGTGAGACATTGGGCCTGGTCGGCGAGTCAGGCTGCGGCAAGACAACAATAGGACGTACGCTGTTGAGGCTGTATGAACCTACGAGTGGGAGCATCTTCTATAAAGGCAAAGATATTACCAGGGAAAAGATGAAGCCTTACAGAAGTAAAATGCAGATTATTTTCCAGGATCCTTATGCGTCACTGGATCCGCGAATGACGGTTGGCGATATTGTAGGAGAACCGCTGGATATTAACAGGGCATTTAAAAGCAAAAAAGAGCGTAGCGACAGAGTGTTTGAAATTTTAAATCTGGTCGGCCTGTCTAACGAGCACGCACGAAGGTATCCTCACGAGTTTTCCGGCGGCCAGAGGCAGAGAATCGGCATTGCAAGAGCCCTTGCTGTCCGTCCTGATTTTATAGTATGCGACGAACCGGTATCTGCGCTCGATGTTTCCATCCAGGCACAGATCATCAATATTCTGATGGACCTGCAGAAAGAATTCGGCCTTACCTATCTGTTTATAGCTCATGATTTGGCGGTAGTCAAACATATCTCGGAGCGCATTGGTGTTATGTATCTTGGCAAACTTGTAGAGTTATCCACAAGCAAAGGCCTGCATAAAAATCCAATGCACCCCTACACGCAGGCGCTCCTTTCGGCTATCCCTGTCCCTGACCCTGAGGTCAGTATGGCAAAGAAGAGAATAATACTTCAGGGAGATGTTGCAAGTCCCATAAACCCGCCCATGGGCTGTCGTTTCCATACCCGCTGTTTCAGGGTAGAAAAAAGGTGCATAGAAGAGTGTCCCGAACTTGTTGAGATGGGACCCGGGCATTTTGTAGCATGTCACTTCCCGGGCTAAAGAATTTTATGCCTGATCGACAACTCTTTTCAGTACCGGCCGGTTGGGACATTTGAATTTTCTTGGCTGCAGACATGAACGCTGTCAAATTGGAAGCGCCAGATTGGTAACTGGCAAATTGTAAACAACAAAAGTATATACGAGCCAATAATCAGCAGACAGACGTTTGTGCAGGTATAAAGACAAACAGGCTGCAAATTTTAAATTATTGTATTAAATACAGCAAAATTGCAAAATATGTTCTGTAAAAGTATAATCTGCACTTAATAATGATATAATATATTTAATTAATTTGGTGCATTATATTAATTGAGGCATTTATTTCACAAATATAGTTGTGAATTTTTATATGCATAAATAAAAGGAGGAAAAATTATGAAAAAAGCATTGGCCATTATAATGGCAGCAGCAATGCTTGTTATGGTATTTGCAGTAGGTTGCAAAACTGTAACAACCGAAACGACAGCAGCGGCAGAAACAACCGCAGCTGCAACAACAGCAGCTCCGGAAACTACTGCAGCTCCTGAAACGACAGCAGCAGCTCCGACGATAATGAGCGTATGGGCAGCCACTGAGCCTGAATCCATTGATCCGGCAAAGGTAGCCTGGTCCCACGAATTTACACTGATCTATCACATGTTTGAAGGACTGGTTCGATGGGATGCAACGGTCCCGGGATCAGTTCCTGTTCTTGGGCAGGCTGCGGAAATCGTATGGGACGCCACCAAAACAAAGGCTACTGTTACATTGCGTGATGATATCTTCTGGAGCGATGGCCAGCCGGTATTGGCCAAGGATTATGAATACGCGTGGAAACGACACGCCGATGCCAACCTGGCCAGCGCTTACGGCTCAACAATGGTCGATTTCTTTAAAGGAGGCACCGACGCTTACAATGCTGTCCAGAAATCAATTGATGACGCAGCTACAATTGATTTGAAAGCTACGCTTGACATGATGGCAGTAAAAGCAACAGGCGACAAGACACTTGAATTTGAGCTTTCAAGGCCTTGTCCTTTCATTGATTACATCCTTGCTTTTGGCACAATGGTTCCTGTCAGGGAAGATACCATCACTGCCAATGGCGATACATGGACAACCGACCCCAAGACATACCTAACCAATGGCCGTTATATAATGGCTGAGAGAAAACCCAATGAAATTATTCTTCTTCAAAGGTTCGACAAATATTGGGATAATGCCTCAACCAAAATAGACACATTAGAATTCAAGCTTCTCGCAGATGAAAATGTTGCCTATGCTGCATACCAGACAGATGCGGTATCATTTATAAATGCAATTCCGTTAGGCGAGATGGAGACGGCTTTGGCATCTCCGGATTATATCCAGGGAGGGCTTCTTGGCACTTATTATTATGACTTCAACGTAACCAAAGCTCCTCTTGACAATGCAATGGTAAGAAAAGCACTCTCACTTGCAATCGACAGGGAATATATTGTTACTCAGGTAACAAAACAAAATCAGATCCCTGCTTATGCCTGGGTACCTGAAGGTATTGTCGACATCGATGGCAAGTCCTTCCGTGCAAATGGAAGTGACCTTGTTGAAAAGGATTTGGCCAAAGCCATAACAGAAGCCAAACAATTGCTCGTAGATGCAGGTTTCCCTGGCGGCAAAGGTCTGCCGAAGATAGAGGTTTCCTATAACAGCAATAATGTTGGCCATAAAACCATTGCTGAAGCTGTAGCCAATACATGGAAGACTGAACTGGGCGTGGAAGTGGAACTGGTCGGAGTGGAAGGCACAGTATTTAACTCATTCCGTCAGGAACTAAAACACATGATTGCCCGAGACGGCTGGATATGTGACTGGAACGATGCAACAAGCATGCTTGATTTGGTTAAATCCACCAGCGGCAACAACCACACCGGTTATGCTAACCCGGCTTACGATGCCCTTTTGGATCAGGCAGCTCAGGCACCTGATGCAGCAGCAAGAAGCAAGCTTTTACATGATGCAGAGGTTTTAATGATGGCAGATGCTCCTGTTGCTCCAATATATTATTACACCAACAACTTCATGCTCAAATCCTATGTGAGCGGAGCATGCTTCTCACCGCTTGGCAACCAGTTCTTCTGGAATTGCACGATTACCAAGTAATGATTTGAAAAATCAGATAAGGTGATCTGAAGTATATAAGTTAAAAGAGGCGCTCTGATTAACAGGGCGCCTCTTTTCAATGCATTCCAACACACAGGCACCCTGATTTAAAATTATTGCTTACCATTTACAAAATATACTTTATTATTTTAATCGGGTTTATTTTGCTATATAATCGCACACATTAGCATCGGGCTGAATATTTAAAAAAATATTATTAAAAAAAGGAAGGTGCCATGTTTAAAAAAAGTAAATTCCCCAGTTTTCTTGTAGTTTTCATGGTGGTGGCTGCGCTTGTGCTAAGCATAGGAATCACGCCCTTATTCGCGGCTACCAATACGAAAGTGGAAGAATTTGCAACAAGGTTTTATGTCAATGCCCTCGAAAGACAACCTGATGCTGCAGGACTAAACAATTGGGTAAGCCAGCTTGCCGCAAAAAAAGTGACAGGCGCTCAATTTGCAAACAGTATTATTTTCAGCGCAGAATTTACTGCAAAAAATAAAGATAATGAAGAATTTGTCGCCATCTTATTTCGGACCCTTTATAACAGGGAACCCGATGCTGCAGGCTTTGACGGCTGGGTTGGTTTACTGGATGCAGGCCAGTCAAGGCAGTTCGTCCTTGCCGGTTTTACAAATTCAGCTGAATTTCAAAGCATCTGCACAACCGCAGGTATTAAAGCAGGACAGCTTGATCCTGCAGCAGGCCTCCCAACTGTACAGGCCAGCAAAACAAGGCTTCCAATTCTTGCCATGCACGGTGTTGAGCCGATTCCATCAGGAAAGTATGAGCTCAGTTCTGCAGCTTTTGAGTATCTTTTAAGCACACTTAAATCTTACGGCTACAGGACAGTTACGCTTATGGATGTTCTGGCTAATCTTGACAAAGGGAAAGCCTTGCCGGCAAAACCCATCATTATTTCGATGGATGACGGTTACCAGAATCTTTATCTGAACGCTTTTCCTCTTGCCAAAAAATACGGATTTAAGTTTACAGTGTTTCTTACAACGGGCCTGATAGGGGATAATGAAGCAACAAGAAGGCTCAATGAATTTGATGAAGGAGTCAGGGGAATACCTGCCCGCCAGATGCTTATCTGGCCGGAAATACAGGCAATGAGCAAATCCGGAATGGAATTTCAGTCTCATACCTGGGGACATGAAGTTGTTTCTGATATGGATGCAACAGGAATTCAGCAGACACTGCAGCAGTCAAAAAGCGACATTGAATCAAAGCTCGGAAAATCATGTGTATTTGTTGCATGGCCCCATGATGCATTTTCTGAAGAGGCCATATCGTTACTTGCAGGATCAGGCTACAGAGGAGCCCTGAGAGCTTATGGAGGTGTTGAGGATCTAAGCACAATCAACCTCAGCAGCATTCTCAGACTCAATATCGAGGGAACAATAAATCCTGTGGATTATTCAAGCTATATTGGGCTGCAATAATTACGAAGCACAAGGTATTTAAATATGACTATTGGCGGGTCTTGATAATTATTAAGTCCCGCCAATAGTTTTATACAATCACCACATGGCACAAGAACTTCAAGCATTAATAATTTTCGGCGATAACAGATATGCCTGATTACTTTTATCCTGAATATATTTAACTTATTGCGATATCCAAAACCATTGGTCCTTTTATTTTAAATAAACTGTATTTTTTAAACTCTGGCTCCGGCTATGTTAAAAAATATTTGTCATGCCAAAAATGTTTTATTATTTTAGTTAAAATACTTTATAATTACATTATATGGCTGAGTTAAGTGAAAACATTACCCGCAGTGAAAGAATTGTATCAATTGATGCCCTTCGCGGATTTGACATGTTCTGGATACTTGGAGCAGCCAAACTTGCCGGCGTTCTTTTTACCCTTAAGGAAACGTCCTGGGGAGCTAGGATTGCCATCGAATTCGAGCATACCGCATGGCATGGTTTTACATTCTATGACCTTGTGTTTCCACTTTTTCTTTTTATTGTCGGACTTGCAATTCCATTCTCGCTGTCAAAATACCAGAAAGGCGGCACAGTTTTTAAAAATGGATATATTTATGCACACATCAGGATAGTCATCAGGACAGCCATACTTATTTTTCTGGGATTCTTGGTTAACGGGTTTTTAAACTTCGATTTTGCCAATATGCGATGGCCCGGTGTTCTGCAGCGTATTGCAATCTGTTATCTGGTATCAGCCATTATAGTACTTAACACACCTTCAAGAAGGCGGCCCATAACTGTTGGTGTAATTCTTGCAGTGATACTTATTGGCTACTGGCTTGTAATGAAGTTTGTGCCCGTTCCCGGTGGTGTTGCAGGAAATCTTTCACCGGAAGGAAATCTTGCAGGGTATATTGACAGGCTGCTTATCCCGGGAAAGTTTTGCTGCTATTCATCGGGGGATAACGAAGGTCTGCTGACTACGATTCCGGCAATCGCTACCACTTTGATGGGAGTTTTAACCGGATTCCTATTGAGGATAAACAAATCAAGGAGCCTTATAGCACTATACATATTTATCAGCGGAATTGCATCACTGATTCTGGGAATAGCCTGGAATTTTGTGTTCCCTGTAAATAAGATTTTATGGACAAGCTCTTATGTGTTATTTTCCGGCGGCATAAGCCTTCTTTTGTTTGCATTGTTTTACTGGATAATAGATGTAAAGGGCCATAAGAAATGGGCCTTCTTTTTCATTGTAATTGGTATGAACGCAATAGTAATTTACGCCGTACAGGGTATATTTGATTTTGGAATTCTGGCAGGTATCCTGACAGATGGGCTCGCAAAATATATGGGTATTTTCTGGGTTCCATTCTTTCTGATTTGCATGATAGGGATAAAGTGGCTGTTTCTTTATTTTCTTTACAAAAGGAAAATATTTCTCAAAGCATAACACTCTTCTGTTTTGCTTTGCCAATGGAGGAACTATTGTCTCCTAAGCTACAGGTTTTATAATCAGGCTTGTTTTACAGATTTGGTGCAGGTTTATATATTAGAAAAATAATTATCTTATTATACGAGGAGGATATATGATGAAAACAATTTTGTGCTATGGGGATTCAAATACACACGGAACCCTCCCGATAGACTTTGACATGATGGAAACCCCATTCGTTTCAAGCGATTACAGGCTTCCAAAGGACAAAAGATGGACAGGAATATTGCAGAGAGAACTTGGAACAGGATATTATGTAATTGAAGAAGGTTTAAATGGCAGGACCACTGTCTGGGATGACCCGATAGAGGGCGTGCATAAAAATGGGTTAAAATACCTGGTTCCCTGTCTTGAATCCCATGCTCCTGTTGACCTGGTACTGCTGATGCTTGGCACAAATGACCTTAAAGCAAGGTTTTCTGTTACAGCTTTTGATATCGCTTCAAGTATTGGTGTGCTTGTAAACACGATCCACAAGAGCGGTTTTGGACCAGGCGGCAAAAGCCCCAAAGTACTTCTGATGTGCCCTGCTCCTCTGGGAAAGGTGTCTTATCTGGCTGGATTATTTACAGATGGTGCAAAAAACTCCCTTGATATTGCCGGATATTATAAAAAGATTGCCAAATTACATGGGTGTGATTTTCTGGATGTCTCACAGGTAGCAAAGCCAAGCGATATAGACGGACTCCACTTTGAAGAAAAAGAAGTGGAAAAACTTGGGATGGAGCTTGTAGCTATAGTTAAAAAGATATTGAAATAAGCAAAAACTATTTGGTTTCTGATGAGTTATCCAGTATTTTATAAAAAATCTGGTTTTAAAGAATGAATATTTTTTAAATTTTTAAATTTCAGCCAGTTATTCAGCAAAACTATTTAACCAGGTATTCTGAGAATTTATTCCTCAGTTTTGCGACTTTTGGCGAAATGACTGCCTGGCAGTAAGGCTGGAAGGGATTATTTGCAAAATACTCCTGATGATAGTTTTCTGCTTTGTGGAACTCTTTTAACGGCTTTATTTCTGTTACAAATGCATCCGGATAAATTTTGGATTTTTCCAAATCCAGGATAACGAGTTGCGCAATTTGTTCCTGTAAAGGGGAGTTGTAAAAAATTACTGACCTGTACTGAGTTCCTGTGTCGTTTCCCTGGCGATTAATTGTTGTAGGGTCATGCATTACAAAAAAAATGCGCAGCAGAAGCTCATAGCTGATTTTATCAGGATTAAATTCAATTTTTATAACCTCTGCATGCCCGGTATCTCCGCTGCATACTTCTGTATAATTTGGGTTTGGCTTGCTCCCTCCAGCATAGCCTGACTGGACTTTTATGACTCCTTTTAACTGAGTAAAAACTGCTTCAAGGCACCAGAAACATCCGCCCCCAAGGACCGCAGACTGAGTTTCAGTGTTTTTTGCGGCTTCTGTTGGGCCATTTAGTTGATTTTCCACGATTGCTTCTTTCATTCTCAATTTGATTTTAAAATCTCTTTATCTTATACGATCCCGTTGATTTTAATGGTTACCTCTATCAC
>CAYZUS010000004.1:32013-36016 GCA_964481885.1 uncultured Actinomycetota bacterium | reverse complement strand
TTAAAATCTCTTTATCTTATACGATCCCGTTGATTTTAATGGTTACCTCTATCACAGATTATTAATAACAATAATTACTTGCACAGTAGTGCCTGCGATTTAACAACAAATACTTCCACTGCAATCCTAAAGATTTAACAACAAATACTTCCATTGTAATCCTGAAAATTTCACTACAACTACGGCTATTGTAATCTCAAAGATTTAACAACAATTGCTTCCATCGTAATCCTGAAAATTTCACTACAACTACGGCTATTGTAATCTCAAAGATTTAACAACAATTGCTTCCATTGTAATCCCGGCAATATCGTGATAGTTAATTATTTTGCAAAAACACAGATTCCAAGGATAATCCTTAAACAAGTGCAGCATTCGCGTTATTTCTTTTATTCCGGAATAAAATCAATGGAAACAGAGTTGACGCAATGCCTGGTGTTTTTTGGCGTAAACTCTTCACCTTCAAAAACATGACCAAGATGCCCCCCACAAACTGAACACAGTATTTCAGTACGCCTGCCGTCAGTGTCAGTCTGCCTTGTTACAGAGCCGGTAATATCTTCGTCAAAGCTCGGCCACCCGCATCCTGAATGAAACTTGGCACCTGATTTGTATAATGGAGTACTGCATTGCCTGCAGACATAGGTTCCATCAGCAAAAAAGTTCTCGTACTTTCCGGTAAATGCCGGCTCAGTTCCTTTTTTAACTATTACTCTTTCCTCTTCAGGCGTCAGCTTGTTTAATTTCATATCATTGAACCTTTCCTGACTGTATGCTTATCTTTTGTGGTATCTCCGGGGCCTGAATTTTTATCTGTTGATGTGCCGCCAAGTCCTCAATTTTATTATCAAATGCAGAGCCACCGGGGGATAAATACTTGTTTAATGAAGTTGCTGCCAAGCCTCTGATGCTCCACACCAACAAAGTATCAAACCCTTTTATTTATTTTACCATTACTTTTGTTTTTATACATGAGGTTTTCAGGAGGGTAAAAATATTTAAGATTTAATAATCTTTGCACTTTTAGGGAATTTGGATGAAACTGACTGAAAATTAATTCTTTCCCGGTGGATAACTCTGAGTACATAAAAACACCAGATTAAACTGTGGCAGGTATTTTATTATTTTGGTTTATTTGGGCAATTATAAACTCTGTTGAACTATAAACTAATTAAGAAGTTTTTCGGCTACTGTCCTGATGATATTTTTTGTAAGCTCCATATTATCAAGCGCAGCAGAATAAATATATGTTTTAGAGTTATTATTTTGAACTAAAAAACCACGCACAGCAAGATTTGACATGGTCGACATTACAGTTGTGTACGGAATAAATCCTTTATCTTTTTTGGCCATTTCTTTTTTCAGAAGTATTTCATGGACTTCCCTGACAGTGATCTGTTTTTTCTCCCAGATTATATTCATGATATCCACCTCGAGATCGCTGATACTTTGCAGCCCTCTTATTCCTACTTCATCTGTTTTTTTTCTGTTTCCCATTTTTAAAATCCTGCTTAAATAATTTTAGATTTTACTTGTTGTCACTTATTTGAACACGCGCCAAGCAGTACTCGTTTTATATTACTGAATTAAGTATTATAAATAATTTTGACACTATGTCAATAGAAGAATAAAATCTACTTATACGATATTTAGTATTAAAAAAATTAAGTTTTAGTATTTATTATAATTTGAGAGAAAAAGTGTTCTAATTCTGTATAGCAATAAAAAAAGAGAAAAAGAAAAAAGAATAAAGGATATCCTTACCTGCGCTGAGGAGCTTTTTATTGCGGAGGGCCAAAGAAAATTCTCCATGTCGACATTATCCGATAAAATGGGACTCTCCAGAGGAATTATTTATTATTACTTCAAATGTGAAGAAAACATAATTGCAAAGCTCATTGCAGACAAGCTGATCATTCTTGATGCCAAACTTTCAGACGTTATTATATATGATAACGGTTACTCCAATATAAAGGCAATTCTGGGCAGATTTCGTCAGTTTATTAAGGAGGAGCCAATATTTTTAAATCTTATTTCGTATTTCGCCACTTATAAAATGTCAGCCGATCAACTGTCGTCACCATTTTATTCCGAATATGAAAAAAACAGGGAAACTGTATTTAACAAGTGTCTAATGGCAATCGAACATGGGATAAAGGACGGTTCCATAATTTCAAAAAGTGATCCCCACGTCATAACTTACGCAATCTGGGCAGGTGTGGGTTCTTACTGGGAATTCATGCTCAAAGACAATCTGCTAAAATTTGTCAAAGAAAAACATATTGAACGCGTCGACAATTTTATCAGCGCTTATTTTGAACTTATAACCGATTCTTTGAAGTGCTGCTGATTAGCTATTGTTTGGTTTACATATCAGTTGCAAGCACTCCGGCTTTAGAGTAGTTTTCCTTTTTCATGTCATGAAAAATTACTTCCACAGCTTCCTGCGGTATTTTTGTAACCTCCACAATGGCCTCAGTGATTTTCTTTGCCATTTTTCTTTTTTCATCAACAGATCTTCCTTCAATAAGCTTTATAGTTACAATTGGCATTATTTATGCATCTCCTTTCATTAGTTTTCATAATTTTATAATCTTTTTTAATAATTAACTTTAGTTACTACCTTGTGAATGACTCAGATTGCTGGTAAGTATTAGCTAAATTCAGCGCTAAATTTTCTTAATCTAGGCAATTTGAGTAATTATTCACCGAAAACCAGTCAATTTAATTTAATCAAACTGTCTGCCACCATATCTATGGCAAAATACATAGCGCGTTAAAAACAATTATATGCATGTTTTATTACTATTGTTATTATGTTAAATACCAAAGCCCAAGGCAAATGCTTCTAGTGCCTCCGAAGGTTTAAATCCATTAAAAACGATATTATAAAGCAAATCAAGCAACGGAAGCTCTCCGGAAATCGATACATTGAAATTGCTCAACCATGGCACAGCAAGCTTTAGTGCCATATAGCCCTCTCCGTATTCCCCCTCATCCAACATTTTTTTAAATGCAGCTTCAGGTTCAAATCCGCCTCCGACCATTTCCCCGTATCTCCTGTTTCTTCCTGCAACAGAAGTGACATGAAGATCCCCCATGCCTGCCAGGCCAAATGCAGTCTGCGGGTTTCCTCCTGCTATTTTGACTATATGCTGTATTTCGAGCACAGCCTGGTTAAAAAGAAATGCCACGGCATTATGATAAAGTCCGTCAAGGGTTTTTTTAAACAAACCGTCGCATATCCCTGCAGCAATGGAATAAATGTTTTTAAACGTGGAACATATCTCCACCCCTGTACAATCATCTACAGGAAAAATTCTGTAATAATCAGTTGAAAATCTGTTTAACTGATTTTGCATATGGTTGTCCTGTACACCATAAACGCTTGCAGACAAAGTTCTGTTTGCCAGATCAAGAGCCCTCACCGGGCCACCTATGCTGATTATGTTGAAAATATTGGCCCCGTGCCGGGACTTTTCCTTTTCCGGAAATTTTTTATAGTAAATCAGCCTCGCTGCTTCTGAAGCCCGCATTATCCTTCCCTCATATTCAACAAGGCCCTTGGTTAGTTTTAAAAATATATGATCCCTGTCAGGTTCAATATTGTTTATCAAAAGCTCAAAAATATTTACAAAACCTTCGCTTGCAACGCCTATAAAGATAGCTTCAGCATTTTTAATGGCCCGTTTTAAGTCACAGGAGTAGAAATATGAGACCCCGGAGTTGAGCGGTTTTTTTAATTTGGGATGGGCCCCATTTATAGAACTTTCTATCAGCTTGTCATCCAGCCATGTGCCCCAGAGGCTGACTTTTATTCCATTATCAGTAAGCGGAAATGTAATAGCGCTTCCCATATATCCCGCTCCCAAAACTGCAACATTCTTCATGGCGGACCCTCCCAGGAAATAAAGATTTTTTTATTTCACAAGGAGAATATTAAAATTATTATGTCCCTAATGCAATCAATTTCATGTGGATTTTATATGGAATTTTTAGTGGA
>CAYZUS010000004.1:25939-31913 GCA_964481885.1 uncultured Actinomycetota bacterium | reverse complement strand
TTATGTCCCTAATGCAATCAATTTCATGTGGATTTTATATGGAATTTTTAGTGGAGCTACTGATGCATCAAAAAAAAATTATTGCAGAAATGAAAAATTATTGCAGAAATAAAGCATTTAAAGTTTAATATACTTTTGTTATAAATGGAGAAAAGCAGTATATTTAAGGCTTGATTTTTTACGGAGTTCTTATCACAGTATTTGCCGGGGTATCTGGCAGAGCAGGCATCAAACCATACTTATACTGATATTGGCCGGGGCAATTGCCACAGCATTTATTGGGATGTTTTTTTACAGCTCTTTTTATTGATATGGGAATAATTAATAAAAACAAAAAAAGAAATATTGCACTGATAATAGTATTTTCACTTATCGGTTCCTTAACAGTTGCATTTTTTTCTTATTGGGGCTATGCCTTGCAAAAGATAAATCTGTTTGCTGCAGCTGATTTCAAAAGCATGCAGGAAGGCCAGGATTTTATCAGGTTACGAGGTGCAGACATCCATTATATTCAAAAGGGAAGCGGAGACAGGACCATAATCCTGGTACATGGTCTCGGCGGCGGCGCTTTTACGTTCAGGAATAATATCAATGCGCTCGCTGACCGGGGATATAAAGTCTATGCCATTGACCTTAAGGGATTCGGTCTTTCAGAAAAAGTAATCGGGTCAGATTATTCTCATTCTGAGCAGGCCAAAATACTGCTTGATTTTATGGAACAAAAAGGTATCGACAAAGCGACTGTTGCAGGGCATTCCATGGGAGGAAGAGTTGCACTCATAGCCTATGATATGAAACCTCAGAATTTTGAGAGCATTATTTTAATTGACAGCGCAGGACTTGAAAATAATTCGCCGGCTTTTTATAATGCACTGATTACTCAGCCGATTGTGGATATCCTGTATTACAATATATTCGTCAGGGAAAAGAATTTCCGGAAATTTCTGAGCTCTGCTTTTTATAACAGTGATTTTGTGAGCCCGGAAGTTACCGACCTTTATCTTGAGTCTTTTAAGATAAAAGATTCAAATAAGGCTTTCCTTTCCATACTTAAGAGTAACAGCTCTTATGACATAGAAGCGGCACTTAAAAAAGTAAACATTCCTGTCTTGGTTTTGTGGGGCAGGCAGGATGGATGGATCAGCCTGGAGTCAGCCTACAGGTTTAATTCATTAATAAGTGGCTCTGAACTTGCTGTTATAGACAGTGCCGGCCACGTCTCAATGGAAGAACAGCCTGAGGCGGTCAATGATAAAATACTTGAATTTTTGGATAAATTTAAAACTTAACACCAAATATTACAGTCAAATACATATGTAAGAAATAAAAAATCATAAGAATCAATAAAGTAAAATCAGGATTCAAAAAATAACAAAGAGGAGACAGGTAAATTGGGAGATTATTATTTAGGTTACGATATAGGGGCAGTAAGTGTAAACAGGGCAATTATAGGAAGGGATTTAGAGGTTATCTCGATTTTGCCTTACACAAGACACTTTGGAGAACCGTCAAAGATAATCGCAAACGATATTGAGAATCTTTTGAAAGATTTGCGATTCAACAAAATTGCAGGCATATCATTTACGGGTTCGGGAGGTAAAAATCTAACCGGCCTGCTTGGGGCAACATTTATAAATGAGATAGAAGCAATAATAACTGCAGTAAAATCACTGTATCCTGAAATAATGACAGTCATTGAAATTGGCGGCCAGGATTCAAAATTCATTGATCTGGCGGCAGGCGATTACGCGATGAATGAGCTCTGCGCAGCTGGAACAGGCTCATTTCTTGACCAGCAGGCCTCAAGGTTTAATTTAAGCATAGAACAATTCTGTGAAATCGCTTTAAAATCTTCAAGTCCTGCTACAATTGCAGGCAGATGCAGCGTTTTTGCCAAATCAGATATGATACATCTGCAGCAGGAGGCAGCCAGCGATGAAGATATTATGCTTGGTTTGTGTTATGCGATGGCAAGAAGCTATAAATCCGGAATAGTGAAAGGCAAAAAATTCAAGGCGCCAATAATATTCTGCGGAGGGGTTTCGTATAACCTGGCCATGTTTAAGGCATTTGAAGACATACTAAAGGAAGAAATAATTGTGCCTGAAAACCAGGCATCACTTGGAGCAATCGGTGCGGCTCTTAAGCTCGCTTCAGAGGGGGCCGACCTGGATGTCGATATGGCAAATATTTTGTCTGTTCTCAAGGAGTCCATAAAAAGCTTTAAGTATGAAAAGGAAACACTCAGGCCGCTTGAAATTATTAAATCAACAATGCCATCAGGAATTTCAAGGCCTTATGTCTTTGATAGTGATGGCAGTGACAGTGGTAACGTAAATGGAAATGGTAACGGTAATGGCGGAAAGCCGGGCAAAGTTGATGCATTTATAGGAATTGATGTGGGCTCCATCAGCACCAACGTTGTGGCAATAGACTCTGACAAAAAACTTATTTCCAAGGTCTACTTAAGGACCGCAGGAAGGCCAATTGAGGCAGTCAGGAAAGGAATAGAAATAATAGGAAAACAGGTGGGCGATAAAATAAATGTCAGGGC
This sequence comes from uncultured Actinomycetota bacterium, assembly GCA_964481885.1. Taxonomy (GTDB): domain Bacteria; phylum Actinomycetota; class Humimicrobiia; order Humimicrobiales; family Humimicrobiaceae; genus Fen731. The sequence goes on along the minus strand of CAYZUS010000004.1, from coordinate 29,359 downwards.
CGTAGGCACTACAGGTTCGGGCAGATATTTAATCGGGGACCTTGTTGGGGCAGATATAATCATTAATGAAATAACGGCGCAGGCAACTGCCGCCGGAGACATAGACAAAGAAGTGGACACTATTTTTGAAATTGGCGGCCAGGATTCCAAATACATAAGCCTTGAAAATGGCGTGGTTGTCGATTTTGAGATGAATAAAATATGCGCCGCCGGCACGGGCTCATTTCTCGAAGAACAGTCTGAAAGATTTGATATAAAAATTGAAGAATTTGGCGACAGGGCGCTTACTGCCAAAGCACCGTTAAACCTTGGGGAAAGATGTACCGTTTTCATGGAGACAAATGTCCTCTCTCATTACCAGAATGGCGCCAGCATTGAAAATATCCTTGCCGGGCTGGCATATTCGATAGCCATAAACTATATAAACAGGGTTGCCGGTACCAAAAAAATCGGAAATAAAATATTTTTCCAGGGGGCAGTAGCATTTAATAAGGCTGTTGTGGCAGCTTTTGAAAATTATCTCGGCAAGAAAATAATAGTTCCCGAAAATCATGAAGTAACCGGGGCAATAGGAACCGCTATAAGGGCCCTTGAAAATAATGTGGAACACACAAATTTCAGGGGATTTGATGTAATTGCAAATATAAAATATTCCCAGAGTTCTTTTGAATGCGGCGGATGCCCCAATATGTGCGAGATTAAAAAAGTCACAAGCGAAGGCTCCAAATCCCTTTTCTACGGCGGCAGATGTGAAAAATACGAAAAGAAAAATACCAAAAAAGCAGACCTGGATGATCTCTTCCTGCAGAGAGATGAAATACTGCTTAATTCTTATGCAAGGTCCACAAAAAATCCTTCCTTGGGCGGCACCCTGGCAGTTAAAGCCGGTTCAGGAGATGAAATAATACAAAAATCAGCATCAGAAATCAAAGCAGGCAGGCTGAAAGTTGGTTTGCCGTTTACCATGCTTACATACGAGTTTTATCCTTTCTGGGATGCATATTTTAGTGAGATGGGAATAGAGCTGGTTCTTTCTGACAAGACAAACAGGAAAATAATAAATGACGGACTTGGATATGTTGTTGCTGAGACCTGTTTTCCGATAAAAGTCATGCTCGGGCACATACAGAACCTGCTTGATAAAGGGGTTGATTATATTTTTGTACCCAGTATCAGAGATATGCCATGTGACAGTAAAAAAATTGAAGGCACAAGGACAGGGAGTTATCCGTGCCCGTTTGTTCAGGGCCTCTCAACTTTTATAAAGGCATCCATCCCTGTTGATTCAGCCATGATACTTGATCCACTTGTAAATTTCAGTTTCAAAGAGTACCTGAAAAATGACCAGCTTCAAAAGCTTGGAGCAAAATTCGGCAAGAGTAAAAAGCTTATAAATAATGCAGTGAAAGCTGCCTACAGGGCCCAGGAGGTTTTTTACAGGGACATTAAAAAGGCAGGAGAGAAGGTACTTGATAATCTGAAGGAAGATGAATTTGCCGCCGTCATAATAGCCAGGCCATATAACAGCTGTGATGCCAATATAAGCATGGATATTCCTGGAAAACTACGTGACCTGGGCATACAGGCCATACCTCTTGACTATCTTTCAGTAGACAGCGTTGACCTTTTCAGCCAGTGGCCAAACATGTACTGGGAATTTGGTGACAGGATATTAAGCGCAGTTGATATCATAAAAAAAGACAAAAGGCTGTTTCCTGTATATATTACCAATTTTGGCTGCGGCCCTGATTCCTTTATAATGCAGTTTTTTGAAAGGGAAATAGACAGGCCATTCTTAAAGATAGAGGTAGATGAACATACTGCCGGAGCCGGGGTTATAACCAGGTGCGAGGCATTTTATGATTCGTTGTCCAATATAAAGAAATTAAAAGATGGATACAGCTTTAAAGAAAAGAAAACAGAAATCCCTGACCCGCAGTTTAAAAGAAAAGATAAAAGAGTTCTTTATATACCATATATGGGCGATGGAGCATATGCCATACAGGCTGCGTTCCAGTCTGGAGGCATAGAGTCTGAAATAATGATGTCAGACTATGAAACCCTGGAAATCGGCAGGAAACACACTCTTGGGAAAGAATGCTATCCCTATATTCTTACAACCGGGGACATATTAAAGACACTGAAATATAACGACCCTTCCAAATGCGCGTTTTTTATGCCTCTGACACATGGACCATGCAGATTTGGCCAGTATAACCAGATGCAGAAGATACTTTTAAAGGAGCTCGGCTATCCCGATGTTCCAATAATATCGCCGGGCGCGCCTGAGAGCAGCCAGTTCTATAAGGAATATGACATGCAGGGCAAAAAAGGCGCAATGCTGTTAAGCAGGGCAATAATAGGGGCTTTTACAATAGACTACCTTACAAAGTACCTTCATGGAACAAGGCCCTATGAGATAAACAAGGGGCAGACTGAGATTGTATACAACAACCTTATCAGGCTGGTTTCTGAAAAATTAAGGGACCCGGGCAATAAAAAGGTACTTGCAAGTATGGCGTCCATTATGGGCCTTGCTGAAAACCAGTTCAGCAGTATTGCTGTAAACAGGACACCCAAGCCTTTGATAGGCATAGTTGGAGAAATATATGTGAGAAATCACCCTTTCAGTAATAATGAAATAATAAAAATGGTTGAACATCTGGGCGGCCAGGCACAGATACCTGATATTGGCGAGTGGGCATACCACACAAACGCTACAAGCAAACTTGATAACTCCATAAAACAAAAGGATCTTTATTTTAAAATCAAAAATAATATCAGTGATACATTCAGTTTTAAGGGCAGCAAGGAAAGCAGCAGCGGTAAAAGTGGCAACGGTTCAAATGGTAATGGTGAAAATATGCTTAATTTTTCCAGGGGCCTGAAGTTTAATGCTGCAAACAGGGTGTTAAACAGGCTGCTTCACAGATACCACAAAGTTCTGGAATATCCAATTAAGGACACTGTAATAATAGATTTGGAGGAATCAGACATTTATGAAATATGGGACAATGCTGAACCATATATCATTAAATGGTTTGGAGAAGCCGCACTTAGCGTGGGTAAATCCATTCACTGGATAAACAAGGGAGCTGACGGCATTATAAATGTGCTTCCATTCACCTGTATGCCCGGTACCATGGTAACTGCAATTTCCAAAAGTCTAAGGGAAAAGTATAAGGTGCCATGGCTGAATCTTGCATTCGATGGCCTTGAGCAGGGGACAACTGATACAAGGCTCGAAGCTTTTCTGTACCAGGCCAAGCAGCATAAAGAAGAAAAACTAAACAGGAAAGACATAGAGCTGGGGAAAAAGACAATAACCCATACAATGATGGAAGAAGCTCCGGAAATAGTGGCAGAGCCACCGGAAAATAAAATAAAAATCCAGGAAATGATGGAAGAAACACCGGAAAT
>CAYZUS010000004.1:0-25839 GCA_964481885.1 uncultured Actinomycetota bacterium | reverse complement strand
ATGGAAGAAACACCGGAAATGATGGAAGAAGAACTGGAAATGATGGAAGAAACAATTGGGAATCAATCAGTTTCTGGTAAATAATAAGGCAAACAAGCTGAAATGAGGGAATTCCAGGCTTAATTTAACAAATAATTTCATAAAATTGGAGTCTTTAACCAGGAATTGATTAAAACATAATGACAGCGTGCCATGATTACAGTGCTGAGAGTAATACCGGGAGGAGCCAGACTTATGATGGAAGAATCAAAAAAATTAAAAGATTCAGAAAAAGAAGCAAAAAAATCCAGATACTCAGGGACTGCGGGTCACCTGTTTCTACTTATCTCTTCTCTTATAATATTTACCTTAATTGTTTTTTCCTTTACTTCCTGTTGTAATTTAAGTTCCCTGATGTCCGGGCTTAAAAAAACACAGAATCTGAGTGAAAGTGAGCCAGCTTCCAAAGAGGGCATTGGCGACAGCGACAACTCATCGAAAACAGAAGGAAAAACAAATGCAGGCGATGAAATAACCTCAGCAACAGAAGATGCAGAAGTTCCTGCTTCAGACACTTCCGGAAGTGATACAGGCTCGCAGGAATACGGTATTGCTTATTTTGAAGTCACAAGCAGTGCTGAGTCAAATCACTTTGAACACAGAGTTGGCAATATTTACAGTGTTTCTGCTGACGGTGCAGATAAAAAGCTTATTTACAGTGATATTGAAAATGAATATGACCTTGGCAATATTTTTGGAGCTTCACCGGACGGTACAAAGATTCTTGGAATGCTCGCAGACGGCGGCAGGGGGCAATACAGCGCCATTTGCGTAATAGATGTGTTGACCGGGAAATTGACAACACTTGCAGAATTTGATTTTACTGAAAGTGAAAGTGGAGAAATCGACCTGGGACTTTATGGAAAACCTGTATGGTCAGGCGACAGTACAAAAATTGCTTATGAGCTGACAACAAATCCTTACCTTAGCCCATTTAACAGTAATTTCAGGGATGCAGGACTATTTATTACTGATGTGCAAACAGGAGAACAAATGGAAATGGCCATTGATGTGGGCGGGGCATCCATGAGATCCACGACTTTTTTTGTCCCGGCTTTTTTTGCTGAAAATGACAGCCGGATATTTATGGTCTCACACCCGTATTACGAGAAAAAGGAAAATGGCGAAACTACAGGCTTTTATTCTTTAAATGACACCCTTTACAGCGTTGGCATTAATGGTGGTGAGCCTGAAGAGATAGTTGGAGTGGGGCCAGGCGATTTTTCCGGTGCAGGTCCTGAGATTATTTCCAGTTTTGATAATTTTAACTTTATAGAATCTTCCAGGCAGATAGTTTTCCAGGTGCTTGGAGATTTTGAAGAAGATGGTGATCTGTGGACATGCAGTTATGATGGAACCGGCTTAAAAAAGATAACAGAAAACGAGCAGTTAAGGGAACAGCAGCTGGCAGTATCTGAAAGCCAGGGCGGAGAACCAAAAATAGCATACGTCGGTTCCTTAAGGTACGGGACAATATCGGCTCAAATCCCAAGTGGTGATATATTTATAATGGGTGCAAACGGTTCAGGCAATAAAAAACTGACAGATTTCAAAATTGGGCCATCCGTGCCATCAATTTCACCCGATGGCAACAGTGTTGCTTTTCTTTTTTCCAGGTATGATGAAAATATGACCAGCGTTCAGGAAAATTTTGTAATGGCATATGACCTGAAAAGTGAGGATTTGAAAAAAACTGTCTCAGAAGGTTATATAGTCAGTATTGCGGGCTGGGTGAAAACCAATTAACTGCCCTAAAAGGGCTTCTGATCTAAAATTTTTTTAAAAGCCGCAGTTTAAAGTAAAATAAGCACAATAATGCATGATTTAGTGCTACTTCTACGCATAAAAACAGTGATAATACTCCTGTCACTCAAAATAGTACTATAATTTGTTCCCCAAACACTTTAAAACATATATAAATTTTTTAATTATTTCCTATAGTTTTTTAGAAAATTTCCGATATTTATATTAGTGGAAAAAAAATCGAAAATTGTAGATAAAAAGGATTTGCAGAAATGGTACAAAAAGACATCAGAGATGTTAGAACTAATCTGACAAAATACATAAATAAGTATAATGGAAGAAAGATTTACATCTCCAAATATAATAAAATCATAGGAGAATTGAAGTTTTATTCCAATAAGGAAAAAGAGCAGGTTAAGCTGGATATTGCAAAAGAACTGGTAAAACATTCCGATTCAGATATAGACTTGCTTTAAAAGAGCCTTTCGTTTACAGAGTTTGTATTTTCGTTTTCTAATAACTGTATTTGACTTAAATACTTATAATCATTTCTGTTTTTAAGAGAAGGGCTCGAAATGACTTTAATTTGCAATTCGCCTGAGAAAATAATTTTTAACGAAGTAAAGGCCCTTTTTTTCATTGAGAATAATCAGTTTGATGTTGCTGAAAAGTTTTTGTTGAAAAACATCGAAGAAAAAACAAGCAGTGCCTTAACTTTTAATCTGCTTATAAAGATTTATAACGAAAAAAATGATTACAGTGGATTATTAAAGACTTTGGACGAAGGAATCAGAAGCGCTGTAAAAAAAGATTTTTACAGAAAACTTAAAAAACAGATAATTCTATCCCGGATTCGAAAAAACTTGAAGTGTGTCCAAAGTAGAATGAACACACATGAGATAAACTGAGACGATTTCTGCACTGAGAGGATTTCTGCACTTAGATGGTTTATTCTCCGCCTTGATTTTTACTCCGCCTTGATTTGCGCACTGAGATAATTTATGCTCTGCCTTGATTTTTACTCTGTCTTGATTTCTTCACTGAGATAATTTGTGCTCCGCCTTGATTTGCGCACTGAGATAATTTATGCTCTGCCTTGATTTTTACTCTGTCTTGATTTCTTCACTGAGATAATTTGTGCTCCGCCTTGATTTCTGATATTTTCCCTTAAATTTCAAAACTTATTATGTTCCTGCCTGATTATAAAGTTGTTGTTTAAAATGACCCGGCTGCATTAAATGCGCATATTGTCTGTAACGCCAGAGCAGAAGAGAGATTGTCTAAACCTCTGAAGTGTTTGAGAGAGAAAGCATCCCTCATGTCTGAGATGTTTGAAATACCATAAATATTGAGTTTTTAATACTTCTGGAATGCTGAAATGACAAAGCTGTTAAGTCTTCCCAAATACGTGAAGTGTTTGAAATGGCTGAGACTAAAATAAACCTGGAACCTGCAAGCTCTTCAAATCCCAGGAATGTTTTTAATGCTATCAGCTAAAAAATATTATAAAATATATTCTGTTGATGAAATTATTCAAATTGAGAAATGAGGGTTTTGTATGATTCTTAATTTTGTTAAAAAAATTCAAAATACTGCTGATTGTTTCTCATTCTTTTTCGACTCACCTGACCCGGTTGTCTTTAAAGCGGGCCAGCATATGAATTTTACATTGCCTCATGATAATCCGGATGACCGTGGAATAAACAGGTATTTTACAATTGCTTCTGCCCCCCATGAAGGGCAGGTAATGGTTACCACCCGTATTGCCACGGAACGGTCCAGCACTTTCAAGGCAGCTCTTATGGCCATGGAAAAAGGGCAGGACATTGCCGCACTTCCACCCCAGGGTAAATTTATTATCGAAGATTATTACAAAAGTTATGTCTTTTTTGCCGGCGGAATAGGAATAACACCTTTCAGGTCCATACTTGTTGATCTGGATTACCTGAAAAAATTAAAAGAAATGGAAGTATTTCTTTTATACAGCAACAGAACCAATGACATAGTCTTTAAAGATGAACTGGATTTGCTGGCTGATCGGAATGCATCATTTAAAGTCAGATACGTAATAAGCCCGGAGACCTTAAGTACTGAAATGCTTAAGTCCATGGTTCCGGATTACATTGGCAGGACGTACTATATTTCCGGCCCACCCGGCATGGTAAAATCCATTGCAGACAGCCTGATTACGGAAAATATTGACGATTTGCAGATAAAACGTGATTTTTTCCCTGGATACCAATAAAGAGCAGTCTGGCTTATGCCTTTATTGACTTTCGCTTGTTTCTTTAACCGGCCAGCTAATTTGTATCCGCCAGGGTATTTTTTAAAAATTGAAAATTTTCGGGTTTGCGTCTGTCAGAACCACTATGGAAATACTGTAAAAAGAATTTTATGTTTGTGCATGCACTGAATACTATTGGAAATATTTATGTTATTATGTTCAGTAATTATTTGTTATAAAACTATTACGATTCGGGCAATTTAATTCAATTATAAAAAATATGGAGGGAGAAAAAATGACTGAAAGATTACAGATCTATAAATGTGAAGTTTGCGGAAATATTGTTGAAATGCTGCACCCGGGACAGGGACAAATGGTTTGCTGCAACCAGGATATGGTACTGTATAAAGAGAATACAGTTGATGCTTCTGTAGAAAAACATATTCCGGTTATAAGCAAAACCAAAGAAGGCTTTGCCGTAAAAGTTGGCAGCGTCACTCATCCAATGGATGAGAACCACTATATTGAATGGATTGAGGTAGTTGCCGAAGATAAAGCCTACAGGGAGTTTTTAAAACCAGGACAGTCACCTGAAGCGGTTTTTTGTGTTGAAAGCAAAGACGCAATAGCCAGAGAATACTGCAGCCTGCACGGTTTATGGAAAAGCTAAAATTGTAACTGTTACAAATTCAGTAAAACCAAAAGTTTCAATTGAAGCAGTAAATCTGGGGTTGTAAATGACAGGGCAAATTTGGGAATTTTACTTGTTGCAGCAAATCAGGCACTGTGCTTGATAAAATAAGACTGAGACTTCGGTCATTAAAGCAAAACTAAAAATACTATCAATAAAGCAAAGCTGAAAGATTTACTTGTTGCAGCAAATCAGACGATATGCCTAACAAAGTAAAACTGAAATATTTAGTTGTTATTATGAGGTAAAATTTTTTAATAAAAATGGTAATGTACGCAATCAAAGAAGTTTTAATTCAATAAAGGGCTGGTAATAATGAAGGAAAATCAAATAAAAAAGGATATTTTTTATGTCGGCGCAATTGATTCAGAAAGAAGGATATTTGATGAGCTTATACCTCTTCCTGACGGTACGACTTATAATTCCTATATTATAAAAGGGAGTGAAAAAACGGTATTAATAGATTCCGTTGACCCTGACAAGAGGGACGTACTGTTTGATAATCTTGATAAAGCCGGTGTTGAAAGAATTGATTATATTGTCGCCCAGCACGGCGAACAGGATCACTCAGGCTCAATACCTTTTCTGCTCGACGCTTATCCAATGGCAAAACTCATAACAAATGCCAAGTGCAAAGCCGAACTTATGGACCTTCTCTTAATTGATGAAAGTATTTTTATTGTGGTAGAGGACGGCCAGGAAATATCAATAGGCAGCAAAACTCTAAGATTTATATTTACCCCCTGGGTTCACTGGCCAGAAACAATGTCTACTTATGTTCCAGAAGATAAAATTCTTTTTTCCTGTGACTTTTTTGGTTCTCATCTGGCAAAAGACAGTTTATATACTGATAATCCTCAGGATATATATATTCCGGCAAAAAGATATTATGCTGAAATAATGAGCCCGTTCAGGAGTGTTATACGAAAAAATCTTGAAAAGATTGCCGGTCTTGAAATTGAAATAATCGCGCCCAGTCACGGACCTCTTCATAAAGGGAAAGATTTTATATTCGGTTGCTATAAGGACTGGGCGTCAGAAGCCCTAAAAAATGAAGTGCTTGTTGCCTATATTTCAATGCATGGCAGTACATCAAAAATAGCCGAATATTTTATAAGTGCCCTTGAAAAAAGAAATATAACAGTAAGAGCATTTAATCTTGCAGACGCTGATATCGGTGAAATAGCAATGGCGCTGGTTGATGCAGCAACTGCAGTAATAGGCTCACCGACTGTGCTTGCAGGGACCCACCCCAAAGCAATTTTTGCAGCCTTCCTTGTAAAGGCGCTTCGTCCAAAAACCAAATTCCTGTCAGTAATCGGTTCATTTGGCTGGGGCGGCAAAATGGTTGAGCAGCTTGCTGACATGCTTGGCAGTGTAGGCGCAGAGATACTTGAGCCGGTACTTGTCAAAGGATTTCCAAAAGAAGAAGACTTTAAAATGCTGGATAGCCTGGCAGATAAAATATTGCAAAAACATAAGGAGCTCGGACTGATATAAATCTTGCCGACACGTGACGCTGTTTTATAAAAGTATGTCTGACATGAAAAAGGTGCCATTTGCTTGACAAACAATCCCTTGAACAACTGTACGATAAATATAACGACAGGAAATATGTGCACCCGGACCCATTGGAGTTCCTGTATGATTATGCGGACGTAAGACAACGCGAAATTGTGGGCCTGATTGCTGCATCCCTGGCGTATGGCCAGGTAAAGCAGATTTTAAAAAGTGTTTCAAAAGTCCTTAATGTGCTTGGACCTTTGCCGTCAGAATTTCTTTTAAAAACCAGCCGAAAAGAATTGGGACATCTTTTTAAAGATTTCAAGCACAGGTTTACAACGGGCGAAGAACTGGCAGGTTTTTTGGCAAACACTGGCCACATATTGAGTAAATACGGATCTCTTTATGAATGCTTTGAATCGGGCCAAGAAAAAGATAAGGGACTGCTTCCCGCAATTTTAAATTTTTCAAAGGAGCTAAGGCTTGGGGATTGCAATTGTTATAACAGCCTGATGCCCATGCCCGGTGGTAAATGCGCATACAAAAGAGTAAATCTTTACCTGCGCTGGATGGTGAGGAAGGATAACGTGGACCCCGGGGGATGGGACGGCATAAGCGCCTCAAAATTAATTATACCTCTTGATGTTCACATGCACCGGGTTTCAATGCTTCACAAGCTGACAGAAAGAAAACAGGCAGATATGATTGCCGCTCGCCAGATAACAGAGGCTCTAAAAAAATATGACCCCGAGGACCCTGTTAAATATGATTTTGCCCTGACCCGCCCCGGAATAAATGCGAGATATAAACCTGAAGGGGCAGAACCAGATGAGTAAATAATTAACGCTTAAAAACCGGTATTTGACTAAACATATATTTTAAATTAAAATTTTTTTAAAAGTAAAAGGAGGTTTGTCTTGAAGCAGAAATTCAGTACACTTGCAGGAAAATGGAAATATCTGGTAGTTTTTACCAGCATCGTATTACTTGTTGCAGTTCTTTCTCCTGCATACATTAGTGCAGGCAGCAGTCAGCAGGTTGAAGCTTTTGTATCAAGGTTTTACCAGGTTTGTCTTGACAGGCAGCCTGACCAGGCTGGTCTTAATGAATGGGTTGAAGATTTATTGAGCGGATCCAAGACGGGCGCTGATGTTGCCAAGGGCTTTATGTTCAGCAAAGAGTTTACTGACAGGAATCTTGATAATGCATCATTTCTGACGATAGCATACAGGGCGTTTTTTAACAGGGAACCTGATGCTGCAGGTTATGACGTGTGGCTGAAAAAACTTAATAATGGCACAAGCCGACAGACTGTTGTTGATGGTTTCTCACAGTCACAGGAATTTTCACAGCTTTGCAGTTCATTCGGGATAACCCCTTATGCGGGGGCCAAAACAACTACCGGCTCAACATCAACTTCCACGAGCTCAGGTTTGATATCAGGTACTGCAGCAGGATTTGCTTCCGGGAATAAAGTTAACTTTATCATATGGGGCGATGACAGCGGAATGGGAAGACCCGGCGGCAGGGTAAACGGCAGGACCGACCAGAATATGTTCATACATATTAATCTTGATACCAATAAGGCTACAATCACGCCGATAGCAAGGGATACATGGACCTCGATTCCGGGCCACAGCAATGGCAAAATAAATGGCGCTCATGCCATGGGTGGAAATGACCTTGCAGAAAGGACCTTCGAACAGTTTACAGGTATTCCCATAGATTTTTATGTAATTACTGACTTTGACGGCTTTGCTCCACTAATCAATAAGCTTGGAGGAGTAACTGTCACTGTTGAAGAAAATATTTCAGACAGTTTTTCCAATTGCTACATGACTCCTGGAACATGGACTATCAACGGAGACCAGGCACTGGCACTCTGCAGGGCAAGGCACGGAAGGTCATTATATGGCGGAGGGGCTTTTGCCAGAGAATACCAGGCAGCAATGCTGCTCAAGGGACTCTTGCTTCAGAAAAAGGGTATTGTAAATTCTTCAAACCTGCCGGATGTGCTTAACATGTTAAGCGGATTTGTATGGTCAAATATTACACTTGATATGGCAGCAAGGATTCTGCCGACGTTGCTTGCAATGGAAGATGGCGATATTTCAATCCAGAAATTTAACCAGTGGCCGCAGAACTATGGAAAAGCATCCGCAGTTGGTTATAATGCTGCAGAAAAGAACGCTTTTTTTGCAAACATAGCGGCCCAGTAAATTCGGGATTATCGTTTGCTGACTGATTATAATTAATTGTCCCCGGGACAAAAGGCATACGACTGTAAAAAGTCTAAAAGCCCATAAACCGGGGACATTTTTTATGTGTCTGTAAAATTATACTAATGCTGTATGGCTGATGTTGGCTCCTTGCAAAGTCGATATAAATTCCCCGCAATACTGATGCAGGGCCCCCGCAAAGCCGATGAAAAGTTTCCCGCAAAGCTAATTTAAGTCCCAATATGTGTATAAAGGTTTTCCAAGTTCTCTAAAATCTGCTTTTTACATACTATTCTCCCAGGGTAAAAAGGTTTGCAGTATCACAGAAAAATAAAGCACTTCATAATACCCCTGATTTATCCGATAAATACTAAAAGTACTATATTTTTCGAACATTCCGTTACAATATGAGCATAAATAAGAAAACAATAATCATAACGCTTTTGATGTTTCTTGTTTTAAGCGTTGCAATATATGCAATAATGAGAATTGTGCTGCTCGAAAAATTCGAATTGCTGCAAAATCAGGAATCTGAAAAAAATATGCTTCGTATTTCAGAAATATTTAACAGTCTGCAGGAAAATTTGGGCATGACTTCCAGGGATTATTCTGACTGGGACGAGACTTATGCATTTGTAAAAGGGGATAACCCTAATTTTTTAAACGACAATGCTCATGAAAGTGTATTTGCAAACCTTGAATTAAATTTTCTTATTTTTACAGACAATAAGCAGGAAGTAGTTTTTAAAAAGTTTTATGATTTGAAGATTGGCAGTGAGATGCCTTTTCCTGATGAGATGCTGTCCTATTTTGAGGGCGGAAGTGATTTGCTTGAATTCGGAAACACCGCCGACAGCAAATACGGCATACTTAATTTGGCTTCGGGTCCTGTCATGTTTGTTTCAAACCCGATATTGAAAACGGATGGAACCGGACCTGCGGCGGGCTCAGCTGTTTTAGGTTTTTATATAGATGAAAGCATCATTGATAAAATCAGGGTTATTTCTCATACCGACGCAAACATAATTTATTTAAGATCAGACAAACGTATCAGTAAAAATATATCTGAAATACTTTTAAATCTTGCTGACCAAAAAAATATTTTTATTAAGACTTATAATTCAAACAATGATACGGGATATCTGTTAGTTAATGATATAAACGGTGATCCTGCATTTTTTATCCAGAGCGAAATGCCTCGTGATATATTCAAGACAGGTGAGAGAAGCTTTAATTACATAATGCTTTTGGTTTCTGTTGTCATTTTTTTAAGTATGTTTGTTTTTTTATTTGTAATAAACAGGATTGTAAGCAAGCATGATAAATTCAACAGGCTGAGAACTGAAATATGGAAGATTGCTGCAGAAAAGTCACTAAGTGAAGGTGAGCTCATACAGTTGCTGCTAAACGAGCTGGGTCCCGCTTTTAATGTCAGCAGGGTATGCTTTGACAGATTTAAAAATGCCGGCAGAAACAGCAGCATAAGCGTCAGTGACAGCGGCAGTATTGGCAAAGCCCTCAATCAAAGTAACAATAGAGGCATCGAAAAAGAATACAGCATAAGTTATGGTGAAAATGCCGGCAATGGCGGCAATGGCGGCAGCGACAGTGGTCCCGGTAATTTAAACAGCGGAATCCTCGGCAGCAACGGCAGGGGCTGCGATAGCGACACAGGCAGCCAGGAAGGCAATAGTGGCAATGGCATGGTAACCGAGATAGAGTGGTGCAATTCCGGAGTTAAACCTACGATAGACGCAAAGTATCCGGATTTTTTGGTAAAACACTTTGCAGGCAAGGATCTTATCAATATTTCTCTTCAAAAGGCTGCAGAACTATTCCCCGATTCGCTAAGAACAACTGCCGGACCAGCCATATCAGCGCTTGCAGCAATTAAAGATTTGGATTCAATTTCCATAATCAATTACGCTCCGGAAGGAAGACTCAGCGGCTGGTTTTCTTTTGATATATGCAGAAGCCGGAAAATAAAACCGAAGCTTACAGAGGAAATGGTTGGGATAGCTTACGAAATGGTAAATATTATTACCAATTATGTAGCGCAAAAACGTGCTGAACGAGAAATAAAAGAAGCATATGAACAGATGGAGGATAAAGTCCTGGCTCGTACTGCCGAACTTCAGGCTGCCCAGGAAATTGCAGAAAAGGCCAGTATGGCAAAAAGTGACTTTTTAGCCGTTATGAGCCATGAAATACGCACCCCTTTAAATGGCATCATGGGTTTTTCACAAATCCTGGCCTCATCAAAAAATATCGATTGCCGGGAGATAAAGCAGGCTGAGCAGATAACTTCAGAATGCAGAAAACTTTTAGAGCTCGTAAACCAGCTTTTGGATCTTGCAAAAGTAGGAGCCGGAAAAATGGAGATAGATGCCAGGAGATTTTCATTGCGGGAGTTTATAAAAGATATAATATCAAATTTTAATGTAGTTGCTGCCAAAAAAAACATCGTTTTTACAGTTAATGTTGATGAAAAGGTCCATGATGCATTAATTGGTGATGACATGCGCCTGCGACAGATACTTATAAACCTTATCGGCAATGCAATAAAATTTACAAGGGGAGGACGGGTTACAGTTATTGTCAGTACTGTTGAAGATAGTTTCAGCAGAGCAATCGATCAAAAAGATGATAAGGCAATAATCATGTTCAGGGTGATAGACACAGGTATTGGTATTCCAAAAGAGAAGCTGGATATTATCTTTGAGAGCTTTACTCAGGTTGACAGCAAGATAACCCGTGAGTTTGGAGGAACCGGGCTGGGCACTACGATATGCAAGTCGCTTGTTGAGCTGATGCAGGGAGAGATTGGCGTAGAAAGCGTGATGGGTGAAGGCTCGACCTTCTGGTTTACAGTGCCTTTGGGAAAAATCCTTCCAGAAGAGGCAGAAAAATCCATAGAAGAAGCAAAAGGCACGGAAATCTCACTTGACAATATCAGATTTCTTGTTGTCGAGGATTATCCGACCAATCAGGAAGTGGCAAGATACATTATTGAAAGAGCCGGAGGCATTGTTTTTATAGCAGAAAACGGGAAAATCGCACTGGACATGCTTGCTGAACAGAAATTTGATATTATTCTAATGGATGTACAGATGCCGGTTATGGATGGATATGAGGCTACACGCAGGATAAGAGAACTGCCTGAAGGCTCAAAAGTTCCAATTATAGGCATGACTGCAAACGTCTTTGAAAAGGACAGGATAAAATGTATTGATTCAGGAATGGATGACTTTATATCCAAACCCCTTGAACTCAAACACTTTCTTAAAACTATTTCATTTTGGATTGTTTCTGCTGCAGGCACCATAGGTTCTCCAATTGATATTGAGGCTTACATAAATAGAATGGGAGGCAACAGAGACATTGCCAGGACCATTATTAGAGGGTTTATCGAGTATGCCCCGTCTCAATTGCACAATATTGAGGAGGCCATAAGAAGTAATGATATAGAGACAGTTAGCAGGGAGGCCCATTCGATAAAGGGCGGGGCCTTAAATGTCTTTGCAAACGACCTGATGGAGGCAGCAAAAGAACTTGAGATGTATACCCAATCCGGTAGTTTGTCAGATGCTCCCGTGCTTCTTAAAAAAATAAGAAAAGAATATGACCGGCTTGCTGAATTTGAAGATGCTTTATGGAGGCAGAATTAAAGCATTTTAAGTATTTAATTATTATGTTTCCAACTTTAAAAAGAATCACATCTTGCATAACTAAAGCTTGCAGTAAAATAGTTAGCTGAGTTTTGAGAAATTCAGGAAAAGTTTATAAAAATAGCTCTGTAAAAATTAAATAATGTAAAAACAGCACGCTAAAAAAATGAGTTTTTTTAGCATATATTTTTTTTGCAATGCAACACTGGAGATATAATTTTCAGTTACTTTAAAAAATAACCGATAAATCTATATGTATATATTAAAAATTTAATAATGCTTAATATATTTTTCCGGGGTTATGATGCATTTTTTTATACGTCCGATTTTACATTAATACAAACATAAGTGTCACACAAAAAGAGGGGAAAATGAGAAGTCTTATAGTAGAGGATGAATTTACCAGCAGAATGCAGATTAAATACTTTTTGGAAGAATTTGGAAACTGCGACATTGCTGTGAATGGCACTGAAGCAGTTGAAGCATATAAAATGGCTTTTGAAGTAAAAAAACCTTACGACCTGGTATGCCTGGATATAAAACTTCCGGAAAAAGACGGCCACCAGGTTTTGGCTGAAATAAGGCAAATCGAGAAAGAAATGGGAAATGCTCTGGCGAGTCCGGCAAGAATATTTATGACAACTGCAATTTCCGATATAAAAAATGTTGCTGATGCTTATTATGGACTATGCGATGAGTATTTGAGCAAGCCAATTGAGAAGGAACAACTTGTTGAAAGACTCAGGAACTATGGTCTTGTAAAGTAGTAAAAACCATAAAAGGTTTAGGAGTTTTAAACGTTTATTAAAATAGGATATTTGCAGTTATTATGGCTGAAAAAAACCTGGTTAATCTTTGGGAACTTGATGCATGCCCGATAACGGGATTGCCCATCATGCGAAAGCCAGAATGGACGGACCAGACATTCGGCACAGATTATTACAGGGTTACATTTTTGATAATTGGGGCAAATATTATTTATTCAAAAGCATGGGGCTATACGCATCTTCAGGCATTTGACGAATATACCGCTCTTCTGGAAAAAGTAGCAGGCAGTTTACCGGTAGAAAACAAGAAATACAATCTCATCGAAGACTACACTCATCTTACAGGCGCATCTTTTAAGTCCAGGGATCACTTTCTGGATTACCACAGACACAATAAATATCTTTCAGGCGTTATATTCTGCACAACTGCTCCGATCTTTAAAGTCATGGTAAATATGGGAAAGCGTATTGCGGCGGTGGGGTTCCCGGTAGAGATAGTTGATACATATGACTCAGCTATCAGTCTTGCAGTAAAAGTACCGTTGTCCATTTCAGGCAGCGGCAAAATTAAAGTAAGAAGCAATTATACTTCTCAATTGCCAAATATAAGCGCTGATCCTGTGAACCTGCCAAGTGAAAAATGTCAAATTACCGGACTTTCTGTTACGGCACCGGCCGAGTGGACAGGATTAGATCTTGGTGAAGGCTACTCTGTCTCGTTTAGATTAATCGGTGACAAAATATTACAGACGTTGCCCGTAGGCAATTCCGGTAAAAATGGCATGAAGCGGCTTCTTGATGAGAGAAAAAAATTTCTGGAAAGTATGGGCCTTGCCGGCAAAAATTATGTTGAGATTAAAGACTATGGAGAAGTAGTCGGCGGAGTCAGCAAAGAGGGACGAATGCAGTTTACTGCCGGCATGCTCAGGGAAAGAGAAGAAGGCAACCTTTTGGGATATTGGGGTTATCGAGCTTCCCAGTTTGTGAAATTTGGTGTTAATGTTGGAACAAGATTAAATAAGACAACTTTCCCCGTGATTATTGTAAACAACTACGAGGAAGCTGTTAAAAGTGCAATCATTGCGTTAAAAGAAAACAGTGTTTTACCTGAGAAGAATTTTGAACCGGGAGAAGCAATTATTGAAAAAAAGAAAGAAGAGACAGTTTCTTCAGATCTTTTTGAGGGAGAAAGACGCAAAACTTTTCAAACAGATAGCCTTAATTCAACTTTGGGTTCAGATAAAAGTGTTTTAAAAATACGAAGTAGCGAGTCCTCTGCAGAAAAGTGGAAAGTTGAATTAGACGGCATGTCATGTCAATTTCAGCTCTTGGCGGATGATATACTTTTTTATACTGCAATAGGAGAGCCTAAAAGGCATCATATGGAAAGTCTGTTTGAACTATATGAAAGAGCAATAATTGAATCCGGATTGGCAGAAACAAAGTATTTTTATCAGATTGCTGATTGGGGAAAACTTGGGAATGTCAGTATTCTGGCAAGAAAGCTGTATTTTAAAAAATTTAATCAGTCATTTAAGAAATATCCACCAAGATTATATATAGCTTTCGGCATGAGCAGGGTTTTACGTACAGTGGTAACATTAAGCGGGCAATTCTTTCCCGTAAAGGTTGTCGTTGCAGATAATCTTGAAGATGCTGTAGAAATTGTCAGGAAGAACAGGTTAAAGACAGGCCCCGGCAATATTAAAAAAAAAGTAAAAGAAGAAGAAACTGCCGTAACCGCCGAAGACAAAGAAACTCAATCAATTAATAAATTACTGCAGTTTTTGGGAGAGATCAACTGGGATATGGAAGGAACAGATTCAGCTGATCAGGTTATTCCCAGAATTCCTATGGCCGATCCATTTAAGCCTCTGTATGAAGCCATATCTCTTATAAAACAGGATTTTGGTGTTTTATTGAAAGAAAAGGATAATGCCGAAGCAATTATTGGCGAACAGAGTAAATTCAACAAGCTGAGAGCTGAAATATGGAAGATTGCTGCAGAAAAATCCATGAGCGAAGACAAACTTATCCAGGCACTGCTAAACGAGATAGGCCCGGCTTTCAATGTCAGTAGAGTATGCTTTGACAGATTCAAAAGAAACTGCAAAGAAAACAGCATAAGCAGTATTGAAAAAGCCAGCGATAATAACAATATCAAAATCGATAAGAGCAAAAGTAATGGCAAAGGCAACAGCAAAGCCGGAGACTGTGACTCCAGCAGTATCGGCAACGACATGGTGTGTGAGATAGAATGGTGCAATGATGGAATCAAGCCTACAATAGGCGAGAAGTACCCCGGTTTTTTGGCAAAACACTTCATCGGCAAAGATTTTATAAACTTTACTCTTAAAGAAGCTGTTGGCTTCTTTCCCGCACCGCTAAAGTCAATTGCCAGGCCAGCCATAGCAGCGCTTGCGGCAATAGAGGATTTGGAATCTACTTCCATAATTAATTATAGTCTTGAAGGCAATCTTAGCGGATGGTTTACCTTCGATATCTGTAAAAGCCAGAAGATAAAACCATTAATGACTGAGGAAATGGTCGCCATAGCTTATGAGATGGTAAATATCATCACTAATAATGTAATGCAGAAACGCACCGAAAAAAAAGTAAAAGAAGCATATGCCCAGATGGAGGATCAGGTGTTGGTCCGAACAGCGGAGCTGCAAACCTCCAGAGAGACAGCAGAAAAGGCAAGCATGGCAAAAAGTGATTTTTTAGCTGTTATGAGCCATGAAATACGTACTCCTTTAAATGGGGTAATGGGTTTTTCACAAATACTCGCATCATCAAAAAATATCAATCAGCAGGAGAGAAAACAGGTACAACAGATAACATCGGAATGCAGAAAACTACTCGAGCTCATAAACCAGCTTTTGGATCTTGCAAAGATTGGAGCCGGCAAAATGGAGATAGACTCCAGAAGATTTTCTTTAAGGGAGTTTATTGAAGATATAATTTCAAATTTTAATGAAGCAGCTGCCAAAAAAAATATAGGCTTTAAGGTTTCAGTTGATGAAAAGGTCCATGACGCATTAATAGGAGATGACATGCGTTTGCGACAGGTACTGATAAACCTTATAGGCAATGCAATAAAGTTCACCAAAAAAGGCAGTGTATCTGTTAGCGTCAGCACTGTTATGGAAAAAGACGATAATGCAATTATAGAAAAAGATGGTGAAATAAATGATAAGACAATCTCAGAAAAAGACGAAAGGGTGAAAATTCTGTTTAAGGTCATAGATACAGGTATAGGAATACCAAAGGAGAAACTGGATATTATTTTTGAGAGCTTCACTCAGGTCGACAGCAAAACAACCCGCGAGTTTGGAGGAACAGGGCTTGGTACAACAATATGCAAGTCACTTGTTGAACTGATGGAGGGAGAAATAGGAGTGGTAAGCGCAATTGGTGAGGGTTCAACATTCTGGTTTACTGTACCGCTTGTTAAAGCCTTGCTGGAGAAGCAAAAAAAATTAATAGAAAAGCAAAGAGAGCCGGAAGTTTCACTTAAAAATGTAAGGTTTCTTGTTGTGGAAGATTATCCGACAAACCAGGAGGTGGCAAGATATGTTATTGAAAAGGCCGGAGGAATAGTTTTTATTGCCGGAAACGGAAAAATCGCACTGGAAATGCTTGCAGAAAACAAATTCGATATTATTCTCATGGATGTCCAAATGCCGGTAATGGATGGATATGAGGCCACGCGAAGGATAAGAAAATTGTCCGGGGGAGCCGGGGTTCCTATTATAGGCATGACCGCAAATGTCTTTGAAAAGGACAGACTGAAATGCATCAGCGCAGGAATGAACGACTTTATCGCCAAACCGCTGGAACTTAAACAGTTTCTTAAAACAGTCTCACTCTGGGTGACTTGTGGTGTGGGTGCCGACGTTCAGTTACCGGAACTTCTAGGGGCGATTAACAATACGAAAACAGAAGATAACGGTACAAAAGAAAGTGTGGGACCAAACAGCCGGCATGCCGGTCAGCCAAACATCGTTCAGCAGGAAAACTTATCAGGCAACATGCAAAACAATTTGCAGTACCAGTATAAAGGCGATGAGCCAGGTACTCGAGGTGTGCCGATTGATATTGAGGCCTATGTAGATCGCATGGGAGGCAACAGGGATATTTCCATGACCATCATCAAAGGATTTATTGAATATATCCCATCCCAGATGCGAAATATTGTGGAAGCCATAAACAGTAATGACATTGAAACAGTTAACAGGGAGGCGCATTCGATAAAGGGAGGAGCCTTAAATGTTTTTGCAAATGACCTGAAGCTGGCGGCAGAAGATCTTGAGACGTATGCCAAATCAGGCAGTCTGACAAATGCTTTTGGGCTGCTTCAAAACATAAAAAAAGAATATGAGCGTCTGATTGAATTTGAAGAGCACTTAAAGTTGGTTTCGACTGATAAAAATGCCATAACTACTGATTCTGTTACTGATGGAGACAGGATTAATTTACAGAAATAAGACGATAGTACTGCAGACAGCAGACTATTTAGGCCTTTAATAAAATGACTGAAGACTGGTAAGAAAATTATAATTGAAATGAATTATAAAGTGGAAACCAATACCAGTAACTAAAAAAAATAATGATCACGCATGAATTGTGTGTTATAAAAAGGAAAGAAGCAAAGTGGCGACCGGGATTGAGAGAAATATAAAAGAAAAAGAGAGTAGCTGGACCGCACAAGACGAAGTAGAAAAGTCAATCAATAAGCTGCTTGGATTTCTGGGTGGAGCCAGCTGGAACGATACAGACAATGATTTTTTGCTGAATAATATTCCAACATCTCACCCCTTTAAGCCCCTTTATGAAGCTATATCTGATATTAAACAGGACTTTAGCGCTTTGCTGAAAGAAAAAGACAAAGCTGAAGCTATTATAGAGGAACAGAGTAAATTCAATAAACTGCGTGCGGAAATGTGGAAAATTGCTGCAGAAAAGTTAACCAGCGAAGACGAGCTTATACAGGCGCTTCTAAATGAAATAGGCCCGGCTTTCAATGTCAGCAGAGTTCGATTTTCAAGGTTTATAAATTACAGTTCAGACGTTCCTTGTCTGGCGTGTGAGATAGAGTGGTGTAATGATAAAATCAAGCCGGCAAAAGGCAGCATGGAACCCATTTCCCCGATAAAAGGATCCAATGTCGACGGTTTCATTAAAAGCAGTACTTACAATAAACCAGACAGGTTAAAATCCAAAACGCAGGAGAAAAAATCAGGATTCACAAGTGGTAATGTCGGGCCACAAAAACCAACACCAACCGTACTTAAAGATTTGGAATCAACTTCTGTGATACCCTACAATCTTGACGGAAAGCCCGTGGGCAGGTTTTCCTTTGATATTTGCAGCAGCCAGAAGATAAAACCGATGATGACAGGGGGAATGGTCGGGATAGCTTACGAGATGGTAAATATCATTACCAATAATGTGATGCAAAAACGTGCAGAAAAAGAAATAAAAGAAGCATATGAGCAGATGGAGAACAAAGTATCTGCCCGCACCGCAGAGCTGCAGACCGCCAGGGAGATTGCGGAAAAAGCAAGCATGGCAAAAAGCGATTTTCTAGCTGTTATGAGCCATGAGATACGTACCCCGTTAAACGGTGTTATGGGTTTTTCGCAAATAATAGCATCATCAAAAGATATCAGCCGGCCAGTGGTGAAGCAGGCTGAGCAGATAACCTCGGAATGCAAAAAACTTTTGGAGCTTATAAACCAGCTTCTGGACCTTGCAAAAGTGGGAGCCGGCAAAATGGAGGTAGATGCCCGTAGATTTTCACTGCGGGAGTTTATTGAAGATATAATATCAAATTTTTATGCAATAGCTGCCAAAAAAAATATCAGTTTTGTTGTTGATGTTGACGAAAAAGTTCCTGATTCACTGATTGGCGACGACATGCGATTGCGACAGATACTGATTAACCTTATAGGCAATGCAATAAAATTTACCAGGGGAGGTCGCGTAACAGTTACAGTTAATAATGTCCAGAAGAAAGTTAATAAGTCACTTGCAAAAAAAGACGATGTTTCTGATAAAGAAAAAGATAATTTAACAATTAAAGAAAAAGACAATGATTTAACCGCAGAAAAAGATGATGTGGCAAATAAAGAAACAGATAAAGAGGCAATTGCAGGAGAAGATGGTGAGAAAAACGACCAGAAAGATGAACCGTTAAAAATTCTGTTTAAGGTCATAGATACAGGTATAGGAATACCAAAGGAGAAACTGGATATTATTTTTGAGAGCTTCACTCAGGTCGACAGCAAAACAACCCGCGAGTTTGGAGGAACAGGGCTTGGTACAACAATATGCAAGTCACTTGTTGAACTGATGGAGGGAGAAATAGGAGTGGAAAGCATAATGGGCGAAGGCTCGACATTCTGGTTTGAAGTGCCCCTTAGAACGGCCCCACCGGTAAAAGAGGAAAAATCAAAAGACAAAGCAAAAGAGAAGGAAATTTCATTTAACAATATCAGATTTCTTGTTGTGGAGGATTATCCAACCAACCAGGAAGTGGCAAGATATCTTATTGAAAGAGCAGGAGGCATTGTTTTTATTGCCGAAAACGGAAAAATTGCATTGGACATGCTTTCAGAAAACAAATTCGATATTATTCTGATGGATGTACAGATGCCTGTGATGGATGGATACGAAGCAACTCGCAGAATAAGAAAACTTGCTAAAGGCACAAAAATCCCAATCATAGGCATGACTGCAAACGTTTTTGAAAAGGACAGGCTGAAATGTATCAGCTCAGGCATGAACGACTTTATTCCCAAGCCTCTTGAAATTAAACAATTTCTTAAAACAGTTTCGATGTGGGTTGCATCTGCCGCAAATACAAGGGGCAGGACTCCTGAGGTGCCGGCATCAAACTGCAATGTTAAAACAGAAAACAGAGATACAAAATCAGTTTCAGGACCAGATAATCGGCAAAACGACCTGCAGGATGGTCTGAAGGATGACTTCCTTCAAAAAATCAACCAGCAGGAAAAACCGGAGAGCATCCGGCAGGAAAACCGGAAAAATGTCCCACAGTGCATTAAAAATTTGAGCCTTCAAACCAATAGGAAAGGCGGCCGGTTAAAGAACCTGCAGGATGATCCGCAAAACACCCGGCGCGCGCCAATCGATGTCGAGGCTTATGTAAATCGAATGGGAGGCAACAGGGAAATTGCTATTTCCATCATTAAAGGTTTTATTGAGAATATCCCGTCCCAGCTGCAAAATATCGCGGAAGCCATAAAAAGTAAGGACACAGAAATAGTCGACAGGGAGGCCCACTCAATAAAGGGAGGGGCCTTAAATGTCTTTGCAAGCGACATGATGGAGGCTGCAAAAGCACTTGAGACGCATGCCAAATCAGGCAACCTTCAAAATGCTGCTGCGTTGCTTAAAAATATCAGGGGAGAATATGAGCGGCTGGTAGAATTTTATATATACTCCTAGACTATTGTATAACCTCCATCAACTACCAGATCCGATCCTGTTGCAAATAATGACGCATCACTGGCAAAGTATACAAATGCGCCGATTAAATCCTCCGGATAGCCCAGCCTGCTTCCTTCAGGCATTTTTGCGGCCCAAATCGGAAGCAAATCCTTTAAGGTAGCAATAAGTTCAGTCTGAATATAGCCAGGGCTAATGCAATTTACACGAATATTATATTTCGCCCATTCCACGGCCAAAGCTTTGGTCAGATGCACAACGCCGGCTTTAGCTGCACAATAGTTGGCTATGGTTTGTGGCTGGTTGATAATCTGGGCGGACATCGAAGCCGTGCTGATAATGGAACCTTTGCTTTTATTTTTAATCATTAGTTTTGCGGCAGCCTGGGCGGTGAAAAATACGCCATTTAAGTTTACATCAATAACCGATTTAAAGGCATCCGGAGCAATATCAATTGCAGCATCGACAGTAAAAATACCAGCATTGTTAATAGCAAAATCCAAAGTTCCAAAATCATCTTCATAATTCTGAATCATTTTGTTTACGCTTGCAGGTTCTGTAACATTGCACTGATAAGCGGCAGATTTTCGCCCTGTGGATTCACCGATTTCCTTTGCAGTAATTAATGCTTTTTCAAGGTTCATATCAACTATGGCGACATCTGCTCCCAGCTCAGCAAATGCCTGAGCGACTGTTTTACCAATTCCCTGAGCACCTCCAGTAATAAAACCTTTTTTTCCGTCAAGGCTGAACAGTTTTTTTACGTCCATGACAATTCGCTCCTTTTTTTATAATATGATTTTAGTATTATAACTTGCATTCAAAAAGTTAAAAACAGAAAAGTCCAAAATTTTATTACACTCTTTTTTCTAAAAGCTCACCCATTGAACCCTTTATAATGCTTATTATTAAAATCCTGTCAGCTCAAGTATTCTTTATCTTTTTTTGATGTTTTGTCAGCTCGCGATAATTCTGAGTTATTTTTTTTTTGCGTTCAATAATTTGCTCTGAAATTGGTAAAATCAGGTGTAATTTATTTTCAAAGCTGATAAAGTAAAAGGAGTATTTTTATTTAAAGAAAACTTTTAGATGAAAGGTGGCTAATTACGAATCTTAAACCTAATGAAGTTGCAAGAATGATGGATGTCAGTGTGCTGCAGACTATCAGTACCGAAACGGATATAGCGCTGCTTGTAGAGTCATCAAAAAAGTATAATTTTATCTGCGCATTTGCCTTGTCCTGTTATCTGCCTTCCCTGGTTGAGGCTCTAAAGGAAGTCGATACCTTGGTCGGTGCCCCAATAGGATTTCCGTCAGGAGCGGAACTGCCGCAAATCAAGGCATTCCAGGCAAAAACACTTTATGATATCGGTTGTGATGAATTTGACATGGTGCTTAATGTGGGCTGGCTTAAATCCGGCCAGTTTGGCAAAGTTCAAAAAGACATAGAAGCGGTTTATAAAGTCATTTCAGGAAAACCGCTAAAGGTCATAGTGGAAGCCATGTACCTGACAGAAAAAGAGCTTGTTGACGCCTGCAGTATTGTCGTAAGCAGCGGAGCCGATTATATTAAAACCGGCACAGGATGGGCCCCAAAACCGACAGAATTCAGCCACATTGAAACCATGGCCAAAGCAGTAAATGGAAAAATTAAAATCAAGGCTGCGGGGGGAATAAAGGACTACGACACACTATGCAGAATGCATGATATGGGAGTATCAAGATTCGGCGTAGGGGTAAAATCCGGGATAACGATTATGGAAGAGGCATATTCAAAATCCTGAGGGGTTAAAACGGTCCAGGTTATAAAAAATTATACTAAACAACTATTCAGTTTTTGGTCTAATTGGATTGTAACAAGTGGCTATAAAAATAGTTTAAGCAGAAGCCGGTTATTATAAAAACATCGGCACCGAATTATTTGATAAAGGTATAATGCCTTCTGATTTAAATCCTTTACTCTTTGATGTTTTTCATCATTACTCCAATTTCTGACATATGATGTGTGACATCCTGGTATAGTCGGTAAAAAGTCCCATATTTTTCAACACTTTCTGCATCCGGTTTTTCGACTGATTCTTCTTTATGTATCCTGTCAATAATTCCATAATCTTTCCATATCCCGGTGCCGTAAGCAGCAACTGCTGCTGCCCCAAGCGTTGCTGCATCCTGGTCTATATTTGTTTTTAAGATTTCCATGCCATAAACATTTGCCAGTATATTTCGCCAGAACCTGCTTTTTGCACCTCCCCCGACAACCAGCATCTGCCCGCTGATATCTTCATACTTCCTCAGGACATCAAGTGCGTGCCGCAGGTTAAAAGAGATTCCCTCCACAGCTGAACGAATCAGATCTTCGCGTTTATGGCCAAGGGCCAGGCCCGCAAAACCTCCTCTGATATCCGGGCTTTCTTCTATCATGGAGCCGCCTGCAAGACTTGGGTTAAATATCAGCTTGTTTGATCCAATAGGAGAATTACCGGCCAGAGCATCCATCATTGTATAAGCATTACCGCAGCCGGACCGTTCTTTTTCTATTAAATCCTGGCAAATATTATCCCGAACCCAGCGAAAACTGTTGCCTGCAGAAAACACACTGGTGGCAGAAGCGTACATACCGTCAATAACATGAGCAAATACAAAGGGTTTGTATTTAAAATCCAGAATGGGCTTGTCTGATGTTATCGCTATCCAGGCCGACGATCCGACCGAAGTGTATACGCGGCCATTTTTTATTCCGCGAGCCCCCAGCGCCATGCACGAATTATCCACTCCGCCACAGACTACCTTTACTTTTTGCGGAAGGCCAGTAAGGAGCGATGCTTCAGGGGTTAACGTGCCTACAATATCGTATGAATGAAGTTTTTCAGGAAGGATATTTGCATCAATTCCTGATTTTTCCAAAAATTTTTCAGAATAACTATTCTTTAGAAGGTTGTATACACCTGAACCTGATGCGTAAGAATAGTCCGTTGCCATTTTTCCGGTCAGCCTGAAGTTGCAGTAATCCTTGGTCCCCAATATTTTATATATTTTTTTATACATATCGGGCTCATTATCTTTATACCACATGATCTTAAAAACAGAGTAGCATTCAGCAGGGAAACCATTTCCGGTTTCGTTGTACCATTCTTTGTAATCCACATTCTCAAAAAAATATTTCGTCTGGGCATCAGCTCTGGTATCGGACCAAATTGGTGTAAACTCACGCAGCAGGTTTCCCTTTTTATCAACAGGCACCACGCCAAGGCTGTGTCCCGAAATGGCAAGAGCCTCTATACTGTTAACATCTATACCTGAGAGCTCTATCAGTTTCTGGCTGCTTGAAATGATCCCACTCCACCAGTCAGAAGGTTTCTGGTCATGGAATTTACTAAAAGGGTAGTATGTGTCATAAGAGGAAAAGGAACTGCAAATAATATCGCCTGTTTCGCTGATAAGGGACGATTTAATTCCACCGGTTCCCATGTCGTATGCAATAATTAATTTGTCCATATTTAATACACTCCTGGGGGAATTTTACCATAAAAAATAAATAAAAATAAAAAAATAAATCTTGTTGACAATTAAAAAAGATTAAAATAGAATAAATGTCCAATAGAATGTACTTATGTACAATTCCAACAAATTTCTTATAATATCTTTTCTTTAATATTTATTTAATATGAATAGAAATTTTTTATCTGGAAATTTAAGGATGACACACCGATATAAATTCAATTTCAATTTAATCAGTTTAAACATTTTTAAATCAGATATTAATAGTTTTGTCTTATAAATTAATATATTGCCAACCGTTTTGTTAAACTGAAAAAATACAAATATAAAACTTAAGAATGAAGAATATTGATGATAATAAGACATTACACAAGATTCTGAAATATTATTACATCGATAATATTACGCAGAAGGAAATTGCTGACAAGCTCAATATTTCAAGGATAAAAGTCATACGGTATATTAATTATGCAAAAGAAAATGGCTTAATAGAAATTAAATTAAACATCCCTTTAAAAGACAGTTTCGAGCTGGAAAACATGATGGAAACTGCCTTTAACCTTAGGGAATGCAGAATCGTTCCTTCATTTTCAAATGAAAATGAAATCTATAAATATGCAGGCGCTGAGCTTACGGATTTGCTTAAAAGATTGCTGAAAAAAGATATGTATGTGGGAGTCAGCTGGTCGCAGTCTTTCAGGAATGTAATTGAGTATACAAATCCGGTAAAGAAAATGCCGCTGAATGTTGTACCAATTATTGGTGGGCTTGAATTGGACGGAACAGTCACAAATTCAAACACAATAGCCCATATTTTTACAGAAAAAGCGGGAGGAGTTAATTATACAATCAATATCCCGGCAGTATTTGATTCCATGGAGGCCAAGGATATTATTGAGAACGAGTGGCACACAAAGAAAATTAAGGAACTGGCAGCCAAGATAGATCTTGTGATTACAGGAGTTGGAGACATGAGTATCGGAGGCACAATTTTTAAAAGCGGGTATTTTAAACCTACTGAAAAAGATTACCTGGATTCTCTTAAGATAGCAGCAATTATCAATTTAAATTTTATTGATGCAAAAGGTGAAGAAGTTAAAACTGAAATTGATAAAAGGATAATAAAGATTTTTCCTCTTGAGAGGTTTAAAAAATTAAATAATGTCATTGGCATAGCTTTTGGTGAAGACAAGGCAGAACCTATTAAAGCAGCGCTGAGTGGCAGAATATTGAAATATCTGATAACGGATGAAAATACAGCAAAAAAATTGTTGGAATAATATTTTTTAATAATATGAGAATTGGTTTGTATTGACAAAAGCACTGATTCGCAAAGGCAGGGTCATGAATTTTGACTATTAATTATAGTATAACAGTAGTATAAAATACAGAGGTTTGAAGGTTCATAATGGCAAAGTCATGGTTTTAATAACGAGGGTACAGGCTTTTATTAATCTCAGCATAAGTTTATAATAAAAAAAATTTATTAAACTCAAAATAATTATACCAAGATGGAAAAAAATTTAGAAAAAATTCAAATTGAAAAAAAGATAGGATCTATAAGGCTGTCAAAAATCAATAAAAGTTTCCCCGGCGTGCGGGCACTAAAAGACGTATCGATGGATTTTTTTGCAGGAGAAGTAATTTCCATTGTAGGGCAGAATGGCGCGGGCAAAAGCACCCTTATGGACATACTGGGCGGCGTTAAAATGAAAGATTCAGGAGACATTACAATTGATGATAAAATAGTTCATTTCAGGTCCCCCAACGATTCCATGAGATGTGGAATTTCATACATTCACCAGGAATTGACATTGTTTAATAATCTTACAGTTGCCGAAAATGTCATGTTTAACAAATTCAGTTCCAACCAGTCATTTTTATTATTAAATTACGTTAAAATAAATAAAAAATGTTCGGAAATATTAAAAAGAATAGACCCCTCAATTAAATTCAGCTCAAGGGTTGAAGACCTTGCAGTCGGGCAGAAGCAAATAGTAGAAATAAGCAG
>CAYZUS010000003.1:79047-106057 GCA_964481885.1 uncultured Actinomycetota bacterium | reverse complement strand
TTAATTTATAAGTAATTAGAATACTCGATTAGTGCTACAAACTTGTTGCAAACTTCCTGGGAACATAACGAAACAAACTTTCTGGGGACATAACGAAACAAACTTCCTGGGAACATAATGAAACAAACTTCCTGATAACAGGCCTAGGTCCTGCAAACAATTATGCCCATAAAGGAACCATGTATGTTTCATATACAACAGTCGCTTAAGGCATATTTATTGAAAACATTTTTATCTTTAAAAACAATTGCAACTTAATCCAGTGGGGTAAATAAATGGAAAAAGACGACAGGCTAATTAACTTTGATGATTTCATGCCTGCAGAAATGGCCAAAAGGGTAGAAGCGGCAAGCATCAGGAAGGCAAATCTTAATTTTTTAAGTTTGCTTGCGCTTGCAGTACTCGCGGGAGCTTTTATTGCGTTTGGGGCCGAATTTTATACTATCGTAACATTTGACTCAAATTTAAGTGTTGGCCTCACAAGATTTATCGGAGGCATTTGTTTTTCTGTCGGGCTCATTCTTGTAATAGTGGCCGGGGCAGAGCTGTTTACGGGAAATAATCTTATAATCATGGGTGTTGCATCCAGGACCGTGACGTTTAAGCAGCTTTTTAAAAATTGGGGCGTAAGCTATTTTGGAAATTTTGCCGGGGCAGTGATAATAGTTCTGGTGATGTATTTTACAAACCAGTGGAAGCTCAAGGATGCCCTTCTGGGCGCTAATGCGGTTATGATTGCTGCGACCAAAGTTAATCTCACATTTCTGGAAGGTTTTACAAGAGGCATGCTGTGTAACGCTCTCGTGTGTCTTGCGGTCTGGCTTTCATTTTCAGCAAGAACCGTAGTAAGCAAGATTTCGGCAGTTATTCTTCCAATAACCGCCTTCGTAGCATCCGGTTTTGAGCACAGTATAGCGAACATGTACTTTATCCCTTATGGCATGATGCTCAAGAACAATCCCAAAGTTCTTGTGGCGCTTGAAAAGCTTTCACCAAACATTGATCTTTCTCACTTGAATTTTTTGGGGTTGTTTGGAAACCTGCTCTCTGTGACAATAGGAAACATTGTTGGCGGAACTTTCGTTGTCGGACTTGTGTACTGGTTTATTATAGTAAGGCCCCAGCGAATAAAGCTTAAAAATAAAGAAGAAGGGGACTAAAAAGAAATCGTTATTTTCTTTTGTTTGTCTTGTATGCAATCAACTTTTATTTTAACAAATAAGAGAAATTAAGACAGATTCTTTTCCTGCACACACCTCTTAAAATATAAACTTTATCAGGGTGGTAACAACAGTAATAATAAATCCTGCAATAAGCAGGAAAAATATAATCCTTGAAACAAGGCAGCCCGCCCTTGCAACTCCCCTAAAACCAAATATACCTGCAATTATGGAAAGCACCAGAAATATAATTGCCAGTGTAATTAAAAATGTAAGCATAATAGTTTAATATTATACCTTCTTCCTGAAAATTTTAAATATTTTTAAATATTCTAAGAATCTGCCTTAGAATGTCCAGATTTTGAATGTACTGCAAAACAGACTACTATACCAATTTGAATATACTGCAAGCATGGCTATAGGTTAAGATGCAGCCTTAATGCGTCATTAATCCTGTTTCTGATTTGTGAATCATCAATATTTCCAATATGGTTTACCAGTCTCTCTTTGGAAATTGTCCTAATCTGGTGGACAAGTATTATTGAATCCGTCTTTAGACCAGTATCAGGATTTTCATTGCTGATTATCAGGACCTCATTTGGATATATTACTCTGCCTGGTTTTAGCGAAGTAATTGGAAGAATCGAAACAAGAGGCATTGAAAGACTGTAGTCATCATCACTTATTACAAGTACGGGCCTTTTACCCTTCTGTTCAGAGCCAACAACAGGATTTAAATCAGCAGAATATATTTGCCATTTCATTACCATAAAAACATGCTCTTTTCTAATTTACTCAAAATCTGAGTGTTTAAAACTTTCCTGTATTTCCTGGATATCTGATAAAAACAGCGGATCTGTGCTTGCCTTGAGAATCTCTTTTCTGATATTGGCCTTTTTTATTTTTTCCAGTTCGTTATTTAAAGCATTCTCCACAAATGAAGACATTGATTTGGCAAATCCGCTTTTGACTGCTTCTTTTACCTGGAAAATAGTTTCGTCTTTAATTATAAAAGTTGTTTTTGGACTCACAGCTGCTACCTCGATTAGTTTTGATACTATTATTAACTGTAATTGTCATTATTCATTTGAAAAATATTTAGAATGACTATAATATAATACAATAAATACTTAAATTATGCAATATTAATATAAGGCTAAAAGTAAGGTAATTTATACAGTATAAGTTTAAAAAATGCATCATCTGGTTTCAAATCTTGGTTTTGTAATCCTTGAATATAGGGCTGCAAATAAAATAAAAATTATAAAACTATAAAAAAACAAAATAAAAAATATATAGCAAAGTTGCATGATTTAAAATAAAATTTCCATAAAAGGTTTTCCGTTCAGTATAATATTTGAAGAAAAGAATAATTTCATTAAAAGAGAAAATTGTTGTTATCGCGGGAAAACAGCAGCATTATTTTATAGTTTTAAAGTTGATTTCGCTGATATTTTCCCGGTTTTTACAGAAAGGAGGCTCAAATGCCTGAAGAATCTAAAAAAAGCCCTTCCGAGTCTTTTGCTGATATGATGAAAAATTTTGGAAGTGCTATGGCTGAAATATTTAATGACCCCGAACTTAAAGAAAAAGCAAAAGAATTTGGTGAAAGTGTCTCTGATTCTGCTAAAACGTTTGCCGGCAGGTTTAAAGACGAAGAGGTTAAGGGCAAGTTTAAAGACTTTGGAAAAGCCGCCAAGACTTTTGGGGAAAGTGTTTCCGATTATTTTATGGACGATAAGGAAAAGCCAGATAGCGGGCAATCCGATACAAAACCTGGCGATTCTAAGTCTGGTGATACACAACAGGGAGGCGCATACTCAAGCGGCACTCAGACTTCATCTGGCGAAGAGTCTAAAAAAAAATCTGAAAATGAGTCAGGCAGAGAGGTTTTAGCGCAGTCTGACGGCCAGCCTGATACTGGTTTGACAAAACTGCCAAATGCAGAAGAAGCCGGCAAGTCGCCGGACCAGGACAGTACAACAAAAACAGAGAGTGCGGGAGCTCCGCACAGTGCAGGAAATGCCCAGAACACAACCAAAACAGAAACAGTCCCGGGTAAACCTGAAAACACTGCCGCAGAAAAGGCAAAAAAATATGAATCTGACAGAAACTCCAGGATTGCAGGATATAGTGCGGCAATAGCCTGGGGGATAATCCTGATTATTTTCTTTAATTTCTTTAACAAATATATTGCTTTTTATACATATGATGCAGCTTTAAAGACCTGGTCGATGACCCCAATGCTGACTGAAAATTTCGGCGCATGGCTCCCTATATTTAATATCTCGATGATTGTTTCAATAATCGGAAGCATTATTCTTATAATCAACGACAGTTTTTACTTTAGTAATGTAGCCAATATTGTAATGAATATTTTTGGTATTTCGTCAGTGGTTACGCTTCTTACATTGTTTCCGTTTGATTTTACAAGCTACCAGGGCGCAAACCTGGATCCAATTTTATTTCCTATTTTTAAAATAGGTATGGCGCTTATTATTGTCGGTCTTTCTATAGGGATATTTGTCAGATTTATAAAGATTGTCATAAAAATCGCAAAAGCTTCCTAAAAGCAAATACTTTTCATAATTATTTTTATAGTTATTTAGTATCTTGAAAGGAACGTATAAAAAAATGAGCAAGTCAGGGTATAAGAAATTTACAATCCTTCATTCAAATGATATACATGGGGATTTTCTTGCTGAAGTCAGGGAAGGCAAAGGCAAACTCATAGGCGGCCTGTCCCTTCTTTCCGGTTATATAAACAAGGTCAGGAAAGAAGAAGAAAACATACTTTATGTAATATCTGGTGATATGGTGCAGGGTTCGCTTATAGATCTTGAATTTAAGGGAGTATCCACAATAGAAATAATGAACTATTTGTCCCCTGATGTTGTGGCCCTGGGAAATCATGAGCTTGACTATGGGTTGCCCCACCTTTTATTTCTTGAAAAAATTGCAAATTTCCCTATTGTAAATGCCAACATTTATGTAACAAAGTTTAATAAAAGGCTCATGCGTCCTTACCTTATAATAAAGAAAGCAGGATTTGAAATATTATTTACAGGCATAATCACAGAAAAAATCCTGGATTCATTAAAGCAGGACAGCCTCATAGGAAGCTTTATTTCTCTTGAAGAAGCGGCTAATGAGGTAGGCAAAATAACAAATGCTTACAAAAATGATGACATCGACCTTACAATCCTTCTTACGCATATAGGTTTTGAATCGGACCTTGAGCTTGCTGCGATGTTAAAACCTGAGTGGGGTGTTGACCTGATTATTGGAGGGCACTCACATACTATTCTTGATCAACCTGTGAAAGTAAATAATATCCTTGTTGCCCAGGCAGGAACCGGGACCGACCAGATAGGGCGCTATGACCTCATAATCGATGATGAAACAAACAGCATTGTTGAATACAAATGGCAGCTGATAGCAATAAATGATGAACTCGCTCCACCTGATGCTGCGCTCCAGGAGTACATAGATTCATTCAGTGAAACAGTTGACAGAAAATACAGTACAATAATATCCAAGTTCGCAAAAAAATTAACACACCCCCTGAGGGAAACAGAAACTGCACTGGGGAACATGTTTGCAGATGCTTTTTCAGAAATTGCCCAGTGTGATGTAATGTTTGTGGGCAGCGGATCAATAAGGGTAAAAGAACTTGGTCCGATTATCACCCTGAAGGATTTCAGGGCCTGTTTTCCTTACGATGATTCCTTAAACAGGTTTACTGTTGACGGCAAAAAACTTAAAAAGATCTTTGCCCATTTCATGAGGAAAGAAAACCGCAATGGTGAAGGTGAGTGCTACCAGGTAAACGGTTCAATAAAAGCAGTATATAATGACACAAAAGGTCAGCTTGAAAAACTGGAATTCAAGGGCAAACCTGTACTGGAAAGCCAGCTTTTTACTATATGCATGCAGGGTTATCATATGAACAATTCTGCCACCTATCTTAATCTTTCAAACGAAGAGCTGATTGAAAATGAGAATCATAAAGTAGTCTCTACTTCTGCCCGTGAAGTGCTGGAGGAATATTTAAGGGATAATCAGAATAAAAGCAGGGATGTCGAAGGGCGCCTGGTCTACAGCCAGTAATCAAAAAGTCTTAAAGTTCAGTTTTAATGTCAGCAGCCACTCATGGCATTTCGTAACTACAAGGCACGGAATTTATTTTACCTTTGAGAAATGCTTGTTTAAAGCTTATATATATAAAGTGGCCAACCCCACCTGTGAGTGCAAATGCTTCAAACTGTTTAAGCCCTTATATTTACAAGCAAATCTGTGCTTCAAATAAAGCCTCCAAATCAACAGCACTTTTGTAAATCATATACGACTGAACCTATGCAGCGGAAACAAATTTTCTATTTTTATCCACAAAGCTCTTGCAATTTGCAAAAATAATATATACACTTTTATCTATAAAAGAATAGATAGAAAAGTATTCAAAATAATATTGAAAATAATTAAAAAAATACTTGACATTTAAATTAAAAATTGTAATAATATAAAACATTGAATGAGTATATAGATGAATACAGATAAATGAGTTAAGTTGACAGGACAGATTGCAGGGAGTTTTCAATATTATTAGTTCTTAAATTAAGGGGTTTCGAAATGGATAATTTTTATAAAGTCAGTGAAGTGGCAAAGATATTTAAGGTAAAGCCCATCACTATAAGAAAATGGTGCCAGTCAGGAAATATCAATGCAAAAAAGTTTGGAAAGAGCTGGTATATATTTAAGGATGAGTTATCAGAAATGATCAATTCTCCGAAGCAACTTATGGAAAAAGCAGTTTCATAAAAGAAAGGATTATTAAAAGAGAGAGTTTTTAGGAAGAAGGATTTGTTAAAGAGGGTTTTTAAAAGAGCGAATGAAGAGAGAATTTTTTAAAGATAAGGATATCTGTGAGGAGGTGAAAATAATGAAAAGGATTTTAAACAAAGTCGTGTATTTCGCAGGTAGTGTACTTTACAAAAAGGAAAGAGGCGCAACAGCAGTTGAATACGCATTAATGGTTGCTCTAATCGCAGTTGCAATCATATTAGCAGTAACAGCATTAGGTGGCGGTATCTCTGCAGCATTCACGAATATTACTGGCTCACTCGGAGCAGCAGTACCAGCTGGAGGATAATTGCTCATACTCTTGTGCACAGGAATAATAATATTGATATCTGGTGGTACTGTTTGAAGTATCACCAGATATCATAATTTTTATCAGGGATGTGTTATCGGCTTTGATTTAAGTATAAATACACAAAAGTGCACATTGCTTTTAATACTAAATGCTTTCCGGGATTCTGGTTTTTTTAATTTTTCAATCAAATAATTTTAAAATCGTACATCTCGGGATCTGATTACTGGGGGGAGCAGCATTTCAATCAAATTATTATTTGTGTTACCTGACAATCATACGGACTCCCTGCCTGTAAATAACATTTTCTTTGGTTGCCGGACCTTAAAGAACTGGAAATCTTTAAATCACAAATAATTGGAGGATTTGGACAGCCAAAGCGAGAGTTTTCTGTCATAAGTTTAAAAAGTGCTTGCAATTTGCAGAGAAAATATATATACTTTAATTATTAAAAGTATATAAAAAATTGTTATATATTAAAATGTAAATAATATTAATATAAATTGTCAATTAAACA
Organism: uncultured Actinomycetota bacterium; assembly: GCA_964481885.1. Lineage (GTDB taxonomy): Bacteria > Actinomycetota > Humimicrobiia > Humimicrobiales > Humimicrobiaceae > Fen731. Next base: position 99,231 of record CAYZUS010000003.1, on the reverse strand, counting down.
AGTGTTGAGTTTTATTGAAGCCAGAGTTTAAAGTGAAAAATTTCTTAAACACAAGTTAAAGAGGTAATAGCCGTGAAAAGAATTTTAAAAAAAGTTGTGTATTTTTATACTGGTAATGAGACAGGAGCAACAGCAGTAGAGTATGCACTAATGATTGCTTTGATCGCAGCCGCAATTATATTAGGGGTAACAGCATTTGGCTTAGGTCTCAGCGGAGAATTTGAAAGTAATATTGCAGCAATTGGCGCAGCAATCGGCTCTTAAATATTCCTCCAGTGGCAATAGTTTGGAAGGAAAGTAAAAGTCAGTAATGTTTCAATTGTTTGGAAATCATTGTTGAAGATTTGCAGACATTGATATCCAAGCCAAAACAATGTATGTCATTAGATAACAAGTTCTGGTGAGAATGGTTTTTAAAAGAATTGCCCTGAAGTTGGAGTAGCCGGCAAAATAAAATCTCATGCCACAGTATGCTAAGGGAAGTGAAAAAGGGTGCATTTCAATATTTTCAAAAATGAAAAAGGGGTGGTTGCGGTAGTCATGGCTTTGCTTATGACCGCACTTCTCGGTCTGACCGCTTTTGTTGTAGACGTAGGATCGGTAGCCACACAAAAGCAGAAACTTCAAAACGCAATAGATGCCGCCTGCCTTGCAGGCGCCCAGGATTTGCCTAACACTTCAAATGCCACTACTACAGCAAACGACTATATTCAGAAAAACGGATATCAGCCTTCTGATATTTCAATTTCCTTTTCTGACGCAAATCGTAAAATAATTATTTCAGGGACCAAACAGTTTTCTTATGCATTTGCCAAAGCAATGGGATTTACACAAACTACCGTGTCAACGCATGCAGTTGCTGAAAAAATTACAGGTCTGGGGCCCGCATTTGATTATGCCATTTTCTCAGGAAACCAATACCCGACTCCACCCTGCTTTTCAGTCAGGCTGCAAAATCAGTTGGTTATGTCAGGGTTGACCAATGTTGTAAATGGAAGTATCCATGGCAATTACAATGTCGATGCCAATACAAGTACAGTAATCCAAAACGGTGAGGGCGTAGGCACTGTTATAGGTAATAATATCGCGCATAAGATTCCAGGGGCCCCCTATATCCCGATGCCTGATTTCTCATCAGTAGTTCCGACAATCAAAGCACAGGCAATAGCCGCAGGCCAGTACTACCCGGGCAGTTTTTCCGTTACAAATGCCAGTTCATTAAATCTTACCCAACCGGTATATGTAGTGGGAAACGCCAATTTAACAGGCGTTTCTTTTAGCGGAGCAGGGTGCATCTATGTCGGAGGGAAAATTACGATTACCGGCAGCAGCACAAGCTATGCCGCAGGCAGCAGTGTGTGCATATATTCAGGATATACATCTGGCAGCAAAGCAGATGCCGCAATTGATTTTGCCGGTTCCGATAAAAGTTTTAAAGGTATATTGTATGCGCCCAATGGTTCGATTTTGGTATCAGGATCAGGTTATACTTTCAATGGCAGCGTAGTTGGCAGAGTCGTTGATGTGAGCGGCTCAAATAAAACTTTTCAGTCAGCAGACGTTTCAGATAGTTTTCCATATGGTGAGAGTTTTATTTCACTCATAGAATGATTATTTGGCGGTTTATAAAGCTTATAAAGAAGTGAAACATTATTGCATATTTGGCAGTGATTTTTTAATAAAAAAATGTGGTATTTATTTTAATTAACAGAGATCTAAAAAAAGGTTGATAAAATAATAAAAAAAGTAATTGGATTAAAATAAAAATGAAAAGAAAAACATCAAATATTTTTACTAAGATGTATTTGAAAAAATATACAAACCAGAATGGTGCCGCAGCTTTGGAATTTGCTTTGATTCTGCCCTGCTTAATCGCACTTGTATTTGGAATTTTTCAGTTTGGAATTGCATTTAATAACTGGATTATAATATCCAATGCAGCGCGGGAAGGCGCAAGGCTTGCGTCTGTTCAGGGAACACTCAGCGCAGCCAGTAAAGATATAGTCAAGGCATATGCTCCTCCGGGTGATATCGTCAGCGTTAACGACTATTATGATTCGGGAACTGGTAAGGGCAAACCTGTAAGGGTGGAAGTGATTGGAAAGGTTTTAGACTTAAATATACCTTTTGCGGGCGATTGGGGGAATATTTCTCTCAAAGGAACTGCTACGATGCGACTTGAAAAATGATGGGCTAATCAGCATCCACGTCTTCAGTGGTTGTTGAATGAATGTAACAGTATCAGGCATGAAGTAAGATTATTTTTGACTATTTAAAAAATCCTCAAATTTTAAAAAATTCTTCTAAACAATTTTAAAAACTTGCCGATATGTATTATTAGATTATTCGATTTATTTTTAACTATTTTTCAAAAGGCGGGAATCCATGAAAATCAGGATAGTTTTACTAATTCTAGCAATAGTTTTTGGTATTGCAGCTGTTTTTGGCGTGATGATATACCTCAACAATGTCAAGGCAGCCGCAGAAAAGGAAAGCGAGCTGGCCAGTGTGCTTGTGGCTGCAAAAACCATACCCAAGGATATCTCAGCAGACGTACTGCTTTCGGAAAAATATGTTGAGAAAAAGCAGGTGCCGGTTAAGTATATTGCTGAAGGAGCACTGGACAGCCTCGATAAATACATTGGCTATATTACTGTAGAACAGATAAGTAAAGGCGAGCAGCTTACTCCGATAAAACTTATGAAAATAGAGGACGTTAATCTGGCTTTTGTTGTCCCTGACGGCTTAATGGCTGTTTCAGTACCTTATGATGAAATAAGAGGAGTATCCAATTATGTAAAGTCAGGTGACAATGTTAGTCTTATTGTTACTTTTGACGCAGCTGATTCCGGCGTTATCCTTACAAAAGAGATGGTAATGGATCTGATTTTAAAAGACAGCAAGGAAACGCAAGCCAGCACGACAACCGCTCAGGATGGCACCACCACTACCCAGGGCGGCACTACCGGATTTGGTTTTTTTGATTTAAGTGATACTGCAAAAAAAGCTGAAGAAATAATGGGTGACAAGGATTATGTTGTTTATCCTCAAACCAAAATCCTGCTCTGGAATGTCCAGGTACTAAGTATAGGGGTAAATGTTGTAAGTGCATCCCAAGGCAATACTGCAGAAGACACCGCAGCTGCTGAAAAAAATACGGGACCACAGGTTTTTAAGACCGTTACACTTGCTGTAACTCCTGAAGATGCTGAGAAACTGATTTTTGCACAGGAACTTGGGAGAGTCTGGTTTGCGCTAATGCCGCTCAAAGGAATTAATGAGCAGGAAACTCCTGGCAGGACATATTTTAACATTGGTAATTAAGTCTTAAAGATATTTTGATGTGAGCAGAAAATTTCGAGGTTTTAATGAGAAAAATGCCCGTGGTTGTAATTGATAAAGATAAAAGAAGTGTTGAAAGGACACTTGCAATGCTGGAATTGCTGCCTGATGTAGGCTCAACAAAATATAGTAATGAGATTTATGATCTGGAAGTAATACTGATGAAGCGTATACCGATAATCGCAATTATCGGCCCGACTTACAATATCCAGGATCTTGAGAGTCTTTTAAAACACTATAGCAACTCATTAAATTATGTAAAGATAATTCTCCTCACAGATGAGCTTTCCGCAGAGGTGCTAAAAACCGCCATTAAATTTAACATACATGATGTCCTTGAGTATCCGTTTAAGGAGATAGATTTAAAGGAGTCTTTTAAAAGGGCTGAATACATCTTCACAGACAACAATACAAGTGAAGTGCAAAATGCTGTAAAAGAATGCACGAAAGTAATGTTTTTTAGTACAAAGGGCGGCTCAGGAAATACTTTTTTATCAATAAATTTTGCAATTGCCTTAAAGGCTTTTACAAAAAAAGAAGTCACTATGTATGATTTGAAGTATCAATTCGGAGATGTTGCGCTTATGCTGAATATTTATCCAAAGAATACTGTTTATGATCTTTTGGCTATAAATAAATTTGATGAGGAAAACTTAAGGATATTATTAACTGCGCACAGTTCCGGAATAAAAGTAATGCCAGGGCCGATAGATCCTTCACAGGGTGAATCAATCAGTGTTGAAGCATCACTTAAAGTTTTTGAGGGTTTAAAAAGGATGTGTGACTATCTTGTAATTGATGCTCCTTTTGGGTTTAAGGACTCTGTTTTATCCATAATTGAATCGATTGATTATATGTTCCTGATGGCCACAAAAGAGGTTCCCAGTATAAAAAATCTTAAAATATGTTTGCAGCTTCTTGAAAGGCTGGGATATCCGAAAGAAAAAACATTTATTGTTTTAAACAGGGCCGACAGCAAGGTTGACTTTGAAATAGACGAGATAGAAAAAACCATACAGAGAAAAATTGATATTAAAATACCCAGTGACCGTATAGTACCGATAAGTGTTAACAAAGGCACTCCTGTTGTGATGAGTGCTCCAAGATCAGCTGTAGGGATAAGCATTCTCAAAATGCTTGATATTCTAATGCCAAAAAAAGTAAAAGGCAAAATTTAAAAAACTATTAAGACAAAAGGAAATAAATGGGACTACAGGAAAAAATCAGGAATCTACAGGAAATTGAGAACAAGTTTTCCATTAATAACAATGGAGAGACTATGTCTCTTCGCTCCAAAAGAATCGATGAGATTAAGAAGGATATCCATGGAAAGCTTATAGAGGAACTCTCAGATGTAATTTTTAAAAAGAATATAAGCGACAGCGAATTAAAAGCAAAGGTATCAACAAACGCGCAGAGGCATGTGTTTGAAACAGATTTTCCCTTAACTCATGAAGAAAGAAGCAGGATAATATTAGAGATAATTGATGACGTGGTTGGTTATGGGCCCATTGAAGAGTTCCTGCGGGACAAAGAGGTAACTGAAATAATGGTTAATAATCCTGCAACAATATATGTTGAAAAACATGGAAAGCTGCTGCGGACCGGAAAGACCTTTATTGATGAAAATCATTTAATGAGGATAATCGATAAGATAGTAAGCAAGATAGGAAGAAGGGTTGATGAATCTTCACCCTATGTTGATGCAAGGCTCCCTGATGGCTCAAGAGTAAATATAATTATAAGCCCTCTTGTGCTTAATGGCCCCACAATGACTATAAGGAAGTTTTCAGCGGACCCATTTACAATAGAAGATCTTATACAATTTGGTACCTGCAGTAGAAAAACTGCAGACTTTTTAAGGGCATGCGTAAGGGGCAGGATAAATATTCTTGTAGCAGGAGGCACGGGCACCGGGAAGACAACAATGCTTAATGTGTTGTCATCTTTTATTTCAGATGACGAAAGGATTGTAACAATAGAGGATGCTGCCGAACTACAGCTAAACCAGGACCATGTTATAAGGCTTGAATCAAGGCCGGCTAATATTGAAGGCAAAGGCGCAATTCTTATAAGGGACCTTGTCAGAAATTCCCTTCGTATGAGGCCAGACAGGATAGTTGTAGGAGAGGTTCGAGGCGGCGAAGCTTTAGACATGCTTCAGGCTATGAATACCGGTCATGACGGCAGTATTAGTACTGTTCATGCAAATACGCCAAGAGACGTGCTTTCAAGGCTTGAAACGATGGTACTGATGGCTGGTGTCGATCTTCCGATCAGAGCCATACGAGAGCAGGTTGCCTCAGCAATAAATCTTATAGTCCAACTTAACAGGATGAAAGACGGTTCAAGAAAGGTAGTCAAGGTGGTTGAAGTGCAGGGAATGGAAGGAGAAATCATAACTCTGCAGGATATTTTTGTATACGATTATTCTTCAGGAATAGACGAAAAAGGAAAATACAAAGGAGAAATAAAATCAACCGGACTTAGGCCGAAATTTTTATCGAGGCTGCACGACTACGGTATCGACCTGCCGAATGCAATTTTTATGGAGGAGCAATAATAATGTTTTCCGATAAGTCTTCTAAAAGTAATAATAGTAAAAGTGAAAATAGCATAATTAAAAAGACCTCAAAGGTATTTGTATATTTGATGATTGCAACCTTTGCTTTATTACTTGTTTTTACTTTCCCGTCCATTGTTGCCGCAGACACGTCCCAGGAAACCATAATAGAAACTGAAGCAGAAACCATAATAGAAACTGAAGCAGAAACCAAATTAGAAACCCAGGAGACTATACCATCACAGCTTGGCCAAGCATTTATAAAAGAAATCGATACCGCCGGTTTCCCAAATGTCAGTCTGTACCTCAGTTTTAAGGAAGGATCACAGCTGGGAACACTTGAACTCGGGAAAAGTAATTTTGTTATTAAAGAAAACAACCTGGAAATCAAGGATTTTACGGCACAAAAGATAAGTGAAACAAGTGAACCGATTGCTACTATTCTTGTACTGGACACCAGCGGCAGCATGAAGGGTGAACCGATAAGTAATGCCAAAAACGCCGCTATTTCATTTATTGATAATATGAGGGATATCGATAAAGTAGCCATTGTCGGTTTTGCAGATATTGTTACCGAATATAGCTCCTTTACTTCAGATAAAATTGTACTAAAGAAATCTATCGAAGCCATATCGTCGGAAGGAGAAACTTCATTATTTGATGGCATAATCAGGGGTCTGGGTATGTTTAAGAGTGTCGATGAAATAAAGTATCAGTACATGCTTGTTTTATCTGACGGTACCGATACCGTAAGTACTTCAACAGCTGATGATGTAGTCGCTCTTGCATCTTCCGGCAATATAACTATTTACTCCATAGCGCTTCTTTCAAAAGAGTTTAGCCCTTCTGATCTTGAAACCATTGCCAAAGCGTCGAACGGAGCGCTGCTTACAACTGCTGATCCCGAACAGCTGACAACTCTTTACAGCGATATTTCCAAAAAAATAAGAAACCAGTATAAAATTACATTTAAAAGCAGTTCAGCCAATACAGAGAAATTCAATGCAACTGTCGCAATAGACAGTGCAGGTATTAAGGATTCAATAAGTCTTGATTATGAAAATCCTTTTTTTACCCAGTCAGGAAGCGGTGCTGTGACGAACGCACAGTCATCCCAGGTAGCGGCAGAAATCGTAATTGCTGATAAATGGTGGATTAAAACACTGATTTATTTGTTTATTTTTACCAGTGTGACTATTTTGCTTTATATTGTTTCCACTGTAATGATACCGGGCAAACCCGGACTAAAAGACAGAATGGACCATTATCTCTACAATGTCGAAGATAAAAATACGTCCGGTGAAATCCCTGAAAAGAAAGCACGAAGCGGGCTGTTTTCCCGTTCTTCAAAGTCTGGTAAGAAAAGTACCGGAAAGCCCGGTTTTGCTGAAACTTTTGAAATACAATTGCGCAGGGCAGGAATGAACATATCTGGAAGCAAATTTTTGACCATCCACTTGCTTATAGTAGGGGCTGCCCTACTGTTAGTCAATATTCTTACCAAGAACTTATTGCTGACACTTGCTGTTGTGGTTCTTGTAATATTTTTACCATTTCTACTTATTAATTTTAAAACGGGCCAGCGGATAAAAAAATTCAATGAACAGCTTCCTGACACGCTGCAGCTTCTTGAAGGAGCACTAAAGGCAGGATACAGTTTAAATCAGTCGCTCACCATGGTAATAAGCGAGAGCAAGCCTCCTATATCGGAGGAGTTTAAAATTACGGTAAGTGAGATAAGGATGGGGCTTTCAGAAAAAGTTGCCCTTGAAAACATGGCAAAAAGAATCAATAGTGAGCTTTTTAACTGGGTCATACTGGCAATTAACATCCAAAGAGAGGTCGGCGGAAACCTAGCGGAAATCATGGATATTATTGCAAATACCATCAGGGAAAAAGAAAGGGTGCTGCGCCAGATAAACGGTCTTGTTGCGGAAGGCAAGCTTTCCGCATATGTACTTATTGGGCTTCCAATCATCATGGCCATAGTGCTGTCAGTTATGAATAAAGAATATATAAGCGTGCTGTATACAACATCGATAGGATATTTGCTGATCGGAGTAGCCGTATTGCTGATGATTATTGGTATAGCCTGGATCTTAAAGATTGTTAAAATCGATTATTAAAATGCACTATTTGATTTAGTTGTTTTTATATGCGGTTTTTAATTAAGAAAGGTTTTTTCTGCAGTGGTGACTAATATTCATTGAAGCAGTATCTTAAAAATTTATGGAAAGGATAAAATAAAATGTTTTTATACCTGATACTTGGAGCTGTTTTTGCTGCAGTAACTTCTATTGTTATATTTTTTTGTATGCCAAAAATAGCAAGTACTATGCCAAAAAAGTCTTTATCCAAGCTGTCTTATTATGATCACATGCCGAAGGCCGGAGAGCAAAAGACATCTATTATGGAAAAAACTTTTGCGCCTATACTAAAAAAAGCTCTTTCAGGAGCAAGGAGGATTTTGCCAAGGAGCATTATTGATTCAGTCAAAGAAAAGTTTGAACATGCGGGCATTCAGGATGTATTCAGGCTTGACATATTTCTTGCCATAAAGTTTTTTCTCCCATTTGTGTTCCTGTTTATCCTGTTGTTTCTTACTTTGTTTTTTGAAATTCCTTCAATGATGCGGGTAGTAATTATATTTTTGGTACCAATTACCTATATGTTTCCCGACTACTATCTTAAGGGCAAGATTTCCAAAAGGCAGGAGGAAATAAGGAAAGGACTTCCCAATGCACTGGATCTGCTGACTATAAGTGTCGAGGCCGGGCTTGGATTTGATCAGGCGCTTGCCAAGGTTGCAAGCAATAGCAAGGGCTCACTGGGAGATGAATTTAAGAGGACGTTAAAAGAAATGGAAATCGGCGTAGCAAGAAAGGACGCATTAAAAAATCTGGCCAGAAGAACTGATGTATCTGAACTTAATACTTTTATCTTTTCAATCATACAGGCAGATATTTTTGGGATTTCAATCGGCAAAGTTTTAAGAGTACAGGCTGTGGAGATGAGAATAAAAAGAAAGCAAGTAGCAGAGGAAAAAGGCATGAAAGCACCAGTAAAGCTAATATTTCCCACAATTCTGTTTTTATTCCCTGCATTAATGGTCATAGTCATAGGCCCTGCAGCAATCAATATTATGGATACATTGAAAACTATTGCTTTGTAGCCCGTAGCTTCACCAACCATTATGTATATTGAAAGAATTTTTAAGCTGAAGATTAAATAAAAAACCATGCTTTAGATTATGGCCAGGTGGAATGTAAAATATGCAGATTTAAGATTAAATGGGAATTAAAGGTTTATTGGTTTTGGATTAAGCGGACTCTGAAATGTATGAGCTTCAAATCAAATAAGAGATGGAACAGAATATAAGCAAATGGATCAAAAAGAACCCAAAGAAATAGTGGAATTGAAGAAAAACGGCAACGAGTTTGACAATATCTTCAAGGAAATGCTCGACATAGAAACTGCCAAAAATCTTGGAAGCAAGGTTAGGTATTGTCTTGCCAGGATGCAGATAACAAACCTTACAGAAATTCCCGACATTAAAACCCTGGAAGATGCAAACCTCATACTAAATGAATTTTATAATTTCCTTAATAAAAACTTAAAAAAAAAGGATATTTATCTTCTTTCCGACACCGCATCTTTTCTGGTACTTCTTCCGGATGTCAGTATTGAAAATGCCTGCGATGTTTTAAAGAGAGTAGCATTACTCAGCAAAAAAGAATTTAATAAAAAACTTTCTGTTTCCTGGAGCATTATCACCGGGACCGATTCTGAAGAAGAAATAAAGTCTTACACAAGCAAGGCCAGGCTTCTCTCCAATCATAAAGGTGAAGAAAGTATTGTCGATACCCCTCCAAAGGCATTATTAAAGAATGATGCCGCAAATATTGTTTTTAAATATTTTCTTTCCGCTTTTTTTATATTTTCCGCTTTTTTTCTTGCTGCTGAAATAATTCTATTTTACAGCACAAAAAAATTTGAAAACCTCCCAGGGTTTACAATTCTTGAAAATTTTTTAAGAAATATGATGCCCGGCTTATTTGCCTATTTTAATGGGCCCAGTGTTAATACGAGCGCATTTTTTTTGTTTACCTCAATACTGCTTTTGTCATCCCTTATTTTCGGTTTGGGCATGTTTGCCGGATTTATCATTAATTTGAAAGTTAAAAATGCCGGCAGGATTAATGTGGAATTCACAGATGCAGAAAAAAGGAATGTCGAGCATTGAAGTCACATACTGATTTCATTATAATCCAGCAGTTAATTTGATTTTCCCAACCATTTGTAACCAATCAGTTAATTTGATTTTCCTAACCATTTGTAACCAATCAGTTAATTTGATTTTCCCAACCGTTTGGAACCAATCAGTTAATTTGATTTTCCCAACCATTTGTAACCAATCAGTTAATTTGATTTTCCCAACCGTTTTAACAAGTAAAAACCATCTGTGAATAAATCTTAAAACAGTACTGTCTTAAATAAGGTAGAAATATTTATTTAGTACCTTGCAATGTAAGGTACATTGTGTTATGATGCATCCCTAAGAATATAAAAGAAGGGCATATTTATGAATACTCAGTTTAAGAAAGGTGTTTTGGAACTTTGCGTTCTTGCTCTTTTGACCAAAAAAAACATGTATGGATATGACCTGGTCAATGAAATTTCCAAAAATATTGAGATCTCTGAAGGAACAATATACCCACTCTTAAGAAGGCTGAAAAATGTCGGTTATGTGACCACCTATTTACAGGAGTCACAGGAAGGGGCCCCAAGAAAATATTACAAGCTTACACCTTCCGGCCTTAAAATAACCGGCGAAATGCAACAGGACTGGGAAGATTTTGTTAAAAAAGTTGGAAGCCTTCTAAGGGGTGGTGATATCAATGGATAGAGCGCAATATTTGAATATCCTCGAAAAAAATTTAAAATCTCTGAAAAAAGAAGAAAAGGATGATATTCTGCAGGATTTCAAAGAATATTTTGAAATCGGAATTGAAAGAGGCAGAACACTGCAGGAATTAATGAATTCACTTGGCAGTCCAAAAATACTGGCAAGACAGATTATGTTCGAATCATACGTAAAACAGGCTGAGAAGTCTGCAAGCGCCGCTCACATAGGGAAAGCGGTTTTTACCTCAATAGGGCTGAGCTTTTTTAACCTTATTTTTATACTGCCGCTATTCCTGATTATTCTGGGTTTACTGACGTCACTGTTTGCTGTTGCAGTGGCTCTTTCTGCAGCCGGGGTAACGGGCTCAATAGGCAGCTTGTTTTTACCTTTAATTTCACAGTATGTGACATTTAACACTTCTATTCATCCGGCGGTAATGGCTTTTGCATTTCTAGGTGTAGGCGCCTTTGGGATCATATTCTTTATAGGTGACATCTTTTTTTCCAGGTTTTTATTTGGGCTCACTGCGAGATACTTAAGGTTTAATCTGGAGATAATAAGAGGAAGGAGACAGCAGGATGAAGGTTAATGTAAGAAAGCTTTTAATATCTCTTACCGCTATTATGTTTGGATCTTTTTTAATATCCGGCCTGATCTTTCTCGCAATTGGAGGGCCTTCTTCAATTGTTATAAACGCGGGCCAGGTTAGGACCTCAAAAGTTTTTCCGGCCGGAGAGACTGGGCAGGTAAATGTCAATACTGTCAATACAGATATAAACATTATACCTGTTGCATCCGGTAAAGATATAAAAGTTGATTTTTATGGCAATGCTGCAACAAGTATTGCCGGAAAAGTACCCGAACTGCTTGCATATCAGGAAGACGGGGTTTTAAATATCTCTATAAATTATCCAAATGCTGCAACGCTGGATTTTTTAAATGCTGCAAAGCTTACTCTTGATATCTATGTACCGCAGGAATATTCGGGGGGCCTGTTTGCAGAGACAATATCAGGGAACTTTGCAATAGAAAAATTTAACCTTGGAAATTTGGAATTTAAAAGTTTGTCGGGCTCTCTTAAGGCAAGCTCTTTTACAGCATCTGAGATAAAGATTAATTCCACATCCGGCAAAGTTGTTTTAACTGATACTGAGGGCAGCATTGACATAAGCAATATTTCCGGAAATGTGGAGTTGGAATTGAGGTCTCTTTTGAACGACCTAATCATTAAAACAATTTCCGGCAAGGCAGAAGTAGAGCTTCCAGGCAAAAGCGAGTTTGACTTTGCACTCAGTTCTGTAAGTGGCAGGATTGAAAATGAATTCGGCGCACAAATAATATTTGCAGATGGGAGAACAACAGAGGGGACAGTTGGCCGGGGCACCGGCAAGCTGACGGTAAACACTACTTCCGGAGAAATTAAAATAATAAAAGGACAGTAAATCTTATATAAAATTAAATCTGCATTATAAATTTGGATACATTTTTAAAGGAAAACAGACTAAAGGACAACGAATTTATTCTGTTTTGAGACTTAAAAAAAGCGAAAGGAATGGAAAGAAAAATGAAAAGAAACGTAAAAATACTCTTAAAAACTCTGGCAGTAGTTATAGTGGCATTTATGCTGGTTCTTTCTGCAGTATCCTGCATCAGCATAACAGGAATAAGGGGTTCGGGCAATGTAGTTACAGAAGAGCGCAGTGTTTCGGGTTTTGACAAGGTTGCTATCAGCGCAGGAATGAATTTATACCTCGAGCAGGGCAGCAGGGAATATCTTAAGATAGAGGCTGAAGATAATATTTTGCAGAATATTACCACTGAGGTAAACAATGGCAAACTGACAGTAAGATTCAAGAACCTTATAGGAAGCGTCAGCTCAACAGAACCAATAAACGTTTACTTAACCGTAGTTAATATTAAAGAGCTTGATGCATCAAGCGGAGTAGTTATCGATAGTAAGGAAATAAATGCCGACAACTTAAAAATTCGTATTTCAAGTGGTGCAAGCGGCGAAATAATAATTAAGGCCAACTCCCTCGATGTAAATCTTTCCAGTGGATCAACTCTCAAATTATCAGGAACAGTCGAGAGCCAGAAAGCAGACTTGTCAAGTGGTGTTGAATACAGGGCATCTGACCTGGCAAGCAAGAATGCAGATATTAATTTATCAAGCGGCGCAAGTGCAGAGATCAGCGTCAGCGACAACCTGGATGTTAACATTTCAAGCGGCGCAAGCGTGGAATACTCAGGAACTCCTGCAATCGTTTCAAACATTTCTTCAGGAGGTTCGTTAAAGAATACCGGCAAATAAAATAAGAAGGATTATGCAAACATAAAAAAAGTGCCGGGATGAAAAGACAGAGTTTTAAGATAAATTACAATTTATTAAAAACAATTATAAGGAAAGGGAAAATTTATAATTATGCCGGCAGCAATTACAGGGCTTAGGATTATAAAAAATTTTTAAAAAAGTTTATAGAACAATTTTACAAAAATCTAAAATAAGTGGAAGGTGAGAAGATGAAAAAAAACAAAAACAGTACTTTAAAAAAGATATTGTTTACAGCAGCAGTGGCAACACTGGCATTGCTGTGCGCGCTGTCTTTAAGTTCATGCATTACAATCAGGCTGAATAACAAGGATATTCAGGGTTCCGGCGAAGTGACCACGAAGGATTTCGAGGTTTCAGACTTTGACAGGCTGAATTTTAGCGGAATTGGAAATATCATAATTACACAGGGCGATACCGAATCCCTGAAGGTTGAAGCCGAAAGCAATGTAATCGAAAGGCTGGAAATTTCCTCAGGTGGAAAGAGTTTAAAGATTGGTTTTAAAAACAATTTTTTCAATATAATACCAACCAAACCTATAAATTTCTATCTGAGCGTAAAAGACCTTAGAGAGATAAACATGTCCGGTGTGGGAAGCATAAATTGTGAAAATCTTACTACTGATGACCTTTCGATTGATTCAAGCGGCGCTGGAAGCATTGACATGAATCTTACAACAACTGTGCTTGAGGTGGCTCTCTCAGGAGCAGGAAAAGTAAATTTGACTGGCCGGACCCAGTCACAATCCATAGATATCTCTGGCGCAGGCTCTTATAGCACAAAAGAATTTGCAAGCAAAGATTGTGAAGTGAGCATAAGCGGACTTGGAAGAGCGATTGTAAATGTTTCAGATACTCTTGATATTAATATGAGCGGCCTTGGCAGTGTGGAGTATGTTGGCAAGCCTGCAGTGTCCCAGGACATCTCCGGGGGAGGCAGTGTAAAGAGCATAAATTAAGTACACAAAAGCCAGTGGAATATATTGGGTGAAATGTATTGGATTAAGCATATTGGAATATGTTGTACGGGTCAGCTTGGTTTAAAGAGTATTTAAGCAAGCCTGGTCGGCAGGTATAAATTATACAAGGCTAAAATATCATTTTGCTTAAAAACCAGGAAAGCTCGGGCGACTGTGAGTAAAGAATTAAGAATAGAAAAAAATAAACTAAAAAAGTAAGGGAAAAGGAGAAGAAAAATGACAGACTTAACAAAAGAACAATTAGCAGAAGGTAAAAAAGTCCTGGAGGGGCCAACGATTTACTTCTGGGTGCTGGCAGTTATTGGCGGTATCGGGATACTTTCCCAAAATTCCATTGACTTGTTGACAAAAGGGATAAATTTGGGACCGGTCTCAATCGGCTTTCCTGGTGTAAACTCTATTTGGATATTTGCGGCATTATATGTTGCATCGCTGGTAGGTTTTCACATGAGAAAAAGCTGGGCAGTACCCGTTGGAAGGGCAGGACTTGTAGTATCAATGGTTGTATTGTTCCCGGTTGGGACAATATTTGGAGCAATATTGTGGAAAAGAATAAATGATCCGATAGCAAAAAGATATCTGGGCTACAAAATGGATGAGCCCGAGACTGCCGAAACAGCGGCCGCAGCTGGAACTTCTACAACCGGGGCTTCTGCAACTTCACAAGCAGCTGCAGAGAAAATTACCATAACAGCTGAAGAAAAAAGTGAAGTAAAGTCTGAAGAAATTACATAATTAAAAAAAACAAAAATTATGTAAAGTAAGTAGGTAGCCGGGGCCATTACTGAATAACTTACATTTAACAGGAGCTTTTACCCAAAAACTCTAACTTAAAAACGGGATTTCTGGAAAGAAGTCCCGTTTTTGAGCTTGAATGAACTTTAAAAATTAATTGTTATCTGACATTCCAAAGTCGTAACCGCAGGATATTTAAAAAATAAATTTACAAATCCAACTTTGTTAATTGCAAAGTCTTAAAATTCAAACATTTTTACATTATCTCAGGTTTTAAAAATCCCTTTACTTTAAGAGAATCATTTTAATGCCGGGAACACTAATATGTGTTAAAATTAAGACAATATGTTTGGAAAAATAAAGCTGAAAAAAAGTAAAGAGAAATCCCTGCTGAGGTGTCATCCCTGGGTATTTTCAGGCGCTATCGACTATACAGATAGTGGCCTGAAAGAAGGCGACACGGTAGAGGTGTTTGACTCCCAGGACAATTACCTTGCCACTGGCCATTATCAGCCAACTTCAATTGCTGTGCGAATTTTTTCTTTCGAAAGGACAGAAGCCTCAAGGCAATTCTGGAAAACCTGTCTTCTTAAAGCTGCGATATTAAGAAAAGAGCTTGGTTTTCCATCAGATGCCACTACTGCTTTCAGGCTTGTTAATGCAGAGGGTGACGGATTGCCGGGTCTTGTAATCGATTATTATGACGGACATCTTGTGTTTCAGGCCCATTCTGCAGGAATGTTTTTTCTGCTCGATCTCTTTAAGGAACTGCTTGCTGAGGTAGTTGCTGAAGTATTTGGTTTAAGCCTTAAATCGGTATATAACAAAAGTAGCCAGACAGTTCCTTTCAAAGTCGAGCCTGATAAAAATGACGGATTTGCATCAGGTGGTGAATATAAAGGCCGGGAACTTGTAATAATTGAAAACAATAACAAATTTGTTGTTGATGTAGAGGGCGGACAGAAAACAGGAATGTTTTTGGACCAGCGTGACAGCAGGAGCCTCCTTGGCAGTTGTTGCGAAAATAAAAATGTCCTAAACACATTCTCCTACACCGGGGGATTTTCCGTGTATGCATTGCGGGGCAATGCAAAATCAGTATGCAGCGTTGAAAGCTCTGCAAGGTCAGTCGAATTGGAAAAGCAGAATATTGAGCTTAATTTTAAGAATAATGTAAACCATTTGTCTTATTGCGAAGATGTTTTCAGGTTTTTCCATAACAACGGGGATATTTATGACATAATAATTTTGGATCCTCCTGCTTTTGTAAAGCACCAGGATTCCTTTCAGCAGGGCATGAGAGGCTATGAAAAGCTCAACAGGATAGCTTTAAAAAAGATCCGCCCGGGAGGCATTCTGTTTACATTCTCGTGTTCACAGCTGGTATCAAGAGAGGATTTCAAAAAAGCTGTTTTTTATTCTGCGCTCGAATTAAAGAGAAACCTGAAAATCCTGCACCAATTCAGCCAGCCAGCCGATCATCCTTTCAGTATATACCATCCGGAGGGAGAGTATCTTAAAGGGCTTATGATTTATGTAGGATAGCTCTAAATCAGGGGAATACAATAAAAAAATTGCTGCAAAAAAATGACTTATAAGAACCATAAATTCCACATCTGGATAAAAGCATGATTATCTTATTGCCTAATCTAATAATCTTAGCGAAACAGATTTGTTGCCTAATTTAAGTATCCGGATCAATACAACAGGAATATTAAGTATTGGTATATGCCTAAGGTTTTTTATTTGCTGTATGATTCCCATTTCAAGCGTTTTCTTTAGATAATTTAATTTCAACTGATTATTTGTATAAAGCCTTAATAAAAAGTATAATGTTTATACCAAAACAGTACTGAGTATATAAATAATAAACTTGGGCTGATTTTATATATGATGTTCATGTTTGCTTAGGAGCTTTATTATCCCAAATTTTCATATTGGGTTTGGAAGCAGGGCAGATAAATGAAAGATTCTACAAGAAAAAGTAAAAAATCCTTTCCGGCTGATGTCACAGAAATTAATGTTTTTAAAAGAAATGCCGGAAATAAAGAAAGTTATGAAGCTAAATACAGAGAACTGTTTGACCATATGCAAAACTGCGTGGCTGTATATATAGCAGTTGACGATGGGGAAGATTTTATAATTGCTGATTTCAACAGATCCGCGGAAATAACCGAGAAGATAAAAAAACAGGATATACTTGGGGAGAGAGTCAGCTGGGTTTTTCCGTCTGTAAAAGATATCGGATTACTTGAAGTTTTTCAAAGAGTATTCAGAACCGGAATTTCCGAACACCATACCTCCTCTTTTTACAAGGATAACAGAATTTCAGGCTGGCGGGAGAATTATGTTTATAAAATCCCGACAGGTGAGATAGTGGCCATATATGACGATGTTACCGCCAGGGTACACGCCCAGGAGGAACTGAGCCTGGCAAAGGAGCGATTGCAGTTTGCACAGAAGGCGGCAGGGGCAGGTTTGTGGGACTGGGATATGAATACCGGAAAACTAACCTGGTCAAAGGAGTTATACAATCTTTTTGGACTTGACCCGGAAAAGAATACCTCAACTTTTGATATCTGGCGCAAAGTACTTCATCCTGAAGACAGGCAAACATCAGAAGAAAAAATAAATGAATCCATAAAAGAGCGCAAGCCTCTATATAATGAATACAGGGTAATACTGCCTTCTGGAGAAGTACGTTGGATCAATACATACGGGAATACTGTGTATGACAAACATGGCAAAGCAGCACGGATGTCAGGGATATGTATTGATAATACAAATCAGAAAAAGTCCCTGGAGGCTTTGCAGATAAGTGAAGGAAAAGTAAACCTGAGCTTGGAAAAGCTCCAAAAAACACTTGATAACACAATTAACGCCCTTTCTTCCATAGTGGAGTCCAAGGATCCGTATACTTCCGGACACCAGATTGGCGTAAAAAAGTTGTCACTGGCTATTGCAGAGGAAATGGACCTTGGCCCAGAGATAATAAATGCAATTTCCATTGCAGCAATTGTACACGACTTGGGCAAGATAATGATTCCTTCAGCGATACTGTCCAAACCAACTACTCTCACTGAACTGGAATTTGAATTGATTAAAACTCATTCGCAGGCAGGAAATGATATTATAAAAGAAATTGACTTTGGTTATCCGGTTGAAGATATGGTGATACAGCATCATGAGAGGCTGGATGGTTCCGGTTACCCCAGCTCCTTAAAGGAAAATCAAATTATGCTTGAAGCAAAAGTAATTGCTGTCGCTGATGTAATTGAAGCAATGGTCTCTCGCAGGCCTTACCGGTCGGCTCTTGGCATTGATAAAGCTTTAGAGGCTATTAAAGCAGGCAGGAATGTTCTTTATGATGCAGGTGTTGTAGATGCCTGCCTTACAGTTTTCATGCTCGGAAAATTCCAGTTTTGATTTAAAAAACACAAATTGAAACTGAATTAAAACTTTAAAAAAATTTAAAGTTTTTCAATTGCTCTGCAAATATTTATTTAGTTCCTGGTTAACAACCTGCAAAAAGATTTAACTTGTGAAAATAATAGGCTTAATTGAAAATAAGAAGCTCATTTGAAAAGGCTAAGCTTAATCTGACCAAATAACTCACAAAAAGTCGATTTATTCACCAGGAAATATTTAAATCACCTAAACATCTAAGAAAGTTAAAATAATTCCATCTCCAGAATTTCTTCATTTTCTTTATATATAATGCCAGTTATAAGAGATTACAGGGTATATGTAAAAAAAGTGAAAGGGATAAATATGAGTCCAAAAAGTAGATTTCCAAAAACAGTTTTAAAAGTGCTGCCGGCAGTTCTTTCTCTTGCGGCCCTGATTGTTTTAACGGCATGTACGGGATTGCCGGGGCCTTTTTCAAGCATTAACAATCAAACTGCTGCGCAGGATCAGGGGATGCAGACTTACACAGTTGTCAGGGGCAATATCTTGCAGGAAGCATCCACAACCGGTTCTGTTGATGTAAAAACTACTAATACCTACACATTTGAGGTTACCGGAAAAGTAATCTCAGCCCTTGAACAGGGGGACGGCTTTAAAAAGGGAGATATTCTGGCTGCGCTTGATAATTCTGATGGCGTTGCTATAATCGATGACCTTGAAGACAGCCTGCTGACCGCAGAGGACAGCCTGGCCACTTCAAAGAGTTCACTTGCAACTTCAAGGATTAATTATCAAAAAGCACTAGATGCTAATCATATAGCCGTTCAGCAGGCAGATTTAAATGCTCAAAAATCACAGGAATCTGTTGATGGAGCTTTGGTGTCATTGGAAAGCGCAAATATAAGTTCGGATCTGGCTTACGAAAGTGCTGCCGCCGCTCTCGAAAAAGCTACTTCTGAAGCAATTACAAAGGCTTCTTCAACAGACGCCATAGATTCCGCGCAAAACAAGCTTGACTCCACCCAGGCGTCAGGCGACGCTTCTGCTGAGCAGGCTTCAATAAACTATGAAAAATCTCAACTCGAACAGGCATCGACTTACTGGAGCAATCTCTCTTCACTGCAGGCAGCCGAAGTACAGATCAAGCTTGCAAATTTAAACATAAAAGATGCAGAGCTGAAATACAATCAGGCTGAACGAAGCATTGAGAATGCCAAAGTGGATATTGAAGATGCAAAGGCGAATCTGGAAGATTATAAAATTATAGCAGCTTACGACGGCATTATCAGTTCTACAGCATATAAAGTGGGCCAAAAGGCTGGCCAGGGTGGCACCGGTATTTCAATATTAAGTAATGAATATATTTTAAAAGCAACTGTAAGTGAAAATGATATTCCGAAAGTTAAAGTTGGAAATGAAGTGATTATTTCATTGGATGCCTATTCAGATATTGAACTGACCGGGACTCTTGAAAAAATCAACCCGGTTTCCACAAATACAAATGGCATAGTTACTTATGAGGTGCTGATAGGTTTTAAGGATGTTGGGGATATTGAGCTTTTTTACGGGCTTTCAGCCAATATATCCATAATTACTGCAAACGCTGAAAATGTTCTTTATGTCCCGCTTCAGTCGGTTTACAAGGAAAATGGCAAAAGCTACGTTGATGTATTAAGAACAGGCCAGACAGCAGGGGGAAGCCAAACAACCCAAGGCAGCCAGGCAGATCAGGGCATTGGCCCAGACGCTGCAAATCAGGGAAACCAGACGGACCAGACAACCCAGGCCAGCCAGACGGACCAGGGTACCCGGTCAAATCTTCGTAATCAGACAAACCAGGCAGCTGCATCTGCCAAAGGCGAACAGACTCAGACAATTGACAAGGTAGAAGTTACTACCGGTATTAATGATTATGTAAATA
>CAYZUS010000003.1:70784-78947 GCA_964481885.1 uncultured Actinomycetota bacterium | reverse complement strand
ACTCAGACAATTGACAAGGTAGAAGTTACTACCGGTATTAATGATTATGTAAATATTGAGATAAAATCCGGAATCAGTGAGGGAGACATTATTGTAACTTCGAAGGTAACACAATAGGAGAGATAATTAAAAATGGGTGAAAAAGTAATAGAAATAAAAAATATCTCAAAAGCATATAAGGTAGATAATTTCAATGTAAATGCTTTAAACGGAATTAATCTGAATGTTATAAAAGGTGAGTTTGTTGCAATAATGGGACCCTCAGGTTCCGGAAAGTCAACGCTTATGAATATCATAGGATGTCTTGATACCCCGACAAAAGGTAATTATTCACTGGAAAACCAGGATATCAGTAAATTAAATGATAACAGGCTCGCTGAGATCAGGAATAAAAAAGTTGGGTTTGTATTCCAGACCTTCAACCTGCTTGCAAGGTATAATGCCATAGATAATATAGAGCTTCCACTTATTTATTCAAAGGGGAAACTGCCAAAACCCAGAAGAGAAATGATTATGGACGTAATCACGGCGGTGGGCCTAAAAGGCAGGGAAAAACACAGGCCAAGCCAGATGTCTGGCGGCGAAAGACAGAGAGTGGCAATTGCCAGGGCACTTATTAACGGCCCTTCGATAATACTTGCAGATGAACCCACTGGAAACCTTGATTCAAGAACCGGAGAAGAAATAATGGCTATTTTCCAGAATTTAAATATGCAGGGAAAAACCATTATTCTTGTGACCCATGAGATGGATATAGCAAAGCATACAAACAGGATCGTATATTTAAGAGACGGCATTATTACCGGCCAGGAAAAAATAAAGGAACCGATTTCTGCAAAAGAAACCTTAAAAAATATGCCGACACTGGAAGACAGGATAAGTAAATTAGAGGAGAATAATAATTATGAAGAGGATATTTGAAAATTTAAAGGTTGCTTTCAAATCAATAAATTCAAACAAGCTAAGAACCTTTTTGACAATGCTTGGAATTATCATCGGAGTCGGATCCGTAGTAGCTGTTATGTCTGTTGGCGCAGGAGCCGAGGCTTCCATAACTGCGAATTTACAGAGCATGGGCACAAACATTATAACCATTTCAACTGGAAGAGGCATGCCCGGCGGCGGAGGCGGCATGATGAGTGAACTGAGGGGAGACCAGGCAGAAGAGGATGTTGTCGAGGGGGAACTGTATTTTGGAGATGTTGATGCTTTAAAAAATGAAGCCACTCTTTTAAATGAAATTGCACCTGTTCTGCAGGGCAGAAACTCAACAATTGCATATATGAGTTGGAGCGGAGATGCTTCTGTTACCGGTACAACTGAGGACTACCTTGGGGTACAGGGGTATAAAATGGCAGAAGGGAGCTTTATTACTGCGAGTGACGTATCAAATCTTTCGAACGTTGCAGTTATTGGAAGTACGATTGCTGATGATTATTTTGGTAAAATAGACCCGGTTGGAGAGGTAATCAAAATAGATGGCAAAAACTTCACAGTAGTCGGATTACTTGAGACAGTGGGAACTTCAGGTTTCGGTTCAAGCCCTGACGAGACAGTATATATACCCATAACAACTGCCCATAACAAGTTATTTGGGGGTACCGGGGAGATAGACAGCATTATGGCAAAACTAAAAGATGAAAATCAGCTTGATGACGCTATAGCTGAAGCTAAAGGCATTTTGAGGATGCAGCACAAGATATATCCTTCTGAACCCAATGATTTTCAAATCAGCAGTCCGACACAATTTCTGGAGACTGCCAGCTCCATTACTAATATTCTTTCATTTACACTTGCAGGAATAGCAGCAATTTCATTGCTTGTTGGCGGTATCGGTATAATGAATATAATGTTTGTCTCCGTTACCGAGCGCACCAGGGAAATCGGGATCAGAAAAGCCATAGGAGCAAAAAACAGGGATATTCTTATTCAGTTTTTGACTGAGAGCATAATATTAAGCTTGTCGGGCGGCCTGATAGGAGTGGGGTTTGCATACCTTATCTCCTGGCTGTTAAAAACATTCGGCAGCATGAGTTCTTTGATAACTGCAACACCTATAATACTTGCGCTTTCTTTTTCAACAGCCATTGGCCTGATTTTTGGGATATTTCCTGCAATGAGAGCAGCAAGATTAAAGCCAATTGAATCGTTAAGATATGAGTAGGACTTGATGGAGGATTTAACATAGGATCATATGGAGGATTTAACATAGGATCAGATGAAAGATTTGGCAGGGGGTCAGACTAAGGATTTGACCTGGAATCAGTGGAAAGATTTGATGGAATACTTGACGGAGGCATAACAAGAGTGTCATATACTATTTCGTCCTTTCCGGAATTGAGTTTTGAAATTTTTATTTATTTATTGTTAACTGATGTAAAATGAGTTGGACGCTCCCTTGACTTAAGCCATACAATAAAATGGAGTATTGCAAGTATGCGGATAATTTAAGTTAATTCTAATATGCAGCGTTTACTTTAATAAAGTGGGTAACTGGTTAGAATAGTAACAGATGGATAAGAAGTTAAGCTAATGAAACTACTTATAATAGAAGACGAAAAACTTATTGCAGATAACCTTAAGGCTGGATTCGAACAGCATAGGTATGCTGTGGATGTTGCCTATACGGGCGAGGATGGTTACAGTCTGGCAAATGAATTTGAGTATGATGTGATAATGCTGGATTTGATGCTTCCTGATATCCAGGGAGAGGAACTTTGTAAAAGACTCAGAAAAGAAAAAAACGAGACTTTTATAATTATGCTGACCGCAAAAAAACAGCTTGAAGACATAATTGATGGATTAAATACTGGAGCAGACGACTATATTACCAAGCCCTTTGAATTTACTGAGCTTCTTGCAAGGGTTCGGGCACTAATAAGGCGAAAATCCAAAAACATGGTCAACATACTGTCATTTGGGGAAGTAAAGCTTGATCCTGATAAAGAACAGGTCTTTCTTGGAGACAAAGAGGTATTAATGACTAAAAAAGAGTTTATGATACTTGAATATCTTTTGAGACATAAAGGACAGCTGATAAGCCGCAACCAGTTACTGGAGCATGCCTGGGACATGAATGTGGATATTTTTTCCAATATTGTTGATACCCATATAAAAAATTTACGAAAAAAACTTGGACACAACGGTCGGCTCATCAGCACAATATATGGTTCCGGATACAGAATTTCCGGCGAGGACAGTGATTGAGGTTGAAAATGAAACTTTCTCTTAAAAGTAAAATTTCTTTATGGCTTTTGGTTATCCTGACGATTTCTTTTGTGCTTTATGGTGTACTGATTTTTTTTGTTTATGAATTTAGCCTGAGGGGACCGAAAGATTTTGATACTTTAAAAGAGCATCCGGGCTTTGACCAGTCCTTTATTGACAAGATAAAAGAGCTTGATAAAAGTAACGATCAAGGATTCGGACCTCCACCACTGACTATGCTTCCGCCGGGGCTTTTTGTCAGGATTTTTTTTACGATAACCGGAGGGGTACTGATAATTATAATTATTGCAACATCCGGCAGTTTTTTGTTCTTAAGAAGAATTCTAAAGCAGGTTGATTTTATAACAAAAAACGTGGAAGAAATTAATGATAAAAAACTTCATATCAGGCTCAATTTAAAAGGCAAAGATCCAATTTCCAATATGGCCAAGGCATTTGACAGAATGCTTGACCAGATTGAGCATTCTTTTAAAAGCCAAAAGCAGCTTATTCAGAACACATCCCATGAGATCAATACACCGCTTACCATTATCAAAACAAAAATAGATGTTTTAAAACAGAAAAAATCAATAAATGCGGATGATTACAGAGAAACTATTAATTTAATCGATAGTGAGGTAATGCGGCTATCCAAAATCACTGAGGAGCTGCTTGTTTTGTCAGACCTGGAAGATAATGGCTATAAATCTGAGCCCGTCAAAATCAATTTTAAGTTGATTCTTGAAAAAATGGTAAAGCTTTTTGAAAACCAGATTTATTCCAAAGATTTGATACTGAAAACCAGTTTCAAGGGGGAGTCTGATATTTTCGGCAATCCGGTCCAGATCGGACAGCTTTTGTTTAATCTTTTTGACAATGCGATTAAATACAGTATTCCGGAAGGCAGGCTGGTTGTAAGTTTTTCAAATGACGCTGAAAATAAAGAACTTCTCTTTGAAATTACCAATGCCACCGATCTGATAAAAAAAGAAGATATCCCAAATATTTTTGAAAGATTTTATAAAACTGCGGGAGGCATTGACAGGAAAGGTTTCGGGCTGGGACTTTCTATTGTTAAAAAAATAGTTGAAAAAAATAATGGCAGAATTGACATATCCTATGATGAAAGTAAAAAAGAAATAACTTTTAAAGTTGCGCTGCCTTTATTTTCCTGAATAGAATCATAGCTCTCTGGTATTGTAACCCGGTTTTTAAAGACTGATTTAATTTTGATTATTTATTTGTGGATAAATTTACAGTTTTTCTCCCGGATTTTCTGGGTAAATCACCAGGAAGCTTAAAGTGTTAAAATGGATAGGGGTCATAATAGCGGATAATCAAGTGAGATCTTATCTTTAAGAACAGCTTTTATGATACGGGAATCAAAACCTGTAATAATTACCGGTATATGCAAGATTGCGAAGATATAATATGATTATTCCCTGGGAATATTTATCCCGGCATAATATTATTTATAGGTCGGAATGTTTTGAAATAAAAAGGTGATAACATGAAAAATGTTGCTATAGTCTGTGATGTAATGAAGCAGGATTTGGAAAAGATAGTTGAGACTAGAAAAATTCAAAACCTTGATTTTATATTCATGGAACAGTATTTACATAATACGCCCGATATCATGAGAAAGGAGTTGCAGGAAGAGATTGATAAAGTGGGGGCTGGTTATGATAAGATAATCCTCGGATACGGCCTGTGCAGCAATGGCGTGGCCGGACTTATCTCCGAAAAGCATGAGATTATTGTTCCCAAAGTGGATGACTGCATAAGTCTCTTTCTTGGCTCAAAGGAAAGATACCTGGAACTATTTACAAAGGATTCGGCGACATACTATTTCTGCAAAGGCTGGATAGAATATGGCGGCGACCCGTACAGAGGATATCTTCTGTGGACGGGCAGGCAGAACAGGGTTCCAAAAGAATGGATAAGAGGAAAAGAAAGATATGGGGAAAAAAGATATGATGAGGACACAGCGAGATTTTTAGTTTCTGACATGTTGAAACATTATAAAAAAATTATACTTATTAATAATGATGATATTGAAGAGATCCACAGGGAATACCTGGACGGTATGATAAAGTTCTTAAATGAAGTGCTTGAAAGGGAGATGATTTTAGAGGAAGTCCAGGGCTCAGTAAAATTTCTTGAAAAAATGGTCAGGTGCGATTGGGATGAAAAGAACTTTTTAAGATATAAGCCGGGACAGAAAATACTTCAGGAGCATTTTTTTAAATAGTTCCCGGTGAATATGTGGCCAAAAAAGCCAGGGTTGCGGGGATTTTGGCAACTGGCTCAATTACTCACAGTTTTCCAGAATTGATAAGTTTTCAAGTTTAATTTTAACAATTAATTCAAAAAAATTATTCATCAGGAGACTATCAGATTATTGAGCCATCCTGCAAAACATTGTGAAATATTTTATCAATATCTACCTTTTCTTCTTGTTATACTGATCCAGCAATTCCGGCGTGATTTTTTTGACACCCTCGCTAACCGCTCTCTGGCTAATGCCTTCCAGGACGCGTTTTAAAAAGACTCTGGGAACTTTAATGAGCTTTGCATACGCTTCAGTCTCCCACTCCAGTTCATAGGGCAGCCGCTGTACCTGGTATATTATACTGTTAACGTCGATTCCTTTATTGGCAGGTATTGGCTCTTTATACGGATTGCCGTGTTTTGCAAACCAGAAATATTTGCTGTCCCGATATCCATAATCAATCGGCATCGAAGGAAATTTTCCATTGCCGCTCTCAAGGGCGACAAGCCATTTGGCTTCCATGGATATTTTGTCGATATTTAATAAAAAATGGCTCTCTGCTTCGTTTCCTTTATAAACAAACACTTCTGGGTCGTTTATCCAGGAGCATTCTATAATTTCAAATGACTCCGCAATCACTTCCGGGTACACGGTACCTTCCTTTTTATCATCCCTCATGGATGGCAGCAGGGTGAAAATACTGTCTTTCTGTTTTTCTTCAGTGGTCTCGCCCGGGTATCCAAGCAGGACGGCGTTTTTCAGATAATTCTTTTTGCACGGAATAAAGTTAAGTGCCGCAAGGCCTGTTCGCCGTATATTTACTGCAGTATTGCTGTCGCTGCGGGATATCAGCATCATTGCATGCCTTCCTGCAATGCCAAATGGGAAGCACAAAGAGTAAGAGCCTGTATTGGTAAGGCCGCTCTCAGAGACTGTTGTAACCAGGACAACGGGCATAGGGAAAAATAAAGATGTCTGGTAAAAATTATCCAGTACCGGAACTTTCTGAAATCTGTCAGCCATTAAAAACCCTCCGAACATTGTATTTTGAACAATCTTAATTATCTGAACCACTTATAGCAAAATCCAGTTTTTTTTGATAGTCATTTACACGATGATAAATGTTGAAACCATCAATATTGAGGCTGACTTTTGATTTTTGAATATGAATTAATATAAAAAAGTACCCCTGACCGTAACATTGTTACCCAGGGGGTCCTATGATTCGTCATCATAGGGATGCATCTGGATTATATAAAATTTATGCTAGCTTTGTCAAAATTATCTGGTCGCCCAAAGTACTTGAATTTAACCCCCTTTACTTGAGAGGACGATGTTCTCCTTGGTAAGCATTCGGTACAGGCCAAGGTCGATAACCAGGAATACTATTGCTGCCCCAAGATGCCATAATGCAAATGACCAGGAAACCAACTTTATAACTCCTGTCGCAATGCCCAGAGGGATTCCTATCATTAAGCCAAATCCGACCAGGAAGGAAGGTGCAATTGCGATATCCGGATTATTGGCAAGCGAGAAAAGAACAATAAATAAAAGCAGCGCTAAAAAAAGCAGGGGATTAATAATAAAACCTGTCAGAAGCAATGAAACCGGCAGGATAAAATGTCCTGTCAACGGGATAAATGCAAAAAAATTAACTGCCAGCAGTATAATAAGCGTAGAGATAACAGACATTACATATCCCGGAAGGAATATGGCCATGGTTTTGGCTAACCAGATTTCCCCGGGACTAAGCGGAGTGGCCAAAAGGGACTCGATATTGCCGCTGATCTTCTCTTTGATTATTGTAAGGTTTGCAAAGGCCCAGATAAATGTCATAAGTATAAGCAGTGGCAGGAAGTAGGCAACCAGGCCAATTATCAGCTCCAGCATTGGTCCGGCTGTTTCCTTGACGGGCAATCCTTGTTTTCGCAAGATAATTGTAATAGTTACAGAAGCAGCAAACGTGACTATGGCAAAAAGAATGCTTATTATAAGAAAAGCTTCCGTCTGCCTTAGCTCCCTGAAATCTCTGCGAAAAACAATTCCGATTCTTTTCAAATTTATCTCCTAACGCGACAGTACTATCCTCTCTTTTGTAATTCGGGACTTAAGAATTATGACAATAACAGCCATAACAACAGCTATACCGAAATTAACCAGGGTGAAAGGCCACGAAGCATCCAGAATATTCCTTATTAAAAGGTTTATCATCAATGTCAGGGAAACAGGCAGGAATATCTGGGCGACAACATTGCCGGTAGCCGGTTTGCCGGTCAGCCCTATAAGGTGTACAAGAAGGCTTAAGGAAAGATAAATGAGCGGAACAGCCAGAAAGCTGCTTAAAGCCATCCATTGCGTGAAGATAAAGCCCACCCTGGGTACAAAATAAATATAATTGACCGCAAGAAGTGCAGCAAGTGTCAAAATTTCTCCAATAATCATACCCGGCATAAAAACGGCAAGGCTTTTGGCAATCCATATATCTTTTACATCAAGTGGTGTGGCCATGAGTGATTCAATGTTTCCGCGGGACTTTTCTCTGGTCATCGATTGAAAAGCAAACACATTCAGATTTATACCAGAACAAATAAGGCATGTGGTGTACATAATCAGGCTTAAATAAAGTTCAAGCTGATGCCTGTCAGGCACCGGTTTATTTACTTCCGGGGCCACAAGCAGAAGGC
>CAYZUS010000003.1:53705-70684 GCA_964481885.1 uncultured Actinomycetota bacterium | reverse complement strand
AGCTGATGCCTGTCAGGCACCGGTTTATTTACTTCCGGGGCCACAAGCAGAAGGCAAAAAAATAGGGCCAACCCTGCGGCAATCATGAAAGTTACAGATACAAAAACAATAGTCAAAGCCTTCGACTTTATGTTGTTTTTTATGCTGCTTACAGTTACAAGAATTATATTTCTCATGTTGTTTCAGTTTCTTTTAAAATAGTGGAATACATTTCTTCAAGTGAGGCCTCTTTCCTTGTTGCCTGTTCGATTTTTACTCCCCTGGCGGCCAGGGCGCTGATAATGTCAGAGACTTCAGTTTCCCTCTGAGGTGAAAAGATAATGCTGTTTTCCCTGATTTCCTGTAATCCCAGAGATGTTAGTCCCTTAAGTTCAGCCAGCAAAGGTTCAGTTATAGAGGCAGCGGTCTCAATTACAACCAGGCGCTTTCCCATCTCCTGGCGCAGGCTCTCCAATTGACCGTAAAGTTTGATTTCCCCTCTGTCTATCAGGGCGATGCGGTTACAAATCCTTTGAACCTCATCCAGATTATGGGAACTAAGTAAAATAGTCTTACTTTCTTTATGCGCCAAATCAATCAGTATTTGCCTGATCTCTATCTGCCCTGAGGGGTCAACTCCGGATGTGGGCTCATCCAGTACAAGAATTTCAGGATCGTGCACCATGGCCCTGGCCAAAGCCAGCCTCTGACGCATTCCTTTTGAGTATGTATTTACCTTGTCATTGGCTCTGCTTCCCAGTTCCACCATATCAAGAAGCTTAGAAATCCTATTGCCGGTTTTAAAAGTGCCATATATTCGGGCATAATATACCATATTCTCTTCTGCCGTCATATTATCGTAGAGACCATCAGCATCAAGTACAAAACCTATCCTTCTTCTGGTTTCGCTAAGCCCTATGTCCTGTCCAAGGATTTCAACCTCTCCGGAATCAGCCTGAAACAAGCCAAGCAATATCCTGATGGTAGTTGTTTTGCCGGCTCCGTTGGGGCCAAGATAACCGAAAATATCGCCCATTTCTACATTGAAACTTATTCCTTTCAGTATTTCCTGCTTTCCAAGGGACTTCTTAACATTTCTTATGCTTATTGCCGGGTTCATCTGACATCCTTATTCTTATTTTTTGCCTTTGATTTTTTATTCTCTTTACCTCTCATTTTTGACCCTATTTCACTGAAAAGATTTGCAGTGCTTCCATAGCAAAACCTCACCTACATTAAATACATAAGATTTATCTTATTTGCAAAATAAATCTAACCAGCAGAATCTTATATGTCAAGCAGGAATGCAGATATTCCCTTTTTACTGCACTTTTCAGTGATAAGTTTGGCCAGTTTGGGAAAAACAGAATGAAAAGCATTATTTTTATATTTCTTGTTATGCTTCATTGCCTGTTTAATAAATTTTCCAAAACTTTGGTCCTTTTTTCTTTTTTCCTGATAAGTCATTTCATAATACTCAGATTCCTTACGAAGTTTTATAAAATTCTGGTAATGCTTTTTATTTAATGAGCCATTTTTAACACCTTCCAAAATTTTACATCCCGGTTCAACCATATGCGTGCAATTCTTAAATTTACAATCTTCTGCAAGTATGTAAATATCAGCAAAAGTTTCACTTATTCCTATACTTGCCCCGATACTCCCCAGTTCCCTCATTCCAGGAGTATCAATTATAATGCCTCCATCCTTTAAGACTATTAGTTGCCGTCGTGTAGTTACATGCTTTCCCTTGCCATCTTTAATGCGAACGCTATCAGTTTCATACAAATCCTCCCCGATGAGATTATTCAGCAATGTGGTTTTTCCTACGCCTGATGACCCAAGAAGACAATAGGTTTTTCCTGTTTTGATAATACTGATTATTTCATTTAATCCCTGGCCCAAAAAATTGCTGAATGCAATAATATCTTCTGAAAAGCTTATATTCTTTATATCTGATATTTTTTGGTTTAAGTCATCAACAGAAATTAAATCAGCTTTGCTTATGCATATAATAGGTTTTATTCCAGCCTCTCTTACTGTAATAAGATATCTTTCGAGCCTTGAAATATTAAAATCATAATCAGAAGCCTGTATTATAAAAGCAAAATCAATATTTGCGCCTATTGCCTGAAATTCGACTTTATCGCCGGCTATTTTTCTTTTTAATAAGGATTTTCTTGGAAATATTGAATTAATTACAGCAAAAGTCCTGTCGTCAAAATATTGCACTTTTACCCAATCACCTACTGTGGGAAAGTCCAGCTGACAAGCTGCTCCATAAATTAATTTTCCGGTAACTTCTGCAACAACATTAGCTTCTTCATTTATTAATACAAATTTATTCTTATCTACTGCTGACACCCTGGCTATCTCATATGCTGAATCAGGAAAAATTCCTGATTCTTCTTTAAACCAGTCATCAAAACCCAAATCCTCCAATTTCATTTTTTAAACCATCCTGTTTTATTGAAATATAAGACTAAAATATATAACTTTTTAAACAATTGACCAAATAAATAAATATCTTTAATAATCTTTATGGTAAATTATCATAAAATATGTCCAGCAGAACTGCTTCACATGCCTGATCTTTTTAAGGGGTGATAAAATAAGCTAAAAATAATAATGAGGGGCATGAAATAGTATGCTTAATGATTTAAATTCTCAAAAATAAATAAGAAAAAATCTCTTTAAAAAATTCAATTATTTTTTAAAGTCAGAATATTTGAATACTTCTCTTTCTCCCCTTAAGACAGACAACCCACCCTCACAAAGAGCCATCATTTCTTCTTCTCCAGGGTAGTTCCATATCGGTGCCAAAAAAAATACCCTTTCCGAAATGTCGCTTACTAATTTCCTGTCACGAGCCAGTCCGCCGGTTATAATAATTGCATCGATATTGCCCTTTAGTACCGCAGCATATTTGCATATCTCTTTACTTAACTGGTATGCAAGTGCCGATAGTACTTTTTGTGCCAATTCATTGCCTTCATCGGCCCAGTCCCTGATTTGTGCGCTGTCTTTTGTTTTAAAGTAAGCATATAGCCCGCCTTCGCTGCTGATTAAAGAATACACCTGCTGACGGCTGTATTTGCCGGAAAAACACATATCTATCAAGTCACAATTTGGGATATCATTGCACCGTTCAGTTGAAAAGGGGCCATCGCCATTTAAACCATTATTTACATCCACAACTTTCCCTTTTTCATGCGCCCCTATGGTTATGCCGCTGCCCAAATGGGCAACTATTAAATTCACATCCTCATAATTCTTTTGTTTTTCCTTACAGGCTCGCCGTGAAATGGCCTTATGGTTAAGAGCGTGAAAAATACTTTTGCGGTGCACATAAGGCAGGCCTGTTAGTTTTGCGACCGGACTCATCTCATCAACCGTAAC
This sequence comes from uncultured Actinomycetota bacterium, assembly GCA_964481885.1. Lineage (GTDB taxonomy): Bacteria > Actinomycetota > Humimicrobiia > Humimicrobiales > Humimicrobiaceae > Fen731. The sequence continues at coordinate 67,306 of CAYZUS010000003.1, read as the reverse complement.
GGGGTCCATCAGATAAGCATTTAAATTATTTTCTGATGCGATAATGCTGGAAATCAATGGGCCCATATTTGATGCGTGCCATCCCATGGAATTTCTGCTGAGATCCTCTATAACATCTTCATCAATTAAATATACCCCGCTTGGAATCGGGTAAAGCAACCCGGCCCTGCTTACTATTGCATCAAGTGCTCTGCATGAATACTGATTATCTTCTACCCATTTAACAATTTTACCGGCTATATCAATTAATATTTTTTTATCGCCCTTTTGCGCATCAGAATAATTGAAACTGATTTTTGAATTGAGTTTTTCATTTTCATTTTCAAAAACTGATATCTTTATGCCGGTGGAGCCTGGATTGATTATTAATAATTTAAATAATTTTTCGATCATTTATTTAGCTCCCTTTTTATCCTGCCACCAGGTTATTTGTAAAAACTATATGAAATTATAACTCTTAATTTATTTACGGTTAGCGATTAATTGGTACTGAGAGAAAAGTCCTTTGAAATAATAAAAATTGTTAAATTGTTTTATTTTAAAAATATATATTGGCCCAATATTTTTTTAAATCAATTTTTATTATTGGCGAATCGGCAATTCCTCTGCTTTATTCATAAATTCAATGGTATGGTTTAAGTCTACTATACCGGCATCGGACCCGAGGCCCTGGATGACAAGGCCGCCTGCAGCACTCCCAAGACGGGCAGCTTTCTCAGGGCTCCAGCCCATTGAAAGCCCAACAATAAAACCGGCGCAGTAAGCATCGCCGCATCCTGTAGAATCGACCACAGGGGCTTTGAAACACGGTATTCGTTTTTCAATGATTTTACCGTTTTCCATATAAGCAATACTGCTGCCCTGGTCACCCATTTTAAATACTGTGTTTTTTGTCCCGCGCTCCAGGAAGAACCGGATTACTTCCTGCCTGTCTGTTAACCCGCACATCATAATTGCTTCTTCAAGTCCGGGCATGAAATAGTCCACATAGGGCAGACATGGTTCAATTAACTCCAGCAAGTCCGGGCGTTTTACGGCCACCAGGTCAAATGACGTTACAACGCCATTCTGTCTGGCAAACTCAAGTACTTTACGGGTTGGCTCACCGTCAAACTTTGGAAGCAGGGAAGTGCCGCCCATATGCAGGAAGTCGGCTGCAGCAATCACCTCAAGATTAAGATCTTCCCAGACAAGCTGACCATTGGCCCCCGGAACGTGCAGAGCCGGACGCTCACCGTTTGGCCGGATAGGAAGCATGGTCGATGATGTTTGTGCGCCGGACTTGCGTTTCAGGCAACCGGTATCGATTCCATATCTATGCATTGTGGTCAATAAAAAATTGCCAAGCTCGTCTTCTCCTATTGCCCCCATTGCAAAAACTTCGGCGCCCAGTTTGGCCAAATCAACGCTTGTTCCACCCGCTGTTCCGGCAACTGTAATTCGGATCTCGTCTAGCAAAGCCACATTCTGACCTTCCGGAATATTTGCCACCGGTCTTCCCAATATATCCACAATCTGAATTCCAAGGCATACTACTCTGGCCATTTGCTTTCTCCCTTCCATTGAAAATTTCTCTGCCATTTTTAATGCTGATTTAAGTCTGACCATCATTATAACAATTGCAATCTTTGTAAACAAAAATTATATCAAATAGGCATCGGCACATAAATGATTATAACTTCCAGCCCGATAAAAAAAACTGAACACAAAGTAAAAACTTTTTAAACCTTAAGCCAGTTAAACTAAAACTTTTCCTTTTGCTATTTTCACCTTATCATATCAATATTGATAATTTTAACTGAGTAAATTTTAAGGAAGGAAGGATTCACATGCTGTTTGATCAAATGAATAAAGAAATGGTTAGAGCAATGATAGAGAGCTTGCCTTTAGAGGTTACGATAATTGACGCAAACGATGAGGTTGTTGGTTGGAACAAATACGATAAAAGAATTTTCAAGCGTCCATTGAGCTCTATGGGACTTAATTTCAGAGATTGCCATCCCAAAGAAAGCGTCGACAAGGTCATTAAGATTGTTGATGATATGAAAAAAGGGATTTCAGATAATGCCAGGTTCTGGATAGACCTGCCTTTAAAGCCAGGTGCCCCAAAACATAAAATACTGATCGAATTTTTTGCTCTCAGAGCTGATGACGGAACATATTTGGGATGCATGGAATGCACTCAGGACATAGAAGAAATTAGAAATCTGCAGGGTGAAAGAAGAATTGCAATGTATTAAAAAAACTAAGTTTCGGTGAAATTTAATCTGGTTAAATCAGGCAACCGTTACTTTAATTATTTTAAGATACGGAATAATAAAAGCAATAAATAATTTATATCTCAAGAAGGGGACCTTGTGGAAAAAATACAATTCGGGGGCACAGATCTTATGGTAAGTAAGGTGGCCATGGGTGGAATTCCAATAATGCGATTAGACATGGATAGCGGAGTAAAAGTAATTAATGAAGTTTTAAATATGGGAGTAAATTTTATTGATACGGCACACCTTTACGGTGATAGTGAAGAAAAGATTGGAAAAGCTATAAAAAAGCATAAGAGAGAAAATCTTGTTTTAGCTTCCAAGTCTATGGCAACTGACAAAAAAACATTCCTCCTGCATCTGAATTTAAGCCTGGAACGTCTGGGCGTTGACTACATTGACATATATCAAATGCATGGAGTGAGTTCAAAAGAAATTATGGATAAGGTTATGGAGGAAGATGGAGCATATTCTGGGCTAAAAGAAGCTGTATCAAGCGGCAAGGTGAGGTATTTTGCATTTAGCTCCCACAGCTCTCATATTGCAAAAAAATTAATGAAAACTAAAAAGTTTCAGGTTGTTCAGATACCTTTTAACTTTGTAGATATTGAACCGGAGGAAGAATTAATCCCTTTGGCACATAAATTAAAAATGGGTGTTATTGCGATGAAGCCTATGGGTGGAGGAATATTGCAGGATGCGAATCTGGCTTTTAGGTATTTGGCTCAATTTGAAGGTATAGTGCCGGATCCTGGAGTTGAGAGAACAGAGGAAATGGCAGAGATCGTAAAAATCATAGAAAATCCCAGGCATCTGACTTTAAGTGAACTGGAAAAAATTGAAAAAATAAGAAAAGAGCTGGGAAGACAATGGTGCCACCGGTGCGGGTATTGCATGCCATGTAAAAATGATATCCAAATACCTTCGGTTATGGTTGCAAATAGCACTATTAAGAGGATGTCATTTAAAGCGGCTGCAGGTTTTTTGGAAAAACCAATAGAAAAAGCAAAAGATTGCACAGAGTGTGGAAAATGTATTAAAAAATGTCCTTATAATTTGGACATACCTGAACTTCTTAAAAAAAATATTGTGTTATGGGAAAAGTATAAAAGCGAATTTTTAAATTGATTCTGAACAAATTAAAAAATGGATTTTAAAACATAAAAAGTTTTAATGTTTCTAACCAGTATTGGTTGGCAGGCCACAGGTGTGAAATTTCGAACCAATTATTAATAGAACTAATTAACTTAAAAAAATTTTCAAACAGTTTTATATTTCCTGATTTTGATAAATAATCTTTTGCAAATTCTACCAAATTTATTACTCAATTGAGCTAAATACAAAGAATTTAAATTGACTAAAGGTATATAAAAGGTATAATAAATATACTATGGAATTTGAATTTGACCAAAATAAAAGTGATAGCAATAATTATAAACATGGTATTGATTTTTATGAGGCTCAAAAGCTATGGGATGATCCAGATTTCATTGAGATCCCAGTAAAAACCAGGGATGAATCCAGATTTCTGGTAATAGGGAAAATTTCAGAAAAACATTGGTCCGGGGTTATTACATATAGGAATGAAAAAATCAGAATTATTTCAATACGAAGATCTAGAAAAGAGGAAATTGATATTTATGAAAGCAAGTGATTTTGATAAGAAATTTGATGAAAGTAAAGATATAACAGGGCACCTGGACATTTCAAAAGCAAAAAGGTCCAACCAGGAGCAAAAGAGGGTAAACGTAGATTTTCCTTTATGGATGGTAGATTTATTGGATAGAGAGGCAAAACGTTTAGGCGTGCCGCGACAGTCCATTATTAAAATATGGGTGGCAGATCGGCTTGAAAAGGTATCTTAATAAAAGTAAGCTTGGCTGGGGTGAGAGGATTCGAACCCCTGCTCTACGGTCCAGAGCCGCATGTCCTACCATTAGACGACACCCCAATTAAAAAGTAATTCAGAATATTATCATAAAACAAAAAAAATTATCACAAAATAAAAAAAGTTACCTCAAAATAAAAAAAATTATCATAAAATACGAAAAATTTTGGTTATTTTTTTCTGATAAAGAAAACCACTCTGTCATTTTCTTTTATCATGGATAACACTTCATTACCTGTTGTCCTGGCCCAACTGGGAATATCTGCCTCGGCTGCAGGGTCATCGGCAATAATTTTTAAAATACTGCCCGATTGCATCGTATCTATTTTTTTTCTAGTTTCAAAAATAGGGGTAGGGCAATAAAGGCCCGTACAATCCAGGTCTTCATCAGGTGTGATTTCGTTTTTGTCAGTTTCTTTAGCCATAGTTATGTTATTAATAAAAACACTCTGTAACTATTTTTGATTTTATGTTTCAGTGATTATATCCAAATCTGTAAGTCTCTGTAATTACCTTAAAGTCAAAGGGCCTCAAATAATAATTTAAATCTGTATATTTTGGTAGCTATATCTAAACCCGTAAGTCTCAATACTTATCTAAAAACCTGTGGTTCGCAGATGATAATTAAGACCTGTATTTCGCAGCCATTATCCTTTAAGCTGTACATACCGAATTAAAGAACTTAGATTTTAGCTCTGGCCGCATTCCGGGCATACAGAAACTTCAGCCGGAATAGGTTTTCCGCAATCTTTGCAAACTTTAACATCAACCTCAAGCTTACAGGCAGTGCAGAAGGGTATTTCATTAATCTCTAACTCCGCATCACAGAAAGGGCACTTGCATTCTTTGGCGTCATTTTTTTTATCTGTCATTAAATCCTCTTATTTTTTATTTTTTATTTTTTCCTGATAATCCTTTATTGCAGAGTGCAGGGCATCAGCGCCAAGATTTGAACAGTGCATCTTGTTTTTTGGAAGGCCGCCAAGTTCATTTGCGACATCCTTGTTTGTAATCTTTAATGCTTCTTCCAGGGTTTTTCCTTTGGCAATATCACTTACCATGCTTGAAACTGCAATTGCTGCTCCACAGCCAAAAGTTTTAAATTTGACATCGTCGATTATATTGTCTTTAACTTTAATATTAAAAGTCATCATGTCTCCGCAAACCGGATTCCCGACTTGCCCGACACCATCAGCATTCTCTATTTCCCCGACATTGTGCGGGTTCATGAAATGCTGCATAACTTTTTCGTTATATGAAACCATGATATATACCTCTTTTAATAATTGAATTTGAAACACTGTTAATATAATATTTTTAAGAATAAGTTTCAATAGCAATATAAGCTCGCTGCAAGCCGGACATATAAGCTCGCTGCAAGCCGGACATATAAGCTCGCTGCAAGCCGGACATATAAGCTCGCTGCAAGCCGGATAATCTAAGATCTCGCTGAGTTAACAAAAACAGGATTCCCATGTGCATGAGCTTGAGTGAAGATGCCTGAAATGATTCCGGCCTCACGGCTCTATCATGACTTATTTGTTTAATTAAGATTGCACAAGGGTGACATTTTCCTCAGTTTGCCAACAATACCGGGTAAAATATCTATTACCTTTTCAATTTCCGCCTTTGTATTGTATTTCCCAATGGAAAACAAAATAGACCCGTTTGCGATAGCAGGGGATAATTTAATGGCAAGCAGTACATGGGAAGTTTTTAAAGCATGCGAGGCGCACGAAGAACCGCTTGCTGCTGCTACACCCTCGCTGTTTAAAAGCAATATTATTGACTCACCCTCGATAAACTCAAAGCTTATGTGTACATTTCCGGGAAGCCTTTGTGAAGGATGTCCGTTTAGCTTTATACTATCCACCCTTGAATTAATCCCTTCAATCAGTCTGTCTCTCAAACCCTGAATTTGCGCTGCATTATTTCCGATTTCTTCTTTGGCAATCCGGCAAGCTTCACCAAAACCAATAATTGACGGGATGTTTTCGGTGCCTGCCCTTCTGCCTCTCTCCTGTGTACCTCCCAGGATCAGGGGCCTTAGCTTTACTCCTTTTTTTAAATACAGTGCGGCTGCCCCTTTCGGTCCATACATCTGCTGAGACGAAAAACTGTATGAATCAACCCCGAGACTGCCAATATCGACAGGTATTATTCCGGCTGTTGCCATACCGTCACTATGAAGGAATATACCTGCTTCTCTTGTTGCGGCTGATATTTCCCTTATATCCTGAATTGTTCCAATCTCATTGCTCGCATGCATAATGCTCACAAGCACAGTGCTGCTTTTTATCGCTTTTTTTACATCCCTGGGATTGACTTTGCCATATTCATCCACAGGGATTATTGTCACTTCCCAGCCTTCTTTCTGCATTTCTTTTAAGGGGTTAAGCACTGAATAATGTTCGATTGCTGAAGTGATGATGTGATTGCCTTTTTCCCTGTAGGCTCTTGCAATTCCCCATAGAGCCATATTGTTTGATTCAGTGCCGCAGGATGTAAAATAGAGCTCGTCAGCTTTTGAGCCAATAAGGTTTGCGCAGCTCTCCCTTGATTGTTCAAGTTTCTCTGAAGGGATTTCACCAAATGAGTGCAGGCTTGAAGGATTCCCGTAATAATCGTTAAAATAAGGCATCATTTCATTGTAAACTCTGTCGTCAACCCTGGTAGTGGATGCGTTATCCAAAAAAATCTTTAAATTTTCAGATTCTGGACCATTGATATTTTCTGCCATAATTAATACCTTCTTTTTGTACAATATATTTTTCCCGATATTTGCATCTTATCGGTTTATATTCGATTTTTCACATATCCTGCCTTATCCGAATCCCGACAAACGTATACTCCAGAATGTCCAAACGCAGCTATATTCCAATATGAAAATAAAAAGAAGGCACGCAACATTCTGGAACACTGTCTCTTAAATGCCGTACAATACCATCCATCCAATATCATAGCACATTTATTACTCTCCGGCTTAATAAAACTTCAGTTAAAACATCAATTATCCTGCAAACATCAGCATGGGGCAGGTTAAAACCACATTGTACCATCAGCCTCTAGAACAAGGCTGTTAAGTGTGGCGGCGCCGACAATTTTTGAACCTTCCGTAAAATCAGCAGGTGTGAGATTTTCACCGAATATCTGCATGCTCTGCTGGCAGACAAGCATCGGTATGCCCATTGCTGCGGTCTGGTCCATTACTTCCTTAAGGGAGGGAAAATTTCCCATCTTAATCTTTTCAGCTTCACCTTTTGTCACAACCGTTATACCTTCACCAAGGAAATAAAGGGTTGGCTCTATGTCCATGGCTTTAGCTGTCTGTGCCAGTATAAAGGGGGAATACAGCTTTTGAGGAGTGCTTGTTCCGCTTGTCTGTATATATAGTATTTTTTTCTTTTCCATTTTTTTAATCCTTTCCTTAAAAATCAGAAATATTTTATTAAAGTATAGTCAGTGCAATAATTATTTAACAGAATCAATATTTTTTAAGCTTCTCAGGAACTTAAAATCCTGTTCATCGTTACAAACGTGTTTTGAACTAATTTAATTACTACTAATTTAGTATAGTATAAATATAATTAATAAGCAAAGCAATAGCAACATTTATTTTAATAATATTTATTTCTATAAAAGCACTTTTTTAAAACAGAGTTGTTTTGTAGTTCTGCCGCTCAGCCAATAATCCAAACGAAACATCTGTAGGAAATAGATTTGAAAAACCAAATGTAATATATTATTATTCTACTGATTAATCAGAAAAATAATAACCTTCTGAGTTTGTAAATACTTAAGCATCGGGCATATCTTTTAGAAAGGATTTAAGATGATAATAGGGATAGGAAATGTTGGAAGCACTTCTTTTAAAAGCAAGATTATTGATATCAATGAAAAAAATGAGATTAAAATACTCGGGCAGGCAAATATCGATAAAATAAAATCACAGGGAGATTCCAATTTTACTCACAGCATTGGAGAAAGTCCAACTCAAAAAGAAGTCATTAACCTGTTTGGCTTTGAAACTGCAATAACAACGGCGCTTGACTGGTATGTCAAAAACGGTGTTATAAGCAAGCCTCAGGATATTCAGGCCATGGGATTTAAATGTGTCATGGGACAGACTAATGGCGCAAACATGCTGACTCCTCCCATACTTGCAGAACTTCAAAAATATGCATTCGCCGCACCTGTCCATAATATACCTTATATTGAGTCAATAGGAATTTTCAGCAAAATATTAAACGTTCCGATGGTGGGTGTATTTGAGCCCTCTTTTCATTATTCAATTCCAGAATTCAGGCGTCCGCTGGGTTTTCCATGGGAATGGTACGAAAAGCTTGGCATAAAAAAATTTGGTTTTCATGGTTCATCACACAGATATCTTGCTGCATCCGCATTCAAACTGATGGGAACTGAAGACATCAGGCTCATCACTATTCATCTTGGTGGTTCAAGCTCGGTATGCGCAATTAAAGACGGGAAATCAATCGATACCAGTATGAGTTTCTGCCCTAATTCAGGGCTGCTTCAGGGTACAAGGGTAGGGGATGTTGACGGTACGGCACTTCTTTACGCCATGAAAGAGCTTGGACTTTCAGTTGACCAGGCCCAGGACGAGATTTCAAATAATGCCGGGCTTAAGGGGTTGGCTGGAATAGGTACAGAAGATTTCAGGGAAATACTTGCTGCTGCAGACGGCGGCAACAAGCGTGCAAGGATTGCTGTTGATGCTTACCTGGACGGAATAAGAAAATACATCGGTTCCTATGGCGCCATAATGGGGGGCGTTGATTGTGTTGTTTTAAGCGGCGGAATAGGTGAAAAGAATCCCTATATGCGCGAAAGAATGCTGGAAAACCTGGAATTTATGGGTATAAAATTTGACAGCCAGAGAAATAAGGAAGTCGGCGGAGAGCAGGGCCTTATATCTGCAGATTATTCACATGACTCAAGGGCAAAGATCTATGTAATTCCGACAAACGAGGAATTGGTCGTCGCGCACTTTACAAGAAAAGTTGTTGAAGAAAAAAGGGATCTAAAGCCGGAGGAAATGGTATTTAAACTTTAAAGTACAGCCTTTGGTTTAATGCCAGTAGTCTTTGAAGGCAACCCAGGTCTGTCTGACTAGTTCTAAAAACTCAATGTTGTCTTTGTTGTCTTTATCGCCAAAATAATTTCTGTTTTGGGACCTTGGCAGATGTTCTGGCCAATTGATTTGGGCGTCTAAAATATGCTCGGGACAGCTGTCCACACCATGCTGGGGATAGCTGTTCATATCTGTGGTAACCTGGAGCTGGCCGTTCATGTCTGCCATAGAACAGGGCCAGTTGTTTTTCTGCATTAATTTCTTTCTTAATGCCCGGTTGATTGAATTACCGAACTGGCTGTTATAGATTTCTTTGGTTTCCTCCAGAAAGCTTAAATCATTTAAACTCAGGGCTTTGGCAATAACTTCAGATGCGAGTCTGGCTGAACATACTGCATTATATATCCCGGCACCCGTTATCGGATTACAAAGTCCCGCAGCATCGCCGCACAGGATAAAGCCGTCTTTTGTGCCAGGGTTCTCTACAATTCCTGAATTCGGAATAAGGCCCGTGACAGCCGGGGTAAATTGCCCGCATACCTCCAAAGGTCTATCCTGTTTTGCACCATTTTTATTTTCACGCCTGAGTGATTCGGGTATAGTTTTGGCATTATTATCGTTGGTAATAATAATGTTATTGCTAAAAACAGATTGCTGTGGATTTACATCATTTGGCAAAATCCCTGAAAATTCCAAATGTTTTGTAAAAGCAGCCAGAGTGTCTTTTATTGAAATAAGGGTGTTTTGTGTTTTTTTTTCATGCTGCCCTGTTTTACGCTCCAAAAAAGCACCGACTCCAAGGTTTACTCTGTCTGTCTTCGGGAAAAGCCAGCCATAACCGCATGAAATGTAGGGCGAGAAAAAGACTTTGTTGCAATCAGTGTTCTTTAATATTATTGCCGGATTTTGCTGTATTGCCGGCATGAAGCTTTTATGGGAAGAGCCCATGATCCTTCCTATTAAGGAAAGCGGGCCATCAGCGCCGGCAATGATTTTTGCTTTTACCACTAAATTATTTTTTAAAGCCAGATCAGACAAATCCAAAATAAAACCACCCGGATTTTGCTGTATTGATATAACTTTTGTGCCTTTCAGCAGCCTGCCTCCCGATGCTGTAAATTTTGAAGCGATATCATTTATAAAAATATCCCTGTCCAAAATAAAACCCGGGGCACCGGTTTTTGAAATAAGGCTAAACTTTTCAGAAGAGTTTTTGGCCACATAAGTTTCAAGGTAATCCGTCCGATTGTTAATCCCGCTGATCTTAAAGTCAAATAATCCGGCAATATTTACAGGTACAAATTCAGCACACCTGACTGGTGTGTCCAGATTTTTCTTCTTTTCAGCGACAATTACTTTTATGTTTTTTTGCGCCAGGTATAAGGCAAGGCTTGCCCCCGCCGGCCCACAGCCCACTATCAATACATCACATTCAAGCATTTTTTTATAGTCCCATTTGTTGATTTACCGGATTTTCAGTTCAATTGATATTTTAACAATCATCGGCAAGCTGACTAAAAAATCAGGTCTTTAAAAAACTCTTATTGCTTACATATAGATTAATTGCAGGATTTTATTTTTTTAATTTTTACTTTCTTGTGGCTCCTGGAATTATAAATACTTAAAATCTTTCTTACCAGAGGCAGCTTGATTTCGGTAAAACCTTCAAATTTGCCGCGGTGCGCATCACTTTCTTTTCCCAAGTCATAACAGGTATCGTTTCCAATATTAATAAGTATTCCAGCAAGTCCGATATTTTCAAAATCCTGCTTGTGTTTTACATAGAAAGCCTCGCAGCAGCAGCCTGCAAAAAACACTGTCCCGGCAGCTTTAAGTATCCTTAATGTTTCCTCCAGATTTTCATAGCTTGTAATTGTAGTACTCTTTATGCCAAACTCATCAAGTAATTTTACAACCTCCCCGGTGCTGCATTTCCCGCAAAAATTGCACCCCTCACATAACCTGTACTCGCATTGCGGAAGCTTTGCACAATAGGGCAGCAGGAATATTTCAATACTTTCATCGGAGTTGATTCTGGCCGCCTTGTTGTCTTCGGTTTCTATTATAAAAATATCGTTATAATACTTTTTAGGTATCATGAATTTTTTATATTCCAGTTTTTCAATACACTTTGAAACTGCATCAGAAAGATTTTGGGCAGTTATCCCCCTGATTGCCTGTGGATAATTAATATAAAAATCACTTATTATCTTTGCCAGTTTTACAGCTGCAATATTTTCATTTCCTGGCCTTTCAGCAGCAATATTACCACTCTTGGGTTTTTCATCTGCGGTGTCCTGACTTCCAGGCTTTGCAGTGTCGCCACGGCCAATTGAAATGTTTTTAAGAACAGACTCAGCATCAAAAACTGCTCTCCCGGGATAAATGAAAAAATCTCCAGTAAAATTAACGCTTTTTAAAATCTTTCTTTTGGTATCTATTGCGGCATTGCATCTGATGACTCCGGATTCTGTCTTGCTGACAGATTTTATTATTGAAACACTTTTTTTGCCTTTTACCCTGTAAATATGGTTTTTACTTTTAAAATGGTTTATTTTCCGGCTAAAAATTTCTTTTTCAATTTCAGACAGCTCATCAAAATAATACTCAACGCCAAGAGCCTGCGAGAAACCTTCAAGCAGATTTTTTATGATTTCCTCTCTGGGAGGGCAGTAACCGAGTTCTCTTGCGAGCCACGTGACCCTGTCTTTTAAGGAATTCATTTCACTGTATCTGAGCTTTTCCACAGGAATCCTTAAAGCTCTGAGCATGATTTCAAGATTTATATCAACAAGGAGCGTGCCCTGGAACATAAAACATTCCCTGATTGAAGTGCCACCTGAACCTGAGATTTTTTTACCGTCGATTTCAATATCGTTTCTTGGCCTGAAATCTGATTTAAGACCGAACTGGTTTATTCCCCGGGACGCAGCATCACAGAATAATCCGTAATAGTCCTCAAACTTTGAGATTTTTGCTGCAAATCTGTCAGCAGAGGCAAATATCTCCCATCCGATATCTTTTACTCCCCAGTAAAGTGCGCCGCCGCCTGTTATTCTGCGGTTTATTTCTATGCCTTCCTGCGCACAGAAGCTCTCCCTGATTTCATTTTCAACATTCTGAAAAAAGCCGACAAGGGCGCAGTGGGGTTCAAAACTAAGAAACCTTATTGTGTCAGGTATCAGATTTTCTTCCCTGGCCTCAAGAATAGCCTCATCAAGCGCCATATTTTCAGCGGCGCTTAGTGCTTTTGTATCAATTACCCTAATTTTATTTTTTTTGCCGGTTTCCAAATTATCTATTTATCTATCTGTTTATTTATTTTATGTTTTATTTTATGTCCTAGTCTGTAACTAGCATTTTTAGTTTGAAATTAATGCCCAAAAGTGTATATTATTACAAGTTTTTGTCAAACGTGCTTTAATGATTGTTTTCAGGAGGATATTTTGAATAGTCCCGAGTATATTCAGACCAGCCTGGCTGCGGCTATGTCGCTGGGATTTGTATCCGGAAGCTTTAAGGACCCGGTGCGGCTGACGGGACTTAATCTTTTGCTGACATATGACCAGGGATGCCTGGGCAAATGTGCATATTGCGGAATAGCAGGTGTCAGGCAGGATTCAGAAAACAGCCGGGGCGCCCAGGGCGAGCCTGATAATAAATTAGTCGAATCGGCTGCAGGCAGTACAAATTCCGGAATAATTGCCGATGATAATTTAGATGGCAGAAGAAGCAAAACTAAAAATGCCAAAAAGACCTTTATAAGAGTCAAGTGGCCCGTCTACAGGCTGGATGATGTGCTTAATGCACTAAAAGAGCACGAAAGCAGTTTTGAGAGAATATGCCTGTCAATGATAACGCATGGCAATGCCATAAAAGACACAATAGCGATTTCAAAAAAAATCAAACAATTCTCGAGTCTGCCATTGAGCCTTCTTATAACACCATCGCTTATTGGTTCGCCTGAAACCTTAAGGCAGTTTAAGGCGGCAGGCGCTGAAATGGTGGGAATTGCTATAGATGCCTCAACAAAAGATTTATTTGAAAAATACAGGGGAGCCGGAGTCGGCGGTCCGCACAAGTGGCAAAAATACTGGGAAGTATTAGAGTGGGCGGCAGATGTGTTTGGCCGTTTTAAGGCAGGGATACACCTTATAGTGGGGCTTGGAGAAACTGAAGAACAGGCAGTAAAGATAATTTACGACGCCCATCTGCTGGGCGCAAAAACACATCTTTTCTCATTTTATCCGGAACCGGGGAGCATATTGGAGGAACTTGAGCGCCCTGAGCTTGTTTCTTACAGAAAAATACAAATTGCACGGTATCTCATCAATGAAAAAGGCCTGGATATTTCAAAAAT
>CAYZUS010000003.1:28596-53605 GCA_964481885.1 uncultured Actinomycetota bacterium | reverse complement strand
AAATACAAATTGCACGGTATCTCATCAATGAAAAAGGCCTGGATATTTCAAAAATTAAGATTGCTGGCGGCAGAATAACAGAATTTGATTATGACCTTCGGGAAGTAGTGGAAGAAGGATACGCTTTTATGACATCCGGGTGCCCTTGCAGTTCAGATAGCAGGATTTCTGCATGCAACAGACCATTTGCAAATGAAAGGCCTTCGGAGGCGTTCAGGAACTATCCATATCTGCCAAATGAGGAAGACAGGAAAACCATTGCAAGTCAGATATCTGAATTATTATCAACAGTTTCAGATAATAAGAAATGAAAAAATCCGCAAAAGAAATAATATTTGCTGTACCCGGCTCCAAAGTCTTCATAAGCAAGCACTACAATAACAGGCCAAACAGTTTTTTAAACATCAGCCTCACCGGGAAAAAATGTGAGCTGATGTGCAGCCACTGCAAAGCGCGCCTTCTTTCGGATATGGTAGATATTAATTCAACTGATTTCATAAATCCCACAGATTTCATAAATTCCACAGATTTCGTAAATTCCACAGATTTTATTTCACCTGGCGCCTCAAAACCAAAGGGAAACAGGGTCATGGAAATCATTATGCGATACCAGAATAACAGTGTCGAGCCTTCTGCAGGAGCAGCCAAAGACAACAAAACAAGTGATCTGGACCAGGGCACGCAAACATCAGTAAACGGGATTCTTGTAAGCGGAGGATTTGACAGCCACGGCCGTCTTCCACTGGACGAAAGAATATTGCCTGAATTAAAAGAAGTGAAAAATAAATATGGCCGGGCAATGAAAGTATTTATACATCTTGGTTTTACTGACAGGCAAACTGCAGAAAGGTTATACGAATGCGGCATAGACGGAGTGCTTGTAAATGTTTTTTCCGACAAGCATTCGATAGAGGAAACTTATAACCTTAAAGGTTGCAGCCCGGAAATGTTTTATGAGAATGTCCGGCTCCTAAAAGGGGCAGGACTGAATGTGAGTCCGCATCTTGTAATAGGTTTGGGGGATGGCAGTTTATCCGGGGAATACAGGTCAGTAAAAGAAATCTCCCAATCAGGGGCAGATTCGTGTGTTTTTGTGATTGCCAAAAATTTGTCGAGGAATGACAGGTCCTCGATTCCTGAAGTCAAACCATTCGATGTTGTCAAGCTTTTTGAATATGCAAAAAGAATGATGCCTGGCACTCCGGTGATTCTTGGCTGTGCCAGACCGTACGGTCAGGAATTTGAAAAAATGGAGATTGAGCTCCTAAAGCTTGGCATCAGTGTTATTGCTTTCCCATCTGAAAGAACCCTGGATTATGCGAAAGAAAATAACCACAGCTTTAATTTTGAAGAGCAGTGCTGCGCATTTTTGTCTGCTCAGTGAAAATATTTTTGGTTAGCCCGATCCTGCCCTGCCAGGGGAAAGGCCATTATGGAAGATATGGTTATCAGGGAATACATAAATACAGATGGTAGAATATTATTCTACTGAGATACTAAGTCTATAACTTTTTTCAGGCTGGACATCTGTTTCCCATGATCTGTTATAAGTCAGAATGATGGCAGTGCTTCCACTGGAAACTGCCTTGAAAGTAAGTGTTTCGAAACCACCTGCGCCGACCAGATTTTCCTTACTTTCCTTTTCAGTAAATTCTGACGAAACCAAAGAAATAATACCTGAATTACTTTCTTCTGATAAATTCCATTTATAACCTGTTGTAGGATTGGATTCAAGCCTTATTGTTATTACATCATTAATCTTTAAATTCAGACTGTCCCCATCATTGCTTTCCGTGTAAGTTTTTCCTGCTGTGGCACATCCACCAAAGAAACAAATTGTGGTCAATAAGAATATGACAAGCGCTGCCGCTAGTAAAATTGACGGTTGAACTTTTATTCTTTTTACAAAATTATTTATAGTCATTTTGCCTCCTAATATAATGAAATGACAAATTTTATTAATAATTTCAACTTTTCAATTAATAAAATTGCAGCCTTTCTATTGTCGAAACGTCCAGGTTGAATTTAAATAATTTTTATAATTTTAAATTAATCAGGACAATATATATATTCGGAAATTGTCAGCAAACAAACAAGGTAATTTCAAATTAAATACATATACTGGCTGGGAAGAGGTGTGAAATTTCGAACCATTTTTTAAGAGAAATTTTAAATCTAAAGAAGCTTAAACAATAAAAACTTAAGTTTCTTCTTTCAATATTAATAAATAATTCTCTGGAAAACCATCTAAGTTCAAATCAATTATAGCCTTATGTTCAGTTATTAGATTTTCAAGTTTGCTTAAAAATTCAAACCATAATTCTTTATTAGAGTAAACTTTTTTCAAGATAAATAATGAATCAAACACTTTAAATGATCTTTCAAATTTACTTTCATCCTCTTTTAAATATTTTAAAATGGGAAGTAAATTTTTATTATAAAGTCTTCCGTAATGTGCGCAGGTATTTCTTAATACTGAAAAATGATGGACCCAATTTTCAAAAATAACAGCATCATGATTATAAAAGTTTTTCGAAAAAAAGTTTTTATCTAAATTATTAATATTTTTAAAAAATTTTGAGATAGCACTGAAAGATAAAATCTCTATTAAAACCCAAAAGGGAAACCTTCCTTCATATTTTGAAAAATGATGCTTTACAAACTGTTCATTAACTGATTGCTTTATGTTTTTCCCAATAGTGTATATAAAATCTGAATGTAAACGTTTATCCATAAAAATATCTTTTTTTAGGTAACATTCACTTCCATATTTATGGCTGAGATAATAAGCAAGTTTGGTCCTAAAAGAAATTTCAAAATCTTCTAATAATGAAATTATTAGTTGTCTTAACAATTTATCAAAATTATAAATGCCAATAATTGTGGATATATTAGTTCCGGATTCATAAGTGTCTTTGTCTGTTTTAAAGTGGAAGGCGTAGCCCATTAACCGATAATAATTATTATTTTCAAGAAAAGATATTACTGCTTCAGTATCTTCAATAATAATATTTCGACTTTTTAAAAGAGAGATCTGCTCATCTATTGTCTTTGGAGGTTTTAACAATTTGAATTTGTGGTTATAAAAAAATTGTCCCAGGCTGGTCCGCATTGTAAAGAGGCGTCCTGGGATCTGTTAATTGTTATTATAACTAAAAGCTCAAATGTGTCAATATTTACTATGGCTGGGGAGAGGTGTGAAATTTCGAACCTTTTTTTAATCGAAATAATTAATCTAAGAAGGCACTTTAAAGCAATTTTAAAAAATCCTCAAGAGTAATTTTCGCTTGTTTTATGATATGGGAAAGAGTAGATCTTTTTATTGGAATATGTGCCGGGATGGTTATTTTTAAAATTTCTTCATTATGTCTCTTCTGAAGTCTTACATGGCTGCCTTTTTGTCTAATTACTATCCAACCGGCTTTTTGAAGAGCTTTTATTACCTTAACATAAGACAGATTCGGAACTTTTGTCATATGGCGATCTCTTTAACACATACATTTTCATCAGCAATAATGTCATCTTCAACCGGAATTAAATAAAGCTCTATTGCTTCTTTAATATTATTTGTTGCTTCTTCTATTGAATCACCTTCACTAATACAACCAGGTAAAGATGGGACATACACAGTATAGCCACCATCTTTGCTTGATTCAAAACATACCTTTAATTTCATATAAAAAATCTCCTGAATAAAAATATTTCCAATAATCAATTTGTAGAAATTATATCATAATCAAGGATTTTTAAAAAATGAAGACTGGCTGGGGAGAGAGGATTCGAACCAGGTTTTAGAATTTAGAAGTAAAAAAAAGCTTAAATTTACCACAGCGGCCCTGAACTAAGCTCCAAACCCTTATATTAATTACATTTGTTTTGACTGGAAATTAAAAAAATTCAGTTGGCACACTTTTTAAAAAAGACCCAATTGATGGCCTTTTTAACAGGCTTGCTTAATATCCTTTTAAAAAGACCCAATTAGTGCGCTTTTAAAGAGACTTAATCTTTTAATTGTTGTTTTCATGCCAAGTACTTCAATAGTCTCAAAAAGAGGTGGGCTGACCTTTGAGCCCCAGATCGCTGCCCTGATTGTTTCAGCATATTTTTTAAAACTGATATTTGATTCTACTGCCAGGGCCCGTAAACAGATTTCAATATTAGTGACAGTAAACTCTTTGATTTGTGTAATTGCTGCGATTGCAGCTTCAGCTATTATCCTGGTTTCATCTGCCTTGCCGGTGAAGTACTCTTTAATTTCATCCGGATAAATGATATCAAAGAAAAATGGCCGGACAATCTCTCCTGCCTGGCTTGTGGTTTTTATCCTTTCCTTTATAAGAGGGATTATTTTTGAAAGCTTTGAATTTAACTCACTAGCCGGCACTCCGATTGTTTTAAGATTTTCATGTAAAAGAGCTTCAATAAAGCTGTCATCTTTGCCTCTAAGATAAAAAGCATTGAGCCAGAGAAGTTTCTCATAGTCAAACTTTGAAGGTTTCTTATTTATTGCTTCAATGCTGAACTTGTCAGTAAGCTCTTCAGTCGAAAACACGGTTGTTTTTTCATCGTAAGCCCAGCCCAGAAGTGCAAGATAGTTATTTATAGCTTCCGGCAGAAAACCTTCATCCCGGTATGCCTCTATTGAAATTGAGCCGTGCCTCTTACTGAGCTTGGAGCCATCAGCACCAAGAATCATCGGTAAATGGGTAAATACAGGGATGTTTTCCCCCAGTGCCTCATAGACAAGGATTTGCTTGGGAGTATTTGAGAGATGGTCCTCACCTCTTATTACATTTGTGATTTCCATCAGGATATCATCAACTGATGCAGAAAAATTATATGTCGGCTGGCCATTTGACCTTATTATTATAAAGTCTTCAAGAATATTGCTGTTTACTTTTATTTCGCCATAGACTGTATCGTTAAAGATAATGTCTTTGTCTTCGGGTACCTTAAGCCTGATTGCGTACGGCAGGCCATCTTTTATATTTTTCAGGACTTTATCTTCATCAAGGCTCAGGCAATCTCTGTCATACTTAAAGTAAAGATTTTCTTCTGCAAGCTTTTTTCTTCTTTCATCAAGTTTTTCCGTGCTGCAAAAGCATCGGTATGCTTTTTTTGCAGAAACAAGTTTTTCGGCATATGCATTATATATTGATGTCCTTTCAGACTGTCTGTATGGAGCAAACCTGCCGCCGACATCAGGACCTTCATCCCAGGCAATGCCAAGCCATTTCAAGCTGTCCATTATAAGGCTGATTGTTTCTTCCATATGCCTTCCAACATCAGTATCTTCTATTCTTACTATAAAAGTGCCACCGCTTTTTTTTGCAACAAGCCAGTTAAACAAGGCAGTTCTTGCACTGCCAATGTGAAGATATCCTGTTGGGCTTGGCGCAAACCTTACACGGACAGCGGACTCTTGTTGTTTTTCTGAAGTGATATTTATATGGTCTGTCATGTTATTTTGAATATATATTTTATTTTGAGTATAAGCTCTTAAACTATAATAAATTATAAATTGATTTTACATTAAATAAAAATTAAAATTTACACAAACCAGATATAATTTCAATACAATTTCAATAAATTTTTTTAAAGAAGAAAAGGCGCCAATGACCACACAAAAAGATGTTTTAGCCGGTGTAATAGATTTAATCAGTAAAAAACTGATAGATGCAGAAAAAATTCTTACAGAACTGGATTCAATGGGTGATGCTGACTGTGGCTCCGGAATCAGGAGGGGATTTGAAGCTGTTCTAAAGGCAGGCGGCGAGCTGAGTGGACTTGAAGTGGGGGACATGCTTAAAAAAGTGGGATTTACCCTTGCCTATACCATTGGGGGCACGTCCGGGGCAATGCTTGGAACAGGTTTTATCGAGACAGGCAAAAGCATCGGTGATAATAGAGATCCACAGCCGGCAGACTGGATAAAAGCTTTAAATATGGCACTCGGTGTTATTAAAAGAAGGGGCGGAAATACCCAAATCAATGACAAGACCCTGGTCGATTCGCTGGAACCTGCCATTGCAACCATTCAGGCATTATACGAAACCGGGCAGGTCACAACTCTGCAGCTTCTTGAGGGCGCATATGCAGCAGCAAAAGAGGGTTCCGACCGGACGATAGACATGGTTGCAAGGAAAGGGCGGGCATCCTATGTCGGGGAAAGAAGCAGGGGTAACAGGGACCCCGGCTCACTTGTGATAGTGCTTATATTTGAGGGAGCCCTTGAAGCTTACAGGAGGTTCAATTAATGAAAAAGATAATAAATAAACCCGACGATTTTGTTTGTGAAATGCTTAGAGGCCTGGAACTTTCAAATCCTGAAAAAATCGGGGTGCTTTATGATAAAAGAATAGTCTACAGGAAGGACCCGTATTTAAATAAGGTCGCCATAATCTCAGGTTCAGGGAGCGGGCACGAACCCGACCAGGCTTTTTATGTTGGCAGAGGAATGCTTGATGCTGCATGCGCAGGGCCTGTTTTTGCAGCTCCCACTCTCGATGCCATTGTGGATGCCGCGAGGCTTGTTGACCGGGGAAGAGGAGTACTGTTTCTTGTAAAAAACTATACCGGCGACAGGGCCAATTTTGAGATGGCCAGCGAGATGCTTGCATTTGAGGGCGGGCCTGATGTTGACACGGTTATAATAAATGACGACGTGGCCGTAAAAGACAGCACCTGGACCGCCGGAAGGCGTGGAGTTGCCGGCGCCATGTTTGTCTACAAAATTGTAGGAGCCAAATCCCAGGAAGAAGGGGCAGATCTTTCAAGCCTTAAAAAACTTGCCATGCAGTTAAATGATAATGTAAGGACAATGGGCTTTGCACTTAAATCCTGCACAACTCCTGCGAAGGGCTCTCCAACATTTGAACTTGGGGATGATGACCTGGAGCTTGGCGTGGGCCTTCACGGTGAACCAGGAAGGCAGAGGTTAAAGTTTATGCCTGCCGATGAGATTATGAAAATCATCACTGACGCAGTTCTCGAGGACCTGCCTTTTATTTCGGGAGATGAAGTGGCAATCATGATAAACGGACTTGGAGGCACACCAATAAGCGAGCTATATATTGCCGCAGGCATAGCGCATACATTAATAAAAAACAGAAAAATTAAAATTTTCAAGACTTACGTAAATAATTTCTGCACGTCACTTGATATGGAAGGGTGTTCTGTAAGTATCTTAAGACTCAACGAAGAGCACAAAAGGCTGCTGGTTTCACCTTGTGATATTCCTATAAGATATTTTTAAAAAGTTAAGTCTGTAAGCAAATTAAAAATCCATAAAAACTCAGCATAATCAGAGCATAATCAGAGCAAAAACAGACTAATAATTGACAAGAAACAAGTAGAAACAAATCATAAAGCAGAGGCAAACCATCAGCTAATAATAAATTAGCATAAACCGGCCATAAATTAGTACAAACAAACTAAATAAAATTATTATAAACCAAACAATAAATCAATATAAACCAAACAAAACAAACAAAAAAATGAAAAGAAAAAATAACAAGTTCTTTTTTTTGCTAAAATATTTATTTGCAGGCCTGACACTTCTTGCCCTCGTTTTTACTTTTCAAATGTATCCTTTAATAACAGGCAGACTGCATGACCTGGCAGGCGAAAGTGCCGTTTCTGATGCTGTTTTAAGCTATGACTATGTGCTTGTCATTGATGAATCAGGAAGCATGAAAAGAAACGATTCTGCAAACAGGCGCATTGATGCAGCCAAATTGTTTGTTTACCTTGCTGAGACAATGAATCCCGGGAGCAGGGTGCTTGTTTCAGGCTTTGGTGAGACAGTAAATATCTACCAGCAATTGACTGAAATCAGCGGCAATGAAAAAAGCATAAGCGCTGCAATAAGCAAGATAACGAGTAACCAGAGTATCACTGACATGAAAGGTGCGCTTGATAAAATAAAACAGATGCTGGATTCAAGGGAGACAAAAAAGAAAACAGTTGTCATTTTTCTGACCGACGGTTCACTCACTGTTGATGATATACCGGCAACGACACAGGAAGAGCAAAAACCCCCAAGGGAAACTACCACTGATACAACTGCTCAGGATGGCCCGGGACGTCCGGTTAAGGATGAGCCGGTTAAGAATAACAGCAGTATTAAAAGTGAAAATGCAGAAGGCAGTGATAATATAAATTTTATGGATGGTTCTGCCGCCGTCAGCAAAGATTCCCAGGATTCTTCAACCCTGGAAAACCTGGATACTTCCTCGGCACAGGATGGTACTCTTGAGAATTATAAGAGCGAACTTAAGGACTTATGTTATAAATATGGTAATGCTGAAATTGCAATTTATCCCATTGCATTTACTCAGGAGGCAGATACAAGTTTGCTGGAGCAAATTGCTTCAATTACCGGAGGAATAAGCTGGCAGGCAAAAGAAGCCAAAGACATAAGGTCAGCCTTTATTGAAATATTAAAAAACTTAACCAGCAGGTTTATAAAAATACAGGAGCAGCCAGACTCAACGGATTTAAGCAGTTCAATTCCGGTGGGCACTTATATAAAAGACATGATAGTTATTGCCCTTCAAAATAACTTCAATACCGTCCCCCAGATAATGCTTACGACACCTTCAGGAGACATGGCGTCATTTGATGATTATACTGAAGAGGCTTTGTTTAAAATAGGAAAGGTGATATCTCCCCAGGAAGGGGATTGGGCATACAAAATAAGTGGCGATGCAATATTTGTCTATGATATAGCAGATGCTTTTATTTCGGATCCTCAATATTCAGTCTATACTTCTGATGCAAAACTGCTTTTAAAACTTGATATCTTAAAAAACAGTGCTGGAGAGCTTAAAGAATTTACCGGCGATTTTAAAATATCTGCAAATGTCCTTGACCCTTCCGGAGCCGTTTCTGCAACTGCTGATTTGACTGATGATGGCAGCAAAGCAGACACTATAGCAGGTGACGGGCAGTTTACAGGTAACTTTGAAGGGCAGGATCTGAAAGGAAACCATACTTTTAACTTCCAGATCAGCCATATTCCTACCGGTTCGGTTGCCGGTAAAAGCGTAACCCTTGAATTTGTTGAGTTTCCGGGAAAAATCACGGTGCTTGAGCCTTCAGAGGATAATTATAATCTGGATAGGCCCATGACAGTAGAAGTAAAGCTTGATAAGAGTGAAAAAACGGACCAGGAACTTAACCCTGAGAATTACAAACTGACGTTTAGTCTTGCAAGGCCCAACGGAGACAAGGCTTCTGAACTTGTACTTCTGGATAATGGCGAGGGTGCAGATAAGTCAGGTGGTGACGGAGTCTACAGCGCCGCTCTCCAGAACACAACACTCGAAGGATTCTATGAACTGGAGTTTTTTATAAGAGACGCTTCCTTGATGACTGTTCCGGCATGCACTGCAATAAAAACAGGGTTCTATCTTTCCAAGGCGCAGAGTTTAAAGATTGTGGTTGAAAACAATCTGTTTGTTACAGGCAGCACTACGATAAGAGCAAACTTTGAAGACAACAACCCTGCTGAGTTTAAATATTCTGTTACATCGCCGGATGGTATCGAAAGCAACGGCGTTCTGGCAGATGACGGCAATGCTGCAAGTGGGGATTTGAAAGCTGCAGACGGGGTAGCTTCGATAATACTTCCAGGGTCTGGTCTTATGGGCCAGTATAAATTAAAGATTACTGCAGATTACAAGACTAAAACGGGCCAGTCTGTTCCTGTTTTTTCTGAAACTGTTTTTGCCAGAGAGCTTTCAATTTCCAAACCGGATGGAATTGTTGCGTTTGAAGAAAATGCCACAAGTGCCCAGGCAAACTTTAAAGTAGTGTCAAAGGCTGCTTTAGCAAAACAGATTGCTATTGATTTGCTGAAGTATAATACCAAAGAAGCTGACAACAGGATAATAAAATCAGTTAAGATAAATGGCAACAAGACACTCGATGCCGGCTCGGAGAGCAGTATAGTCCTTGCGATAGAACTTGAAGACAAGGTTCAAAGCGGCAATTACAGGATCGTCATTCCGGTTATTGTTGATGGAAATTCGACTGATTCTGTCTCGTTTGATGTATCAGTAATTCCGCCCTCTGCTCAATATTTTATCTGGATCATAATTGGCGCAGCATTACTGGCAATAGCAATTATTGTTTTATTTGTATATTTCCTGTATATAAGGCCTAAAAAAAGAGGTTATTAAACTTAATATCTGATGAGCTTTATCTGTTAGGTTGTATTGTTTTCCTGTTGGCGCAATTCGAACCTATAATAGTGGGACGCTGTTAAATAATTCAGAGCATTTAAAAGGCAGATTTATCAGGAAATTTTAACCAAATAAGGTTTAAGGATTATACCAGACCTTTATCATTCTTATCCTCTCAATGGGAAGATCAAATGAGGGATCCTGCCTGTGCGTATAACCCGGGGGAACCCCGTCAAATTTCTCTTTTATGAATTCAACGTGTGTGTATCCTGCCTGGAAAAGAATATTGTTTGCCTCCGCAATCGGAAGGTTTGTCACGTTGGGCAGGATAGGCAGAAATTCAGGCATTATGGGAGCCTGCACAGTGGGTTCATTTCCATAACGTACCTCTACTATCGATATCTGCTCGACAGGTGTAAACCTGTTAGGAATCATTACTTCCCCTGTTTCAGGGTTTGTGGTTACCTGGATACTTATCTTGTCTTCTGCCGGTCTGACAAAATCCTCTACAGGTAGGTTAATTGTTGCTCTTTCCATAAAGAGCTTCCAGATCATGGCAGGCTGGGCGCCGCCCTGTACACGTTGATCGTGTATCACTGTCATTTTCTTATTCATCTCAGGGTATCCCATCCATACGCATGCGACAAGATTTGTGGTAAACCCTGTAAACCAGGCATTTTCTGCTTCCTGGGTGGTTCCGGTTTTTCCTGCAGAAGGCCTGTCTGCAAGCCTTGAACGCGTGCCTGTCCCACGCTGAACGACCTGTTTCATTATCTCTATTGCCCTGTAAGCTGTTATCGCAGATATAGCCTGAGTACTCTCAGTTGCGAATTCATCAATTATCGTGCCATCCTTATCTGTGACTTTTAAAATAGCTATAGGCTGATGCTTAACTCCGTAATCTGCAATAGTGGAAAAAGCAGTGCAAACTTCGAGAGGAGAAACTCCGGTTGTTAATCCGCCAAGCCCTATTGCAGGGAATCCCTCAAGAGGTGTCTCAATGCCCATATCGTTTGCTATCTTTGAAACAATGTAGCCGCCTATCTTCATGATAAGCTGTGCATATACATCATTTACCGAACTTACAGTTGCGTCTATAACAGTCATTTCACTTGTTTCGTAAGATTCACCGCTGTAATTTGATATCAGCCAGGGCTCGCTGCCCACGATATCATACATGATTGTTCCGTTAGGATTAAAAGTCATATAAGGGCTTATGCCCTGCTCAAGCGCCGCTATAAGCGCAAACACCTTAAAGGTTGAACCAGGCTGCCTTTTTGCCTGAGTGGCAAGGTTAAACTTTAAATTCCCAAAGTCTTTTCCGCCAACCATTGCCCTTATATAACCGGTTTGGGGTTCCATTGCAACAAGCGCCGCAGACGGGTCCTCAGGGTCATACAGAATCTGCTTGATGGAGTCTTCCGCTGCAACCTGCATTTCCGGCTCAAGTGTGGTATAAATATTATATCCTCCGGTAAAGATTTTATTGACCCCGTATTTTGCAATGAGCAGCTGTTTTACATATTCAACGAAATAAGGGGCAAAGTTTGTCTGCTGCTCTTCAAAAGGCCTCTGTGTTATTATCTGCTTGGCGACAGCCTCTTCATAGTCATTTTTATTTATGTAGCCCAATTCGAACATTTTGCCAAGTACGATGTTTCTTCTTTCAAAAGCCTCCTTCATATTTAAATAAGGTGAATAATAATTAGGAGACTGGATGATACCTGCAAGCGTGGCACATTCTGAAAGGCTCAAATACTCTATATCTTTATTAAAATAGGCTTTTGCCGCGGCCTGCATCCCATATGCGCCCTCGCCCAGATAAATAGTGTTGAGATACATTTCAAGGATTTCATCCTTTGTATATATTTTTTCGAGCTGGTAAGCAAGCGCTGCTTCTTTTATTTTCCTGTCATATGTTTTAATGGTCTTGCCCTGGGGGATATAAATGCTGGTGATTACCTGCTGGGTGATAGTGCTTGCGCCTTCTTTTGTCTCTCCGGCCTGCATATTAATAAGAAATGCCCTGGCAATGCCCTCAAGATCAAAGCCTGTGTGTTTGTAAAACCTCTCATCTTCAATTGAGATTGCGGCGTTTACAAGATTTTTAGGCATCTGTTCCAGGGAAACCAGCTCCCTGTTCTCCTCACCATGCAGTGTCGCAATCAAAGTGCCGTCTGCTGCAAATATTTTTGATGTCAAAGCTCCCTGGGTTGCCGGAAACTCTTCAAGCTTTGGCAGGCTGTCAACAAAATCTGTAACTATGGTTCCTGCCGTAAAGGCAAGGCTGCCCAATGTTGCACCAACCAATACTGAAGCAAGGGCAAATACTGCAAATATAGATAGAAATATCTTCAGGCCCAAATGGCTGTTTCTGCTTGTCTTGTTTTTTCTTCTGTATCTGGACATTTATATAAATAGTGGTTTCTTTTTGATTTTTTTAACTTTTATTTTACCAATAGTTTTATTTCCGGGCGCACTTTTTCAGGATATAATCTTAATCCCTTGGAAAACCATGATTCTTAAATTAATCGGTTTCCTGAAAAATTCCTGTTTCTAAAAATATTTTCCAAATGACAAATTATTTAAAAAGGTTCTCTGCAAATAAACTGCTCGAAATTAAGATATTACCACATTTTTTATTTTAAGAAAAAGAGCAATGCTGATAAAATATATAGAATTATTATATTGACACAGTATTGCCACAGGCATTTATGGATTTAAATCAAATGCCGATTGTATCAGATGTAAAAATAAAGCAGAAACGGGTTACGACTTAAACGGTTTGAAGTATATATGTACATATGTTATGGCATAGTTACATTATGGTAGAGGCAAATAAAACAAATTAAGGTATGGGCAAATAAAACCAATTAAGGTATGGGCAAATAAAACCAGTATTGCCATAATAGCCTGTGTAAAATGTTTTATTTTCAGAATCTTTATTACTAAAATAATAATAACAATCCTGATATTCGGGAGGTAGAGACGATGAGATTTGTTAAATTAGGCAACACCGACATGAAGGTTTCGGTAGTAGCTTTTGGAGCATGGGCAGCGGGCGGACATTTTTGGGGTGGAAATGATGAGAAAGATTCGATTGAAGCCATCCAGTCATCTATTGAGGCAGGTGTAAATTTTATAGATACTGCACCGGCTTATGGACAGGGCCTTTCTGAAGAAATCGTTGCAAAAGCCGTAAAGGGAAAAAGGGAAAGTGTTTTTATAGCAACAAAATGCGGTCTCAGGTGGGACCTTAAAAAAGGCACATATTTTTTTGACTATGATCCGGGGGTCCCGATTTACAGATATCTTGGGCCAGAATCCATGGAAGAAGAGCTGGACAACAGCTTGAAAAGATTAAACACAGATTATATTGATCTGTATCAGACTCACTGGCAGGACTCCACAACGCCAATTGACCAGACAATGGAATTTTTAATGCAGGCAAAGCAGAAGGGTAAAATACGTGCCATTGGGGTCAGCAATGCAAACCTTCAGCAGATAAAAGAGTATGCTGCAAACGGCGATTTGGATGCAGACCAGGAAAAATACAGTCTTATAGATACTGAAGTACAGGAAGGTCTGCTGCCGTGGTGTGAAAAAAACATTGTCTCCATGCTTGCATACAGTCCTACTGCAAAAGGTCTTCTTACAGGAAGCCTGACACCGCAGCGAAAATTTTCAGAGGGTGACATAAGGAAAGGCGACCGTGGATACTCTCCGGAAAATATAACGAGGATAAATGCACTCCTGGATGAATACTTAAAACCGGTTGCCCAAAAGCATAATGCACAAATCGGAAACATTGCAACAGCATGGCTTATTGGCAATCCTGCAGTAATTGCATTGTGCGGCGCACGAAACAAAAAGCAGGCTCTTGAGAATGCGGCTGCAGGTGATATCATGTTTGACAGCGAAGATAAGGCCAGGATAATCAGTTTTATCAAAGCTGCAGTGTAACTAAACAATCTCATATTTTTTATTCGGTATTTAAAAATTTGACACAGGTGAATTTGGCGTGCACATGTATGGAATCATCTTTACTGATTTACTGATGTAAATTCTTTATTTCGAAGTTTGCCCATATTTTAAGAACAGATACTGTTTATTTCATGTACATTTAATGGCCAAAGCCAGTGTTCCAACCTATTTGGTTTATTGCAAATATGCAATAAATTGCATATACTTAATCAGTTAAATAAAGGGGCAGGTTTTAAAGGATAAGTGGAAAAAAATTAAGATTAAAACATTTAAAAAAAGTTTGGATTATATAATCTGAAAGGAAGTTATAAAAAAAATGCAGAAACTTAAAAGGGAGGATATACAGACCCTTATTGAAAGATCCTATAAGTGCAGGAAAAATATCCTGAAGATGATGCGAAACGGGGAGGGCCATATCGGCGGGGCATTTTCGAGCCTTGATATCCTGACGGTTCTTTACAATAAAATATTAAAGCATGATCCGGACCAGCCAAAATGGCCGGACAGGGACAGGCTCATACTTTCAGCGGGCCATAAGTGTCTTGCACTTTACAGTGTGCTTGCTGATCAGGGTTATTTTCCTGAAGAAACATTATGGAAATACAACACATTCGATACCCCTGTGGCAATGCACCCGGAGGAAAAAAGGCTTCCCGGGATTGAATTTTCAACAGGTTCCCTGGGACACGGGCTTCCGGTGGCAAACGCTATTGCTCTTTGCGCCAGACTCGATAAAAAGGATTACAGGGTTTTTGTAATTCTTGGCGACGGTGAATGTGCCGAAGGAAGCGTGTGGGAGTCTGCAATGGCTGCCGGCCATCACAAAACTGATAATCTTGTAGTAATCGTGGATAAAAATGGACTGCAGGTAAACGGCAGTACGAGTGATATTATGGACAGCTCACCTATTGATGAAAAGTTTAAAGCATTTGGATGGTCAACAAGGACCATTAATGGCCATGATTTTGGACAGATATTTGACGCGCTTTCCGGTGCACCGTTTGAAAAAGGAAGGCCCACATGTATTGTTGCAGATACAGTAAAATGCAAAGGGCTGCCTTATGGTGAAGATAAATACAAGTTTCACCACTGGCACTGTGAGCCTGAAGAAATCGATAATGCCATAAATCTTGTCGCCGCCGAAATGGGAAAGGAGTTGGACAAAGTTGGAAAATAAAATATCTGCGTCAGCAGAAAATCAAATAATCACGATGGAAGACCCGAGAAAGATGGTCTCAGATGCGCTCGTTGAGCTGGGAGCCTCAAACAGCAATGTCATGTATGTGTCTTGCGATTCATCCCAGGGAGCAAGCGGCGCCGAATTTAATAAAAGGTATCCTGAAAGGCATTTTGAATTCGGTATTGCCGAGCAGAATGCAATGGGGGAGGCCGCAGGCTTTGCATTGTGCGGGAAAATCCCTTTTATTTCAGCATATGTTCCTTTTATAACAATGCGTTGTTTTGAACAGGTAAGAGACGATGTCTGCAAACCAAAGCTTAATGTAAAGATAATGGGCAATAACTGCGGTTTTTCGGTAAGCGCCCTTGGTCCTACTCATACTGTTCTTGAAGATATTTCAGTAATAAGGTCATTGCCAAATATCACGATAATATCACCCTGTGACGGCCCTGAGTACTCCCAGGCTATTTTTGCGGCAGCTGCCCATGAAGGGCCCGTATATATAAGAATGCACAGGATAAAAACTGCAAGGATCCATTCCGGAGATTTTAAATTCATCATCGGTAAAGGTGAAATAATGCTTGAAGGAAGTGACGTTACGATTGCCGCCTGTTCAACAATGGTTCAGAAAACTCTTGAAGCGGCCAAACTGCTCGCAGAAAAAGGCATAAGAGCCGAGGTTTTAAACATTTCTACAATAAAGCCCATAGACAGGGAGCTGATCTTAAAGTCAAGCGCAAAGACAAAAAAAGTTGTAAGCGTTGAAGAGCATAGCGTCTTAAACGGACTGGGCAGCGCAATCGCTGACGTGCTTATAAGGGACAATCCCGTAAAAATGAAAATGCTGGGTACTGAAGATGTCTTTGCAACTGTAGGAGATTATGATGAGATGCTGGATTATTATGGGCTCTCCGCAGTAAAGATTGCAGCATCAGTCGAGGACTTTGTTTTAAAAAAGACTTAAAAATTTTTTTAAATTAACTTTACAGGAGGTAAATCATGAAAATAGCAATCGGGTGTGATGAGAACGCCCTTGATTTAAAAAATGCACTGATAGAAGTCCTTAAGGCCAAAAGCGCCGATTACAAGGATTTTGGTGTTTTTACAAAAGATCCCGTCGATTATCCCGATATTGCAAAATCCCTTGTTTTGGAACTACAAAAGGGAAACTTTGACCGGGGTATCCTTGTCTGCGGAACTGGAATAGGAATGGCAGTATGCGCAAATAAGTTTAAAGGCATAAGAGCGGCAGTGTGCCATGACCTGTATTCGGCGCAAAGAGCCATACTTTCAAATGACTGCCAGGTTTTATGTATGGGTTCGCTTATAATAGGTAAAAGTCTTGCACAGGAAATACTTAAAGTCTGGCTTGACATCGAAAGCAACGGCGGAACTGCAGCAAAAGTCAGAAAAATCGAACAACTCGAAAATTAAATTCTATTAAAGTACCTTTTTGAGCGCATATAAATGCAGCCATGAAAATATTTTAAGAACCGGCACAAAAAAACAAATGCCGATGCAGGGGCAGGAACAATGACATACAACATAAAACTTATTGTTAAAATTGCAAGTCTTTACTACAAAGATCAGCTTAACCAGGAAGAAATTGCAAAAAAACTGAAAGTTTCCAAATACCAGGTAAACAGGATATTAAAGAAGGCTTTGGACTCCGGTATAGTCCAGATAACCATAATAGATCCATCAACAGGAGTCTCGACTCTTGAGGACCAGATGGAAAAAAGGTTCGAGTTAAAGAGGGCAATAGTCATTGAGAACTCTGGACTTTCAGAAGTCGAACTTAAATCCAAGCTTGGCGCGGCTGCGGCAGATTATCTGCAGGAGATAATAAAGGATGGAGACACAATAGGAGTGTCCTGGGGGACAACTGTAAATGAGGCTATAAACCACCTTCCTTCAAGAATAAACAAGGAGGTACAGGTCGTGCAGATAACCGGTGGCAGCCACCAGCTTTCAGTTGATCTAAACTGCCATGACCTTACAAGAAGGCTTGCCAAAAGATTTGATGTAGAGCCGCATCTTCTGTATGCGCCGGCTCTTCTGGATTCAAAGGAGCTCTATAACCTGCTGCTGCAGGAAAAATCAATCAGGAGCACTTTTGATTATTTCGACAAAGTCACCATCGCTCTTTGCGGCATAGGATCAATTTTCCCGGACATAATGTCATGTATTATTAGTACCGGGGACATTAACGATACAGATTTTAAAAGCTTGCAGGAAAAAGGTGCAGTAGGTGATATTTTTTCTTATTTTTTTGATAAAAGTGGAGAAATATGTGACACAAACTTAAAAGACAGGATTTTTTCAATACCTGTAAATACTTTAAAGAAAGTCCCATATTCGATAGGTGTTGCAGGAGGAAAGATCAAGGCAGAGGCAATAATCGGTGCTCTCAAGGGCAAATATGTTAACATACTGATAACTGACAGTACTGCTGCGGAGCGAATCCTTGAATTGGAAAACTGGGGAAATTCAAAGTAAAAAAATCTTTTACCAGGTCTGTTTTATTATTTTAAATTTATTGCATTACTGCTATAAATTGCATATAATTTATAAAAGTTTGGATCATGGCATTGCCTAATCTGTTTTGCAGGCAGTATTTTTATTTTTTTATATTTACTTTTATTTTATACCGGCTGGATTTTTATAATTTTAATGGTTTTTTGCGATGATTTTTTGGTGATGATTTTTGCAATGTTTTTTGGTGATGATTTTATTTTTTTAATTTTATGATTTTATTGTTTTAAACCGGATGGATTTTTGTAGCCATTGATTTGTAAATTTAATTATTTTTTTAATCGCTCTTATCGAAAGGAGATAAATGACTGACTTAACTAAAGAGCAGAAGATAGAGTTTTTAAGGACAATCTTAAAAATAAGGAGATTTGAGGAAAAGACCATACAGATGTACCAGGTTGCAAAGATCTGGGGTTATCTTCATCCTTATGTTGGTGAAGAGGCCATTGCTGTTGGCGCCTGCGCCGCAATAAAAAAGTCTGACTATATAATCTCAACCCACAGGGGCCACGGGCACAGTATTGCAAAAGGGGCCGACTTAAACAGGATGATGGCTGAACTTCTGGGCAAGGCTACCGGATACTGCAAGGGCAGGGGAGGCTCAATGCATATTGCAGATACAGAGCTTGGCATGCTTGGCGCTAATGGGATTGTGGGCGGCGGTATTCCCATATCGGTTGGAGCCGGTTTTTCATGCAAAATGGAACAAAAAGGACGGGTAACGGTATGTTTCTTTTCTGATGGCGCTTCCAATAACGGAGTGTTCCACGAAGCCTTAAACATGGCAGCTATTTTTAATCTGCCGGTTGTTTATGTCTGCGAAAACAATATGTATGCAATTTCAATGAGTTCCTGTGATTCCATTGCATGCAAGGATATTGCCAACAGGGCCGCAGCTTATGATATCCCGGGAGTAATAGTTGATGGCTCGGACCCTGAAGCTGTTTACAGAGTAGTTGAAAAAGCTGTCGAACATGCAAGACAGGGCAAAGGACCATCACTGATTGAAGCCAAGACATACAGATTTGGCGGGCACCATCCCAATGACCCTGCTGAATACAGGGACAAACAGGAAGCAGAGTTTCACAAAAAAGAAAAGGACCCTGTGATTAACTATAAGAAAAAACTTCTCGAAGAGAAGATTATTTCGCAGGAACAAATCGATGCAATGGAAAAAGAAATTATCCGTTCCGTAGAGGATTCAGTAAAATTTGCTGAGGAAAGCCCTGAACCTTCACTGGAAAAATTTCTTGAAGAAGTAAAGTCAATTTAATCAATTCAAATTAACTGTTTATAATTTAAGTCTTAAAAAAGAGAGGATTTTATGCGAGAGATTGAATACAGGGAAGCAATCCGTGAAGCTATAATGGAGGAAATGAACAGCGATCCCAAAGTTTTTTTAATTGGTGAGGATATTGGAAAATACGGCGGCGCCTTCAGGGCATATAAGGGGCTCCTTGATATGTACGGCCCTGAAAGGGTTATAAACACGCCCATATCTGAGGCAACGATAATTGGTTCAGGCATAGGGGCAGCAGTCACAGGTTACAGGCCGGTAGCTGAGCTTATGTTTATTGATTTTACTGGACTTGCAATGGACCAGATAGTAAACCAGGCGGCCAAGATAAGATATATGACGGGCGACAACTTAAGGTGCCCGCTTGTAATTAGGACACAGGGCGGTGCCGGAAGAGGGGTTGCTGCTCAGCATTCCCAGAGCCTTGAAGCGTGGTTTTATCACGTTCCGGGACTTAAAGTTGTAATGCCTTCCACTGCTTATGATGTAAAAGGGCTTTTAAAGACTGCAATAAGAGATGACAATGTGGTTATATTTATTGAGCACAAGATGATTTATTTAAACAAGGGTCCGGTTCCTGAAGAGGAATATACAATTCCTTTCGGCGTTGCAGATATTAAAAGGGAAGGCACAGATGTTACGATTTTTGCTTATTCAAACATGGTGTTTAAAGCGCTTGAAGCTGCAAAAGAGCTTGAGCAGGAAGGTATAAGCTGTGAGGTTTTTGACCCGAGAACTCTTGTGCCGCTTGATATGGAAGCACTTTTAAAATCTGTAAAAAAGACCGGCAGGCTTGTGGTTGTAACGGAAGCTTGTGAGCGAGGAAGTGTTGCATCTGACATTTCTGCAAAGGTGAGTGCCCAGGCTTTTGACTGGCTGGATGCACCTGTAAAAATAGTTGCAGGGCTCAACACCCCAATCCCTTATAATTCAATACTTGAGCAGGCATCAATTCCACACAAGGAAGATATTATAAAAGCAGTAAAAGAAGTACTTGGTTAGGAGAAGCTGCGGAAACACCGGACCAGTCCTGGCCAGAAGACAGGGTTGATTATGCTAAAATACACATTGGGTAAATTTTAGCAAAAAAATATAGGTTTATATTTGGCAGAATAGAGTGAAGGGTTAAATTTCCAAAGTTAATCCATAATAAAGATAGTAATTGTAAAAAATAAGTTTTATTAGTTTACGAAAGGAAAAGATTTATGGCTGTTTACACAAAATCTGCAATGCAGCGGCTTGCAGAAACATCAGAGGATTTCGAGATATGGTGGGATTCCTCACCGCTTATTTTTAAGGCCTGGACAAAAAGCATGATCGACAAAGCGCCACAGGACAAAAAGGGCGAGCTTGAAAAACAGCTTAAGGTTTTATTTGATTATGACAAGCCAGAGGATACTCTTTTTAGTGGCGTCACCACAAATCCCAGGCTGACAAGAAAAGTTCTTGAGCTCATACCTGATGATGTTAACCCGGTTATTGACAGGCTCATTAAAGAAAATCCGGACAAAACAAGCTACGAACTTGCCTGGCTCACCTACAAGGCAATAACAGAAATGGGCACTCAGCTATATATGCCATTATTTGAGAAGTCAAAATATCAAAAAGGATATGTAAGCGCCCAGGTCGATCCAAGGCTTGTTACAGACGTAAAGGAGATGCTTCTGCAGGCGCTTGAATTAAAGAGGATAGCGTCAAACATCATGGTAAAAGCACCAGGCTCCAAGGAGGGTATTTATCTTCTCCAGATACTTACATCGCTTGGAATCCCTACAAACTCCACCCTTGTTTTTAACGTCCCCGGAGCAATACAGGTTGCAAAAGCAGTTAAGAAAGGATATGAGATCGGCAGCGCCTGGGGAGTAGACTATACCCAGTGGAGATCAGTTATAACTATTATGATAGGCAGGTTTGAAGGCATGCCCGCTTTTAAAGAAAGCGCACAATCTGTCGGCATAGAACTTACAGAAGAGCTTGCAAGATGGTCAGGAATTGCAATCGCCAAAAAAGCGCATGAAATTCTTACTGACACCAAAAATGGATACAGGAGCAAACTTCTGTTGTGCTCTGCAAGACCTGGTCCGGGTGAGGGCAATGTCTACCACCTTGAAAAAGTGGCCGGGGGCAAAATGGTTTACACACTAAATCCGGAAATAATTGATGATTTCATGAGGATATGTGAAAACAAAGATATTTACAGCCAGATGGCTGACCCGGTTCCTCAGGAAATAATGGACAAGCTTCTAAAGATTCCGTATTTTGCAGCAGGTTATGATGAAGAGGGAATAAAGATAGAAGACTTTATAAACCATCCGTCATTTGTTTACACAAGCAATGAATTTTCAGGCTCAATGAAAGAAATCGAGGAACACGTTCTGGCAAGAATGAAAAAATAAAAGTGCGTTAAAATTTTAAAAATAAAACCGGACCGTTATTTTAAGGTCCGGTTTTTATTATGTTTAATTCATGCTCTTCAGGCCTTCTTCTACACCTATTTTAAATAGTTGTTTTAACACATCCGGATTTATTGAGTAGACGATTGCAAAGCAAGTGACAAAAATAATTGCGGCCAGCCATCTTGTGTATTTGCCCCGTGTCCTGACAAAGAGAAGCACTGAGAGTATTGCCATGATGATGGGGCCGAATATCTTAATGTCGCCAAGCGGAACAGTATAACCTGCAACTGTCTTGGAGGACTCACCAAAAAATTGGCCAAGGTCAAAATTTATATTAAAGGCAATAAGAACAATTTCCAGAATTATAACAAGGAGCAGAACCCAGGATGCCCATCTGGTCGATTCGCCCTCAGTTCTGTAAACTTCATACACAACTGCAGGCAGAAGGCAGGCGACTATAATTATGGGCTTTAATAATACTATGCCAAGCACAATGCCAATTAAAGCTACTACAGTCATTATTGCGCAAATAAGTGTTGCATGTTTGGTTGGCTTTGCCATTGAAACTCCTGTTCTTATTTTTAAGTTAATTTTTAAAATGAAAAGAATAAGGATATTTTAAATTAAAAAACAACAAAACAACAATAAATATAGTAAGCCTGAATTTATATATTCTTATTTTTTTAAAATTTTTATAATAAACATTGATGCTATAAGGATTGCCAGTCCTACTATAAAGAACACAGTTTGAAGCCAGTGGCTTTCTCTAATAAGATATATTTCTGTAAAAATCCAAATCAGGAGTGCAAATCCTGTTGACGCTGCCATCTCTACGGCACATTTTTTCCTGAGCAGCAGCAGTATGCCTGCAGCAAGGCTGAAACCTCCAATGATAATTGCCAGAATAAGGCCGGGAACAAGGTATGAACCAAATATTGTATTTTCAAGCCATGATAAAGGCATCCCCATGCCATTAGTGGGAATCATATAAATGCCACTTACGACCGATATCAGTCCAAGAAACAACAAAAGGCAGGCAAATACTTTTAATAATACAGGATAAAATCTCATACAAATGACCTCATTTCTGAAATTATGTCTCTAAAAGTCTAAAAGAACCTAATAACCATCAAATTTATTCATTTTATAAAATTGAAAATATTATTACAATCAGCTTTTATGTTATACTAAACAGCCTGATTTTATTTCTTGCATTTACAGTATTGGTGATTGGTAACAGTATAAAAACAGAAAAAGAATAAAGTAACCTTGAGTATAAAAAATAAAATCAACGATTTCTATCTTGTAAACAGCACGACTTACACATTAATAGCCGTATCGATGTGCAAATTCCTTTACGGCTTTTACACCTCAGCAATCGGCTCAATTCTTGTTCCTCTTGGCGCAGCATTTAATATAAACATAAAAACTCAGAGCATTATCTTTCCATTCAATTACTTCGGCCAGATAGTTATTATTTTTTTTGTAGGCTATTTTGCAGACAAGCTCGGGAAAAAAGTCGTACAGACAGTTTCCCTGGTTCTCTTAAGTATTTTTGCCTTATTATTTAATTATGTAAATAACTTTGTATTATTCATGATTATGGTTCTTTTTATGGGACTTTTTGGCACCTCCATTAACACAATTGCGGATGCTGCAGTCTCAGACACTTTTAAAAACAAAAAGGGATATTATTTAAACATTGCGCATGTGTTTTTTGGGCTTGGCGCAATGACATCTCCAATAGTTTTTAATCTGGTTATAAAAGCAACCGGTGATTTCAGGAAAATATATTTTGTGCTTTTTATAATTTCAATCCTTATAATATTTCTTATCTCAATTTCCAAATATCCTGTGGTGGATAATGAGAAAATCAGGCCTTCCGCAATGATTGAACTTCTAAAAAACAAATCCTTTATTGTAATCTGTATTCTTGCCATGCTCTCATCAGGGGCGCAGCATTCTGTTTCAGGCTTTATACCGACTCTTTTCCAAAAGAATTTAAATGTTTCAGCACAGGTATCAAACTACTCCCTGTCATTTTACTGGCTTTCAATTGTGATTGGCCGAGTTGCCATTGCGTTTCTTTCAAGAAGGTTCAAAGAGTATTTTTTACTCAAAATTTTAAATTTTGCAACTTTTTTTGTTCTTGCAGTCTCTTTCTTTTTAAACAATTACGTGCTTTTGCTTGTAGATTATCTTTTGTTCGGCCTGCTCCTTGGAGGTATTTTCCCGCTTATAATTGCATACAGCGCAGAGATTTCCCCAAAATACACTACTTCCAGGCTTGCAGTAATTTTTTCTTTTACGGCACTGGGAATGTTTGTGGTCCCAACAGCTGTCGGCATGCTTGCGGACTACTTCCTGATTTACAAAGTCCTGGCGTTTACTTCTCTGCCTTTTCTGGCGTATATATTTGTCTTTGGCAGAAAAACCCCCAAATCGCAAATTTAATGATCAAGACTGGTAAAGATACGTTTTAAACCTGAAAAATAAAAACACAAAGGATTTGATTAACTAATGAATAAATCAGAGGTAGAAAACCTGTTTGATAATATTTCCAGTCGGTATGACCTGACCAATTTTTATACAAGCCTTGGTATTGAAAAGTACTGGCGTAAAAAATTCGCAGCCAAAATTTGCGGACACGAGAAGTCAGCCCTGGATGCCTGCTGCGGGACAGGGATGTCAACATCCATAATCTGCAGGAAGGTTTCTGCGAATGCGAAGGTCTTCGGCGTTGACTTTGCTGACGAAATGCTGGAAATTGCAAGACAAAAACTCGGGCGCCAATACGAAAATGTATCTTTTATCACCAGTGATGCTGCAGATCTTAACTTTAAAGACAACTCTTTTGACATAATAACTATTGTATTTGGCATAAGGAACATAATGGACCGGGAAAAGGCACTTAAAGAATTTTTCAGAGTTTCAAAGCCAGATGGAAGACTTGTTATTATGGAGCTCAGCAATCCTGAAAATACATTTATAAAAAAACTTTATAATATCTATATGAATTTGGTACTGGTAAATCTGGGCGGACTTATTACAGGAAACAGAAATGCATACAGGCACCTTGTACGGACAATAAAGGATTTCCCGAGTTCTGCCGCTTTTTCCAAAACCATTCAGTCATGCGGATGGAGTGATGTTGACTCTGCTGTACTTACTTTGGGCACCTGTACAATTTATACAGCAATTGCAGAAAAATAAATGAACACTCATTTATTTTAACTCTCCGGTACTTGCTTCGCCCTGCTATTGACGATCCACTATCTGACTGGCATTGCATTTTGTTATCCGGTACTTGCTTCGCCAAGCTATTAATTATCCGGTACTTGCTTCGCCAAGCTATTAATTATCCGGTACTTGCTGCGCCAAGCTAT
The DNA here is from genome assembly GCA_964481885.1 of uncultured Actinomycetota bacterium. Classification (GTDB taxonomy): domain Bacteria; phylum Actinomycetota; class Humimicrobiia; order Humimicrobiales; family Humimicrobiaceae; genus Fen731. Next base: position 28,640 of record CAYZUS010000003.1, on the reverse strand, counting down.
TAATTATCCGGTACTTGCTGCGCCCAGCTATTAATTATCCAGTA
>CAYZUS010000003.1:13474-28496 GCA_964481885.1 uncultured Actinomycetota bacterium | reverse complement strand
CGCCAAGCTATTAATTATCCGGTACTTGCTGCGCCCAGCTATTAATTATCCAGTACTTGCTGCGCCCTGTATCTTGAAATGTTAAAGCTCTGCCAGCTTTTTTGATTTTCAAGGTCTGATTTGAGCTCCTTGAAATACTCTGATAATTCAAGGGCCATTTGCTTTTCTTTGGGGTCCGCCGAGCTTTTGATTGTGACATAAAGCCTTTTTATTTCGGGTGTTGCATCATAGGAAAGAACTTTTAAGTAGGCAGCATCTATCTGCCCGATTTCAAAATATCGGTTGATGTTGTTTTTTGCTATTATGACATCAACATTTGCAAAATTTAAAATTATATAAATTGCAAGAGAGATAACAAAATATGATTTAATTATAGGAAGCCTGCGATACCAGATATAAATAATATTTATAATAAACAAAAAGAACAGCATTATCATAAAGGCCTGTGTAAATATCCTTAAGTATGTAAATCCATAGGCCTGTTCATATACTGTCATTCTGTAAAAAGCCGATACAAGCAAAATAAAAGTAAAAATCACAAGCAGGGAAAGCAGCGCCCTGATTGCAGTAAAGATCTTCCTGCTTTCTTTTTTTACAAATGTAAGGCCAAAAATTAAAATTCCAAAATTAATAATAGTTACTACAACCAGCTCTGCAAACCCTCTTCTTGCATATTCCGCATAGGTAAAGGAAGAAGGTGTGATAAAAGAACTTCCGCCGAAAAGATACCTGAACTGAATAAAGGAGAATACCGCAAAAATTGCATTTATTAAAAGCAGGACCGTTAGTAAAACAATGGGGTCCAAAAACAGTTTCCACTGTTTTTTATTATATACAGGATTTCCTGACGGCCCGGCACCTCTTTCGTCAAAGGCCTTAAGCAATGCCCATAAAAAAGAAACAGCATAAACTGAAACTGAGATTATCAGTAAGAAATGCTTGAATATTTTTAAAAGAGGAATGTCTATAAAAATATTTTTAAACACAATATCCGCAGAAGTAAGGAGCCACAAAATAATTGCAAGAAGCGGAATTGAAATCAATATGCCAATAATTACTTTTGGCAGGATCCTGCTTTTACTGTCTTTGCCGCTGCTGTCAGTCATTCTGGACAGTATCAAAAATGGCCTGTGAATAAACCTGAAAGGCACAAAAATCCTTTTGGCGATATCTCCAATAAATCTTATATCTGACCAGTCTGATTTGTTTATATTGGCAAGCAGGGAGCTGAGAATGATTACCAACAGGGGAACAATCAGGTAATTTAAAACTTTCAGCCTTTCGTTTGAATAAATAAAAAATGTTGATGAAAGCAGCAAAACTGGAATTGTAAATAACCATGCAGGCTTGTTTAATTTTTTTAAAGAGCCCCAAAAACTGACCATAAGCACTGTCAGTGCCAGGACAATAAAAATCATGTACGAAATCCCAAGAGTCTTATTATAGAAAAAAACATCGAAGGCTGCCCCGATTATTAACCCTGAAAGTAAAATCCAGTATTTTTTGCGTTCAAGTTCCATAAAATTACGTATGCCTTTTTTACCCAAAACCTTTTTTTAAAAAATATTTCCACAATACCCGGTAAAAAATTATAACAGCAATTACGGTAAAAATAAATTTAATGCAAGCCGGCATCCTGATAACCATAATGGCGTTACCTGATTTTAATTCCTCAGTGAAAAAACTCAATTGATGTTAATACTTCCAGCATCTTGTGGCTGATTGTATGAATCACGGTATGCGGATTAAAATTATTTATTTATTATTCTATTACTGATATAATATCTTTATTATTTCTGCAATATCTATAGTAATTTAATTATTGATATATTATTTTTATTTATTATTTGAATACTGTTTATAACGGTTGGTCCTCACTGAATGGTTGGCAATGATTTGAGATTGTAAGAAATTAATACTGAACAAACCAATGCTGACAAATCGGATATTTATCTAAAAAACTGAAATATTCAGACACTGTATACTGTTTATAATAAATCAATATACAAATAATTCCAATTATCTGATTTTAAAATTTTATTGTATTCTCAAAATAGAGAGGCCAAGATGATGAAAAATATCGATAACAATCCTCCTGCTTCAAAACCGGTAAAATCAAATTCCCAAAGCGCTAAAATTAAAGAAACCGGCCCTGAGAAAATTAAGGACCGCGCTGAGATAAAAACAGCCGGTGCCCGGATTGAGCCGGATAATAATAAGAAAGTCAGTCCCAGGTCAAAGCCGGGAAACACCAAAAAAATTACAGCGAAAGAAAAATCAAACGGCCCCGAAATTATGGAGGATGGAATAAATTCAACCAGTGCCCGGACTAAGCCTCATGATGGACCTCCACATGAACAAAACCCCGAAGACAGTCAAAAAAAATTTTTTCCGATTGTTGGAATGGGTGCCTCGGCTGGAGGACTCGAATCCTTTGAGGAATTCTTTCGCAGCTTAAAACCCAGCAGTGGGGTTGCTTTTGTACTTGTGTCTCATCTGGACCCAAGCCACGCTAGTATGCTTACTGAGATTCTGCAGAGATGCACTGAAATGCCTGTTCAGGAAGTGCGGAATAATATGACCGTAGAACCGAACCATGTCTATGTTATTCCTCCTAATTATGATATGGCAATCTTTCATGGTGAGCTTCAGCTTGTTATACCCGGAAAAATCCGCGGACAACGCATGCCTATAGATTACTTCCTTCGCTCTCTTGCAGAGGACCAGGAGGAGCAGGCAATAGGGATAATTCTTTCCGGAACCGGTACTGACGGAACATTTGGCCTTCGCGCCATTCTGGGAGCCGGGGGGACAACTTTTGTGCAGGATCCGTCTACAGCAAAATACGACGGAATGCCATCCAGCGCGGTAAGAAACAATCTTGCTACCTATGTCCTGGCTGTCGACAAGATACCGGAAAAACTATTGAGCTGTGTTGAAAACCGGTTTAGGAAGGAAACAGGGATGTCAAGTTCTTTAACGGACCCGACGATATATGACACCAGGGAAATATTAAAAATCGTACGCTCTGCCACAACCCATGACTTCAGCCTGTATAAGCAGACTACTGTGGGACGACGAATAGAACGCAGGATGGAGGCTAACAATGTAGAATCAATTGACACTTATGCTCGCTTCCTCAAAGAAAATCCCGAGGAAACACAGATTCTCTTTAAAGAGTTGCTCATTAATGTCACCAATTTTTTCAGGGACTCTGATGCTTTTGAGATTTTAAAAAAAGACATCTTCCCTCAAATGTTTTTGGACAAGCCTGAAGATTACTGCTTCAGGATATGGGTGCCGGCATCTTCTTCAGGGGAGGAGGCATACTCCATTGCCATTTGTCTAAGGGAATACATGGATGAAGTACAACAGGATTTTAAAGTCCAGATATACAGCACAGACATCAGTTCAGATTCAATAAATACGGCGCGTTCAGGTACATATCAGGAAAACATCGCAATAGATGTATCTCCTGAAAGATTAAAGAAGTTTTTTATAAAAGATGCCGGTGCTTATAAGGTCAGGAAAGAAATCCGGGAAATGATTACTTTTGCTGTCCAGAACGTGATAAATGATCCGCCTTTTATCAAGCTTGACTTTATCAGTTGCAGAAACCTGCTTATTTATCTTGAACCCCAGCTTCAGAAATTGCTGATTTCAATTTTTTCTTATTCGCTAAAACCGGGCGGAATATTATTTTTAGGTCCAGCAGAAACTATCGGCAGCCAGACGGACCTCTTTACTTCAGTAAATAAAAAACATAAGATCTATAAAGCAATTTCCGCCATTTTGCCAAAACATATAGAGTTGTTTGGAAATTTCGCTTATCGCGACACGCAAAAAAAAGAAAAATTTGTAAATGCCGCAATTAAAACTGATGGGTTTAATCTTGCAGAGATTGTCAGCAGGGAGCTGCTTAAATCCTATGCGCCATCCTCGGTGGTAATAGACTGGTCAGGGAACATTCTATTTGTGCATGGGGACACAGGGAAGTATCTGAGTCCTGCTCCCGGGCCGGCAAGCCTTAATATTATTGAAATGGCAGCCAAGGAACTAAAGCTAAAAATCAGTGCAGCCATACGTAACGCTGGTTCGCAAAATAAACAGCAGGAATACAATAATATAACTGTTAATACTATTGGAGGCACCCAGCTTGTTAATTTAATTGTTGCGCCGATTATCGATTCAGGCAAACCTCCGGAATTTATGCTGGTAAGTTTTCAGGAAATATCGAAAAAACAGCAAAATAAAGAACCTGTTTCTGTAAAAATTTCCAATAAAGAAAAAGAAGCCAAATACATAGAAGAACTTGAAAGAGAGCTTGCCTACGAAAAGGAAAATCTCAACGCAATAAATGAAGAGTCGCAAGCCTCCAATGAAGAACTAAAGTCCACGAATGAAGAGCTCCAGTCCACGAATGAAGAGCTCCAGTCCACGAATGAAGAGTTGGATACGTCTCGGGAAGAAATGCAGTCAGTCAATGAAGAACTTATAACAGTAAATTCAGAGTTAAGCTCAAAAATCGACCAGCTTGCCGAAACTCAAAATGACTTAAAAAATCTGCTTGAAAATGTTAACGTAGGAACAATATTCCTGGATGAGAAGCTCAATATTAAAAGATATACCATGCTGGCTGTCAAATTGTTTAACCTGATTCCGGCAGATATCGGGCGGCCTTTGGAGGATATTAATTCCAAAATATTAATCAGTGGATTGATCAACAAAGCCAGAAATTCGCTTGAAATGTTCATATCACATGAAGAAGAGCTAATAACTGATACAGGAGCATGGTATCTGATGCGTATTATGCCTTATCGGACTATTGAGGAAGTTGTTGATGGTGTGGTAATAACTTTTACAGATATAACGGCACTTAAAAAAATTGAAGCTTCTTATCAGGCTTCTTCTGAACTTGCTGAAAATATTTTTAATGCAGTTCGTGAACCCCTGATTACTTTTAATAAAGATCTGAGAGTTATTTCTGCAAACCAAAGTTTCTACGATTTTTTCATGGTGACCCCGCAGGAAACTGTAGGCAATCTTATTTATGATTTGGGAAACAGACAATGGGATATTCCAAAGCTCAGGGTATTGCTTGAAGAGATACTTCCAAGAGACGGCAAGTTTGACGACTATGAGGTTGAAAATGAATTCCCGGGTATTGGCCACAAGGTTATGCTGCTTAATGCTCGTCTTATAATTCTAAAAGAACCCGACACTAATCTCATGCTTCTTGCCATAGAGGACATAACTGAACGTAAACAGGCTTAAGCAGCCGTTAAAAAAATATAGAAAGTAAATATAAAATCTATAAGGCTTTTATAGTAATAATGCACATATATAATCAGGAACAAATAATGAAAAAGATAATAATAAAGAGGGAAGGAGAGATAGAAGCAGAGAGAGGAAAAAAAAGGGGGGGGGTCTTTGGAGAATCAAAACAATGATATAGAAGGCAAAAAAGACAAAAATTATGAGTTTGTATTAAGGAATGCAGCAGAATCAAAACTCCTGGCTTCTCAAAACAAATCATCCGGGTTAATTTTAAAAGGCAAACCGGTTGACGAAATTATCCATGAGCTCGAGGTGCATCAGATTGAGCTTGAAATGCAGAATAATCAGATGAAAACAACGTTGCTGGCTTTGGAAGAAGAAAAAGAAAAGTACAGAGATCTGTATGATTTTGCCCCAATAGGATATCTTTCAATCACACAGTCCGGCTTGGTGCTGGAAGCAAACTTTGCGGCTACAGCCATGTTGAGAGTTGAACTTAAAAACCTGATTAATCACGGATTTGCCAGGCTTATTTCCAGAAAGCACCTTGGTATCTGGGAACACCTTTTGTTAAACATTTTTTATGATTTTCATAATAATAGCTGTGAGCTGGAAATGATCAGGCCAAATGGCACCACTTTTTATGTTTTGTTGAATTGCACCCAATTGAAAGTGAGTAATAACCGAAAATTAGCCATGATTTCAATAAGCAACATAGATGACTTAAAAAAGTCGGAAGCAGATCTTAAAGTGAGCGAAGAAAAGTTTCGCAGTCTTTTTGAGAACTCCATTGATGGAATATATTTAAGTACAGTGGAAGGCAAATTTATTGACGCAAACAGAGCGCTGGTTGAATTGCTGGGATATGACAGCAAGGCAGAGCTGTTGGGCGTCGATATTCCAAATAGCATATACGCTACAAAACTGGAAGGGCCTGACTCGGAAGGCAAAGGCAAACCGTATGGAGCCACCTTTAGAAAAAAAGACGGGTCACTTATTGATGTTGAGATCAGTTCAAATGTAACAGAAGAAGGAAACAAACCTAAATATTACCAGGGAATAGTCAGGGATATAACAGTCAGGAAAAAAACAGATAAAAAGCTGCGATATCTTTCATTTCATGACAGTCTCACGGGTCTTTATAACAGGGCATATTTTCGGGAGGAGCTCGAAAGGCTCGATAATAAAAGACAGCTGCCTATAAGCTATATTCTTGGAGATATCAATGGCTTAAAACTTGTAAATGACACTATCGGCCATCACGCAGGGGACAAACTATTGATAACTGTGGCAAACTTGTTAAAGAAATATTTCCGTTCAGAGGATGTCGTAGCCAGGTGGGGTGGGGACGAATTTGCCATAATTTTACCGAAAACCACGACTCTGGTTGTTGAACAGATATTAGAAAGAATAAAAAAAGCCTGCGTTAAAAAATATTCCATAAAGGACCTGCCGATATCTATTTCCTTTGGCATATTTACCAAACTGGATGAATCTTTAAAAGTAGAGACCGCTCTAAAACTGGCTGAGACAAATATGTATAAAAACAAGCTGCTTGAAAAAAGAAGCTCTTCAAGTGCCGTGATATCAGCTATTGAAAGAATGATGTATGAAAAAAGTTATGAAACTGAAGAACACTCCAGAAGGCTGGTGGCCCTGTCAGTAAAACTTGGAAAATCCATAAAACTTTCTGAGAGCGCGTTAAATGACCTGGCCATTTTTGCGGAACTTCACGATATAGGGAAAATAGCCATTCCGGAGGCCATACTTTTGAAAAAGGACAAGCTGACAGATAAGGAATGGGACATTGTCAAGAGGCATTCTGAAATAGGGTATAACATTGCCCGTACGTCACCCCAACTTATGCCTATAGCTGAAGATATATTGTGCCATCACGAATGGTGGGATGGAAGCGGCTACCCACAGGGTTTAAAAGGGGATAAAATCCCAATGCTCTCAAGAATTGTTTTAATAGTTGATTCTTATGATGTTATGATAAACGGAAGGCCTTATGCTACCGCCATAAGCAAAGAGGCAGCAATGAAAGAGCTGGTAAATTGCTCCGGAACAAAATTTGATCCGGCATTCGTAAAAATATTTAAAAAAATAATTGAAGAGAATTATTAAAAAATTGTCTGCAATTTTCTGCACATACTGCAATTAATTTAATAAATAGCTTGCTAACTTGCCGGGTTATTTGTTAGAATTTACTTTGAATTTTCTTAAAATATTCTTTTCCTGCTGGTGGTTTTATGGAAACCGGTTTTTGTAAAATATTTTTGTAAAAGAATTTGTTTCTTGTCCGGATTTTAATTTGAAAAAACATATGCCACCTTATTTGAAAGTTCTAAAATTTATATATATTTACAGTAATTAGCAACCAAAAAATAATTTCAAAAGTCAAAGGAGGGTGTATAAGTGCCAAACATGCTGTTTTTAAGAATCGTACCTTTCATCGGGGCGGTTGTTTCACTGATTCTGGCAATTGTTTTTGCTTCCCTTGTACGCAAAAAAAGCAGGGGTACTCCGAGAATGATAGAAATATCAAATGCAATTTCAATAGGGAGCAGGGCATACCTTAACCAGCAAGCCAAAATAATGGTGATTTTTTTTGTTGTTCTAGAAATACTTTTTGGAATAATGGTTTACTTTAAGTATCTTGAATGGCCCTCTCTTCCGGCATTTGCAACAGGCATGGGTTTCAGTCTCCTGATAGGGTACATAGGAATGTGGATTTCCACTACTTCCAACTCACGTGTTACATATGCTGCCCAGAAAAAAGGCCTTGGAGAAGCAATGAACATAGCGTTTACGGCCGCTGCAGCGGCAGGACTCCTTCTTGGAACGGTGGCGCTTTTTGATACGGCCTTCTGGTTTAATATACTCTACTGGTTCTATGGTAAATCAGTGGCCGACCCTGTTGCCAGCATGGAGAGTGTTGTAAATATTCTTATAACTTTTACTATTGGTGCAAGTTTTGCAGCATTCTTTATGAGAACAGGTGGCGGAATTTTTACAAAAGCTGCAGATATGGGTGCTGACTATGTGGGAAAAGTTGAGTCGGGACTGGCCGAAGATGATTACAGAAATCCTGCTACAATCGCAGACAATGTTGGAGACAATGTTGGAGATGTCGGAGGCATGAAGGCTGATTCGCTTGAATCCTGGGTAGGAGCAATAATTGCCACAGAATTTCTGGGTTTTCTTGCATTCAAGGGTTCGCCGCTTATGTTAAACAGCATAGTTCTGCCCATGGTGATTTCCACTGCGGGAGCGTTTGCTTCAATTCTTGCTATTTTTATAATAAAGATCATTGTCGGCAGGTATAAGGAAAATGCAACAGTTTCCAAACTTACGGCCACCACGCTGGCAGGATTATTCATAACGGTCGTTGGAATAATCGTACTGTCTTACTTTACTGTAAGATACACGCTTGGAGCATCTTATAATTTCCTGTTCTGGGCAACTCTCGGCGGTGTATTTGCGGGATTTCTAATAGGCTTGTTTACCCTTCTGTATACAGATTCAAAATACAGACCTACAAGAAACATAGCGGAAAGCGCAAAGACCGGACCTGCAACTCTTGTCGTTAACGGCCTTGCATATGGAATGGAAAGCACGCTGCTTCCTGCTCTTACTGTTATAGCTGTCATGCTTTTTAGTTTTTATATATCCGGCGGAGCGGCGGATTTTAAAATGGGGCTATATGGAGTCTCGCTTGCTGCAGTATCGATGCTTGCAGTGACTCCTTTTGCCATAACAATTGATGTATACGGACCCATTGCAGACAATGCCGGAGGCATTGCGTCCATGACCGAACTCCCACCTGAAGTCAGAAGAACAACAGACAAGCTTGATGCTGTAGGAAATACAACTGCTGCAATTGGAAAGGGTCTTCTGATAGGAAGCGCAGCTATTACGGCGCTTGCTCTGGGACAGGCTTATTTTTCAAAGATAGAACTTCTCAATATCAAAGTAATACTGGATTTCATGAGGGATCCCAAGATACTGGCTGGTTTGTTTACAGGCGTTATGCTGCCCTACCTGTTTACATCCCTGCTTATAGGAGCCGTAGGAAGAGCCGCAGACAAAGTTGTTGTTGAAGCAAGAAAACAGATAAAGGAGATAATGGCAGGAAAATCCAAGGGTGACCCGAAAGCTTTCATAACAATAGTTACCAGGGCCGCGCAGAGAGGTATTATAGCTCCGGGAATAATGATTTTCGTAATTCCGGTAGTTGTAGGAATTCTGCTGGGCCCGGGAGGCGTGGTAGCCCTTATAATTGGAACTCTTCTTTCAGGATTTGCCCAGGCAATATTTATGGCAAATGCAGGTGGAGCGCTTGATAATGCAAAGAAAAAAATAGAGGAAGAGGGAAGAAGCGGGACCCCGGAGCATTCTGCTTCAGTAATCGGGGATACGGTAGGAGATCCGTTAAAAGACACCGCGGGTCCATCCATGAACATCCTTATCAAGCTTATAAGCGTGGTTGCAATAGAAACAGCAGTTCTTGTTGCGGACCTTTCGGGGAAATTATTTCATTTTTAAATACTTAAACAGCTTTAAAAATTTAATCAGCTCTAGAGAGATATTTAAGACAGGTAATTGTGTGCTCATATAGAAATTTAATCAGCTGTTGAGTATACAGTTACCTGTACTGATTCTGCCGGTTATAAATCTCCCAGTTATATTCGGTTTTTAAACTGAATTAATTTTCTGTAATGAATGTGTTTTACCAGGGATAATTATTCTATTTCTTGCGTTTTAGTGAAAATCCTTATATGGGACCTAAAAAAATAAAGCATAAAATAGGAAAAGGGCAGCAACACTAATACAGCTTTAAAAGAAGAAATTCTTTTTTTGCAGGTCCAAGATCTCATTCAGATCTTCCTCAGTGATATAATGTCTGTCGATTAAAATTTCTCCAAGTTTTTGGCCTGTCGTTTTCTGGATTTCCAGAGACCTTTCCAGCTGGTTTTCAGTTATCAGATTATTCTTCAGCAAAAGCTTGCCAAGTTTTATTTTTGGGGGCACAAATTTTTGACTATTCATATTTTTCTTGACGATACCTGTTTTTTAATTGCTAATTTATCAAGACTGGAAAACTTCCTGCAATTATTGAACAATCTGGAAATATCCTGAATTAATAATGTCTATATTCTTTTATAAAGTTTTTCATAATTAAAAAACAATGTCAAGAAGAAATAATTCATCAGCTAAGGCAAAATTCTTTTTGTAAGACCCTGAGGATACATCTTTTGCTGAGTAAAAGCTTCAGCAAAAGGCACTGCTGCCTGAAATCCCCTGAACTTTGCAACTGTTTTAATGAATTCGGCCGAATCACAGTTATGCATTTCTTTAAGCCAGCCCAACTGTGACTTCATCTTCATCATCATTTCAATTTTGATTTCGATAGTTTCAGTTATGTCAACATATTCCTCGGGAGTAAAGTTAATTCCCGCAACATTATCCATATAATATAAGTAGGGCAGCCTGGTAGTTGGGGGATAATCAGTTTTCCATAATTTTAAACTTGCAAGGTAAGTTGCTTCAAACACAAGCTTGCTGGTATTTACATGATCAGAGTGATAATCATTTGGTCCATTAGTAATAACAAGGTCGGCGTCAGCCTGCCTTAAGACATCTATTATTTTTACACGAGCTGCCAGGTCCAGGACAACCTCACCGTCTGATAATCCGGCCCAAATCGAAGTGGCTCCTATTAGTTTTGCAGACTCCAAAGCTTCATTTCTTCGCATTTTTGCCAGTTCCTCAGAAGAATATACATTACTTCCTTTGTTTCCATCACAAACATGGCAAATAAACACTTCATGGCCCAGTTTGGCAAATTTTGCAACAGTCCCGCCGCACAAAATCTCTACATCATCCGGATGCGCACCGATTGCAAGTACTTTCATTGCTTATAACCTCCGATAAAATTTTTTTAATACTGCTGCAATTTAGATATTTATCAGATACCTGATAATATTGCTGCCATTAGGATAGTTACTAGGCATCTGATAATTATGCCGCCATTATAACAGGTAGAAAGACGTTTGAAAAACGCCCGAAAAAAAATAAAATTCCCGAAAAAAACTTGACAAAAATATTACATTATCGATAATATAGCATTAACGTTAATGTAGCGTTATTATAGCACCTAAAAACTAAAGTTTAAATATTTTTTCATTTTGCCTTCTTATAATTATAGACTGTAAAACAAGTGTTTTTCTATATCAGAATATAAATTTCTATTTTAAGGGAGGTAACCATAAACATGGAAAGAATAAAAATCGGGGTCATTGGCCTGGGTTGGTTTGGTGAACATCACATCGATACATTACAACAGCTGCCTTTAGCAGAGGTTAAGGCGGTCTGTACAAGACGTCCTGAACACTTAAAAGAGGTAGCAGAAAAATTCAAGATTCAAAAACGTTATACTGACTACCACGAGCTCCTTGCAGACAAAGATATTGATATGGTTTCAATAGTTACACATGTACCTGACCACATGCAGCCGGCAATAGATGCCATTAAAGCAGGCAAGCATGTTTTTCTTGAGAAACCAATGGCTGACACCGCAGAGGAATGCGATAAAATACTTGAGGCTTTAAAAAATACAGACAAATGTTTTATGGTGGGCCATCTGGCCAGGTTTGATTCTGCTTATGCAATGGCAAAAGATGAAATCGCTGCAGGAAACATCGGAAAAATAATTTCAATGCATGCCAAAAGAAACCTTGCAAAATGGATTACTGAAACTCATTTACCCAAGATAAGCTCACTATTTGGTGACGGCATTCATGACCTGGACCTTATGTTCTGGTATTCGCAGGCAAAACCTAAGACTGTCTATGCCCAGACTACCAATACCAGGGGCATGAAATATGATGATATCGCATGGGCAATGTTCCGGTTAAATAATGGAACTCTTGCTGTCATTGAAAATATCTGGAGCCTGCCTGACAATGGCCCATACGCTATCAATGCTACAATGGAGATAGTCGGAACTGAAGGTGTAATAGAAATCGATAATTCAGGAAGAAACTTTTCAATTTTGACCAAAAAGGGCCTGGGATATCCCGAAGCCAGATATTGGCCGGTAATCCACGGCTCCAGAAGAGGATTCCTTAAAGATGAGTTCAACTATTTTCTGAGTTGCATTGCAAACAAAACAAAACCCACGGTTATAACTCCCCAGGAATCCAGGGATGTCGTTTATGCAATAAGGATGGCAGAAAAATCTGCTGCAGAGAATAAAGTTGTCGAATTTTAAAGAATAAAAGGATATTTAAGATTTGCCATAAAATTAAGGATTTTTTTAAAAAAAATAATAACTTAAAAAGAGAGGCATATAATGGAGTTTGATCATGTAGGATTACGAACTTTTAAAAAGCAGGATGAAGAAGACTGGGTTGAAGCAACAAGGGTATGGGTCACCAATCCCAAGAAGCATCCTTTTAATGTTGAGTTGCTTAGATATGAAGATGACAGTCCTGCAAGCAAGACTCTCAAAGAAAATCCACACATTGCTTACCGTGTGGATAATCTGGAAGAAGCATCCAAGGGAATGAAAGTGCTGCTCGCGCCATTTGAGGTCGGTGGTTTTTTAAAGGTCGGTTTTTTTGAATACAGCGATGGGACAGTTATAGAGTTCATGCAGTATCTGGCCGACAAGGATAAATGGTTTAATAAATAGTTTTACTGAATTGCTGGCTAAAACTTGAAATTTCAAAAAAATACATGACGGATAAAATAAAGTTGTTTTTTAAATAATGAATTGTTCAGCATGGATTTATTAAACAATTGATTTTTTAGCATGGAATTATTAAACAATTGGTTGTTCAGCAATAATCAGATAATAAATGCTTATAAGCTAAAAAATTTTAACCAAATGCAAGAGAATGGAGACATTTGATGAGACTTAAACCAATGCCAAAAGCCGAATATGAAAATCGCATAAAAAGACTTCAGGGTGAATTGGCAGCCAACGGTATCGATGTTTTTATAGGCTACAGCAGTGAATCTGAATCCGGCACATCACGTTATCTGTCAGGATTCTGGCCATTTTTCGATTTTGTCAGCATTGTTGTCCCGGTTAATGGTTCGCCTGCACTTGTTACGGGTGGCCCGGAGTCTTATGACTTCGCAAAAGAATTTTCAGCCATAGAAAATATTTTTATTGACCCCTTATTTGTAGAATCATCTGCACCGGAATGGGTGTTAAAAAAACCTCAGCAGAATCTGGCAAAAATACTGGGACAGGTCTGCAGCACAAAACCAAAAAAAGTCGGGATAGCAAACGGCAATATTTTTCCCTATTTGATTTTCAATGAATTAAAAGAATTTGCTCCTGACGCTGAGTTTGTTTCAGCCGATAATCTTCTGCTAAATGTTCAATCCATCAAGTCAGACATTGAAATACCTTATATTGAAAAAGCTTACCAGATTACAGAAGAGGTTATGAAGTATTCCATTGAAAATGTTTCTGCAGGGAAAAGTGAATGGGAAATATCAAATGGCGCTTTTTCCAAAATGCTGGAACTGGGAGCAGAAGGTACCCCATACCCTGCATGGGTTTGTTCCGGTGAAAATACAAGGCTCAGCCTTTGTAGATCAACAAATAAAACCATAAGAGAAAACGAATTGATCCAGTTTACATTTGGAACAAAGTATATGGGTGTTTGTGGAAATATGTGCAGGCCTCTGGCGATAGGCAAGATGCCCCCGCAGGCCAGGGAGCTTGCCGCGGTTGCACTTGAAGCAACAGCCAATACTATCAAGGCATTAAAACCCGGCATCAAGGCTTCAGATATTTTTAAAATATATTACAAATTGCTTTCAGATTATGATCTCACAGAAAATACCCTGTACGGGCCGGCCCATGGTATAGGTTCATCTGAAGTCGAAGGGCTGTGGTTATCAGAAAATGCGGATTTTGTTATTCAGCCAAACATGGTTTTGAGCATAGATATATGGCTCACAAAAGATTCTTATGGTCTGCGTTATGAAGACGGATTTCTTATAACAAAAACGGGCCTGAAAGAACTTTCAGGCTATAAAAGAGAGATCATAGAGTTATGAGTAATATTTCTTCTGAATTGATAAGAACAGCCATAGATATTCGAAAAAAAGATATCATTGACTGGTTAAGTTCAATAATCAGGTTTCCAAGCGAAAATCATCCTCCTTATGGTGACGAAAGAGAGATCCAGCTTTTCATTTCGGATGAATGCCAGAGCAGCGGTTTTTCTGTGGACATGTTTTCGCCTGATGAAGTACCTCAAATCTGCGAACACCCATCCTGGCTACCCGGCAGAAAATATTTAAATGAAAGAAAAAATGTTGTTTCTGTATGGAAAGGTTCCGGTAAAGGCAGGTCAATTCTTCTTAGCGGACATTGTGATGTTGCGCCGGCAGATGAAGAAAAATGGAAGGTATGTAAACCTTATGAGCCCATGGTTAAAGACGGGAAATTATACGGTCGAGGCTGCTGTGACCAGAAAGGTGGTCTGGCGGCGGCATTCTGGGCAGTAAAAATTCTTAAAGAACTGGGGTTTAAACCAAAAGGAGACATTATTTTTGAAAGCGTGGTCGATGAAGAATTTGCTGGAGGCAATGGAGCGCTGGCTTCAAGGCTTAAAGGCTACAATGCTGATTTCGCCATTTTGACGGAACCTACAAATAAAAACATTTACATAGGCTCAATCGGCGCTTTTTTAGGGGAGGTTTTTTTATCCGGGAA
>CAYZUS010000003.1:0-13374 GCA_964481885.1 uncultured Actinomycetota bacterium | reverse complement strand
AGATTTTATAATATCTTTAATAAATTCTGGGATGAAAAACTTCAGGCTGATGAAGATTTGAAATTATTTAATTTTATAAACAAACCGGCCTATCATCTGGTCAGGCCATGGGAAATGAGCGAAAAAAGCAGCGGCGTTAAGGAATTAGCGGAAATAATAAGGGCCTATTGCAACAATGAGCCTGTCATAACCGGTGCACCGTTTTCCTGTGATCTGGCAATTTACGGTGATATCGGGAAGATGCCAACAGTCATCCTGGGCCCGGAAGGCGGAAATCTTCACACAAACGATGAATGGGTGCGGGTCGATGATATCTTTGACCTGATTGGAATATACATGACATTTATAAAAAACTGGTGTGGTTAAAGTTGATTTTTAAAAATTTTAAGATGATTATTAGTTTTAGTCTTAAATAAAAAGGGGCGGCCGAATTTTTTAAGAAAGGCTGCTGATGCCGGACGGGCCTTTTTAAGTGATGAGGTTGAAAGCTGCCATTATATTTCTGATATCTCTGACCGGTATTTCCGTCTGGATCATACTTTAAACCTCTGGAAACAAATGGTCTGGCTGGAAAGAATAACAGAAAATATTAAGACAATAATTGTAAAATAACTTGTTGTGGATAGCAACGACTTTACTCGTTCTAAGAGCAGTGGAAAACTAAATTAAAAACAGGAAAAAAGGAGCAATATTTATTAAAAACAAGAAAACTACCTTAAAGGATGTTTCACTGAAGACAGGGTTTACCATAAATACAGTTTCACGGTCATTAAAAGACAAATCGGATATTTCTGTCAAAACAAAGAAATTTGTTTGTGAAACTGCCAAAGAAATGGGATATATACCTGATAAAATAGCAAGATCTCTGAGAAATGGAAAAACAAAAACCATTGCTGTAATAATGCCTGACATTTCGGACCCATTAATTGCAATGTGGGTTAAAGATATAGAATACCGTTTAAAAGATTATGGATATGGCACCATCATTATCAATACTGATGAGGAATATGAAAAAGAGGAACAGTCAATCATTCTGGCTTTAAGCACAAACGTTGATGGCGTTATATTGTGCCCGACTCAAAAAAGCAGTGCGGATATAAATCTCTTAAAAAACAGGGCCACGCCTTTTGTTTTGCTCGGCAGGCGCTTTGATGATGACGAAATAGACTATATAGTTTCTGATGATATTAAAGGTGGATTTCTTGCAGTAAAGCATCTGATAGACCGGGGCCATAAAGAAATTTTATTTTTAAATGGGCCCTTGTACATTTCTTCAGCAAAAGAAAGGCTCCTGGGTTACAGGGAGGCTTTTAAAAGTGGAAATATTTCATTTAATTCAAATCTGGTAAAGGAAATAAAAGTCACTGCGGGCAATGCATCGAGGCTGTTGGAAGAAATAGTTGATGAAAAAATTAAATTTACCGCAATATTTGCCTTTAGTGATCTGATGGCATGGGAAGTTATTACATTTTTACAAAAAATCAACATTAAGGTCCCCGGGGACATCGCTGTTGTAGGTTATGATAACATACAATCAAGATTCTTTTTTCCTTATCCGTTAACGACTGTTAGTTATTCAAAAAGAAATATGGCCATCAAAGCCGTGGATACCTTATTGAAAACTATTGATAATCCCAGGGAGCAAATTGCGGTACACATTTTTGAAGAGACCAAATTAGTAATAAGGGAAAGTTCATAAAGAATCTGCAAATATATGATTATTCTTTTAAAAAAAAGGAGAGGGGCGATCTGTAATGGAAGACAATAAGCTATTCAAAGAAATAAGTCAGGAGGTATCCTCCATGCCGATCTTTGACACTCATGAGCATTTGATGTCTGAAGAAGAAAGAAGAACAAAACCTTTGGACGCCTTTTATCTTTTCAGCCATTACGCCGGCTCAGACCTGATAGCTTCAGGAATGCCTCAGGCAGAGTTCGATTGCCTTTTTGACCGGGCCATTGATATAGAAAAAAGATGGAACATTTTTTCTCCACATTTTGAAAACGTGAAAAATACTTCCTACTGCAGAATAATTGCAGAGTCAGCAAAGGACCTGTTTCAGATAGAAGATATAAATAAGAATACGTACAAAGATTTATCAGCAAAGCTGGAGTCTACGAAAACGCGGAACTGGTATGATTTTGTCCTTACTGAAAAGTGCAACATAGAACATATGCTCGATTTTATAGAAAACATGCCCGGGATAGCAGACCAGGGACCATTAAAAAGGCCGGATTCTGTTGCAGTCAAGAATTTTGAGGATGTTATCTCGGTCTGCTGTATGGAGGATATTTTCAGGTTTGAAAAAATCCATGGTATAAGTATTTATAAATTCAGGGATTATCTGGAAATGATAGACAGTATCTTTGAAAAATCAAATGAAGCCGGATACAGGGTCCTGAAAATAGTTACAGCATATTTCAGGATCATAAGGTTTGATGAAGTGACTTTTGCCGAAGCAGATAAAATATTTTCCAGATTATTTACGCTCAAAGATTATGGTTTTCTTGAGAGAGTGGATTTCCTTTCAAAAGATGAATTAAAACCATTGCAGGATTATCTGATTCATTACATCATTCAAAAAGCTATACGATTTAACTGGCCGGTACAAATTCATACCGGGATATTAAACGGCAATCGCAATGATGTTTCCAATACAAACCCATGTTTTTTAATTAACTTGTTTATGAAATATAAAAACTGTAAATTTGATATTTTTCATGCCGGATTTCCATATGTCAATGAGCTCATTACAATTTGCAAAGAATTTTCCAACGTTTATTTTGACTTGTGCTGGGTTCAGCAGATCTCCTTTAAGCTTTATAAAGAGGTTTTAAACCTTGCCATTGAAACTATTCCTTCAAACAAGATATTTGGATTTGGGGGGGATAATTTTATTCTTGAATGCACATATGGGAGCCAGAAAATAGTCCGCAAAATAATTTCGGAAATACTGTCTGAAAAGGTCAGGGATGGCTATTTTTGCTATGAGACAGCAATAAAAACAGCAGAAAAAATACTATATTCAAATCCGAAAGCAATTTACGGCTCAGGGTTGCGATAGTTGAATTTTCAGGCAGGTTAAAATTACAGGCTTTGTATTGGAATTCGGAAGGGTCATAATCATTCAAATCACTCGTATGGCCAGTATTTGATTATCAAATCACTCGCCTGCTTTTTATAACTGCGATGAATTTGTCTACCAGCACGGGATCAAATTGTGTACCTGAACACCTTTTAAGTTCTTTGATTGCCTCTGATTTGCTCAAAATATCTTTGTATGCTCTTCCACTGGTCATTACCTCATAAGCATCAGCAATAGCTACAATCCGGGACAAAAGAGGGATTGCTTCCCCAGACAGTTCCGTCGGGTAACCTGAACCATCCCAGTTTTCATGGCAGGAAAGAATAAGTTTGGCAATACGGGAAGTTTGCGCTGACGACATGGCAATGTTAAATCCCAGCGCAGAGTGCCTTTTTAAATCCAGCCAGTCTTTCTCTGATAGCTGGCCTTTTTTTACTAACAATTCTTCAGAGATACCAACTTTTCCTATGTCATGAATTGAAGAAAGCAATGAAAGTTCATCCAGCTGCAGCGGATGCAGTTTAATTGCCTTTCCCAACTTTATTGCAAGCTCAGTAATTCTCTCGGAGTGCTGTCTAGTTTCAGTACTTTTTTTATAAAGCTCCTGTTCCAGTAAAAAAAAGACTGAACTTTTATGTCCATCTTTTTCAAGGAGCTTGTGTTTGTACATCTTGTTTTCTGCCTCTAATATGATTTCATCTATATATTGGCGGACTTCTGTTTTTGTTGCAGTCCCTATCGAAATACTTAAAGGTATTGAGTGAATATACACTTTTGTACATTCTTTTTTTATTCTTTGCACAATCTCTTCTACATCTTTTGAAGAAGTTTTTGGAAGAAAGATGACAAATTCATCACCGCCCCACCGGGTTAAAATATCTTCACATCTGCACATTCTTCTCAATAACGATGCAGTCTCTTTAAGCACTGCGTCACCTTCGCTATGTCCAAAAATATCATTAACTAATTTTAAACCATTCGAATCTCCAATAATAACGGAAAGAGGCAACTGGCGCTCTGTATCGAGGCGTTCTATTTCTTCCTGTGCAAATCTCCGGTTGTGAAGCCCGGTCAGCTGGTCATGAAAGCAAAGGTAGCGAATTTCATTCTCTGCCTTTTTACGCTCAGTTACATCAGTAATGTGCAGCAGATAACTGCTAAGTATTCCGCGGTTGTTTCTTAATGGTGTAATAGTTGATTCGATCCAGACGGTACCGGATTTTAAAGTATGATAAACTTCCAGCTCTTTGATTTTATCAAAATCAATGAGTCCCTGATACTGGATTTCCTCTCCCTTTTTCAGCTTTTTTTTATGTTCTTCAGAAAGGCCGGGATCAGAAAAAAGATTCAAACCCTGTATCTCCCTTATATTTTCTACACCATACATTTTCAGGCAGGCAGGATTAGCGGCCACCAACATGCCCTCCTTGTTATAACTTACAATGGCAACCGGGGACTGGGCAAAAATAATACGATATTGTTCCTCGCTTGTCCGAAGCCTCTCTTCAGCCTTCATTCGCTCCGTTATATCTATGATCACTATGTGGCATACTGACGTCCCACTCGAATTGAGGGCCGCGACAGCCTCCATCTGTGCCCAGAACTGGGTGCCGTTCTTTTTTACCATACGAAGTTCATAAGTTTGAGGTTCTCCGGTTTTAAAAAGTTTTTTATTGTTCAGATAGAAGATGTCCTGGTCCTCTTTGAAGATGAAACTGGATAACAGCCTTTTAATCAAGTCGACTCTTTTGATGCCAAGCAGAGTGGCAGCCATTATGTTAGCCTCCAAAATGATCCCTTTATTGTTTAAGGAACAGTAACCGGTAGGGGCCATGTCATAAAGTTCGAAATAACGTGATTGCGACAGCTCAAGTGTTTCCTGCGCCTGGCGCAGAGCCTCATTTTGCATCTCCAATTCAACCTGATGTATCTGTAATTCATGCAGCAAAGCACTGGCAGTTTCGAAAGAAGCAGAATCCGAATTAACAGTTTTGCCCTGTATGAGACTTTCCTGGGCCCTTTGCCTTAGTTTCCAGGCTTTTGATGATTTATCCTCTTTGTCAGTCATAACCCAAAAGCTCTCCTAAAATATATTTTATTATAATAATAAACAAAACGTTGATGGATAAACAAAACTTTGACGGCAGGCACATTTTTCAGGGCTCTTTTTTATCATCCATATTTTCGAAAATAAAACCGATCCTATTGCTGCTTACTGAATAAGAACAAACATTAAAAGTTTTCTTTAGATTTTTGAATTTTACCTTAAAGGCCACAGATTTGTTTTCAATTGAAGCCAGTCTGTAAGTTGTAATGAGGTCCGCTGCCTTTATGCCAGGGCAGACATCAGAGATTCTTTTCCCCATGAGATCCTTAACATTTAACCCAACGTGTTTTTCAAAAGCCAGATTGGCATCTATAAAAATATAGTCTGAAGGTACTCCCTTTTTGTCAAAAACAATCTCAAATACTGCTATCGCAGAAAAAGAGTATAAGAATAAATCTTTATAATTTGCCTCCAGCTCAAGCGCTGTTTTTTGTATGTTTTTAATTTTAGTTATATTGCAGAATGTAATTATTGCACCATCGATAATGTTGTCGCTTGTACGGTAAGGTGAAATACGCATGGAGTACCAGGTGCCATCCTTTGCCATAACCTCTGTTTCTTTAGAGACCAGGGAGTAGATTACTGCCTCTATCTCTGCAGTAAGAAGGCTGTGGTCAACCAGATTGGTAGAGATGTGGCTTATGGGACGCCCAATATCTGTTTGAATCAGGTTTATCGCCTGGGTTACTGCAGGTGTAAATTTCCTGATAGTCAGTTGGTGGTCCACGAATAAAGAGCCGCAGTCGGTATCGGACATTAGGTTACTCAAGTCATTATATGTTCTGGATAAATCGGAGAGTTTGATTCGCAGTTCGGAATTGACAGTAGACAGTTCCTCATTTAAAGACTGTAATTCTTCCTTTGAAGTTTCCAGCTCTTCATTACTGGACTGTAACTCTTCATTCAGAGACAGCATTTCTTCATTGGAGGAACTTAGTTCTTCAGTGCTGGTTTCCAACTCTTCATTACTGGACTGGAGGTATTCTTCACAAACGCGAAGTTTTTCTGTTAAAGACAGTATGATGGCACTGGTGAGATCTTCGTCTGTGCTCTCAACAAATTCCAGGCCGGTGGTTTCTTCAGATTTTTTTTGCGCTATTGCCTCATCACTTTCGAATATAACAAGAAACAGGTCTTCATTGTTTGCTGAATCAGTACTGTTTCTTACAGGCCTGACTGTAAGGTTGACAGTTGCAGAAACTCCGTTGATTTTGACTCTGAGCCCCCGGTAATGCACGGTTTCTTTATAGGCAGCGGCTCTGGTAAGGGCAACAGTAAGTTCTCTTCGCAAACCCTTGCGGGCCATCTTCAGGATACTTTTTTCAAATTCACCGGGGGCAGGTTCAAGAAACATGCCTGCTTTTCCGTAGAGATAGAGCAGCACACCATTTTTATCAACAAGGGCTCCCATGGGACTATATTGCTCAAGAAGCGCATGCTCCGCAAGCTCCCGCAACGGAATTCTGTTTTTGTCGAAAGTATTTCTCGATGAATTCAAATTAGGATAAATGCCTTTTGGCAATAATGAGATGACACTCGAAATGCTTTTATAATAAGGGTCACTACCTTCTGAGCGTTGATATATTCTTGCGCTTCGATCTACAGTTTTGAAAAGATTTTTGAAGTCATCTGCAGTCTCTGAAGAACCAAGAAAGAGAAATCCGCCGGGATTTAAGGAGTAATGAAAAAGGGGAAGGATTTTTCTTTGTACCGATTTTTCCAAATATATCAGCAGATTCCTGCAGCTTATGAAATCCAGTTTGGAAAATGGAGGATCCATGCTTATGTTTTGTTCTGAAAAAATCACCATATCACGGATTTCCTTTCTGATGCGGTAGGAAGTACCGTCGGGTTGCATCACAAAAAAACGGGCAAGTCGCTGTGGTGATATGTCTGATACAATGTTTGCCGGATAGACTGCTGAGCGTGCGACATTAATTGAGCGTTCTTCAATATCTGTAGCAAAAATCTGGATCTTAAAGCTCTGGTTCAGGGACTCCAACTGTTCCTTAATAAGCATGGCAATTGAATACGGTTCTTCACCGGTAGAGCAGCCCACTACCCAGATGCGCACGGAATCGTTGGATTTATTAGCATTGAAAAGATTCTTAATAACTTTTTCCGCCACGGATTCAAACGCCTTTGAATCGCGAAAAAAACTGGAAACCCCGATTAACAAGTCATGAAAAAGTTCCTCTATTTCCAGAGGATTCATCTGAAGAAATCTTACATAGTTTTCCAGCCCCTCGATTTGATTGATGGCCAGGCGGCGCTCTATTCGTCTTTTAACTGTGCTTTTCCTGTATTGTGAAAAATCATGGCCGACTTTGTTACGAAGCAAAATAAAAATCTTCTTAAGCGAATTCTCTTCTACTGGTTTATAGTAAGTATTCTTCGGCAAATTCTTTCCGTAAGAATGTCTAAGGTAGGCTATAAGCCGACCAGGCATCTCTTCGGGTGGAATGGTGAAGTCTATTAGACCTGTGGCAATCGCGCTTCGCGGCATTCCGTCAAACCCGGCAGATTCCGGGCTCTGTGCCATGGCCATTCCGCCTTCTCCTTTAATTGCACGTACACCCAGTGTACCGTCACTGCCTGTACCTGACAGCACGATACAGATGGACTGCTCATGCCTGTCCTGAGCAAGAGAACGAAAAAAAAAGTCTATGGGTAGACGCTGGCCATGAGGCATGCCGGGCTCAAATAATTGCAATGAACCTTTTAGGAATCCCATATCATGATTGGGTGGTATTATATATGTGCAGTTAGGTTCGACTTTAATTCCATCTGTTACTTCAAAAACTTCCATACTGGTATAGCGTTTAACCAATTCAGAAAGAATACTTTTGTGATCCGGCGCCAGGTGCTGTACCAGTACAAAGGCTACTCCTGTATCTGTGTCGGCAGGCATGGCAGAAAAAAAAGCTTCGAAAGCAGCTAATCCGCCGGCTGAGGCCCCAATACCAACAATGGGGAAATTAAATACAGGGGTGATAATTTTTTTTGCTTTAGCTATATGACCAGCCTTTTTGGAAATGTCATTTTCCAAAGCTAAATTCTCTTTATAAGATTTTGTTTTGGGACCGATTAATTCTTTTTTATTCTTTGACATCGCAGTCTATTTAATTTCCAAATATCAATATATTTTTATTATATACATATTTATTGGAATATGATAATAAAATAATTTATTTCTTATATCCGGCAGTGCTTTTATGATCTATTCGTTCCTGATTTCATGATTTATCCGGGAATGCTTTCATGGTTTTATATGGAAGAATTCAACACTCGTGTCCTCTTTAAACATACAAATTCAGCCTGCTGTCAGCCTTCTGTTTTTACCATTTTTTACACCTGCGCCGTGGATTAATTTTACTGTTTTTAACACAATATTACTAAAATAATAATATGTTTGACAAAATGAAAACAGGCTTTTGTAAATATTGATAATTTCTTTACATTTATGTAATTATTATTATTATTTTATGTAATAATTATGAAATTTTTATTCAGATAAAATGGAATTTGGCAGCATGGCAGATTCTTTGTGATGGAGGAAAAGATATGAAAAAGAAATGGCTGTTTTTGCCGGCGCTTGTAATTATTCTTGCCTTTACTTTTGTTCCTGTAAACTTTTTAAGGGCCGGCTCGGGAAACATGGTCGCAAATGGAGATTTTGCAGGAAACAGCTTTAGCTCCTGGAGCTCGTGGGGTGATGTGGCCATAATAAACGAATCAGCAAGAGTTATGTCTACAGCCAGCAGCAATTCAGGTATTTACCAGTCAATCAATACTTCTGAAAAAAATCTGATTTTCAGTTTCGATGTAACGCCCAGATATAGCGGAAGTGTATGCAATATCCAGATAGCATTTACTATCTATAAGAATGGAGCCAATGTGGGGCAGGCATTTGGATACCTGTACAGCCTGCCTACGGCAAAGCTTGCACAGGTAAGCCTTAAGGTCCCGGATTTTTGGAAGCAGAATACCGGAGCTGCCTATGCTGATTTTGACCAGATACAGATAACTGCGGAAACATTCTCCGGCTGCTCAGCTATATTTGATAATTTTAAACTCGAAAGTGCAGCTCCTGTCGGAACCACTATTGAAGTAAACAAGGATGCGGCTGCACAGGGTGAGGGCTATCTTACCTGGACTATTCAAAAATCGGTAAACAAAAATTTGTTTGATCTTGTTGTAGGAAAAACTGCTGATGCAACTTACACCGTAACAGTTGCGCCGATCTATCATGAAACTGGCATTACTGTGAGCGGAAACATTAACATAAATAATACCGGCGGCGAGGCTGCATCTGTTGGCTATGTTAAAGACAGGATAGAATACAAAATAGGTGGCGGAGCCTGGACCGAGATTACCACACAGGACATCAGCGGATCAATTGCGATTCCTGCCGGAGGCAGTTCAGATGTTCCATACAGTGTTTCATTTACACCTGTGGCCGGCGCAACAGAATACCGCAATACTGCGCTTGTTGGTCTGGAAAACTCTGTATCAGGAGGCGGGGCCGGTTTCCAGGAATACTCCTGCACAACAGGTTTTTCTGTATCGGGCGGTACAATTACCAGCGATGCTTTTGCAGATGTCTCGGATTCACTGCAGGGATATCTTGGCGAGGCCTGGGTTGGGGATCCTGCAACTTATGAATATACTTATACAAGTCAGATAGGCCCTTATCCTGTCGAGGGGAATTATAAGGCAGACAACACTGCTACTGTGACAGGCAAAGACACGCAGACCGCTGTCACGATTTCCAAAAGTGTAAAAGTCCATGTTGTCGGCAAAGGTACCATAAAAGTATATAAGGATTTAAAAGCTCCCGATGGTAAAAGCAAACCGCTTGCGGAGGATAAGCATGAATTTAAAATCACCCTCCAGCAGTCGACAACTTCAGGTTGGAAAGATGTTGAGACAAAAACCATAGCAGCCGGAGGCTCACAGGTGTTTGATGTACAAACAGGTTTAGAGTACAGGGTTGTGGAAGTCGAGGACAGGGACTATGTCCAGATGGAAAACACTGGTCCGGTTTTGTTGGAGAAAAATGCAGAGACTAAAGAAATCCGCCTGACAGGCAAACAAAAATTTGCAATTATAAAAGTATATAAAGATATTGCGGATACCGATGTTGCTGGTAGCGCGGCTGCAGATGCTGATGCTGCAGAAACTGCCGCGGCAGATAATGCTGATGCTCACTGCTTCTGGGTCAAGCTGAACGGAGGGAGCCCTACGATGTACCAGCCCTTTATTAAAGGTTTCCCAACATTTTTCTTGGTCTGGCCGGGATCATATACTGTGGCAGAGTTTCCTGAAGCCGGCTATAAACCTGGAGATTACAAGGTGGGTCCTGCAGTCAGATCAAATGGGATATATATAATTAACAAAGGCTTATTTGATGAAATTTTTACTGATGGCTCAAGGATAGTCTTTTCGTCCACACGGGATGGAAATTATGAGATATATGCAATGAGCGCCGATGGCTCAGGACAGACAAGGATTACAAACAATACTGCCGATGAAGATGCGCCTTCTTTTTCACCGGACGGCTCCATGATTGCTTTTTCGTCCACCCGGGATGGAAATTCTGAGATTTACATAATGAAAGCTGACGGCTCCGGGCAGACACGGCTTACAAATAATTCAGTGCCTGACAGGTATTCTTCATTTTCTCCTGATGGAAAAAAGATAGTTTTTATGTCGGACCGTGACGGAAACTGGGAGATTTATGCAATGAACTCCGACGGTTCAGCGCAGACAAGGCTTACAAATAATTCAGTTCAGGATTACGCACCTTCTTTTTCATCTGACGGTAAAAGGATCATATTTACGTCCTGGCGAAACGGAAGTGATGAAATCTGCATAATGAATGCTGACGGCTCAGGGCAGACAAATCTTACTAATAATCCTGCAGCTGAAATGCAGTCTTCCTTCTCGCCTGACGGATCAAAAATTTCTTTTGCATCGGACCGTGACGGAAACTGGGAGATTTATGTGATGAATGCTGACGGCTCAGGGCAGAAAAATCTTACAAATAACCCTGCAGATGATTTGTGGCCTTCATTTTCGCCTGACAGCTCAAAAATTGCCTTTGTAACCACCCGTGACGGAAAAACTGAGATTTATGTGATGAATGCTGACGGCTCAGGGCAGAAAAATCTTACAAATAACCCGGCAGATGACGTTTCTTCTTCATTTTCACACTGATATGGCGGTTAATTTTTTGGAGGATTTTTTTCTGGATATTATTGTATTGACCAAATCCGGTCCGGGTTTGGCATAATAGTATCCCTGGCCAAATTCTACCCCCAATGATTTTACAATACACTCAACTTCGCGGTTTTCAACCCACTCTGCCACAGTCTCTTTTCCGAGCAGGTTTGCAAGGAGCCTGACTGATTTTATCATGGCAGCATTTGATGGGTTTTTATTAATATCCTTAATTACATTCCCGTCGAGTTTGAAAAAATCCACGGGGAGTTCCTTTAAAATATTAAAAGACATAAACCCTGATCCAAAATCATCTATTGCAAAACGGCACCCCATTTTTTTTAGCTTGAATATCCACTCTTTCGCCTGTGCAATATCATTGAGCATTGCAGTTTCAGTCACCTCAAAACCCAGCTGTCGGGGATTTATTTTACTTTCTGACAGGCATTTCATTATAAAAAGTAAAATTGATTTGTCCGAAAAAGATTTGCCTGAAAGGTTGATAAAAATACATTTTTCCGGGTTTGCTTTTAAAACTTTTATAACTTCTTTTAAGACAAAATGGGTAAGATCCCCAATCATGCCGTATCTTTCCATCACTGGTATAAACACACCCGGGGATATCGGGGGAGTTGTGCCATCTTCAAGCCTTGAAAGTGCTTCATAATGTGATATTTCATTTGTGGAAAGCCTTACTATCGGCTGATAGTAAACTGTAAATAATTTTTTGGAAAGTGCCCTTTTTAACTTTACAACCAATTCACCGGTAGTGCTGTGGTTTAATTCCCTCTCGAGAACTACAAGCTGGTCCTTTCCATTCTCTTTTGCCATGTACATTGCTCTGTCGGCCCTGGCCAGTATATCATTGACCGTTTCATCAGGTCCAATCTCAACCAGTCCCATGCTGACCCTGAATTTAAAGTTAATATTATCGATATCTATATCGTATTGATCTATAAAGATCCTTAATCGCTCAGCGATACTTTTTGCTTTGGCTATATCATCATGTTCAATGAGAAGGATGAATTCATCTCCTCCAAAGCGGGCAATTGTGTCAGTGCCGCGAACATTTTTTGAAAGATGCCTGCTTAAATCAACCAGCACTTTATCCCCAAAATTATGCCCATAGTGGTCATTGATTATCTTGAAATCATCAATATCAAAAAAAGCGAGGAAACTTTTTTTACCTTTTGCGGCTCTTTTTATTGCCTCGGCCATCTTTTCTTCAAAATACTGGCGGTTTGGCATACCTGTTAATTCGTCGTGGTTTGTAAGGTGGTTAATTGCTGCTTCGTGTTTGTTTATTATGCTGTTAATTGTAAAGGAAAAACCTGTTATTATCAGAACAATCGTGACTGTTAATAAAATGTGGACCACACTTATTCTGGAAACAATGTTTTGGAGGGTGTCAAACTTATCAAGCAATACTGCTCGAACAATCACGTTTAATGAGGCGAGCAATATTACGCCCATTGCTGCCGTTATTAGTATGGTTTTCTGTTTAATGTTCATTTTGAGATACAGACAAATCTGGTTCCAAAATTTTCTGATCCGCAGCGAGCAGTCCAGGTTTCGGGAAAATACTTTTTTAAATCAAGCCTGAAATCCTCTCATTTTTGTTTGTCTTGCTAATTATTCACCGGAAAGTATTTGTAAAAATAAAAGCATTTTACATATATCGGAAAAATCCAGCCTGAGGATTAAGTAAATATAAATAATTATCATAAAAATTCTGTATATAAATTGAAGCACTGGATAACTGGATAATTATCGCAAAGAGCTGGTTTCCGGATTGAAATATTAGATAATTTTCGATAAAATTCTGATTATATATTATGTAAATTGGATAATTATCTAAATAAGCCAGTTTATTGGTTGAGCAAACTAGTCAATTATCTAAAAAAAGTCGGTCTCTAAATGACTTTTAAAAAAAATCAGTAAAAATATTGTTGTTTTTTT
>CAYZUS010000002.1:131557-145593 GCA_964481885.1 uncultured Actinomycetota bacterium | reverse complement strand
ATAACAGGAATCTCGATAATGATTTTATCTGCCATACTCGGTTTAAGAGGGGTGGACCATGCATTATTTGTACAATTTTAACACTATAAACACAAATTTTAATTATCCTCAGGCTATAATTCTGTTTATAGCTAACTCCAAAAATTAATACAATACAGTACTTCTGAAAATGGATATACCAGTAAAAAATAGTTAATAATGATATCATAAACAGTATAAATATGATATCATATCAGATATCATAAAATATTTCGGAGGCAAAAGTGAAATCTTTACTGTTGCGGGGGCTTGGAGATGAGCTTCTCAATAAAATAAAAAAGAAGGCAGAAAAAGAATCTTTGAGCATGAACAAATATATTATCTTATTACTCGAAGAAAATTTGGGGTTTGCCGAAAAACATAAAAAAGGGATAAAAAAATATGATGATCTTGGAAATCTCTTTGGAAAATGGAACAGCCAGGAATACCTGGCTATCAGTGAAAGTGTAAAAAAACAAAGGATCATAGATGGGGACCTATGGAAATAAAAAGGCTGCTTGTAGATACTGATATTTACATTGAATTTTTAAGAGGCGATGAAAATATCAATAATATTTTAAGTTCTGCAGATTTTATTGCCTTTAGTGTAATTTCGGTAGGCGAAATTCTTGCAGGATTTAAAATTTCAGGTGATGAGAAAAAATATTTAAAAGAGCTTGACGAATTCCTTTATTCCCCCAGGCTTATAATTTATGATATAGACAGTGAAACTTCAGAGTTTTATGCAAAAATATATAGTGAACTGCGTATTGCCGGTAATCCCATTCCAACAAATGACATGTGGATAGCTGCCCTTGCTTTGCAGCATGGAATAAAACTTTTAACAAATGACCGGCACTTTGCAAAAGTAGCAGGTCTTTTTCTGATATAGTCTTTAAGGCAGGACATAACCTTGGAATATATAAAGTTTATAGAATTAAGGAATTAATGAATCTAATGCAAGAAACAGGCATGAAAAAAATTTTGAAATTTTATATTGTTGTTTTTGTTTTAGCTTCGGCAATGCTGCTGACCGGTTGCCAAACACAGCAGACATTTAACGATACTTCTATTGTGGAGACAAAATTACCGGAAACAATTGAATTACCGGAAACAACTGAAACTGTTTTGGGCACAACTTCAACACAAAGCAGTGAGACTGCGATGCAGGATACAGTTAAATCTTCTTCCAGTGAAACTTTTAATCAAGCCGAGACAACTGTTCCTGAAACTGTTGAAAAATTCAGCGGCCAGCTGATTACCGGCAATATAAATATATTCAGCGGGCTTGAAATATCCGATGAGATACTAAACTCAAGGCCAATTGTAGTAATGATTGAAAATACTCCTGATGCCAGACCACAATCCGGTTTAATCAATGCTGATATTGTTTTTGAGGTAGTAGATGAAGGCGGGATCACAAGATTTGTGTCTGTTTTTTCTTCTTACGATGCTGCTCTTGTAGGACCCGTCAGAAGCGCAAGGCCCTATTATGCTGAAATAGCAAGCGGCCTGGATCCTGTTTATGTTTTCTGGGGAACGGCCCCCCAGTTTTACAAAATCATTGAAAAGCTAGGACTGGATTATTTATCGCCGCTTGGGGACCAGACCGGTTACAGCAACATAGTTGGCAATATTTCAGTTAATGGAATTGACAGCATGAGGGATCCTTCAAGAGTCTCGCCGCATAATGCATATACTTTTATACCAAGGATCAAAGAACTTGCCGCAGAACTTGGTTATTCGTTGGAAGGTGGCCAGTCTCCATTATTGTTCAAACTGGATGCTTCGGTACTTGAGAGAGGGGATATTTCAAAAGTAACAGTTGATTTTTCCGGCCCTCAATATATAGCCGAATTTAAATATGACAGTGAAAGTAATACTTACACAAGGTCAGCAGCAGGCTCTCCCAGTATTGACAGAGAGAGCGGAAAACAGATAACTTTAAATAATGTAATTGTTATGGTTACTGATATAGTAAATTCCGGTGATAAAGCGGGACATATGATTGTCCGGACTACGCAGGAAGGCAGCGCATACTACTTTTTTGATGGTAAAGTCCTGGAAGGAACCTGGAGCAGATACGGCCCCCTGAAACCTTTTAAGTTTAAAGACAAAGATGGCAACACTGTTCTTTTCAACAGAGGCAAAACCTGGGTTGCAATGATACCTGGAGTTGACAGGCTGAACTATTGATTGATTTAATAAAACAAATTGGCCCTACTGGCATGTGCCAAAGTACGTAGTTCCTTCAATCATGATTACACCTTTTGATGAAAACCAGAAATTATTTGCCGCATCATCATTTGCTTCCTGAACCATATCAATCTGAATTACATAGGTCCCTTTATTTAATACATCTTTTACGTCAACATTTACAGTAGCAGTTTCTCCCGGCGCAACGTCATGAGGCAATACAGTTCTCATCGTATTATCATATTCAGTAAAGCTTACGTCCTGGCCATAAAAATGGTAACCAAACCGCACAAGATTGGGCATCTCTGTTCTCCATGTAAAATCTGATGTATTCTTAACTTCGACTGTAACCATGTTTTTTTTGTTTATACACATAAATGAAGGTATTGCGCCAGTCATTTCAGCACCAACTATTGTAATTTTTTCAGCAATAACTGCAGACTGAACTGCTTCTGTGGTTTCTGAAGAAGCAGCTGACGTTATTGGTGATGCAGTTGTCTCCGGTTCAGTAGTCGCCCCAACTGCTGCTGTTTCTGTGGTTTTGGCACCAGTAGCTGCAGTTGTCTCGGCTGTTTTTGTTTCTGCACCCGTAACCCCAGAAGTGACAGCGGCCCCCTTACATCCAATCATTGGAAACGTGACTATAAATGCCATCATAAATATTGCCAGAATTACACCGGTATATTTTCTTTTCATAACTGTTCCTTCAGTAATTTATTACATCAATAGCAGACAGAGAATAATAATTATAGCACTCCGGAATAATTGTTAAATGGTTTGTGTTTATTGCAGTGTGTACTGGACTGTTTATCTATAGGCGATAATGTAGATTACCAGACTGGCCCTGCAGGGCTTTTTTAATTATTGGAAGCATATTCCACAGACAAACCTACAAACAAATAAATAACGCCTCCAAGGAAGAAGCTGCTGTTACTTTAGAATAAAGAAACTTACACCGATAAGAGAGTGAAGCAGGTGTGGATTCAGTGGAGGAACTTGCCAAAAGAAATCCGGACAATCTTTTTGAAAAAATCATTGAGGTTGATACTGAGAAAAACTTGTAAGGCAATCACCTTCACACTTAATGGTAAAAGACTGGATAGAGCAGTCCAGGCGAAGAAGCTAAAAAAGGTTTTTATGGGGATTAATAAGGAGAAAAATGTATTTTAAAATTAAACAAAGGATTCACTATATCCTCGATGCCAGGCTTGATGACATCCCAAGTAAAATCTTTAACATTTCGCTTATGGTACTTATTTTTTTAAATGTAATTGCCATAATTTTAAATTCCATACAAACTTTATCACTGAAGTATTCCCACATCTTTTACCTCGTTGAAATTGTATCAGTGGTAGTATTTTCAATTGAATACCTGCTTAGATTATGGACATGCAATGTGGACGATCCTTTTAAAGGCAGAATAAAGGGCAGGATTAAATATATTTTTAGTCCTTTGGCGCTTATCGACCTGCTTGCAGTTCTTCCCTTTTACCTTCCAGTGGTAATTCCAATTGATTTACGATTTTTAAGAGTTCTCAGACTGATAAGGGTATTCAGGGTACTTAAATTCGCCAGATATTCAGATTCTTTGCAGATGCTGGGAAGAGTATTAAAAAAGAAAAAAGCCGAGCTGATTATTACATTCTTTGTGGTATTTCTTTTACTTATAATTGCGTCAAGTTTAATCTTTGAATTTGAAAAGGAGGCCCAGCCTGAAAAATTTTACAGCATTCCTGGTGCGATGTGGTGGGCAGTTATGACAATAACAACAGTAGGATACGGAGATATTTACCCCATTACCATTGTAGGTAAAATATTAAGTTCATTTATTGCGCTTACAGGCATTGGACTGTTTGCCATACCTGCAGGTATAATTAGTTCAGGTTTGATAGAGGAAATCCAGCATAAAAAGCAGGGAGAACTGTCCTGCGATCTGGCATCCCTGGAAAAGCTCGCTGAATTAAAGGATAAAGGTATTATAACTGAAGAAGAATTTAAGGCTAAAAAAAGCCAAATATTGGGCTTATAAGAAGAACTTGAAAAACTTTTAAACAAAGTGGAAAGAGCACGCATAAACATCCGGCAGGGTCAGCCCCCAGGAATTAACAATATTTTTGCATTTGTGCACTGCTTCTTCTTTTTCCTTTCCAACTAATTCTAATTTACCAATATCCTCTATCAATTCCTCCTTGTATAATAAGATAATTATTTTCCTTTAATCATTCAATATTTTAAAACTTACTCATGGTTTCTAAATAAGCTTGGTAAGAAGACAAGTTGCTCCTTCCTAATGGCTAAAAGATTTTATTTGATAAAGGGTACCGAAGTGGATTCTCTTATCAATAACTCAGGACTTAATATTGTCTTTGTAAATACCTGGTCTTCATTTTTTAATATTTTAACCAGCCTTTTTACTGCAAGCCTGCCCATGGTTTTTTTCTTTACGTGCATTGTTGAAAGCTTGGGTATGACTTCATTTGACAGAGCGATGTCATCAAAACCTAAAATACTTATGTCATAAGGGATTTTTAAACCAAATTCTTTAATGGCTTCCATGGCCCCAATTGCAACCATATCGTTTACTGCCATTAAAGCTGTAGGATAAGGATCATTATTTTTAAGAAAGTTCTTCATGGATTCATATGCGCTGGTTATACTGAAATCACAATTAATAATCAATCCTTCATCTTTTTCGAGGCCAAACATCTCAAGGGCACGAAAGTATCCCAGGAATCTGTCATTGCTCCCGATATCATTTTTATAGTCTCCTGTAAGATATCCTATTTTCCTGTGGCCAAGTGATGACAGATATTTGATTCCTGTTATGATTCCATCAATGTTGTCAATTAAAATAGAGTTTATATTTTCTGTGGGAAGGTAATAATCTACAAGCACTACAGGAATGTTCATCTTTTTTATTTCTATTATAAAATTATCATGGTAGGAGCCGGTAATTATTACACCTGCTACTTTGTTAAAGTTTATATTTAAATTGTCTGTCGTGTATTTGTCAGAGCTTAAGGCATTAAAATTAAAAATGAAGTTATGCTTTCTGGATTCTTCCTCTATGCCCTCTATGATCCTGTTAAAAAACTGGCTTGTAGAAGAAAAGTAGTTCTTGTCTATTATATAAAGAAGATGGTCTGCCTTGCTTTTTCTTTTTGTATATCCATGGCTGTATGAAAACTCAATAATTTTTGTTCTTAGTTCCTGGGATATCGCAGGGTCATTATTTAATGCCCTGGATACGGTAGAAACATTGACACCCATCTGTTCGGATATGAACTTCATGTTTATTGAATTTTTATTATCCATAATATTTTTTTAATTTATGCAGAAAAATTTTTTACGCAGTCATATAAATCACAAAACTTTTTATATGACCTGTCGTAATGCTGGAAAGACTTAACATCCGGTTTAAAAGTTGAATATGTCATATGTGATTTAATAAATTTATCATCGATGGTGGTATTGTTATATCCTGCAAACCCTATGGCTGCTGCACCAAAAGATGACACTTCTTTATATGAAGGAACAATAATATCTTTTTTTATGATATTAGCTTTAATCTGATTCCAGAAGTTTGATTTTGCTGCTCCTCCCAAAGAAATAATATTATCCGCTTTTATGTTCCTGCTTTCCAGGTAATCTATATTTTTTTTGAGAAGAAATGCAATGCCTTCAAGAATTGAAATTGCAAAATCAATTTTTTTATGGCCAATTCTTAAACCATAAAACCCGCCGGAAACATTCTGGTTAAATTCCGGTGAATTGGTTCCAATAATATATGGCAGAAATATTGGAGGGCTGGATGTTCCCTCCAGGCATGCTGCTTCCATTAACTTGTCTAATGTGCTGAAATTATCTTCTGGATAAAAATTGTCTTTAAACCACTCAAGGCATATTCCACCGCTTTCACAAACCGGTAAAAGGACATAAGTATTAAAGGGTCCGCAATGACAGGGTATGGGGAAGTGACTTTTATCGGGCTTGTTTACTATGGTTGTCACTGCAAGTACTGTTCCGGTGGTCTCACTGATCTGGCCCGGTCCCGTAATGCCTGATCCTGCCATGCCTGCAAAGTGATCAAGCATGCCAATATTTAATGTTACATCTTTGGATAAGTTTAGCTCCTTAATTACATCATTTTTTAAATTTCCAATATCGGTGCATGGCTCCAAAAGTTCCGGCAGCTGGCCCGGGTCGACACCAATAAAGTTAAGAATATCGGTCCAAAAAATTTTTTTTCTTATATCAAAATAATAAGTAAAATTGGATACAGAAAACTCGCTGACAAATTTTCCGGTAAATTTAAAAGCTATGTAATCCTTTATGAGAAGATATTTTTTTACTCTTTTAAAAACATCCTTTTTATTATTTTTTATCCACAGCATTTTGGTTGCCGGCCAGGTGGTTATTAAATCAGGAAGCCCGGTTATTTCATAAGCATGTTTGTTATCAAAATGGCTCTTTAAAAGCTCACACTCATCAACGGACCGGTTATCCATCCAGGAAATAGCATTTCCAAGAGGATAATTATCATCGTCAAGAAACACCAAAGACTCGGCCTGGCCTGTTAAAGAAATAGAAATAATGTCCATGGGATTTATTTTTGAGATGCCTGCAACATTTCTTACTCCCTCTTTGCACAAGTTCCAGTAATATTCTGCGCTGAATTCCATAAATTCATTTGAAGAAAGATAATCAACTTTTAAAGAGGTTATGGCCACCTCATCAAGCTCAAGGTTAAACAGTCCAATTTTAACATTAGTTGTGCCCAGGTCTATTGTCAAAAAATATTTACTCATAAAGCTTTGTAAAATAAATTTCCATCTGTTAATATATTTGCATAAAAAACTTACGAAATTTGCATAAATAATAATACATTTTATTTTATAATTCAATCATTTCGAGTTCATGACCAGGCTCACAGGATAACTCCACATAATTCAATATCAGCTTTTAGAGGACACTAAAAATCTGTAAAAACCTGAAATGTTGACAACCTTGTATTTATATGTAAATATTATCAGTACAACGTATTAATAGATTTGTAGTAATATTTGGCTCTAAAATTATATTTATAATTATAAAGCCCGTAGCAATACAGTAGAAATGATAAGAAGCAAACTAAGGTTATTCTGCTCAATATTTTTAACTTTTATAATTCTGGCTGCATCTTTTTTTATTCCGGGAATTAAAAGTGTCTATGCTGACGATAGTTCAAAAATCCTAATCTGTATAGATCCGGGCCACGGCGGAAAGGACCGCGGGACAACCGGACCGACTGGTTTAAAGGAGAAGGATGTTAATCTTGATATCTCACTTAGATTAAAAAACAAACTCGCCGACTCCGGATTTAAGGTAATATTAACCCGTGAAAGCGATATTAACCATTCCATCGATGAAATAACTGATTTTGTCAATTCAAATAATGTGGATTTATTTATTAGCGTCCACAATAATTCTCACCCTTCTGCTGACATGAACGGAACTCAGACTTTTTATTTCGGTCAGTCTTCTTCCGGCAGTATGCTTGCAAATTACGTAAATGCAAGGACAATTGAACAGATAGGCACTGTTAACAGGGGTGTGAAATCTTCCAATTTTAAAGTGCTCAGGAATACAAAAATGGTATCAGCTTTAATTGAAGGGGTATTTATGTGCAATCCCAACGAAGAGGCTGAATTAAAGGATGAAAATTTCCGGGATAAAATTGCAACAGGAATTTATAACGGGATCGTTGAATATCTGAAGGCAACCGGAAAAAATATTTTAAGTGCCAAAGAACTTGCTTCCGCAAGAGCATTCGTAAAGAGGGTATATCAAAGATGTCTTGCTACAGATCCCGACCAGGCAACTATAGATATCTGGGCCGACAAATTGGCTGTGGGAGAAATTTCCCATGAAGACGTAATCAGGGATATTGTCACCGGCAAAAAGTTCAAGAGCAGAAACTTAAATAACACACAATATGTGGATGTTTTATATGAAGCTGTACTGGATAGGGAATCTGATTTAAGTGGGGCGGCCTATTGGTTAAGTCAGCTTAAAGTGCTGGACAGAAATACCGTACTTAACCGGTTTCTGTCATCGGATGAGTTTAAAAACCTGGTTAAAAAATACATCCAGGATGGATACATTTATACAGGGAAAATTGATAGTAATACCTCAGAAAATACAGTTGCAGGGAACAAAGAATCTGAGTTTGAAACCGTTTTTAATTTGTCTGTTCTAAACGGCGCCGGCGTTAAGGGAATAGCAGCAAAAGTATCTGAATTATTAAAAGGCATAAAATATTCAGGCGGCAAAAATAAGTACAATGTACCTGTTGTTGCTGATGCTAATAGCTATAACAATAAAAATACACAGATTATTTGTAAGTCCAAAGACACTGGAATTGCAAAAGCTGCCGAAGAAATAAAAAGCATATTAAAAGTTGGAGTTATTACAACACAGAGTGGAACTTCCCAGGATTCTGACATAGTCATAGTAGTTGGAAAAGATTACTCGCCCGCCACTGTAACAGAAGCCAATGCAGGCACTGCCAGTGATAATTCAGAATTAATCTTTTTAAATATTTTAAATGGGCAGGGGACCCAGGGTATTGCAGCTTTAGCCAGGGTCAAAATTGAATCGGCCCTCGGCAACAATAAAAGTATAATTAAAATCACTGAAACAAAAAATGCAGATAGTTTCAATTATAAGAAAACCAGGATTATCGTTTTTACTACAAAGGCCGGCATAGATAATGTTGCAGCAGATTTAAAGAAATCCATTGGGGCAGCGGAGATTTTAAAATCATCCAATAATGTCGATAATGTAGACATTACCATTGTTCTTGGAAGTGATTATAAATAGTAATTACCTGCAGGAATTAATTACTTCCGAAGATCCGTTTTCTTCTAAAATACTTAAAAAATTCACTTAATTTTTTGCAGCCCGGCAAGCATCTTTTTTTCGTTTTTTTGGCATTTTGAGAAATAACCGGGATATTTATTCCTGACAGCACAATAGATGCCCGTATTTTTTGGTATCAAAAGGCATTTTATTGGTATAATCAGAGAAATTTAAATATAAAGAGATTTACAAATATGATTAAAAAATTATCCCTTATCATATTGGCTGTATTTTTTATTCTTTTTTTACTTTCCTGCAAAATTGCGGCAGAAACCAGGGTAAAAACGTCTTCTGAAACTACTGCAGAAGCTTCTCCTGACATAAAATCAGCTGCCGAAGCAAAGCAGGAAGGATTTTCTGAAACAACAACAGCTATCAAAACGACACAGGAAGGATTGTCTGAAACTGCCATTGTTGAAACCCCTGATCCGGTGGAAGAAAAATTAAACTGGATAGAAACCCGGTATTCAGGCGATTTAAGAGATAAAATAGAATCAATTTCAAATAAAAAATATAAAGAGGCAGTACTAAATGACGAAAAAGCAATTGAAGCAATTGACTTCTTTAATAATCTTGGCCATGCAGATTTGTTATTGGATAGAAAAACAGCTTTGCAGGATTTTGGTTTTGTCAAACTATATGACATCCTTAAAAATTATGATAAAGAAACCATTGATGATTATGTCAAAAATGTAACGGACCCGGTAAATGATAATTCAATTGCTTTTATTCTTACCAACAATATAGAAGACACCGCAACAGGGTTTTCAGCATTTATTGCAGATAACCACAACCTTCCTTATTTTATAATTTCATATAAAGATGGTTCTGCGTTTGATTCAGGAACAAATTTAACAATGGACCAGATAGATGAGGGTTGGAAAACGACAGGGGTGTACCCCTATCTCTCTGACTTTATAGAAGAATTAAATAATGCCAGAGCGTACGGAGAAACGGAAAATATTAAAACAGATAAAACCAAGGAAGAAATATTAGGATATTTTAAGGAGCTTCTAAAAAAATACAGTTGTATATATTTTTTCTCAAATGGCCATGAGAATAGTTCCTCCTATCTTGTCCTGTATTCGTCAAAAAAAGTTGAAAAACTTTCTGCCCTTGAGCTATTTGAAACCATGGTACCGCTGAAGGAAAACTTTATATTTAAAAGAATAGGAAATAATTGCGGTGATGGTTTTGACATAAACTTAAACTCTTTTTTGTCCAAAGAAGACAATATATCTTATTCTTTGCTGTCATCATCAAAAGGCAAAAAACTAAACATGTCTCCAAATATCCTGGATGCAATGTCTTTTGCCATGGAGTATTCAGAAGCAGACTTGGTAACCATGGAAGAATTGCAAAAATTAGGGCAGGGTGAAGAAAAAACAGGAACTTATGTGCTAAACAAAAGATCAATAGATTATTTTAAAACAAGCATACCTGGCTATGTTCTGGAGCTGGACTCAGGCGGACCGGCAGACTTTGAGCCTGAATTAAGAACCAATACAAATGATAAAAGCTTATTTTACATAAAATTAAATTATTTTGACTTTGGAAGTTAAAACAAAATTTTATCTTGCTGCAGGCTTAAGCATATTTTATTTGGATCTAATATAATATAATGCCTGAATAACAAACTGTATTTTTACTTTCAGAAGAAAGGTAAATAATGAAATTTTGCTGGGTAACGGTAAATGTTAAAAATTTGGAAGAATCTTTAAAGTTTTATCAGGAAGTAGTTAAGCTCCCGGTAAAAAGAAGATTTAACTCCGGGCCGGATGTCGAGATTGTTTTTCTCGGCGACGATGAAACAAAGCTGGAGCTTAAGTGCAATAATAAAAGCAGTGAAGTAAACTTTGGACATGATATTTCTATAGGATTTGTAGTAGAATCAGTCGATAAAATGATGGCCCTTTTGGAAGAAAGAGAA
The DNA here is from genome assembly GCA_964481885.1 of uncultured Actinomycetota bacterium. Classification (GTDB taxonomy): domain Bacteria; phylum Actinomycetota; class Humimicrobiia; order Humimicrobiales; family Humimicrobiaceae; genus Fen731. The sequence continues at coordinate 134,549 of CAYZUS010000002.1, read as the reverse complement.
ATAAAAATTCACAGTGGGCCATTTCAGCCAAATCCCAGTATTAAATTTTTCTATATATTGGATCCGGATGGATTAAAAGTTCAGTTTGTGGAAAATATTATTATATAACGATATTATATAGCGATCTGTTGAAATCAGCCTTTGAAAATAAAGGCCATTCCGGGGGATTTCAAAGAATAAATCATGAAATTATAAAGTAATTTCTTTATGCTTTAAACCAGTTTTATTTTTAAAAAAAGCTGCCTTTGCCTATGTTAGGAACAATAATAAAAAAAATATTTAAATCCACAAGTTTTTTGATTTTTGCTGCCATCTTAACTTTTCCACTGATGTTTTCATATGTCTGTTTTTACAGATACCCCGATTCAATTTATGCTGAACCTGGCACACTTGAACAAATAAGGATAGACAAAGAGGAAACACACAAAAAAATCGAACAGGCACAAAAAGAGCAGGATGCTTATTCAGCGCAGGTCCAGCAAGTGGAAACAAAATTACTGTCTTCATTGTCCGAGCTTGATGAACTGAATATTAAAGCCGCCGAGGCCAAACAGGCTGTTGACAGGACCACTATTTTAGTTGTGCAGAATGAACAGGAATTGCAGCAACTGGAAAGCCAGCTAAAAGAGAAAAACGATATTCTAAATGTAATATTGGCAGAAATGTACAAGAAGGATAACCGGGACATAATCAATATTATTTTAAGATCACAGGATTTTATTGAATTTATCTCGCGGTATAAGATTATGGGACTGCTTTTAAAACAGGACGCCGATGCTGTAACGGACATAAAGGATAAAAAGTTGAGGCTTCTGTCTCTTAATGAAAGCACACTAAGCCTTATGGAAGAACAGAAGAGTAAAAGAGACAGCATAGAGAAGCTGCTTGAAATGTCGGTAAATAAAAAAAGGGAAATTGAGGATATTTATAACGAAAAAGTGGATCTGTTTTCCGAGGCAAAGGCAAATAAGGATGCTTTGATTGCCATGGAAAATCAGTTGACAGCAAAGGAGAACGAAGTTACAAATATACTGAAAGACTATAAGACCGGGGTTGCGCCAACAGGAAAATTTCTCTGGCCGACTAACGGCAAAATTTCTTCAAGATTCGGTTTAAGGACAAGCAAAGCATCAGGCAATACAAGAATGCATAACGGAATGGACATATATGCTCCTGGTGGTACTCCGGTTATTGCTGCTGACTCTGGTCAGGTTATAACTGCAGAGTATGATGGGGGATATGGCTATTCTTTGCTTGTATACCATGGCGGAGGAGTTGCCACATTTTATGCGCACCTCTCAGGGTTTAATGTAGCAGCGGGGCAATACGTGGAAAAAGGGCAGACAATAGGCTATGTTGGAAGCACAGGATATTCCACAGGAAATCATCTGCATTTTGAAGTAAGGATAAATGGGCAGCCGCAGAATCCGGCAAACTACCTGTAATACTTGTTTTAAAAATATTTTTTCATATAGTGTCCAGGTTAATTTTAATTTTTTAATAGTTTTGCAGCCCGGATATCGTAAAAGGTTTCTTGTTGATGAAATAAAATAACGAGTGTTGCAGGATTTTTTATACTTTTATTTTACCTTTTTTTATGTATAATAAATTGTTATTGTCAAGGTGTAATAACCACTAGACATAAAAAGAATTGTCAGCAAATACAGAAGGAGAAACATTTAATGAAGAAAAGACTGTTAGTTGTGTTAGCTGTGGTAATGGCATTAGTCATTGCGTTTTCTGTGTCCTCATGCGGGAATATTGCTGAGAAAGTTGTAGAAAAAGCTATTGAGAAGACTATAGAAAGTGCAGTAGGAAGTGATGTAAGTCTTGAAACTACAGATGATGGAGTCAAAATAAGTACTGATGAAGGAGTAGTAGAGGCTGGTGAAGGAGCAAAGGTCCCTGAAGAATGGCCGGCAAATGCACCTGTTTATCCGGACGTCAAGGTTTCATATGCTATGGTAAGTAAAGACGATAATGGAAATGACACTTTTGGACTGTTTGCAGAAGTCACAAAAGGTACAGTTAAAGATGTCTATGAGTGGCATAAAGGCAAAATGTCAGGATGGGAAACTAAATCAGATGATTTTTACACCACTGATGGCAACGACTCTTTTACGCTGTTATTTGATAATGGCACGAACGAGGCCCTTGTTATGGCAGGATCAGACGGCAGCGTGATTAATTTTACGATGACAATTGCTGCGTCGACCGGCGACTAATATAAGTCTATGAATGGTCTGTTATATTTTTTGAAAGTGGGCGCTCATGATGGGTGCCCACTTTTTTAAAACTTTTTTTAATGCCAGATCCATTGATATTTTAAATTATGAAAAGAATTATTCTGATTTCATGCGCTGCAAAAGAAATAAACAGCACCGCCAAGGCAAAAAATGTTTATGTTACAGAGACATTTAAAAAAAGTCTTGATTATGCGTATTTGTTAAAACCTGACAAGATTTTCTTTTTAACTTTAAATCAGGGGCTTATCGGTGTGAAGGAAGAGTTGCTTTCGTCAGCTGACACACTGGATGACAAAGATGACGATGAAATTCAGGAGTGGGCCGCAGAGATCCTGGAGATGCTGAAGCTCCAGGCAGATCTTCAGGAGGATGAATTTATATTTCTGGCCGGCCTCAACTACAGGAAATATCTTATTCCCCATATTAAAAATTATAAAATATATGTTACCCGGCTGCCATTATATTATTGATCTTTCCCAATTATAAAATAAATCCATTCAAAATCCATTTAAAAAAACTTGACAAACAGTTTAAATTAGTTAAGATGCTTAATAGATAAGTAACTTAAATAATATTGTTTTGGCAGTCTCATTGTCATCTTTTGAAACAATTACACTTTTTTTATATTTTAGTTCTAGTTTAATTTTAATTTAGTTTTAATTTAGTTTTAATTGTATTTTAATTTCTTATTTTTAATTTGGTTTTATTTCATTTCCAAATTGTTTTTTTATTGGTTTATTTTCATT
>CAYZUS010000002.1:109096-131457 GCA_964481885.1 uncultured Actinomycetota bacterium | reverse complement strand
TTTCATTTCCAAATTGTTTTTTTATTGGTTTATTTTCATTAAAAAGTATGGAAGACAGAACAAAACTTATTGAAAGATCCATTGAGAGCATTTATGCAATAAGAAACAAAATTGTTGCAGAGATGTATCATTATTTTGGCGTAATGCAGATAACACATTCACAATGGGTGGTTCTGCGGCTTATAAAAAACAATGGTACGATAAGCATCAAGAATCTTGCCGGGATGCTGGGAACAACCAGCAGCGCAACAACACAAATTGTAGACAGCCTGGTGAGCAAGGATCTTCTTTCCAGGAAAAGAAATCCGGATGATCGCAGAGTATTGAAAGTTGCATTGACAGAAAAAACTATTATACAATTTGAGTCGGTAAAAAATACCAGTATTAATACTTTGGCTTCTTTGTTTGACGTATTAGATGACGAGGAGCTTTTAAAATATTGTAATCTCAGCAGTAAGATAACAGACGGTATTTCCGCAGAATTGTCTGGGCAAAGGGTCTGTAAAGAAGCATCTGACTGCAAATAGAAAAGCCTTTTGTGGCATTGATTTTGCAGCATTGAAGAATAATAATTAAGAATAAAAGTATGCAGCATAAGTTACCAGCCAAGAGACATAAAAAAGAGGCAGATTGAGGTGCATAACAAAATAAATATAGCCGCAGGCTTATTAAGCAGGCCGGATGGCACAACAGGTAAATCAAGGGAAATTGGAAGAGTAAACAGAAAGAGAAAGAACGATGATTAAATTAGCAAAGTATTTAAAACCATTTACACTATTTATAATAATATCAATTGTTCTGTTGTTTGCCCAGGCAATGGCTGACCTGACACTGCCGGACTATATGTCAAATATCGTTAATAACGGTATTCAGCAGGGTGGAATAGTAAATGCGGTACCTAAAGCCATTCGCAAGTCCGAAATGGACAAGCTTGTAATATTTATGGGCGCAGATAACAAAGCATCAATTTTGGCAGATTATACTCTTACAGATAAAAATTCAACCGATTATTCAAAATATATCAATGATTACCCTCAGCTGGAAAAGGAACCGGTTTATATATTAAACAAGATAAGTACCGCCGAGACAAACAGGATAAACCCTATATTCGGCAAGGCATTTATGGTTGTGGCAGGAATAGAACAGATGGTAAAGGACCCGGCCAAAGCTTCTGATGCAGGCGGCAGTCTGGGCTTTGATAAAATGGGATTTGACCTGTCAAAAATCCCGGCTGGCGTAACACCCGAACAGGTTTTTGCAATGCTTGCAAATCTTCCTGCTGAACAGATTTCCAAAATCAAGGATGCTGCAGACAAGCAGTTTGATGCCCTGGGCACCAGAATGATAACGCAATCTTCAGTGGGAGCTGTAAAAGCTGAATATGCGGCCCTTGGAGTGGATACGGCTGATTACCAGAACAGCTATATCCTGCGAACAGGACTTTTAATGCTGCTTCTGTCTCTGGCATCTGCGGTGTGCACAGTTGCAGTCGGCTATTTTTCTGCAAAAGCTGCAGCAGGGCTGGCTAAAAACTTAAGAAGAAAAGTTTTTACAAAAGTCGAGAATTTTTCCAATACAGAGTTTGACAAATTTTCCACAGCTTCGCTTATTACAAGATCGACCAATGACATAACCCAGATACAGATGCTGATAATAATTTTGATAAGGATTGTATGTTATGCCCCGATAATGGCCATTGGAGGCATAGTGCGCGCGCTTGCCAAAAGCACTTCGATGTCCTGGATAATAGCACTTGCTGTAGTAGTCATTATTTCTCTTATTCTTGTAGTTTTTTCTGTAGCAATGCCAAGATTTCGTATAGTCCAGAAACTTATAGACCGCTTAAGCCTGGTCACACGTGAAAATCTCTCGGGAACAATGGTTATCAGGGCATTTAACACTCAGAAATTTGAAGAGGACAGGTTTGACAAGGCCAACGTGGATCTTACAAAGACTTCTTTGTTTATTAACCGTGTAATGGTCATAATGATGCCTGTAATGATGCTTGTTATGAATGGCGTGTCATTGCTTATTATCTGGGTCGGAGCCCACCGGGTAGAATCATCCCACATACAGGTCGGTGACATGATGGCTTTCATGCAGTATGCAATGCTGATAATAATCTCATTTTTAATGCTTTCCTTCATGTTTATAATGATACCCAGAGCTTCAGTATCAGCAGGGCGTGTTGTTGAGGTGATTGAAACTGAAGCAACAATTAAGGACCCTGAAAATGCAAAATCTTTCGGCAGCGACGACAGTGGCCTGGTGGAGTTCAGGAATGTGTCTTTCAGATACCCTGAAGCGGATGAAGATGTTCTGCATGATATCAGTTTTACTGCAAAACAGGGAACAACAACTGCATTTATAGGTTCAACGGGTTCCGGTAAATCCACTATAGTTAACCTTCTTTTGCGTTTTTACGATGTTTCAGGAGGCAATGTTCTTGTCAGTGGTATAGATATCAGGGACTTAAAACAGCACGACCTTAGGGAAAAAATCGGCTATGTCCCGCAGCAAAGTATTCTCTTTTCAGGAAGCATAGAGAGTAACCTGAAGTTCGGCGATGAGAATGCAAGCCATGAACTGCTGATGTCAGCTGCCATTACGGCACAGGCAATGGATTTTATTAATGAAAAACCCGAGGGCTTAAATTCAGAGATTTCCCAGGGAGGGAAAAACGTATCAGGCGGTCAAAATCAGCGGCTGTCCATTGCAAGAGCGCTTGTAAAAAAACCTGAAATACTGATTCTTGATGATTGTTTTTCTGCGCTGGATTTTAAAACAGACAAGGCTCTCCGAAAAGCGCTGAAAGATTATTCTGCAAAAAGCGCAATACTTATTGTGGCGCAGCGCGTAGGGACAGTGATGAGCGCTGACCAGATAATAGTTCTGGATGAAGGTAAAATAAAAGGAATAGGAACACATAAAGAGCTTATGGCAAGCTGTGACACATACAGGGAGATTGCCCTTTCACAGCTTAGTAAGGAGGAACTGGCGTGAGCAATCAGGATAATATTAAAAGTACTAAAAATATAAATCACAGGGCTCCCGGTTTCGGCGGCCAGGGTATGACAGATTCAAAATCAGGCCCGAAAAGGGGCGGCCCGCTCGGTTTCGGCGGTCCTGGCGGCCATGGAGTTCAAATGCAGGGCGAGAAGGCCAGAAACTTTAAGGGCACGATGATCAAGTTTGGCAAATATATCAGTGAATTTAAATCACAGGTTTCTATTGTGATTGTTTTTGCCATCGCTTCAACAGTATTTGCAATTGTTGGACCCAAGATATTGGGAAAGGCGACAACCAGGCTTTTCGAAGGAGTCATTGGAAAAATATCCGGGACCGGAAGCGGAATAGATTTCAGGTATATAGGGACCATAGTCCTTATCTCTGTGGGCCTGTATCTTGTTTCAGCGCTTTTTTCATATGTTCAGGGCTGGATAATGTCCGGCGTATCCATGAAAATAACTTACCGGCTAAGAAAAGACATATCGGAAAAAATCAACAAGATGCCTTTGAGGTATTTTGACGGAACCAATCACGGAGAAGTTCTTTCCCGTGTTACCAATGATGTAGATACGATAAACCAGACTTTAAACCAGAGCTTAACGCAGATAATTACTTCTGTTATTATGGTAATAGGTGTTCTGGTAATGATGTTTACCATTAGCTGGATAATGACCCTTGCTGCTATTATTGTGGTGCCGCTTTCACTGGGTCTGATTATGGTTGTTGTCAAGCAATCACAAAAATATTTCAAACAGCAGCAGGTTTACCTTGGGCATGTCAATGGACATGTGGAAGAAATGTATGGCGGGCACAATGTAATGAGGGCCTTTAATGGGGAGAAAAAAAGCGAAGAGAAATTTGACGAATACAATAATGTCCTGTACAGGGCAGCGTGGAAATCCCAGTTTTTATCAGGGCTAATGATGCCCATCACATTATTTGTCGGGAATCTCGGTTATGTCGCCGTAGTGGTATTGGGGGGTTATCTCGCTGCGCAGGGCAAAATGCCTGTTGGTGACATACTTGCTTTTATTCTTTATGTTCGTTCCTTCATGCAACCCATCTCCCAGATTGCAAACATTTCAAACGTTCTGCAGCAGACCGCAGCAGCGGCAGAGAGAGTTTTTGAGTTCCTGGAAGAAGAGGAAGAAATACCGGACAGGGCCAATCCAGTCAAACCTCAAAATATTACCGGCAGTGTTGATTTTAAGGATGTCCATTTTGGTTACAGCCCCGACCAGTTAATCATCAAAGGATTTTCAGCAGACATAAAACCAGGGCAAAAGATTGCAATTGTTGGTCCGACGGGGGCAGGCAAAACAACCATGGTCAAGCTGCTGATGAGATTTTATGATGTTTCAAGCGGCGGGATATTTATCGATGGCAACAATATAAAGGACTTTACCAGGCAGGATCTGCGTGATATTTTTGGGATGGTACTTCAGGATACATGGCTTTACAACGGCACCATTATGGAAAACATCAGATACGGCAGGCAGGATGCAACGGACCAGGAAGTTTTCGAAAGCGCAAAGATTGCATATGTCGATCATTTTGCCCACGCTTTGCCAAAAGGGTACAATCATGAATTAAACGAGGAGACTTCAAATATTTCACAGGGACAGAAACAGCTTATTACTATTGCAAGGGCAATACTTTCAAATCCCAAAATACTTATTCTTGATGAGGCCACAAGTTCTGTAGATACCCGAACCGAGCTGCTTATCCAGAAGGCAATGGATAACCTTATGAAGGACAGAACAAGCTTTATAATAGCGCACAGGCTAAGCACCATAAAGAATGCAGACCTGATTCTTGTAATGAACAACGGGGATATCGTGGAACAGGGAAACCATAGCCAGCTGCTTGCAAAAGATGGATTTTATGCAAGCCTGTATTACAGCCAGTTTGAAAACAACAGCGATAATTAATGAAATGCCAAATATTCTGATTGCTATATGTGAGTGCCATATATTTTTATATTTGTCCTGATAAACTTTTTTTAAGTTTTATAAAACTGAGCGCCTTTAATTTTTGAGTTTTATAAAATTGGGCTCTTTTAAAACATAAGTTCGATAAAAACTGTTTACTATTAAAAAATTAATTTGTAAGAACCCGATTCTCTTGCAATACAAGCTGATAAAAATGGCTGTATACTAATAGTAAGTAACAAAAATTAAAATATTATTTGACAAAAGTATTACATTAAAGATAAAATTAATGGTCTCTGTTGATTAATGATATTTTAATTAAGTGCAAGGTTGTTGCTTTCAGCTGCCTCTATCCAAAAGAAATATTATGAAACTTAGGGAATTTTAGTATTTTTAAGGAGGTATGTATGCAAGGCAGCAAACTCTATGTTGGTAATTTCAGTTACTCAGTTACCGACGAACAGCTTGAGCAATTATTCGCGGAATTCGGAAAAGTTGTAAGTGCCACTGTAATTGGTAACAAAGGTTTTGGATTTGTTGAAATGTCCAGCCCCGAAGAGGCAGAAAAAGCAAAAGAAGCTCTTGACGGCACAGATTTTAGCGGACGCTCAATAAAAGTAAATGAGGCCCTTCCACAGAAAAGCAAACCGGAACGTAGTTTTAAAAGATACTAGGTTTTTAGAATATTACCTGTAAAAATGGCTTGCACCCTGTATGTGTATGCAGGAATGCGGGCCATTTAATTTTGTTGTCAGGTGTTTTAAAATTTTGATTAATATTTTTTAATCTAATTTTAATCTTATTTTAATTAAAAATGGCCATAATTATTTTGAGTCAAAACTGTAACACAGATAATAGATGCAGAGAAGCCAAAAAAATAAAAAATTTAACAATGTTTTAATAAAAATACTGTTATATGGTCCGGGTCGATTCCTGAAAAAAGCTGTGACGAATCGTTTGTAAAATTTATGTATTTTTACAAAATTTATTTATAAAAAATTTATTTATATTAATGTTTGATGAGGTGTAAGACGCTATGATAAAGGATACAGAACTTGAAGTTGAAGATTTGGATAAACTTGAGATTGCTGCTTATGAAGATGAAGTTGCAAGTTATTTGAAAGAATCAAAAATAAACAGCAGTAAATCAAATAATCTTAAAAGTATATTCGATGATTTGTTGCCGGAAACAATAAATGAAGGTATCTCTGGATTTGAATATAAGACCAGTGATATCGAGAAGCCTGTTATCCGTAAAAGCAGAATCAAACCCACTGCAGGTGCGGTAACTACAGATTCTGTAAAAATGTATTTAAACGAGATTTCAAAGACTCGCCTTCTCAGCGCATCTGAAGAGGTCCAGCTTGCCAAAAGAATTGAAAAAGGGGACAAGGCTGCCAAAGACAAGCTCATACAGTCAAATTTAAGGCTCGTTGTAAGCATAGCACGAAAGTTTATCGGAAGGGGCCTTATATTATCTGATTTAATACAGGAGGGAAATTTCGGCCTCATGAAAGCCGTTGAAAAATATGATTACACCAAGGGTTTCAGGTTTTCAACTTATGCTACCTGGTGGATAAAGCAGTCCGTTGCAAGAGCAATCGATGACCATGCAAGGACCATAAGAATACCTGTGCATATGGTTGAAACGATAAACAGGCTCGTAAGATTCCAAAGGCAATTTTTTCAAAAATCAGGAAGAGAAGCTTCCCATGAAGAAATCGCTGAACAAATGCATATCGGCATTGATAAAGTAAGGGAAATAATGAAAACGGCTCAGCATCCTGTTTCTCTTGATGCAACTGTTGGCGAAGACGAGGACACCAGAATTGCTGACTTTGTGGAGGATTCAAAAGCTCAGGCCCCTGCTGACGCAGTATTATTTAAAGTATTTCAGGACAAATTACAGGAAGTCCTTAAAACCCTTGGGCAAAGAGAAAGAAAAATAATTTTATCAAGATACGGCCTGCAGGACGGACACCCAAGAACACTTGAAGAGGTAGGCCGAGAGTTTGGCGTTACCCGCGAAAGGATCAGGCAGGTTGAATCAAAAGCGCTTTTAAAGCTGAGAAATACAAGTGCCGCCAATGCTTTAAAAAGCTTTCTTTAAAAATCTGAATATTGATATTACAGCCGTTGAAAAGAAATATTTGTTTCTCGGCTGTATCCCTGGTAAATATACTCAATCCAAGCCACAGTGGACCCAATTAGATTGGTTATTTGTAATTAAGAATTTCTAATCCTGCTTTAATATGCCTTTAATGTGGCTTTGGTAAAATCCACCTGTAAATGTAAGAATTCAAATATTAAAAAAAATAATTATATTAACAACAGGCGAAAAGGTAAAAAACATGAAAAGAAAAAATATAATAATAATTGCATCACTTTTTGTTGCCTCTGTTCTGATGATTACGGTCTTTAGTGGCTGTTCGATTAGTCAGCTTGCTTTTAATTCCATGAAGATGCTTTCCAAAGGAATGAATTTTAAAGGAAACTCTGATTATATGGAAAACAGGGGATATCAAGAAAATGGGAACGGTTCCGGTAAAAGAGATTTTGGAAAAATGCCCTGCCTCCCTGAAGACAGGAATAGTTTGGATAAAGATCAGAGCATCTGCAACGATTTGGAAAATACGCCGTTTATGGGAATTGAAATGGTTCAGCCTGAAAATGATGTAAAAGGTGTTCTGGTTAATAGTGTGATTTCAGGAAGTCCTGCACAGGAGGCAGGAGTCCGGGAAATGGATATTATTACAGCTGCAGATGGCAAGGAAATAAATAGTCCTGCTGATTTGTCCCAGGCAGTTTTGGGGCACAAAATAGGGGAAACCATAAAAGTGACAGTTAACAGAGATGGACAAAGCCAGGAATTTGGTGTTGTTCTTGAATCAATGTCAAATGTTCTTACTGATACGGAAAAAGGAAACCAAAGCAGTGAGAGTTATAAAGGTTGTGGAAATTGTCCAAGAGCCGATGAAAATCAGAATAACTCTAACTGTCCTGAAAAAAGTGGACAAAATGACAATGAGACCTATTAAAATAGTTTTGTTTTAATTGTTGCCGAAAAGTAGTTCAAAGTTTTTAAATATGGCCCCAGGTAAATTGGGGCCATATTGGTTTCAGGATTTGCCTGCCACAGCAGAAACATTGTAACTCTACGATATCGTCTTGTGAAAAGTTGCCAAATGATAAGATAGTTAAGTGGCCCTCAGTTATAAGCAGGATTTATTATTTATTTTACGCGAGCCGGAAAATAACTGAAAAGCAGGAACCTTTACCTATTTCACTTTCTACCTGTATGGTAGTGTTATGTATAGCGGCGACTTCCTTTGCAATTGATAACCCAAGTCCGGTTCCGTTATTGTGAAATTCCACCGCATTATTGGACCTGAAGAATTCATTGAAAATTTTATCTATGTTTTTTTCTGAAATGCCGATGCCCTGATCTTTTATTCCTGCATAAAGCTGAGATGTCCCGATTTTTTTAACTATAACTGAAATAGTAGAGCCGGGTGAAGAATAATCTATGGCATTCTCCATGAGTGTTGAAAATAAAATATCCACCTGTTTTTCACTGCCCATTACATAATAGTCTTCTTCCCCGGGGACATACTCTATCTGTATTTGCTTCGTCAGGGCTACGACGGTAAAACGCTTGACTACTGATAACAGGATTTCTCTAATATTTATCCTGCTTAATATGGAGTCTGCAGAATCTCTGGATTTTAATTTTGCAAGTTCGAGCATTTCCTTGATGACATTTGTCAGTAACTCACATCTTTCCTTTACCTTGAGTATAATATCTCTTGTGCTAATGGGTATTTCACCGGTATATCCATCAAGAATTATATCGACATAGCTTTGTATTGCTGCAAAGGGAGCTTTAAGCTGGTGAGTAGCATAAAGGAGATATTTGGTTTTTTCATTATTTATTTCATAAAGCTTCTGGCTTATCTTTTCATACTCCAGCATTTCTTTTTCAAGCCTTGTGTTTGCTTTTTCAAGCTCTTCAGTTCTTTCAATTATCTTTCTTTCAAGATTTATCTTGTATTCGTTGAGATTCTTGTTTACTCCATTATAGGCGTCAAGAAAATGATAAATTATTTTGGACCCGTCTGCACCTATAAGACTTATTTTAGAGGAATTTTTTTCACTCAGATCAGAAAAAACATAAGGGTCCCCGGTAGCTTCAAATATCAGATTTATTTCTTTATCTTCTATGATCCGGCTGTAATCCGGTGTGTATGCAATACCGTGGTTTTTTGCATAAAGAATGCCTATGGCGTTTGGATTTTTATCGCATACATATTTGACCTTTACACTGGGGATATCAAGAAGCACTTTGAGCAAGGCAAGCCCGCCATTTCCCGCTCCAATTAAAGCTATTACACCTTCGTCCATTTTTTTCCTTTATTTTTAATATTTATATTGTACAATGAGATTGGAATTCTTAAAACAATAATTTGTAATGAGGGGGTCTGGATGAAGAAAATTTATATTATTGATGATGACAGGGATATAGTTGAGTCAATTTCTATCGTTCTGAAGGCCAATGGATATGAAGTCAAGGCACAATATAATGATGAAAATGCAGTTGAAAATGTCATGAGCTATAATCCCGACCTTATTATACTTGACGTTATGTTTCCGGAAGACAGTGCTGCAGGATTTGAAATTGCAAGGAATCTGAAAGCAAACGACAAGCTTGTTAAAATTCCCATAATCATGCTTTCAGCAGTCAACGAAAGAGGGACATATGTCGGGAGATTTTCAAATCAGGACATCGAAGATTCCTGGCTTCCGGTCAGCCTTTTTGTTGACAAGCCTGTCCAGCCCAAGGAACTGCTTGCTCAGATTGCTTCAGTGCTGGCTAAATAAACATAAACACAAACAGGAAAATACTAGTGAAAGGCTCTTTGTTGCCAGGCAAACAGGCGGCCAGTCGTTAGGTGCACGTGCATTTACTGAGCTGCCAATGTGGCAATTTGTATGATCACAGAGTGCTGTCCAGGATTAATATAAAATCTTATTAACCGCGCAGGCATGCTCAAAACAAAAAATCGGCTGTATTCTTCAAAGGCAGCATAACTTTATAATGATTATTGGTTGAATAGTTTTTTCCTGCACCACGGAATAAGCATCGCAACCTGTTTTTTATAGAGCAGATAATCCGGTTTGGATTCGATAACATGCTTTTCCATCATCGGGATGCTTATAAAAACAAAAAGAAGCGCCATAACTACAGGGCCTGCAACTGTTATCCATTTTTGCGGATTGATTCCCATCTGCATTATCCATAGGCCCCACCAGAACAGCACTTCGCCAAAATAGTTAGGGTGGCGTGAGAGTCGCCACAAACCCAGGTCAATGTTGCCGCCGGTGCTACTTTTCCGGAAAAGATCCATTTGGGCATCTGATATGGTTTGAACTATAACCGCAGCAATACTGATGATAAACCCGATAATGATTAGGTAATTAACCTTTCCGGCAAATCCTATACTGTAGTATACCGGAATCAATACCAAAAAAACTATTGCAGTGGGCATAAGGTTAATACCCACGAGATTTGTAAGAAACCACATTCGGGGGGATTTGACTTTTAGCATTAAGTATCGCCAGTCCTCATGCTTTAATCCTTTCCAACGCAGAGCCCAATTTATAGTAAGCCTGGCTGCCCAGATAATTAGTACCGAAAGCATTAAAATAACTGAAACGGAAAGCTCAGTTTTTTTAACTATTATCCAGAAAGAAACAATAGCTGCAGGCGCAACACTCCAGTACGGATCATAGACGCTGGAATTTTTAAATATCAGGCCTGCGCCCCAGACTATAAGGGTCGCTGCAATATCAGCGATAAAGGTTATCAGCAGAATATTGATTTTATATTTGGAAACGGCATATATCAGAAAACCGGCTAAAAAAGCCAAAATATATATCACAAAAACAATTAAAAAAGACCAGATCTTTTTATTTATGGCTGAAGTTTTCATTAATTTTAGGAGCCTTCCATTAGTTTTTACAAATATCAAGAATTCTATTGTTTATGAGCAAGGCATGTCAATGTTTTTATTGTTTTATTAATTATTTTTTGCAGTCTTTTTTTACTATCATTACTTTCGCCCCCTTGCCGTAAAATAATGTTTTTAGCTTTTCTATATTATTGACGGGCATCAGGATATGTATTTGTTTTTACTGATTTTAAGCGCTGCCACTAATGATACTTACGGTAGGCCGGGCGTGACTATGTTTCTGTTGTCTTTTCTGCTTTTGCAGCACTATCCTTAGCTGGTGGAGCATTGTGTCAATATGCAGCTTTTGGTCAGGTTATGATGGTTTCTATTATTTTATATGTTAATATATAACAAATAAATAAAAATAATATAAAAAAAAAATTAAATAAAATATTAAAAAAACTTGACAGAAATAAGCCAAAGACTTATTATTGTTTAACTGAATTAATTTCACTGATAATTCAGAAAAAAACTGAATAATATTTAGAAGCTTTGAAGCTTTTCTTTAATTTGGACGCTTAGGGGAAAGTGGAGCTAGTAGCGTAACCGACTAATAATAATGTTTTAGTCGGTTTTTTTGTTTTTGGGAAAAGAATAAATTTAAAAATTAGAATTTTTTAAAAAAAGGAGTAAGAAGTGAGAAGCTTAAAAAGAATGAGTCTGCTAAAGAAAATACCATTTATAGCACTAATGATTGTCGTTATTGCATTTTTTGCGATACCTTCAGTTATATTTGCTGAAGGAGAAGGTGTGGCAACGGCAGACACTACGCAAGCAACTGCCACCCAGGAAACTACAGTTGAGACAAGTGCAGATGCCAGCGGTACAACTACAGAACCCACAGATATCGAACAGGAAGCAAACGCAGAAACGGCAACTAATGATGGAGCCGTGACAACAGAGACCACTGATACTGAAATAACTACAGAAGAACAGGCAGCGGCAGATACTTCACCTGTTACTGAGACCGAGGCTGCCAAAAACGATGAACCTGTAAATACTGAGGTAGTTTATTCTCCAGTAATAAGCACTGACAAAGATGATTACAATCCGGGAGAGACAGTAACTGTGTTTGGAAGCGGCTTTAAACCTGAAGATGAAATTGAGCTGACTTTTTATAAAGCTACCGGTGAAATAGAATTTGCAGGTCTGGCTGTCGCTAATGAACAGGGAAACTTTATTTACACATATTCAATACTTGGAAGCGCAGAATATAAATTAACAGCAATATCTGTAACAAGTGGCCTGAATGCCGGCACAACATTTAAAGACAGAGCAACTGCAGAATTTGAAGGAAATGGGCCAAGATTAACAGGCAGCCAGTTCTACGAAGAAGTAATGTATGTTGATGTTCACAGAGATCTTACACCAGCAGGAACGGATGATAATATGATAGCTTTCTGTATAGATTTGCAGCACTACCTTAATGATTATACCGGGGATGATTTTGATGTCTATGGTTTTTTGGAATACAATGCAAACAACAATATTCCTTCCGGTAAAAATGATTCTTCACTAACCTGGCCGCTTCCGGCTTCAATACAGGCTTTGGCGAATAGTTTTAATGCAGGCTGGTTTACAAAGGATCCGGGTGCCGTAAGCGATCTTGACGGTGATTTAAATTATACTGCAAACGAAAAGGCAGCAGCAATGCAGGAAGCTTTCTGGCACCTTGTAAGCGCAGCCAGTGCAACAGATTTAAACACATTTGATTACTCGAAATCAGGCATAGCAGCCATAAGGCCTCTTGTAGCATCAATTTTAAGCAGAGTAGACAATATTGCAGGTTCTGTCTCCATCAACCCAACTACAGATATTAATTACTTAAAGGACAATAGCCCAACACAGCTCGATCTCAACAGCCATCCGCTGACTATTAATGTTAACAATTATTCGGGATTAGGTATTTCCGGAGCAACCGTTTACTTGTCAGTTACATCAGGACAGGGTTATTTTCTGAATGGAGGAGCCAAAGTTACACAAACATCAATCACAACAACAACAGGCGGCATTGGCAATGTATTCTTATATGCGGATAAAAATACTTTTTCAGGTCTAAATAATTCTTTGGATACTATTAAGGCATATGTAGATGTGAATGGTGACGGAGTGGAGACAACCAGCACATACATAACACCCGGAGGATCGATTCTTTATCCAAAAATAACAACCTTCCCAACATCTCGTCCAAGTGGCTCTAATCAGTTGCTGATTCTTACAAACCTGTTTGAACCAACTGCAACAGCTTCCAAAGAATGGAGAATACCCGGCGAAATAACTGTCCACAAATCAGATGGAGTGAACAGCGTGGGCCTTGCAGGTGCTATCATAAGCTTGCTGGATGGCAACGGAATCCAGGCTATGGACGCATGGGGCGCTGCAGTAGCAGATCAGACAACCGACAGTAATGGCGACATCGCAGGGTTTGAAGGACTTGCTTGGGGAGATTATCTGGTTAAAGAAAGTACAGCACCGGCAGGTTATAGTCTGGCTTCAAATATACCAGTTACAATTCCGTCAAAAGTTTCTGTGATATCAAACAATATTAATATCGAGGCCGTGAATCCTGTAGTTTATAATTTAAATCCAGAAGTACAAATGGCTGACACAAGAATACCCAGCCAGTTCAGGCTCACAAAAACGAATTCAGTAACGGGCATTGCAGTTCCCGGTGCAACGTATGATATATTTGACAGCAGTGGCAATCTTGTTGAAAGAGTTACGACAGGAGAGAATGGTTCTGTCGCTGTAACACTTCAGAATTGGGGGACATATTCTGTAAAAGAATATATCGCACCAGCCGGTTACAATCTTGACCCCGCATCATATTCAGTTACATTTAATGCAACAAGCACAAGCATAACGCTTAATGTCACAGATTCACCGGTTGTGACAGGCGGGGGCGGCACAGTTACAGTAGCAGGACTGACCGAAGGCGGCATTCAGGTTCTTGCCTTTACGGGCCAGGCTCCTGTTATACCTATAGCAGGCCTGACAATATTAATGGCAGGACTTGCAATGGTGGCTGTGACATTATCAAGAAGAATGACTTTAAAGTGGAAACATGTAAAAAAATAGAAAATATAAAATAATAGTTTTCCTTATAACCTCACAGACGTCCAGAAAAATTGAGCTCGGAGATATCCGGGCTCAATTTTTACATGCTTCCTGATTAATCATTTTACGGAATATATAATTCTGCCTTATAAATTTACTGACAATATATCGAAGGATTTTGCTATTTGTTTTTAAAATATTATAAAGTCAGCAATGTTAAGTTATATTAAATTTTTGACTTGTAACAGGTAGAGCAGGTTTAAAAAACCTGCCATCCTGATTTTATAAAAATTAAAATCATTAAAAATTTTCAAATTTATAATATAATACTTCTTCAGGAAAGAACTATCTCTGGATTAAATTTAACAGATAGAATTTTTTTGAGCAAAAGTTGCCAGTGATAATCTGTTACATGGTAATAGTCTGCCTGCAGGACTTTTTTTAAGTCAAAAACTATCAGGAAAGACCTGTTTCTCTGCTGATTGCAGGCAGTATAAATTATTAGAAAAATGGAGAAAATATGTTATATAAAGTTACAGGAAAGCAGAATAATTCAAGGATGTGTTTTGTTTGCGGGATGCAGAATCCTTTTGGCCTGAAGAGTTTTTTTTATGAGACTCAATCGGGTGAGCTGGTTGCAATTTTTAGCCCCTCGCAGAACCACCAGGGCTATCCCGGAAGGCTCCATGGCGGGATTGCTGCTGCTATCCTGGATGAGACAATCGGACGTACAATAACAATTGGGAAAGAGGCAGAAGTTTGGGGTGTGACACTTGAATTTAAAATTAAATATAAAAGGCCCATACCGCTGGAGCAGGAAATCAGGGTTATGGCCAGGCTTACAAGTGAAAACAGGAAGATCTTTGAAGCAGAAGGTGAAATAATAAACCCAGACGGAGAGATTGCGGCCACAGGCGCGGGCAAATATATGATACTGCCGATTGAAAAGATAGGGGACTTTGACCGTGAACTAAATATGTGGAGTGTTATAAATTCCAATACTGATCCTGAAGCTATTGACATATAAACATAATTCGGATTTATTTGAAATGTTCATATGCTGATTGGAAGTTCTGTTTCAGCACAATATTTATTCATAATAAATAAGGAAAGCAGTTTAATAAAAAAGTCAGTAAAAAAGCAGGATTATGGTAAAATCAGGCTTTGTCAGTATAAGAAATTTTTAAATAAATCGGACTGATTACCATTAAATAACTATTATTCAAATATATATACAAACATATAGCCATTGACAAAAATCTGAACCGGGTATAGCATACCTCAGTCTGATATATTGGCCATAATCCATTATATTGTTTTTGTATTTTTCCGTGTTTGAAGAGAGAGAAAGTGAAAAAATGTTTGGAAATAAAAAGAAAAAAATAAGTTATGCTTTTTTTATTACTTTATTACTTGTATCCATGTCAGCTTCACTGGTTTCTTGTGCAGCTGAAGTTACCGCAATGCCTGATACTTTTACGGTACAAAAAGGAAATATAGTGCAGACAGTTACATCAAGTGGTTCCGTTGACTCTTCAGATAAAAAAAATTATTCGCTTTCAGTTGCGGGGGAAGTATTAAAGTCGCTAAAAAAAGGCGAGTTTTTTAAGAAAGGCGATATTCTTATAGAAGTTTCAAATGACAGGACACAGATTCTTGCAAGGCAGGCAGAGGAGAGCTTAAAAACTGCTGAAACTTCCATAGAACTTGCAAAACTAAATTACCAGAATGCCAGAAATGCCAATCATATAGCTGTCCAGTTATCCGAGTCCAGCGCTGCAACTGCAGAGCAGGCGACACTGAATGCTTTCAAGAACATGGAAGATGCCAACATACTTGCAGAAGCTTCACTTGCAAGTGCATCCACAGCAGTTGATTCTGCAAATAAATACCTTAATGCCCTAAAATCCACTGCGGGGATTGCAGGGTACAATGTTACTGCAGCTGAAAACAGCGCCTCAAGCGCTCAATCCCAATATGATCAGGCACAGGAAAGTGCCAGATCCCAGACAGACGCTGCAGCAGGAGCTTATGAGCAGGCATTAAATAATCAGTCAACTAATTACTGGACCAATTTAAACAGTCTGCAGACGGCAAAGGCGCAGATGGCAATAACACAAAAAAATATAGAGCAGGCAGAAAACCAGCTCGCTCTTTCCAAAATAAACCTTGAACTTGCAAAGCTTGATATAAATAAAAACAAACTCACGGCGCCTTATGACGGTATTGTGCTGGAATCAAACTTTTCAAACGGTGTATATGCAGGTCCCGGTCCGGCAATTGCAATAATCAGCAGCATCTTTGTTGTTAAGTCAGATATTAATGAGACTGATATATCAAAAGTAAAAGTTGGGCAGGAGGCAAGCATAACTCTCGATGCTTTTCCTGATCAGGATTTCACTGGGAAAGTATCGTCAATTGCACCTATTTCAAAAAATATTGCAGGCATTATAACGTTTGAGGTTACTGTCACTCCGGATGATGATAAAAACCCAAGCTTTATGTATGGAATTTCTGCAAATCTTGAGATTGCTACCTTAAAAATTGAGAATGTCTTGCTGGTGCCTGCAGAAGCAGTATATGAAGAAGATGGTAAAAAATATGTTGACGCAATAGACATTTCAGCGGCAGAGTCTGGCAATGCATCCAAAAAAATTGAAGTTACAACCGGAGCCTCCGATTACAATAATACTGAAATATTAACGGGCCTCAAAGAGGGGGACGTGATATATGCATCACCGGTGCCGCTGCCTGACGCAGGGGAAAGCCCTGGCGGGATAAGAGGCATGTTTGGCGGTTTAGGGGGCTAGTTAAAAAGAAATTTTATGGAAGATACAGGCAATCCAAAAACAATTGAAATCTCCAATGTCACCAAGACCTATAAGATAGGCAATTTTGATGTCAGGGCCCTGCGGGGTGCAAATCTTGTTATCCAAAAAGGCGAGTTTGTGGCAATCATGGGTCCTTCAGGTTCAGGCAAATCAACACTTATGAATATAATAGGCTGCCTGGATATTCCAACCGGAGGCACCTATCTGCTTGAGGGGACCGATGTAAGCAAATTAAAAGATAATCAGCTTGCAGAAATAAGAAATAAAAAAGTGGGATTTGTATTTCAGACTTTTAATCTTCTTTCAAGGGTCAATGCAATTAAAAACATAGAACTACCCCTCATATATGTTACCAAAGGCGCAATCAAAAACAGAAGAGCAAAAATAATGGAATCCATCAGGTCCGTTGGGCTTGAGGGCTGGGAAAAGCATAAGCCAAGCCAGATGTCGGGAGGCCAAAGACAGCGTGTCGCCATAGCAAGGGCGCTTGTAAATGATCCTGCAATAATTCTTGCCGATGAACCAACCGGAAACCTGGATTCTGTTACAGGCGAAGAAATAATGGCAATTTTTCAGAAGCTAAACCGGGAAGGCAAAACAATCCTGCTTGTCACACATGAGCTTGATATAGCCAGACACACTAATCGTGTTATTTACCTGCGGGACGGAATAATTTCTGAAGAGGAAAAAGTTGAAAATCCTATTGATGCCGTAGAAATGCTCAAAAACATGCCAAGGCTTGATGAAAAACCAAAGTGTGACTAAAAAATATGAGAAGATTACTTGAAAACATAAAAATAGCGTTCCAGTCTCTTGGTTCAAACAGGCTGAGGGCTTTTCTTACCATGCTGGGGATAATAATTGGCGTCGGTGCAGTTATAGCCATGATGTCCATAGGTTCCGGGGCACAGCAATCAGTAATTCAAAGTGTCCAGGACATTGGCTCTAACCTTATAATTGTAACTCCCGGAAATGAGGAGCGTCAGCAGCAGGGTGGTCCGCAGGCAATGTTCGGGGGCAGTGCTGATAAAATGTCATTAAAGATTGATGACATTAAAGAGCTTGACAAGCAGTCAACCACATTAATCGGCTCGATACCTATAATTATCAGTTCATCTGTAATTACTTATCAAAATAAAAGTACGCGAGCAAGCATTTACGCCTCTTCAGAAAAAGCCAAAGAGATTTACAATATCGAGATAGAGGATGGGAAGTTTTATACTGAAAGTGATGTTTCCAATTCAGCCAATGTAGCGCTTGTCGGCAAGACCATTATGGATACATTATTTAAAGATACTGACCCTATAGGTAAAATAGTAAAAGTTGACGGAAAAAATTTTACAATAATCGGAACGACCAAACCAAAAGGTACGGATCAGTTTGGAAATGACCAGGATAATGTCGTCTCAATACCCATAACTACTGCTCAAAACAGGCTCTATGGTATAGATTATTTAAATATGATTCTTGCCCAAGCCAAAGACAATGTCGATTCTGACAAGGCAATTAAAGAAACTGAAAAAATTATCAGAAGAGCTCATCGACTTGGAAAAGACGAACTAAACGATTTTACTGTTAACAGCCAGACACAGATTCTTGATATGGTTGGAACAATTACAGGCATTTTTACTGTTGTTATCTCAAGCATTGCAGGAATTTCACTTCTTGTAGGTGGTATTGGCATAATGAATATAATGCTTGTCTCGGTTACTGAAAGAACCAGGGAAATCGGTATCAGAAAAGCTGTTGGTGCCAAGAACAGGGACATACTGGTTCAGTTTTTAATTGAAAGCACGGTCTTAAGTATTTCCGGGGGGATACTGGGCATACTTTTTGCAGTTGCGGTGACAATTGTTCTGGCAAAGTTTACAGTATTGCAGACAAATATCACGGGCACTTCCATATTGCTTGCAATTTCTTTCTCCACTGTCATTGGACTGTTCTTTGGTATCTATCCTGCCATGAGGGCGGCAAGGCTAAATCCTATCGAAGCGCTGAGGTACGAATAAGAAACAATAAAATTATCTTTAATGATATCAGCAGAGGATCTGTTAAGCAGCAGCAAACTTAGTGGTTATTATAAATTAAGACCAGGACAGATATAATTAACATAATCCACCCTGGTCTTTTTATCTATTTAACTTTTTTTAAATATTTATACCTTTATTTAATTTTACCGGTACCAATTATTTTCTGAAATTAATTTTTCCGGTACTTATTCTTTTGGTATCCCTAAACGTAATTCTTGCTTTCCGATGTTGCCGTATTTTAAGTAATACTCTAACCCTGGCACAAGCTTTATGCCAATTTTATTCAAGCCATTGTGCTTTTTTAACAAGAGCTGACCACTTTCTCCCAAGCCCTGCATATTGTCCGGCTTTTGCAAATAACAGAACAAGCAATACTATAAGGTTTACAATGTGGTCATCTATCTGGAAAAAATCGTTTGTTTTTGGCAATGCAGCTGCCCACATAAAAAACATCAGGACGGCTCCCGAAATAGTTCCGATTTTCATTCCAATTCCTAAAAGCAATGCTATCCCTACACCAAGAAGCGCAAGCATAAACAGTACATCTGTCACGCCCTTACCCCCGATAGCATTAAAAAGCCCGGTAAAAGGGCCTGTTGCTCCTTTTGTTAAAAACCCGAATGTCGGGGACCCGCCATTTATCCAGGCTCCTTCGGGTTTTGTAGAAAATCCAAGACCCAGTAATTTGTCAAAGAATGCCCATAGAAATTGAACAGCCATAACATAGCGCAGTATCACAAGCATGACCTTCAACGGTTTTCCCAGTACTTGTACCTCAAAATTTTCCTTCATTTTTTGCCTCCCATTTGTTTTTGTTGTCATTTATTATTATTCAGTAATAGATATTAACTACTAAACATATTATTACTACTGAATTAGTAGCATATATAAATAAACAAACAAAAGCAAATAAAATATTTATTTTTTTAATGCAGTTTTAAAGTGTGTCTCTGGCCGGCAGGAAAACCGGAGCGCAAAAGGGAAAATACATAAATACTTTCGGGGAAAAGTAAAAGATTGCGGCACTTTTTGATACATGACGGGGGAAGTAATTGATTGCAAGTGTAAGCAGAACGTCGAATTATTCTTAAAGCTTATTTGACTTTTTGAGAATAGAAATCGCGTTTTCTGCCTGCAGTATTATTTTTTCTATTTCATCTATTTCAGGCTGAGAATTTTCCTGCATGGGCAGAGGAATTCTTACAGTGGTTTCGCTGCGGCTGTATCTTGCGGGATAGGAGTAGGTAATCTTAATCTGCATGCTCTTATTATCAAACTCAGCGTCCTCAAGCGCAGCTCCGAGCATGCTCCAGCAGTGAAATTCTCCTGTGAGATAGACGCACCCCTTCGCAATGTATGCCTCCGGAAATATCTTCTTAAAGTTTGCATATTGTATCTTTGGAACGGCAAAGGCCACAAATGCAAGAAGTGCCGCGAGCCCAAAAAAAACCATTATCATAATGCGCCAGGAATCCCTGACAATAATTGAGAAAACTGTAAGCACTACAAACGCAATTCCGGTAATTAAAATAAAAAGAAACCATTTTTCTTTTTTTTGTACTGTGAATTCCTTGCCTGCAAATTTCATCCATTCTGATTTATTATAAACCCAGTGAAGAATCACATTGTCATCAGTTACAGCAGCGTCAAATCTTTTTGCCATCACAAAAAAAACGATTGCACTTATTAAAAAAGATATGGAAAGGAATATGGCAACAAAAGATATTGCAAAACCGCCATTCATGCCGTCGATGCCTGTAATGGAAGGGATAAAAATCAATATTACAGATGCAACAGACAGGCATATAAATATAAATGCGGTTTGCCTTTGCCTGTTTTTTGGCTTTACTGAAAGTTTTTGGTTTATCATATATTCAGATTATAGACGCGCCATGTCATTGACAGTTTTCCGATTTTAAACAGCGGATTTAAAATATCGAAATTTATGTCAGCAAGCTGGGAGCCTGAGCCTTTCTTTATTCCAAGCTCTTTTGCTCTTTTAAAAGTCTCAATATACAGCTGGGAGTCAATGCCTGTTTTCCTGTACTCCTCTTTTATTCCAAGTATAAGGATTCTCAAGCCCTCAAACTTTTTTTCCCTGAGGCGCCTGTTTATAATATTAAAAATTTTTAAATCTCTGTTTAAATCTTTCAGGCCAAAAAAACTCTTCGAGGGAATGTATTTTTTCTTTCCTTGCATACCAATATTCCTGTCATATTCATCAATTACCTCATTGATATCAGGAAGGCTGATGGAAACTCCTATTGGGCTGTTATCTTTTTCATATATAAAAATCAGGTCCTCGATTGCTACTGCTTTAATACCCTGAGCAAGAATATCAAACTCTTTTTCAGTCAGTATTGTCTGCTGGGGATGGTTACCTTTGTTCCATATTTCGTTATATAAATTCCTTATAATCTGTATTTCAACTTTCAGTTTTGAAAAATCTGCATTTCTCAACTTAAATCCACTGATATTTCCGAATTCTCTCTTTGTCCCGTTTGTTTTTCCAAGAACCTTCTGGATTCTCTCCATATAAGTATTTGCCTGTACAATGTCAGTACCCATGGCGTACCAGTCATTTTCCTTTGCGAACCCATAATTTTCCAGGAATCCCTGATAATAAGGGGCATTATATGGTTCAAGAAAGTATGGCCTTTTATCAAATCCTTCAATCAGGCATCCTATTTCACCGCTTGCACTGAACTTTGCAGGGCCGACAGCATTTTTACATCCATTTTCCTTAAGATACCCTATCGCAGTTTCAATGAGCCTGTTGGCAACATCACTGTTTTCAATCGATTCAAAAAGTCCGAACCATCCTGTATTGCAGTTATGCTGTGTGTTGAAATTGAAATCCACAAAAGCTGCTATCCTTCCGGCAGGAATATTGTTTTTATAAGCTGCAAAAAATTTTATCCTTGTATGATCAAAAAATGGATTTCTTGTAAGAACTCCCGGAATCTGAAACGAGGTGGGGTTTAAATCAGATATTTCCTGGAAAAATATTGGAAACACTTTTTTAGAGCTTTCTGAGCTGTACCAGTCAATAAAGTAAGGTATTATGGTAAACTCTTTCAGTTTGTTCATGCTGACACTGTTAAAAACGGATGGGATATACTCCCCAAGTTCCCTTATAGTTATATCATTCATTTTTTATAATTGATTTTTGTTTTAATTTTTATAAATTTGTGGCTATCAATAGCGCGATCAGCTGATTTATACTGAACAGAAAAAATACTGAATCTGCTTACAAATACTTATAAAACCGGAAAAACTGAAGGGTTGTACATGCGGCCTGTTACCGGAATTTATCAAACGGGCCAGTCACCGGAATTATTCCAACAATAATACTTATAAACATTTATTTTTACAAACTATTTTAATCAAAGATTTTCTTTTTAACTATTGCTATTGTATTTCAACTCAGATTCTTTAAATAGAAAATTTCAGCAAAACTCTTTAAGATTAAAATAGAAAATTTCAGCAAAA
>CAYZUS010000002.1:40034-108996 GCA_964481885.1 uncultured Actinomycetota bacterium | reverse complement strand
AGCAAAACTCTTTAAGATTAAAATAGAAAATTTCAGCAAAACTCTTTAAGATTAAAATAGAAAATTTCAGCAAAACTCTTTAAGATTAATTTGCAACCAAACAGAATAAAATAAACTAAATAAAATATATGAAAGTTTTTAAAGAATTTTAAAATAATTTTGAAGTGTTGTTTCAAAAGGTTATAATACGTATTATTAATTTAATATACATTTTTAAAAGTTTTGTGTGATTTATATATATTGAAGTAAAGATTATAAATATTCCAAAAAAGAGCTAGGAGGAAATTTTATGGCACACAAGAAATACTATTATATCCTGGTGGCGCTGGTGGTAATTATGGTTTTTGGAACCGCTGCAATCTGTAACGCGTGTGGAGCAGGTA
Organism: uncultured Actinomycetota bacterium; assembly: GCA_964481885.1. Taxonomy (GTDB): domain Bacteria; phylum Actinomycetota; class Humimicrobiia; order Humimicrobiales; family Humimicrobiaceae; genus Fen731. The sequence goes on along the minus strand of CAYZUS010000002.1, from coordinate 108,613 downwards.
CGGCAGCAACTGACAAAACAGGAACAGATACAGAGACCGTTGCGGGTGCTTCAACAGACAAACCCGTAGACAGCACAACAAGCAAAGACGGAAAAGACTCCTCTACTGAATCTACTGCAAAAACATCTGATTCGAAAGTCACTGAAACAACTTCGGAATCAACCACAGCTGCAGAAAGCACTGCCTCTGGCACCAAACCGACAATAATTCTGGAGATATATGAAGGACCGACATATTCAGCCGGGGACGATATATGCTATTACAGGGTAAAAGCTACCGTGACGGGAGATCCTGCTCCAACTGTAAAGTTCAGCAAAGATGACAGTGCCGGAGCCTGGGGGTCCAAAAAAGTCCAGATAAATATTCACAGAGGGGTGCCGTACACTCTGACTGCAACTGCAAAGAACTCTGCAGGAGAGGCGAGCACAACACTAAACCTGACTTGGGGCTGTGGTTCCGAAAACAGGAGTCCTGAAATAAATGATATAACTTTATCAAGCGCAAGCATCAAGTCGGGACAGCAATATACTGTAAATGGCGATGCATCGGATGCTGATGGCGACGCCCTTGCTTATAAATGGACCGTAAACAGCGGCTCCATAGATACAGCTGATACCGTAAACCCGATGAAATGGACAGCGCCTGCTGCAGCCGGCCCGGCTACTATAATTTTAAAAGTGGCTGACGGCAAAGGTGGTGAGACTTCCATGACCAAGGTGGTGGATGTCGAATCAGCCATTACGAGCTTTACTGTACCAAAGATAATCGCTGAAAGCGGATATATTGAACAGGGAGGGCCCGTACATGTTGCAGGCGGAGAAACAGATATATTTGCCGGGGATTCCCCTGCAAATAAAAGTGTGAGGGGATACATAAGTTTTGATATATCTTCCCTGGCAGGAAAGACTATAGATTCCGCTTCAATGCCTTTCAATTTGAAACAAACATGGGGCAGCTCTGCGTTTCTCCTGGACTTATGGGTAGGTGTGGTAAATTGGGGTGCAGAGCCTCTTGTAGCATCAGACTTTGATCTTTTATCCGCAGGAATTCAGAAATTTAATAATGCCGGGGGCGGCAGTTTTACATGTAATGCTGCAGATTTAAAGACACAGCTTCAAAGTGCCGTGACTGCAGGCCACAGCAGGTTCCAGATAAGGATACACTGGTCCAACGGTGCAAGTAACGGTAATGATAACTATGATGGTTGGGAATATGACAAATCTTCCGGAGTAAATCTTAATATTACGTATCATTAATAATTCATAACCAGGTGATAATAGCCGGTTGGTGTCCGATGCCTGGGCATAATTGAAAAGTGGTTTAAGATATTAAAAAAAACAAAAAAGCTCCTGTTAAAACGGGAGCTTTTTTATAAGATTTGCCTGCCACTAAATATAATCAATTACTGATGAATGGCTGGATGATATTTTAAATTACAAAAGCCGGGCATTATGTAATATTAAAAATCCAATAATTTTAGAAAATATGTTAAAAAAATCAAAAGATAATGTATAATACCAAAAAACCAGGGAATAATGGTTAAAAATTAAAAAAAGAAAGGAAAATAATGAGAAGCAGAATATTTATTGCAGTGGCAATAGCAATTCTTATAATCGCTGTGTCAGTAGGTTCTATTGCCTGTGCAAAACAGGAAACAAGCGCAGCAGATGCATCCAGCCTTAAGACAATTAAAGCAGGAGTGCTGACCGTAGGAAGTGATACCACATACCCACCGATGGAATTTAAAGAGGGAGATAAAATAGTTGGATTCGACGTTGACCTGATGCAGGCAATTGCTGATAAACTTGGCATGAAACTTGATTACCAGACTTCCGCATGGGACGGTATTTTTCCGGCACTTATAGCACATAAATTTGACATGGTTATTTCTGCTGTAACAATAACCGATGACAGAAAAAAGGAAATGGATTTTTCCACTCCTTATTATCAGGTTGACCAGACTGCTGTTATATTGGCTGGTTCTGACATCGACTCATTAGATAAATTAAACGGCAAAACTGCCGGAGTCCAAATCGGGACAACCGGAGAGCTCGAAGCAAAAAAAATTGCAGGCCTTAAAGTAAACACATATGATGATAATATGCTGGCAATGGAAGATCTTAAGGCTGGCAGGGTAGACACTGTTATCTGTGATTCTATCGTAGGGGATGTTTATATAAAAGATAATAAAGACGTAAAACTGGGGTTTGTAATAAAAACCAATGAAAGTTATGGCATTGCATTTGCAAAAGATACTCCTGAGCTGCGTGATGCAGTCAATGCCACACTTAAGGGTCTGGTAGATGACGGAACATTTGCAGAAATATCCAAAAAGTGGTTCGGCGAAAGAAAATAAAATATTTATTCTTAAGACAAATGGGGGAGAGATCCCCCATTTGAAAGTTCTGAAAATGCGGGCGATAACCTGGAATAACGTTAGCTTACAATGGACCGGGCATTAGGGACCATTAAGCAAAAATAAACAGGACATTGAGCAGGTCAGGACATTTGGGTCACTTTACTGGTAGCGGTCTTAAACAAAACGGCAAATCGAATAAAAAAAACAAAGAACCGGTTAATTTATGCAGAATATAGCTGAGCTGATTCGCACATACTTCAATGTCGAAATAATAAAAGAAATATTGCCCTATCTTTTAAAAGGCGCCCTGTTTACCATTATTTTTTCGGCGTCTTCGGAGCTGATAGGGATAATGATAGGCATGATAACCTCTATCATAAGGGTATCCAAAGTTAAGGTTCTCAATCAGTTCGCGATTATTTATGTGGATCTTTTCAGGGGAACTCCACTTCTGATACAGATTATATTTATGTACTATGCTTTGCCATATCTTGGTATAAACCTTCCGGCTCCGGTTGCAGGAATAGCAGCGCTGTCAATTAACAGTGGTGCTTATGTCACAGAGATATTCAGGGCAGGCATAGAATCCATCGATAAGGGACAGATGGAGGCTGCAAGGTCACTTGGCATGTCTTATTCCCAGGCAATGCGTTATGTAATCATACCCCAGACTATTAAAAGAGTATTGCCACCTCTGACAAATGAATTTGTTGCTCTTATCAAAGATTCGTCACTTTTGTCAGTCATTGCCATTTCTGAACTTATGAGGACAGCCAAAGAAATGATGACTTGGAAATTGAACCCTACATCACTTACTGCAGCAGCAATTATTTACCTCATTATTACAATACCGCTTACCAGGATGATAAGCCATATGGAAGGCCGACTAAAAAAGAGTGAAGGATAAAAAGGTAAGCAAGAGCGGGAGCCGATTTGCAAAGATTTATGGCTGTAGAAGGTTAAAAAAGAGTGAAGTATAGGAACTTAAAAAAGAGTGAAGTATAAAAGGCAAATCAGATTGAAGGTTAACAAACTTGATTAAGATTGTAAATTTACATAAAAAATTCGGCCATCTCGAAGTACTTAGAGGTGTAAACCTGGAAGTCAAAATGGGGGAGGTAATGGTTATTGTCGGGCCCAGTGGCTCCGGAAAAAGTACACTGCTTCGCTGTATTAACCTTCTGGAAGAGCCCACATCTGGCCATATATTTTTTGACGGAGTTGACGTAACTGCAAAAAAGATAAATAAAAACAAGGTAAGGCAGAGACTTGGCATGGTTTTCCAGAGTTTCAATCTTTTCCCTAATATGACTGCACTTGGCAATGTTATGCTTGCGCCGGTTAATGTACTTAAGCTAAAAAAAGCCGAAGCCGAAAAAGCAGGTATAGAGCTTCTGACAAAGGTTGGCCTTAAGGATAAAATAAACAGTTTCCCCGGCCAGCTTTCCGGAGGGCAGAAACAAAGAGTGGCCATTGCCAGGGCATTGGCGATGAACCCGGAAGCTATTCTTTTTGATGAGGTGACATCTGCGCTTGATCCGGAGCTTGTTAAGGAAGTTCTTGATGTAATGAAGGATTTGGCAAAGAGCGGGATGACCATGCTTGTTGTAACACACGAGATGGGTTTTGCAAAAGAAGTCGGCACGCATGTTATTTTTATGGACGAAGGATTAATTATTGAGGAGGGTGTTGCTTCAGATATATTTGAAAACCCGCAGCAACCGCGAACAAAAGAATTCCTTAATGCAGTTCTCTATTGATTCAAAGAGGCACAGGCCTTTTTGGTTAATTTAAAACCTATAAAACCTGTGCCTTCATCATATTCTGCATCTTTTTAATCCTATGAATTTAATTTAGACAGATAAGATATCAGTATTATTATTCCTGTGAAAGGAATGAGCCAGAAATTAGCTATCAGATAGAAAGCTGTCTTTTTTACTTTTTCTTTCATTGTAGTTTCCATATTAACACCCCCTTTATTAATTAATTTTTTACCGCGACTGATTTCCTTATTTCAAGGAGCCCTTCAATTATTATTTTTCCGGGCTTGTCAATTTCAGAACTTTCATGATTTCCTGAAATCTTTTCCATCAGCATTGATACGGCAGTTTTACCTATATTATAAAAAGGCCTTTTGATTGTTGTCAGGGCAGGCTCCAGATATTTGCTGAGATAAATATCCCCAAACCCCATAATTGAGATATCCTCCGGAATGCTCAAATGATTATTCTTGATTGCATTCATTGCTCCGAGCGCAATCAAATCACTTGATGCAAAAACGGCGTCAATTTCTTTTAGCTGGTTTAAGGCTTTCTCCATTGATTCATAACCCGATTCCACAGAGTAATCGCTTATAAATATGTGCTCATTTCGATAAAGCCCGTATTCCTGTACAGCTTCTTTCCAACCCAGAAGCCTGTCTTCAAAAGACCTTGAGTGCTGGGGTCCTGCAAGGGTTATTATCTTCTTATGATTATTATCAATTAAGTATTTTGTTCCATCATAAGCTCCCTTGAAATTGTTAAACATGCAAAGATCCCTGCTAAGTCCCTGTATCTCCCTGTTAACCAGAACAGTTGGGATTTTTATATTATTAATAAGATCAATCTCTCTTGATCTTTCATAAACCGGCACTATTATTATTCCGTCTATCCAAAGTGATAAAAGGTCATTGATGATTTTGGTTTCTTTTTCAAGACTGTCATTTGATCCGCAAAGAAAAATATTATATCCGCCAGATTCCACTGAATCTGATATGCCTTTAATGAGGTCGGCATAATAAGGGCTTGCGATATCAGGAATAACAAGTCCAATATTGGCAGTCTTTCGGCTTGAAAGGCTGGCAGCAATTCTGCTGGGCTTAAAATCCAGTTCTTTTATGGCCCCACGCACTTTCCCGATATTTTCCTGCGAAACAGTGGAAAGACTGTTGAGAACATTCGATACTGTCCCTACAGATACTCCGGCTCTTTTTGCTACTTCTTTTATATTGGTCATCCTGTTTTATAATATTTTTATGTTAATGAACCGATTCAGTGAACCGATTCATTCATTATTGTTTATTTCTGATTCCTTGTCAAGCATTTTCTATAATTTTATTTTTAAAATATTTTTAATTTAAATATTTCTGTTTTTTGGTACAATACCATTCATGTTTTTTAGTGTCAGTACATTAATATTTTCAGACATCGTTAATATTTCAAAAAGAGAAGTAGACTGTATAAAAAATTCAGGATTCGATTTTATTGAGATATCTTCATTTCATTGCGTTTCTTCTGAAGTTCTTGATTACATAAATGCTCGCGGGATGAAGATCTGCTCGACTCATTCCAATTTTCTTCAGACAGACATATCAAGTTCGGATGAGGTTTTACGATCCCACAGCATTCAGGTCCTGAAAGGCAACATTCTTACTGCTAAAAGACTGGGAGCTGATGTTATTGTTGTGCATCCGGGGGGCTGGAGCATCGACAAAAGCATTCTTGATTTTAAAATAAGCACTGTCATCAGAAGCTGCACGGAGATTACTGAATTTGCAAGCCGAAATGACATTAAGATTGCAATCGAAAACCTGCCTCCGGAATTTATGTGCGACAATATTGAAGACATGCAGAGTATTCTTGGCGGAGTAAGGGATAATATCAGCTGCAGAGACAGTATTGGCGTCTGCCTTGACACAGGACATGCAAATTTGAGCAATATACTGCCTGAATTCATTACGGAATTCGGCAAAGATATAATCACAATGCACATACATGATAATGAGGGGTATATGGGTGGAAGCAGATTAAAAGCAGAGGACGACCTGCATAATATTCCCGGTTTGGGCAAAATAGACTGGGAAAATGTTTTTAATAAAATACATAAGAGCGGTTATGACAATGTGCTTGTGCTTGAACTTAATGCCAGCCATAGCAGTGAAAAAAATATAGGTAAAATCCTGATAAAAGCAAGGGAGTTTTTAGACAAATTATGAAGATATACCATGAATGTATTGCGTGCCACATAAGATCGGCGGTTACATCGGTGATGCTTATGACAGACGACGAAAAATTAAGGTCCGATGCAGTAAAAAAAGCTTTGATTAAAGCTTCCGACTTTGGATCCTATGAAAACCTTTTTGAACTTTTTCATGATATTCAGAAAGAAATAAAGACTATAATTCCCGACATTGACCCGTATTTTGATTTTAAAAGAGAGTTTAACAGGATCTGTTTGAGCTTAAGCCGAGCATACGAAGAAAGAATAGAAAAATCAGCCGAACAGTTTGAGATGGCTTTAAGGCTGTGTCTTGCCGGAAACAGCGTTGATGTAATGCAGGGCAAAAAGATGTCCAGAGAATATCTTAAAAAATCTATTGAAACCGCTCTTTGCCAGCCACTCGATGCGAAAAGTATTAGCAGGTTAAAAAAAGAAATATCAGGAGCAAAAAAAATACTTGTAATTGGCGACAACGCCGGTGAAATAGTATTTGACAGGCTTTTTATCGAATTTTTAAACAGGCATTTTGCCAAAGATGGATTGATTACTTATTCTGTCAGGGGCGGGCATACTTTAAATGACTCGACAATGGATGATGCAATAATGGTCGGAATTGATAAAGCCGCAAAAATTATTACTACCGGTGCCGATATGCCTGCTGCACATCTTCCCGCATGTTCTGAAGAATTTAACCGGTGCTTCAGGGAAGCGGATCTTGTAATTTCAAAGGGGCAGGGCAACCTTGAAGCTTTAATTGACGAGAAAAAAAACATTTTTTTTCTGTTGAAGATTAAATGCAATGTCATAGCAACTATGCTTAAGAATAAACATAAAGTTGATGAAATAGTCATCTTTAAAAACGAAAGCTAAAAAAAATCTTAAATTTCTCTCAATCCACCATGCCCGGCAGGTTGTTAATTAGAAACTGATTAGTATGTATTGAAAAAGAAGATTGGTGTTTCGGCTCCATGGCAACCCAGGTTTGGGGCACAGATTGCCTGAAATTTCACGGCTTCATTAGAAACATCGCCAGGCAAGTGTTTCCCTTGATAAAAGCTGTCTGACTCAAATTTTATTTTTTTGCACTTAGCTGCTGTATTTTTTTTAATTTTTGCAGGAAGTATAGTCCAGTCATCATCAAAGCAGCTGCGATAGCAAAAAGTGAGACAACGGGCCATATTTTTCTTATTCCAAAACTTGCGATAAAAAAGCCGGCCAGCATTGGTGAAACTGCAAAACCTGATTCCTGTACGAAAGCTATTGTTGCAAAAAATCTTCCTCTGTGGGTAATGGGGGAATTGTTTGCAATAAAGACCTCTACATTTACGACGATAATTATCTCACCGGCTGTCCACAAAATTGTTGAAATGACAAGAAGATAAATATTAGCGGCAAAATAAAGAATTCCAAAACCTGCAGCATACAAAAGAATACCTGCCACTATGCTTTGGAGCGGCTTAAATCTTTTTGTAAAAGAAATCATAAAAAGTGTAAGCAGTACTACCATTCCGGCATTAATTGACATCAGGGAACCGAATATTTTTGGCCCTGAAACACCAAAAATGCTGTTGACAAACAGCGGCAGACCGAAAGTGTACTGAGCATAAACAAGCGAAATAAATATTGCAATAAAGGTAAATATCAGAAGTACCGGTCTCTGTGCGAGCGCTTTAAAGACATTTCCTTTCTCAGCCCTTTCAGTATCACTGTCAGGCACAGCTTCAATCTCCTGTCTTGTCGGACTTGTATCTTTAACGAGTAAAAATACCGGTATTAAAGAAAGCAAAGTAGTAATGCCGTCCCCAAGGAAGAACCACTTCAGGTGATTTGTAATTAAAAAGCCTGCAATCAATGGGCCGATCGCAACGCCCATATTTGATCCGAGATAAAGAAGCGAAAATGCATTTTGCCTGTTGCCCTTGTTTGTAGCGTCCGCAACCATTGCGTCTATGGTCGGCCATTGGGCAATGCTTAAAAAATTTCCTGCAAGTATAAAATATATAATAATTTTTGAACTACCAAGGAAGCCGCAAATAATAAATGCAGCAGCACCGGCCAGGCTCGATATTATAAATAACTTTTTTCTGCCTACTTTGTCGGCAAGTTTCCCACCGATAAGCATTCCCAGGCCGCCGACCGCGATGCATACTGTAGTTATGATACCTGCTGCCCTTTCATCGTAACCAAGTTTCTGTGTCAGCAGGATTGCAAGGAGCGGATATACAAAACTGCCGATACTGTTTATTATCCTGGCAAAAAAAAGAACATACACTGTTCTTGGAAGGGCTAAAAATTCTCTGAAAATTTTCATTTTTTCGTGAAAACCTTATAAGATAAATAGAATCAGCTAATTATATATTTTTAATGGAAATTGTAAATTAAAAAAAGCCTTATTATAATTAAGCAAAAGTTATTTAAATTATTATAATCTGGGAGCTTTTATGAGAATTGGAATAGTTTCTGATACGCATGATGATGAAGGAAATGTAAAAAAGATTGTGCGAATTTTTAAAAAAGAAAATATTGAAAATGTCATCCATCTGGGGGATTATGTGGCTCCGCCAATGGTGAGGCTTTTCAAAGATTTTCAGCTTACCGGTATATTTGGAAATAACGACGGCTATAAATACGGGCTCATTCAGGCTTTTTCTGAAATAGGCGCAACGATTCTGGGAGATTTTGGCAGGGTTGTCTGGGACGGCTTAAGTTTTGCTTTGTATCATGGAGAGTACCGGGAAATCTCAGAGGCTCTGGCAAAAAGCGGGAGCTACGATGTGGTTTTGAGCGGCCATTTTCACAAGTCTGAGCAGTCGGTATTCGGGAACACCCTTCTTTTAAGCCCAGGGTCCGCGCACAGCTATTTTAAAAAAGACAGCAGCCCGACTTTCGGGATTTTTAACACAGAGGATAAGAAATTCGAAATAATAAGCATCTAGCAGGCAACTTTTTTATTTCATTTTTCCAAGGACTCTCTGGAGCCTTGCCCTGTTATATCTTTGAAGCATTATGCAAGGAATGTTCGCGCACAAAGCCTAAGCTATCATTATCACTCCTGCCCACCAGATGTTCCAAAGAAAAAATACTGCTGCCGGTAATATTTGCAGCCAGTGTGTAAGTTCACCTCTGCATGTTTCCAGCATAAAAGTATTTAAATATTTGGAGCCGGAGGATTGTAGTTTCTTTTTTGGAAAACCACCCTTAAAGAGTTTTGCTCCATCTGGAACAAACTGTTTCCATTTTTTTACTTTAAAAAAGACGGCATAAATATTTCCATTATTCTCAGCATTTTTTATACTGTACCACCAGCTATCAGGATTGAACTTATTTAAGGGGATCATTGAACATAAATATGAAACACCAAGATGAATAACTGCCCAAACGCTTATATCCAGGAATATTATCCAGAAATGTGAAAGCTGAAATACCATATATTGCCCTGCCTTTATTTTTTTTGGCTCTTTTTTCTGTCAGTTTTTGGATTTATGATTCTGCCCTTCCATCTGATATTGAGTTTTAATACATTTTGCAGCACCGACCAGAAAAATACGGAGATAAAAAACATTAAAAAAACTGGAAAAAAAATTGCGACTGCCGGGCTGAAATTACCGATTCTTCTTGCCATCCATAAAACCTGGGCCACATAAGCAACATAAAATATAATACCTGTTATTATCCCCGTTAAATTATAATTTACCATGCTTTGAATAAGTATTGTAAGGGGGAAAAATGAGCCTGATATCCACAGTATTTCCAGAATAAAAGTAATCACTGATGTTGATTTGGCGCCGACTGCAAATCCTCTTGAGAACCCTTTTACAATGCTCCCGATTCCATAAGGGTACATCCTAAAAGAGATAGTGCCTTTCCCACCAAAGCAGTATACGTATATGCCTCGGGATAACAGGATCTTGCCAAGTTCCAGATCTTCCATAATCTTGTCTTTTGTACTTCTGTGACCATCTATTGAAAAGTAAGTCTCTCTGTCGCAAAGAAGGCATGGCCCGAATGCGCCAATTGGTTTGAGTTTAAACTGCAAAGGCGTAAAAACATTCATTGAGCCCATAAGTATTATGTTGAAATATGCTGCAAAATTCTCATAAAACTTTTTAATTTTATGGTATGGTTCAACCGAAACTACTCCTTTGCACTGAAGGTGGCACTCAAGCAGTCTTTCAAGCCCACCAGGATCAAAAGCAGTGTCTGCATCAAGGAAAAGAAACAAATCCCCCGAAGCATTCTCGGCACCTTTGTAGCATGCCCAGTTTTTCCCACGCCAGCCTTCCGGCAAAGATTCGATATTGATAATACTTACTCCAAATTGTTTTCCTATTTCCTCTGTGCGGTCTTCCGACTGATCGTTTACGAGTATTATTTCGTGCGGCCTTACGGTTTGGGACTGAATTGAACTTAACAGAAATGGCAGTGTTTTTTCTTCATTTCTTGCCGGAATTATTATCGAGACTTTAAAGGGGTAAGTCTTGCCCAAATGATTATCACTGTTAAGTTTTTCGATTTCTCTCAAACTGTTTTTACTGCTTTTGCTGCAATACGGAATTTTCTATAAAAACCAGAAACCGAACAGCCAGAAAATTGCTCTTGCGATTAATTCAATATAAAATTTTATTATTATAATTACCCTCCTGAATTTTACAATATATCATAAGGGATAATGTGTATTAAGCAAACAAAATATATACAATTTATTGTGTCATTTTTTTACCAACTGTTTTGCCAACTGTTATTGATTTGGCGAAATAAATATGTTATATTGCATAAATTAAACGTATAAGCTGGAAACACATACCTGAATAAGCAGGCTTCATAAACAAACGATTTTAAACATTTTAAAAAGTGGCATGAGGATCGGCATCTAAAAATCTGACTCAATTTTTCGCATTCGCGAGAACTTATAATCAAATAAGAAGGAGAACAAACATGATTAGACTTGGTATGCATGCTGATAACTGGAGGACTCTGAGTGGCGGCTACATGGCAGCTCTTGATTCAGCAGCTAAGTACAAACTCGATCATATGGAGTTTGGAATGATCGACGGGCAGTACTTTATTCAGGCAATGGGCTATGAGCCGAGTCTTGCACTAAGGCAGAATCCTCTGGAAATCAGAAGGCTTTGTGATGCAAGAGGTTTGAAAGTTTCCCAGATTGATGGTTCTTATCCGATGATGGGATTTGACGGTGCGGTATATGGCGTGCAGTACGTTCAGCAGTCAATACGTTTTGCCCGAGATTTGGGTTGTCCCAAAGTTGACACCACAGACAGCGGCAGGGTTTATGATATGTCTAAGGAAGAAGTCTTAAAGCAGACTATCCGCAATTACCAGGAATGCATTAAGTGGGCCGAGGATTATAAGATCATAATTAATGTTGAACCTCATGGACCTTATACGGGTGATATTGACTTCATGCAGAAACTTCTTTCACATTTTGAATCTGAGTATTTAAGGTTTAACATGGACACAGGAAATACATTTATTCAGGGCAACGACCCACTGGAGTTTCTTAAAGCCATGAGAAAATATGTAACGCATGCGCACATCAAGGATGTCAGTGCCGGGCTCGCAGCCGCACTTCGTGGAGAAGATACAGGTATTGCATGCAGCGAAGTAGCTATAGGAGAAGGCGTAAATGCTGACAACATAAAGAAATGTATCCAATTCCTGAAAGAAACAAATTGGGATGGCGATATTTCAATAGAATGTTCAGGGCTGGATGAAAAAATAGGCGCCAGCGTGGATTTCCTGAGAGCAATTATATAGATTTTTGTTGAGAGAAACGGTTCAAATCAAGAGCCGTTTCTCTCAATTTGATTTTGTGTAATATTTATTTATAACTATAAAAACAAGTCAGCAAATAGAAGGGTTGATCCAGCATTTAAGTTGACCGAGCCGGTATTTTTTAAAATAATTTTAAATAAGTATTCTAAAATTTCTATAGTATGTAAGATCTGCCTGTGTACAGCCAGTCTTATGACAAGTAATAAAAGTATAATAAAATTATAAAACAATACTTGAATTTGGTATTGAAATCAGTAAAATAATGTGGGATAATTTCGGCAAATAGATTTAAACGTATAAGTAGTAATCTATTTAATACTGAGAGTAATAAAAATTTAAAAATTTTGCACTTGGCATTATGTTGAAAAAAGCGCTTAAAAATCCAACAATGAAAGACATAGCCCGTCTTACCGGAGTAACACAGGCTACTGTTTCGTATGCCATAAATGACTCCGAAGATATATCTGAAACAGTAAAAAAAAGAGTTCTTGATACTGCAGACCGGCTTGGATATATACCAAATCTTGTTGCCAGGAACCTAAAAAAAAGCACGACCAATACAATTGGTATTGTAGTACCGGATGTTATGAACAGTTATTACAATGAAATGATAAAGTATAACGAAAAAATAACCCGGGAACTTGATTATTTTACTTTTATATGCAATACAATGCACGACGCCGTCATAGAGGACTGGTATATAATTTCCCTGATACAGCAAAAAGTCGCAGGTGTAATAATATGTTATGGTCTGACAAACAGGGAGTGTTATAAAAAACTCTATAAGCATAACATACCTTTTGTAGCGATTGACGATGAAGTAACTGAAGATGAGGGAGAGGCACCCTGCGTGCTTTTAAACAACATAAAAGGAAGTTTTCTTGTAGTGCAGCATTTCATTTCGCTGGGTATTAAAAACATAGCTTACTGCAGCGAACCTTTGTATAATATGTCATTGCGTGACAGATACGAAGGTTTCAAAAGAGCAATGAAAGAGTTTGGCCTGCCGATAAAAAGTGAAATGGTTTACATAGCAAAAGAAGACAATGAGTATGAAAAAATCGAGCTTGGTTACATCGCAACCAAAGAGATACTGTCAAAAGGCAGGCCCGAAGGGATATTTGCTTCAACAGATCAAATGGCTTTTGGTGTAATTAAAAGACTTAATGAATTAAAAATCAGGGTTCCTCAGGATATAGCTGTTATAGGGTATGACAATGTTCCGTTCTCAAGCGTTATATCTCCAAGCCTGACAACCATAAACCAGCCCATAATGACGATGTGCATCCAGGGAACAGACACTCTTTTTAAAGTGATAAGAAAAGAAGAGAATATAAAAAAGAAAATTACTCTTGAACCGAGTATAGTTATAAGGCAATCTGCGCCATAATTGATGCGCTGAAGCATAAGCCATAAATGGTATAATTTAATTATTTGCAAAATAAATGATAAAAAGATTAAATATAAACGAATGCGATAGAAAGATGATGGGACAGGAGGGAATTTTATGCCCCAAGACTTGATTCTTGAGATGAAAAGTATTTATAAATCCTTTCCGGGTGTCAAAGTTTTTGAAGGCTTTGAGTTTGATCTGAGAAGGGGAGAGATTCACTGCATATGCGGTGAGAATGGTGCCGGCAAATCAACACTTATCAAGATGCTCTCAGGAGCCTATACGCCGGACAAGGGAGACATATATTTTAATGGGGAAAAAGCCAATATAGCAAATCCCCGCGCAGCAATGATAATGGGTATCCAGACAATATACCAGGAGCACACATTATTTCCGCTGCTGAGCGTTTTTGAAAATCTTTTTACAGGCAATGAGATTGCAAACGGGGTCATTCTTAATAAAACAAAGATGGTCGCCAAAGCCAAAGAAATTTTGGAATTTCTTCATTCTGACATATCTCCATATGATATTGTCGGGCAGTTGGGGAGTGGAGGACAAAAAACAGTTGAAATAGCCAGAGGTTTGCTGCATGATTCCAAGGTTATAATCCTTGATGAGCCAACTTCATCATTTACACAGACCGAAATCAGCCACTTGCTCGATATTCTAAGGAAGCTGGCAAAAAGCGGAATAAGCATTGTTTACATTTCTCACCACCTTGAAGAGGTATTTAAAGTCGCTGACAGGGTCACAGTTATCCGGGATGGGCAGAAAATTAATACATATGATATTAAAGATCTGACAGAGCAGCAGCTTATAATAGACATGGTTGGCCGTGACGTTTCATTATTTTATCAGCGTCAAAAAGCTGATATCGGGGATGTTATGTTTGAAGCGAAAAATTTAAGCGGCAACGGAGTTAAAGATATTTCGTTTTCAGTAAGAAGCGGTGAATTGCTGGGTATTGCCGGTATGGTAGGTTCGGGAAGAACAGAGCTGGCAGAGCTTTTATTTGGAGCAAAAAAAGCTGTTTTTGGTGAGATTATAATAAAAGGGGAACATGTTGATATAAGGACACCTTTTTCAGCGATTTCAAACAAAATGTGCTTTATTACTGAGAACAGGCAGGAGACCGGATTATTTCTCAAGCATGCCCTTGACAAAAATATCCCCATTGCAAGTTATTCGCAGACAAAGATGCCTTTTGCAATGCCATCCGAAGATGTAGCAATAACTAAAAAATATGTTGATCTTTTGGAAATTGCAACACCAAGCGTGTCCCAGAAGGCTATGTTTCTTTCAGGCGGAAATCAGCAAAAAGTTGTTTTAGGGAAATGGTTTGCTACAAATGCGGAAATATTTATTTTTGATGAGCCGACGCGTGGAATAGATGTTGGGGCAAAGGAAGAAATCTATAAAATCATGGTGGAGCTTCTGCAGGCTAAAAAAGCCATAATTATGATTTCCTCTGACATGCCGGAACTCGTTGCCATGAGTGACAAAGTAATGGTTATGCGGGACGGAAACATGGCGGCACAATTAAGTAAAGATGAGATCAATGAAGAAAATATACTTAAATACTCGATTGGAGGGAGCATGAGATGAGGTCTAAGAATCCGTTAAAAAGATTTTCAAAGAACGAAAATCTATCCATTTTTTTAGTGCTGCTTTTCATTATTGCAATCGTCATTATTGTGGAGTTTTTTGCAGTGCGCAGCATGGATATTTCCAAAGTTGCGTTCATTAAACCCATGAATATTGCAAATGTCTTTTTGCAGGTATCAATAACAGGCATGCTTGCATTAAGTATGACACTTATTATGATCTCAGGAGGCATAGACCTTTCAGTAGGGCAGATGATGTGTTTTATAGGCACAGGCATGGCTTTTCTGATTAAAACACTGGGATGGAATGAATGGGGAGCCGCCGGGCTCGGGCTTGTAGTTGCGGTAGCGTTGCAGCTTGTAATGGGACTTATAATCTCGCGAACAAAACTTGAAGCTTTTATAGTTTCCCTGGGGTTTTTAAGCATATACAAGGGTTTTACATATCTTATAACAAACGGCAGAGAGATAACAATCGAGGGGAAATTTACTTTCCTCGGCAAGACTTATCTTAATATCCCTCTAAATCAGCCGGTTTTGAAAATAGCATTTCCTGTAATATTATTCATTATTCTTACAGTAATAGTATGGTTTATTTTGAAATATACCAAGTTTGGACGCAGAGTATATGCTGTGGGTGGCAATGAAAGTGCAGCATATCTTGCAGGTATTAATGTAAAAAACTTTAAGCTCATGCTGTACGGCATCAACGGAATTTTCGTTGCAATAGCAACCATGGCGCAGCTCTCAAGGCTTGGCACAGGAAACCCGCTGATGGGTGAAGGAAAGGAGATAGAAGTCATTGCAGCTGTTGTTGTCGGTGGAACCGCACTTGTCGGTGGTAAAGGGAACGCCTGGGGTACGTTTATCGGAGTGCTGATGCTGGGCATTATTTCAAATGCACTTAATATTATCGGCGTCAATCCCCATTGGCAATATGTAACCAGAGGGTTACTGATAGTGTTTGCTGTGTCTCTTACTTACATAAGTAGTACCAGGTCCTCTTCTGTCATGCTGACAGCTGATGAAGAAAGATCTGTAAAATAAAAATTGCATCATAATTTTGATGCGCAAATGTTCTGCTAGCGTAAATACAAAAGAAGGAAAGATAAAAGGAGGAAAAGATGTTAAAAAAGCTACTTATAGTCGTAATCTGTATAGCTATTTTAGGATCAATAGGCATTGGTTGTAAAACTGCAACTGTTGCTGAAACTACAGCTGCTGCTACTACAGCTGCTGCTACAACTGCTGCTGCTGAAACCACAGCTGCTGCTGCTGAAACTACTGCTGCTGCTGTTGAAACAGAAGCCGCTCAGATGGATCTTACAGGAAAACAACTTGGCTTTGTAAATGCAGGTCCTGATGATTATTATGCAGCATTTGGAAAAGCATTTAAGGCTTTGGCAGAATCACAGGGTATGATAGTTACAGAGCTTAACTCTGACTACAAACCTGAAAAAGAACTTGCAAACGTTCAGGATCTTATCGCTAAGGGCGTAGACGCAATTGCAGTTATAACTGCAGGTGCAGCAGGAAGCGCTACTACAATCAAGGCTGCTAACGATGCAAAGGTGCCAATATTCTTTATCGCTGGAAAACCTGAGCTTACAGCAGGAACTGAACTTCAGGGACACGTAACTGATAACTTTGTAATCATGGGTTATCAGGTTGGCAAATGGGTTGCAGAAAATGTTCCTAATGCCAAGAGTGTAAATATCCCCGGATTTCTTGGACAGGGCCCAGCTGAAGGCGAAATCGTTGGTTTTGATATGGCTCTTGAAGAAGCAGGCCTGGAACCAGCATTTTTAACCAAAAGCTCAGAATGGCAGAGAACTCTTGCAATACCTATAACACAGGATCTTATTTCATCAGGCAGGGAATTTGATGTAATTTTTGCTTGCAATGAAGAAACAGCTTTCGGTGTTCAGCAGGTATTTGAAGAACAAAACGTAACAGGCAAGATAATGGTTTCCTGCAATGGTAAAGAAGAAGGTTGGCAGTTAATTAAAGATGGCAAGATGTCAGCTACATCTCCAAATCCTCCATCATTAAATGCTGATCTTTGTATTCAGCAGATCTCCCGTTATCTTAGAGGCGAAGAAGCTCTCACTTATCTGCAGATCAAACCTTGGGCAGCAATGACCAAAGAAAATTTGGATCAGGCTATTCCTTGGGTAATCGAGGATTATTTGAAGGCACGAGCTGAAAATAAATTCCAGTGGGATCTTGCATTCTAC
Source organism: uncultured Actinomycetota bacterium (assembly GCA_964481885.1). Lineage (GTDB taxonomy): Bacteria > Actinomycetota > Humimicrobiia > Humimicrobiales > Humimicrobiaceae > Fen731. The sequence continues at coordinate 91,246 of CAYZUS010000002.1, read as the reverse complement.
GAAACAAGCTACACAGAAAATGCTGATCTCTTCAAATCATTTGATGAGAAACTAACTGCTTATCTGGCAAAATAACCATAAATTGATATTCAGTCGTTCTACTAGCAGGGAACGAAATCAAAAAAGTTATTAATTTTAGGTCAGAAAGTTATACGAGCTTATATAGCCTGCAGGATATTTCTGCAGGCTATATATTCAAAAGAACCAAAAGAAAAAGAAAAATATAAATTTTAATTTTCAAAATAATCGATAAATTACCAGATTACCATATTGCCATAGTACCAGATTTTTTTTAGGACCAAAGGTTTCCAGTGAGATTGACTATTCAGCTGATAAAGCTTTTTTAATAATAAGATTAAAAATTAAAATAAAAAAAATTTCAGGAGGGAAAGATGAACATAGGATTATTTCTTTTAATCAAGCCTTTTGCAAGTGTTGAAGAGCAATTAAAAACTGCAAAGGAAATGGGATTTTTATATGCTGACGTTACTGATACAAATGCAGGTGGAAGCATGCTTGGAACAGCAGGTTTCAGCCCGACAGTAAGCCTTGACGACAACCCTTTTGATGTTAAGAGACTATTTGATAAATATGGTATAAAAATTTCAACAATATGTGCCCATGCAAACCTTCTTGATCCATCCAAACCCAGCAGATTCGGAACTGCAGAAATTATGAAAGCAATTAAAATGGCAGCTGCCATTGGAGTAAAAGAAGTTATCACAACAGAAGGTGAAGCCACTACGGAATGGGGTCGTAAAACTACAATTGAACAAAGAACCTTTACGATTGCTGAAAAGCTTTGTGAACCGGTAAAAATGGCTTCAGACTATGGAGTAAGAATTCTTCTGGAAAATCATGGGCCAATTACAGATACAATCGACGGACTGAAAAAAGTGTTTGATCTTCTTGATAACAATCCAGCCATTGGTTTAAATCTTGACACTGGAAACAGCTGGCTGGGCGGTGCTGACCCTGTTGAAATGGCTAAAACTTTTAAAGACAAAATTCATCATGTTCATTGGAAAGATTTGGGTGAAGACTGGCTGCCAAAGAGAACCAAACAATTTGGTGCAGGGTTTTCAACAATAGCAATGGGAGACGGTATTATTGATATCAAAGGTATTTGTGATGCTCTTAAAGGTACAAATATTGAAGCTTCAACATTGGAAATTGTCGGTGATCCTGAAATACTTAAGAAAAGTGTTCAGTTCCTGAAATCCTGCGGTATTTAGGTTACCTGAAAAGAAGTAAATTGTTTAAAAATATGAGCAGCAGTTTAGGCGGACGGCCAATCAGGTGAGGCTTCAATTAGAAAGTTTCATGATTGATTTGTTTGCAATTTCTGTAAAATTCCGGTGGTTTTATACGAACTGGATATATTTAAATATTAATAAGCAACCTGACAGAGAACATTGCAAATAACTGTTTTGTGAAGATTTTTTTTAAGCAAAAACAATAAGTTATTTTTTTTAAAAAAAAGGGGGGGATAACATGAAAATTGGCATTGACAGTTATTGCTACCATAAATATTTCGGGGAAGTATATCCGACAGAAGAGGCACCAAAAGTAAAAATGAGCCTTGAGGATTTTTTAAGCCGTGCCGCTGAACTGAAAGTCGACGGTGTGTCCCTTGAAACATGTTTTATCCCCTCCTTTGACGAGAGCTATTTAAAGAAAATAAGGGAGATAATAGATAAAAACAACTTTAAAGTAGTTGTTGCATGGGGCCATCCTAACGGGCTTGAAGGCGGAAATAATGTAGCGGCGCTGAAAGAAATGTACGAGCAGTTTAAAACATGCAAATTACTGGGAACTGATCTTCTGAGAATGGTTGGTTCCAGCCTTTCATTTAGAAATGAGCCTCACCTTCCACAAATTAATCGAATTACAAAAATGATGAAAGAAGCAGTCAGTATTGCCCAGGACAGCGGAATAAGAATTGCAATAGAAAACCATTTTGATTTTACGACTGATGAGATATTGACAATAATTACAAATGTCGACTCTCCGTATTTTGGGCTTACTTTTGACACAGGAAATTGCCTGAGAAATGGAGATGATCCGGTAAAATCTGCAAAGCTGCTTTCCAAACATATATTTGCTACTCATCTTAAAGATGTAGAGGCAATTTATGGATGGGATCCCAAGGACTGGATGTTTTTCTCCTGCACCCCGGTAGGGCAGGGGATAATTAATATTGAAGCCATTACTGCAGAACTTGAAATAGCAGGATATAATGGATTTCTGGCTGTTGAAATTGATAATCTTCACCCGAAATATAAAGGAGAAGTAGATAAGGCAGTGGCTGAAAGTATAGATTTTCTTAATCTTTTAAGAAAATAAATCTTTTGTGAGGATGCCTTTTAGCTTTTTTGTGGAGAGGAAGAAGTTTGAAAAAGCAACTCTTTTTATTCTTTTGCGGGGCTGTCTTTTCATTCTTTTTTGAAGAGGCACAGGTCTTAAAAAGAAACTCTTTTCATTATTATTTCGTGCCTCGAAAGGAATGGCTATAAATATGCAGGGTTTTAAAGAAACAGACACAGAAAAATATAATTTTCCCAAAATCGGAATAGGACTGATAGGGTATGGATTTATGGGAAAGGCGCATACCAATGCCTATAAAAAACTAAGCTACTTTTCCTGGCCCCCTGTTGCAATACCGGAGCTTGTGGCCGTCTGTGGGCTTTTGGAAAATGAGTCCCAGACGCAGGAGGCGGCGTACAGGTACGGTTATCAGGGCTATTACAACGATTGGAATCTTCTGGTTAAGGATCCAAGGATTCTGCTGATAGATAATTGCACTCCTGATGACATGCACTGTGAGCCTTGCATTGCGGCTGTCGAAGCAGGCAAAAATGTATTGTGTGAAAAACCTCTTGCAATGACTGTTGATGACGCTAAAAGGATGTATACGGCCGCAAAAAAAGCAAAGGTCAAACATATGCTCGGGCACAACTACAGATTTATCCCTGCAGTAAGGCGGGCAAAAGAAATGATTAAAAATGGTGTTTTGGGGGAAATATATGAGTTCAGGGGAAGATACCTGCAGTCTGTAGGAGCCAATCCCGGAAATCCAATTGAAGATGTCTGGTATGCATCAGGAACAAAATCAGGAGTCAATCTGGGAATCGGATGCCACATAATCGATCTTGCAAGATTTCTTGTTTCAGAAATAAAGACCGTATCAGGAATTCAAAAAACCTTTAATACTACGAGATTAAACAGAAATAACAGTACCGAAATCATAAGCGCCGATGAAACCAATTTCAGTCTTGTGGAATTTGAAAATGGAGCAGTAGGTTCAATCGAATCATCAGGGATTTCAGCAGGAAGATTAAATCAGCACACCTGGGAAATAAATGGCTCCAAGGGCAGCATATATTGGGACCTGGAGGACTTAAATCATCTTTATGTCTGGTTAAAAGACTCTCCCTCAGCCGATATTTCAGGATTTACAAAAGTTTCCGTTACGGACCCCAAAGATCCGTTTGCGTCCCTGCTGTGGCCGCCGGGACACAATATAGGGTGGGAGAATGCTCATGTAAATGAGATCGCGCATTTATTGGATTGTATAGTAAATAATAAAAGTGTAGAGCCTTATGGCGCCACTTTTTATGACGGTTATGTTATCCAGCTGATTATGGATAAAATCAGGGAGTCTTCAGAAAGCGGAGTAAAGCTTGAGGTAAAACCTGAAATATAAAAAGTGCTTTTTTAAGTGGCAATATACTTAAGAGTTAAGAAGCGTCCATATGCTTAAGGCTTAAAAATAGCTTTTATAAAAATTTAATAGACTGATTTAGCACTGGTTAATAGTTTAGTTTCTATTTATTTTAGCTGAAATTATGCTTGAATTTTATTAATTCAGCTTTTTAGTATAGTTAGCCAGCAGGAAATAATTAATTATAAATAATATTTTGTGATCTGTTTTTACGTTGAGGATTTATGGTTAACAATGCAACAGGCTTATGGGATGTGTCAGACTACGGGAGTACTCCTGCTTTTGCAGCGGGCAGGAAGCATGAGATTTTTATTTCAGAAAAAGATAAAAGTATTTTGAAAAAACTGGCGCTGGAAGTAAGGGACCTGTCCGACCGCGATATTGAGAAAGAAAAAAAGCGCAAATGGATTCTTCATAATGACCTCAAATTAAAAGAGCCTTTAATATTTTGTGACCCTGAAAATGGATGGAATGAAATAATATCCGGCAATCTTATAGAGTGCGAGGGCAGCCTTGCCAAAAAGTGGGAAGTTATATTAAAAAAGGAAATATTCTGGGGAACCAGAATGCTTGACGATAAAGTTATGCTCCCTTACTTTAACATAGGATATACGTATTCTGACAGCGGATGGGGATTACAAACAAGCTTTCATGGCGGTGGCGGAGGTTCCTATATCTGGGATGCTCCTTTAAAAAGTGAAGCCGATGCCGACAAGCTGAGATTTCCAAAAATTGAAATTGATTATAAGACAACAAATGAAACAGTTGAGCTTGCAAATGAGATATTTGACGGAATTCTTGAAGTCCGTCTAAAGGGTGTCTGGTGGTGGAGCCTTGGGCTCACAACAAGCCTTGCTTTCCTTCGGGGTCTTCAGAACCTGATGGTGGACATGATGGATAAACCAGAGTTAATTCACAGAATAATGAAGTTTCTGATGGAAGGAACTCTTGCAGAATTAAAATTTCTGGAAGAAAGCAGGCTGCTTTCTTTAAATAATGACAGCTATGTAGGATCTGGAGGATTTGGATTTACAGAAGATCTGCCACAGGATGGATTTTCTGCCAGTGAGGTTAAAACTGCTGATATGTGGGGGTTTTCAGAAAGCCAGGAAACAACCGGTATATCACCGGCAATGTTTGAAGAATTTATTTTCCAGTATCAGCTGCCCGTTTTAAAACTGTTTGGGCTAAATTGCTATGGGTGCTGTGAACCGGTTGAAAAAAGATGGAACATGGTAAAAAAGATTCCAAATTTAAGAAGGGTCTCAGTTTCAAGCTGGGCAAATTTTGAGCAAATGAGGGAAAACCTTCAGGATAATTATGTGTACTCATTAAAAATAAAGCCTACCGACCTTGCTGCGCCTGTCATGGATGAAGAAGTTGCTCGAAAGAGGATAAGAAATATTCTGGATGCCGCAAAGGGATGCATTATTGAAATTATCATGAAGGATAATCATACGATAGGAAATAATCCTGATAATGTAATCAGATGGACAAAAATTGCAAGGGAGGAATCGGAAAGAGTCTCGTGAATCTGACAGAGAACTATCTGATAACTATTTTGCCGGGAGCAATAAAATATTTATAAAAAATTATACATAAAAAATTATGAAAAACAGCATCATCGGCAGCGAAAAAAACAACAGCCCTTACAACAGCGGCAACAGGAAAGAAAACAGAGGCAGCAGCAAAGAAATGACTCCTAAAGAACGTGTTTTTAAAAGACTTAAAGGTGAAGAGGTAGATAAAATACCGAACTTAAATATAGTTATGACATTTGCTGCAAATTTGATAAAAGTCCCTTATAAAAAGTATGTTACTGACTACAGGTATCTTGTTGAAGGAAATATTGCCTGTTGTGAGCAATTTGGCATTGATATGGTTAGCGCAATATCTGATCCATACAGGGAGGCGCAGGGTTTTGGATCCAGAATAATCTTTCCGGATGATGATGTGCCAAAATGCAGTGATTTCTTTATAAAAGATTATTCTGACATCGATAAACTAAAAATAAAACATGCAATAAATTCTGAAAGAGCAAATGACAGGATTGAGGCAATTAAATTGTTCAGGAAAGAAGTCGGACAAAAATATCCTATTCTTGGCTGGGTGGAGGGAGCTTTTGCAGAATCAGCTGATCTTATGGGAGTAAGCAAAATAATGATTGATATTTTTGACAGGCCCGATTTTATAAAAGATTTGCTTGAAATATGCACAAGGCAGGCCATCCTGTTTTCTGAAGAGCAAATAGATGCAGGCGCTGATTTTATAGGCATAGGCGATGCCGTAGCTTCCCTGATAAGCCCCACTGCTTACAGAAATTTTGTACTTCCATGCGAGCAAAGAATTGTAAAGGCAATACATGATAAGGGTGCCAAAGCGAAACTTCATATTTGCGGCAATATTTCTTCAATTTTAAATTATTTACCACTCACAGGCGCAGATATTGTTGATATTGACTGGATGGTTGATTTTAAAGAAGCAAATGCAGTGTTCAAAGGGAAATGCAGTGCATGCGGCAATTTTGATCCTGTCAGCGTGATGCTTCAGGGAGATGCTGAAGATATAAGAAGGGCAGTGTTTTCCTGTGTTAATGAAGGAAACAGCAACACCTTTATAGCAGCAGGGTGCGAGGTTCCCAGAATGACTCCAACCGGCAATATGATTATGGCTGATATGGCCCTAAAGGAAATAGGGTGCAGATAATCTTTAATAAAAAACAATGGAACCCATAACCGGCAAGAGGATATTTTTACAGATAAACAATAATCAGTTACAAGTCTTTTTTAATAGTAAAGAAATTGCAGCAATAATAAATGACAGTAAAAGATAATAATTTTTAAAGAAAAGGGAAATAAAATGATTGGGAACGGGATAAAAATAAATGGTTGATGAAAAAGACAGGTTTGCCAATTATGTGGCAGAAATACCAAACTTTTTATCGGTATTTATTTTTTCAATCTTCTTTAATATCGCAAGTCCGATTTTAATAGAGATTAGCAAAACGACCGGCATTTTGGTGGCAAACCTGGGTTTTATATTTACATCTTTTACAATAGGCGCCGCTCTTGGCCAGCTTACATCTGTTGTTTATAACAGAAAATTTAAAAAAATACAGGTGATTATAGCGGGATATCTTATGCTTATTCCGATTGCTGTAATCATTGGTTTCAGTACCAACCTGATTTTATTCTGGATATTATACCTTCTTTCCGGTTATATATTTGGGGTTATATGGATGCAGGCAAACCAATATATACTGGCAAGCAAAGTGAGAAACAAAGACAGAATAATTACAATATTTTTAACATTTTACCCTGTAGGCGCTTTTATCGCTCCCTTTATTTCTTCTTTAATAATAAGTGCGGGTTTTAACTGGAGATTTATTTATTACACAATAATATTTTTGATATCTTTAAATATTATCCTGTATATCAGTATTTTGGGAAGAAAACACGAAAGCGCTGCAGTCCAAAATGAAGCAAGGTTGCCGCTGAAGGAAGTTTTTGCAGATAAAACAAAAAACATGATTTTTATCCTGGTGTTTTTGGCAGTTGGTTTTTATTGCAGCTCTGAAACCATAGTTGCAACGTGGACCCCTACATTTTTAGGACTGGCAAGGAATTTTTTGGTCCAGCCTGCCAGTCTTGCCCTAAATTTATTCTGGCTGTTTGTAGTAATTGGAAGGTTAATTGTCCTTGTTATAGCCGGGAGAATAAAATCCACAAAAATAATGCTGGTTATTTCGATTTTGGCAGTAATATCAATGCTTGTATTTTCATTTTTTTATAATAAATATCTTGTTTATATTTTAATTTCAATTGCCGGCCTTGGATATTCTGCATTGTTTCCAATGCTTATTTCCACCGGCAGCACTCTTTATGAAAAAGGCAGGGGCATTCTTTCCACATTTCTATTTCTGGCTTCCAACCTTGGGCTTGCTTTGGCACCGGTAATAACAAAGTTCTCATCAAAAATCAGCATGCAGTTGTCAATATCATTTTCATCAATATTGATGGCGATTGTTGCTATAATAATACTGGCGGTTATATTTCTGTTTGACAGAGTAGGCAGAAGCAGCTCAAACAATGAAGCAATAAGAAGCGAACCGGAATATGTCGAACAGGAAAAGGAATAAAACATTTAAAGAAGGAATCGAAAAATATTTTTATATTTAATTATTAAAAACCAGAATCAGAGGTGAGGTGGATTATGGCAGAAGAAAAAAAAGTAGGTTTTGTTGCTATGACCAGTGAAAAAATGGCAGCTGAAAATATTCCGGAAATAGGAATTGGAATGATAGGGCACTCTTTTATGGGCAAGGCTCATTCAAACGGCTGGAAGCAGATGCCTTATATTTTCTGGCCCCCGGCTGCAATTCCAAAACTTGTTAAAATATGCGGGATTCCGGAAAATGAGGTTGCTGAGGCAGCCAGGAGATATGGATTTGAGTCGCATACGACAAACTGGAAAGAAGTTATTGAAGATGACAGGATTTCGATAGTTGACAGCTGTACGCCAAATAACATGCATGCAGAAACTTCCATTGCAGCAGCAAAAGCCGGAAAGAATATTGTATGTGAAAAACCTCTTGCAAGAAATGCCGCCGAAGCAAAAACCATGAGGGATGCTGTCAAAAAATACAATGTCAAAAATATCTGCAATTATAACTACCGAATGGTTCCGGCAATTGCATTGGCAAAAAACCTTATAGCTGAAGGAAAACTGGGAAGAATATTTCATTTCAGGGCAAGGTATCTGCAGGAATGGATAATAGATCCGGCATTTCCGATGATATGGAGATTAAAAAAAGATGTATGCGGCAGTGGCGCTCTTGGAGATTTGGGGGCCCATATTATAGATTTGGGAAGATTTTTATGCGGGGAATTCAAGGCTGTTTCGGCTGTGAGCCAGACCTTTATAAAGGAAAGGTTTAATCCCGATACTAAAAAAAATGAGGAAGTCGATGTGGATGATGCCATTGCTGCAGCCGTTGAATTTGAAAATGGCGCAATCGGCACAATTGAAGCATCAAGGTTTGCAGCAGGCAGAAAGAACCAGAATATCATTGAAATAAATGGGGAAAAAGGCAGTATATGGTGGGATCTTGAGAATTTAAATAATCTTAATGTTTTCTGGAGGGATGAAAAGCCCATTGAAACACAGGGATTCCACTGTATTAATGTTTCTGAGTCGCATCATCCATATTACTCTTACTGGTGGCCGCATGGTCACATTATAGGATGGGAAAACACTTTTGTGCATACTGCTTTAAATATGGTAAATGCAGTAGTAAACAATTCACCCCTTGAACCTTACGTCGCAACGTTTGAGGATGGATACAGAAATGCAGTAATCTGTGACGCAATTCTTAAATCAGCTGAAAATGGCAAAAAGGAGTTGTGCATATTCGAATAATTTAAAGAAGTGTTTATTTAACAATATTAATATCGGAGGCGGCAATGAAATTCGGGATAAATACCTTATTATGGACAGGTGCTTACTCAGACGAGCATGTAAAAAGTCTGACGCCAAAATTCAAAGAAATGGGTTTTGACGGTGTTGAAATCGGCTTTGGAAGTAAAGGAGATTTTGATTACAAAAAAACACTTAAGACATTTAAAGACAATGGCCTTGTATGCTCTTCAGTTTGCGGACTTTTTGGAGAAAACAGGGACATAAGGGGCCCTAACAAGGAATATATTGAAGGAGGGCTCTCATATATAAAAGATGCGCTTGAAGCCTGCAGTGAACTTGACTGCAATGTTTTTGCCGGTCCGGTCTACTCTTCCGTTGGGCGTGCCAGTATGGTGGAGCAAAGCGAAAGAAAAGTTCAGTGGGATACGGTTGTACAAAATCTGGGCAAGGCTTGTGAGTGGGCCGAAAAGTATGGAATATTTATAGCTGTAGAGCCTTTGAACCGTTTCGAAACTGATTTTATTAATATTTGCAGTGATGCCATAAAGCTGGTTAAAGACGTTGGAAGTAAAATGTTAAAGGTTCATCTTGACTCTTTTCATATGGCCATAGAAGAGAAGAACTCAGCAATGGCAGTCCTGGATGCCGGGGATTTATTATATTTGTTTCACGCCAGCGAAAACGACAGGGGAGCCGCTGGAACCGGGCAGGTTCACTGGAAGCCAATAGCCGATGCACTCAGAAGGATCAATTATGACAAATGGGTGGTTATGGAATCCTTTACCCCGGAAAATAAAGTGATTGCAAAAGCTGCTTCCATCTGGAGACAGACCGAAACCAGTGATTTTGTACTGGCCGAGAAAGGTTTAAAATACCTTAAAGGCCTTTTCAGTTAAATTAATTATTATTACAAATATTTGTAAATTACAGGAGGTAAAAATGACTGACATCCACGAGATTGTAAAAAAGGCACTGGAAGATGGCGGCGGAGTTCTTAAGTTAAAACCTGCGTTTGTTGCAAGGGATTTTCTTCCGCCGGGACGAAGACTTGGGCTTACGGAAAAAGAATATGATGCCGGCGACAGGGGGTTTATTTGTGAACGATGGCTGGCTTCCGTAACAAAAGCATCTAATACAATAGGTCCTGAGGATGAGGGATTAAGTTATTTAAACATCAGCGGCGACCAGGAATTAAGCCTGCGGGATGCTGTAGCAGCTGCAGGAGAACTTGTTATGGGTACCCAGTATGCAAAGTCGCATTCAGGGCTCGGAAGACTTGCAAAAATTTATGATTTCGGTGCCAGGATCCCTTACCATATACACCAGAGAGAGAAGGATGCAAAGCTGGTTGGAGCAAATTCCAAAGATGAAGCATACTATTTTCCTGAAGATGTAGATTTGGGTCCGCACCCTGAAACATTTTTTGGAGTGCACCCTTATATTGTTGATGAAAAGAAATATGACATACTGCTTCCGTACCTGGTTGAATGGAAGGATGACCTTATTTTGCAGCATGCAAGAGCTTACCTTAATGTTCCGGGTGAAGGTTTCTTCCTTCCTTCAGGAGTGCTTCATGCTCCGGGGACTGCTCTTACCATAGAGCTTCAGGAAGATTCTGATGTTTTTTCAATGCTTCAGGCTTTAAATGCAGGGAAAATAATCTCAAAAGAACTGCTTTATAAGGATGTCTGCAAAGAAGACAGGGAAAATAAAGGCGAAAGAGCAATAATTGACCAGCTCGACTGGCCCGTAAACGGCGATCCTTATTTTTATGAAAATCACCATCTGCCCAATGTTCTGGTTGAAGAGTCAAAGCAGGCAGGCGGAGTAGAACACTGGATTTATTATAATACAACCAAATTCTCAGGGAAGCGCCTCAGAGTAAAACCCGGCGAAAGCTTCACTTTTACTGAAAAAGGTGTTTTTAACATCCTTGTCTGGAGGGGAAAAGGAACTTTTGACGGCCACAAAATAGAAGGCAAGAACTTCGAGTTTGATGAGCTTCTTGTTTCTCATGACAGAGCAGTCAAACCCATTACAGTTAAAAATGATGGCCAGGCTGATCTTGTAATCATTAAATTCTTTGGGCCGGATATTAATATGGATGCTCCAAAAATAAAGCATTATGGGAAATAAAGGGAAATGATTTTTTAACTTAAGAGCAGTGGAGAATAATTAAAAATCTGTTTCCCGCGTGTCAGGAAGAGAAGAGCCATTGTTCCTAAAAAAGAAACATTGTTATGGGAACAATGGATGCAGCAGAACAGGCACTCAGGTTGAAGAATTGATTACCGGGGTAAGTAATCGGCTTTCGAGTTAAAGCAATATTATTAAAGGTGATGCATTATAAATTTAACAATAAAGGAGAATAAAATGGCAAAAAAGACATCAATAGGCGGGTGGGCATATATTTGGGGCGGATACTCTGAAGCGCCTATTCCTCTTGAAGAAGTTTTAATAAAACTGGTCGAGCTTGGATTTGATGGCATTGAAATGGCAGCTTTTCCTCCACATCTTGAGGCTAACACAAAGGAAAAAAGACTGGAAGTCAAGAAAATGTTAGACAAGTACAAGCTTGGAATTTCAGGGCTTGCAGCACCGTTTCCATCACCTGCAACATCAAGCCAGGATGACTATATTAAAGCAGTAAAGGAGAATCTCGCAATCTGTGTTGATATGAAAATTCCAAAATTACGTGTGGATTCAGTAGATGGGCCGACTGCTGTACCGGGAGGAATGGATTATGAAACCTGTTTTTCAAAGGTGGCCTCTGTGTGGAACAAGGCAGCGGATGTCTGTGCAAAAGAAGGCGTAAAGCTTATCTGGGAATTCGAACCGGGCTTTTTATTTAACAAGCCAAGCGAAGTAACCAGGATGGCATATATTGTTGATCATCCTAATTTTTCAATATTATTTGATTCATGCCATGCCTATATGAGCGCAGTGCTGGGTTCCAGGCACCTTGGCAGTAAAGAGATTTTGCCTAAAGGAGTTGTGCAGTTTGCGCATATGCTGACCGGGAAAATAGGCCACATACATTTAATTGATTCTGACGGAACCCTTCATGGAGACGAGACAAGCACTCACGCTCCTCTTGGCACCGGTCTGCTTGACTTTGACGAAATTATGCCTGCGATTCTGGATGCGGGTTATAAAGATGAATGGTGGGCGATAGATCTTTGTTTCTGGCCGAAAGCACTGGAGGCTACTGCCGGATGCAAGGTCATTTTGGATGATCTTATAAAAAAATATGGACAATAGTCATAATAAATAAACCAGTTATTCAAATTTCTAATTGGATGATTTCCTGATTTAATTTATATTGTGAGTGATTTTTACAATTGAACCAGAAAAGTCAAATCAGTGAATTAGAAATATCAAAATTAATATCAAAATTATGCTTAAAGGAGGCTGAATTGAAAGGTACAATGAAGGCCCAGGTTTTTTATGAGGCTGAAAAAATGAAAATGGAGGATATTGCCATTCCTGAGATATCTCCAATAGATGTGCTTGTAAAAGTTAAAAGTGTTGGTATCTGCGGTTCAGATATTTCTTACTACTATGGGTTGTCTCCTGTAGGGACAGCAAACGGCAAGGGCCCTATTGTTCTGGGGCATGAATTTACAGGTGAAGTTGTAAAAGTTGGAAGTGTCCCGGAAATGCTTGGCCTGTTTAAACCAGGTGACAGGGTTGTTGTAAATCCTGTGCAGAATTGCAATGCATGCTATGCGTGTGCTGAGGGCCAGACACATTTGTGTGCAAATTTAAATGTCCCGGGAGTAACCGTAAACGGGGGCTTTGCAGAGTATTGCGTTTCAAGGTACACAGGTCTTTTTAAAATTTCTGACGATATGAGTTATTCTGCCGGGGCATTTACAGAACCGCTTGCATGCGCCCTAAACGGAGTCAAAAAACTGGGTATCAAAATAGCTGATTTTGTTGCAGTTTTTGGCCCAGGTGCAATGGGAATGATGATGATACAGATGATCAAATCTCTCGGGGCAGCAAAAGTTGCTTTGATGGGGGCAACCAATGATGACTGGAGACTTGAGCAGGGTAAAAAAGTGGGAGCCGATTATATTTTTAATACTGTGGAAAAAACGAGCAAATACTATACCCCGGATTTAAAGAAAACCATAAGCGAGCTCACCAGGGGCAGGCTTGCCGACAGGGCAATAGTCCCGACAAGCTCAAATGCAGCCTTTGAACAGGCAGTGGAAATTGTCGGTAACTGTGCCGTTATAGTACACTTTGGGCTTCCCAATGGGGACGATGTCTTTAAGATTCCTGCCTTAAGTTTTCATACAATGGACAAGGAAATCCGTTCTGCATGGCTCGCTCCTCTTGCATGGCCTGGCGCCATTCGTTCAATAGAGGAAGGGCTCGTTAAAGTTGCACCGCTTATAACGGGGACATACCCTCTTGAAAAGACTGAAGAAGCAATAAGGCTGTTAAAGACAAATCCCGGTCAGCAGATAAAAATACAGATAGAGGTTTCAAAATAGAAAAATGAAATTTTTTTAGAAAATTACATTTGAAGTCCAGGGTGACCTGGAAGTATTAAAAATATTAAACAATATAATATTTAATATTAAAAAAGAGGTAAAAAATGGCTAATTCAATAACAGATACAGGCTACCAGAAGAAAAGGCTTTCAAGGGAAGAGCTCGTAAAGCATATGAAAAGTTTTTCTCTTGATTTGAAGATTTCTCTGGGAATATGGTATTTCGCACCTGGCGGCGGGCGTTTTCATGAAGCTTATGTTCCCGGCAAGACAATTGCCGAAAGAATAGAGATGGCCGCAGGCATGGCAAAATTCGGAGTGAGGGCACTTGAGGCGCATTATCCTACTGAAGTAAACGAAGAGAACTATCACTTGTATGAAAGACTTGAAAAAGAGACAGGGATAGTGCTGCAGTCAGCTTATCCTGCAATATTTTATCCCAAAGAATATGAATTTGGTTCTCTTTCAAATCCTATAAAGAAATATCGTGACAAGGCGTGTGAAACGCTTGTAAATACTCTTAAATTTGCAAAGGCAAAAAATCTTCACCATGCAGGAATATGGCCCGGCATTGATGGTTACACATATTCGCTCGGAACCCTTTTTTATGATATGTGGGACAGATTTGAAGGTGCTGTTGCAGAGGCAATGGACGAAGTTCCGGGTGTTATATGCGCCATTGAACCAAAGCCTTACGAGCCTGCCCCCAATAATATATACAGGACAACTGCTGACGGACTTATAGCATGCAAAGATATCGAAGGCAGAATGAAGAACAAAGAGAACAGGGCCCTGCTTGATAAAGGTATTGCGCTTATGGGTATGCAGCCTGAAATTGGCCACGTAAGGATGGGCGGAGAAGATACACCATATGCAATTTCAAGATGCTTAAGGGAAGGAAGACTTTTTAATACCCACTGGAACAGCCAGCCGCTTGGAAATTACGACCAGGATTTAAATATTGGAGTAATAGAATGGCAGCAGGCCGAAAGCATGCTTTTTGTTCTTAAAATGGCAGGGTTTAAGGAATATTTTGGTATTGATATAAATCCTGAAAGAATGCCTGTCGAAAAAGCAGTTGAGATTAATGCACTTGCTCTTAATATTATGAACGAAAGAATTAACGCCATGCCGGTAGAGAAGATTATTGATGCATATTTTGAACCTGAAAACAACAGGGGAGAAATTGAGATGATACTGACTGAAAGCATGAGAAAGTAATTCTGTATTTTTATTACTATTTATAAATATATATATAACAGTAAAAATACTGAACTTACTGTAAAAAGATTACATGAGGTTTTTGTTTCTGTGCTAATGGTGGCTGCCCCGGCAGGAGGGGTAAAAAGAGCCAGCATACATTACACAGAAACAGATCCTCACAAGCGGAATAATACTATTGGAGGATAAAAAATAATGAGCCTGATGGGGATAGATATTGGCACTACCGGCACCAAAGCAATAGTCTTTGATGAAAATGGCAGCATTCTTGCTACAGACTATAAAGAATATGATTTATTATTTCCTGAGCCGGGGTGGGTTGAGTTTGACACTGAAGCGCAGTGGAAAAAAGTTTTTGATGTATTAAGAAATGTAAATAATAATCCTGCTGTGCTAAAGGACCCAGTAACAGCATTGGCCGTATCAACTTTTGGAGAAGGTATTACACCCATAGATGAAAAAGGCAATGTGATTTTTAATACCATTTATTCAACTGATGCCAGAAGCACAAAGGAGCTTGAATATGTTCTCTCAAAATACACTGTTGCGGAGCTATTCGGGATAACAGGGTTTCCTCCAGGGTATATCTGCCCGCTAAACAAGATTTTATGGATTAAAAACAACAGGCCACAAATTTATAAAAACACCAAAAAAATTCTTCTCACAGATGATCTTCTGGCGCACAAACTTGGTGTGGAAGAGCCGAGGATAAATTATGCTCTTGCCTCTAGAACATTATTTTTTGATGTAAGAAAAAAGATTTGGACCAAAGGTATTCTTGATGACTTTGATATAGATATAAATCTGTTTTCAAAACCTATTGCCTCTGGAAATGAGATTGGATTTGTCAGTAAGAAAATTGCTGAAGACCTCGGATTTAAAGGACAGGTTTCGGTCGTTTCCGGATGCCATGACCAGCCCTGTTCTGCTCTTGGAGCAGGGGCCATTACCGGGGGCATTGCCGCTGATGGAATGGGCACCGTAGAGTGTGCCAGCATCTGCATGGAGGAAGCTCAAACCAATGATGCGATGCTTGAGTATAATTTTTGCTGCCAGGCCCATGGAGTGGCTGACAAATATGTGACACTCGCGTATAACCTTTCTTCAGGCAGTGTGGTTAAATGGTTCAGGGATACCATATCTGATGGGCAAAATCAGACGATAAGGGATATTTCCTCAAGGCTTGACTACAAGCCGTCGAGAATTTTTGCACTGCCATATTTTTCTGCAACAGGCACTCCTTACCAGGATCCAGTTGCAAAAGGCTCTTTAATCGGGCTTGATCTCGGTACCACCAGGGAGGATATCTTTAAAGCTTTGGTTGAAGGTCTTGTATTTGAGATTTGCTATAATCTTGAGCTTGTTAAAAAAAGTGGCATAAAACTCACAGAACTAAGGGCAACAGGCGGGGGAGCGAAATCGGATTATGAGCTTAAATTAAAGGCCTCGCTTCTTGACAGCCCCATACTTCGAATGGATATAACTGAAGCAGGATGTCTTGCAACAATGATGCTTGCGGGCGTCGGCACAGGCAAGTTTACCTTAAACGAGGCACTGTCCAAATTCGTAAAAGTAAAAGACAGGTTTGACCCCGACAGCAGCATAAAGCAAAGGTATCTTGAAAAATATGAAAAATATAAAAATATATATGGCCTGGTTTCCAAGCTTTACTAGGGTGCCACTGACTTTAAACGAATTTTATATTGCTAAAAAAATCGAGATTCTTTAACCGGGATCATTATATTTTATGGAAAAATCAATAAACTGGCTTCTTCAAGATGACAATCCTTCAGTTAAATACTATACACTGGTAAACATTGTCGGGGAAAAACTTACATCTTCTGATGCTATGCATCATGAAAATTTAATTCTGCAGTCAGGTGCTGCATCGGCCATTTTAAGTCTGCAGGATCCATCAGGCATGTGGCAGGAGGAAAGTTTTACGAATAATCCCCCTTACCGTTCATCATATTGGCAGCTGTATTTTTTGTCACTTTTTGGTGTGGCTGGAAATAATCCTGCTATTAAAAAAGGTGTCAGCCTGATGGTAAATGACATGCAAACATTAAACGGTGCCTTTCCTGCCAGGGGCAGATACTCAGGTAATCTCATGTGTCTTCAGGGTACTACTCTTGAAATGCTTTTAAGATTTGGTTATTTTGATGCACCATTTACACAGCATTTAATAGATTTTATAACTGATATTGTTTTCAGGAACGATTTCAGGTGCAAGTACAGACAACAACTGAAATGTCCCTGGGGAATTGCCAAAATAATCAGGGCATTAAACAGTATTCCTTTGGAAAACAGAAATGAAAGCGTCAGTAAAACAATAGGCAAAGCAACAAAGTTTTTATTGAGCCATGACATTGTCGAAGCAAATTACCCGAGAAAGAAGGAAAAAAGCGGGCAGTGGACCAGTTTTGGTTTCCCCAGAGGCAGTCAGAGCGATATCCTGGAAATTACCCAGATACTGGTTGATGCCGGCTGCAGCAAACAGAATTCTAATTTAAAAAATGCGCTGAAATATATTAACGATAAGAAACTTGACGGCTGGAAATGGAAGATGGAATCCTCATTAAATGGCAGGATGCTCGTGGATATTGAGAAAAAAAATAAACCCAGCAAGTGGATAACTTATTTTGCATTAAAAACCTTATCGAAAAGCAAGTTTATAAGTTTATAGGGTTATGCGCATTTATAATTGCTCTGCCAGGCCGGATTCAGAGGTTTTATCCGGCATTTTAAAGCAAAAAAGATAATTCCGATAATATAAACAGTAAGAATATTGAAGAGAGATAAAATTTACCATATGCTTTTAAACTCTGTATAAGGGAACCGGTACATTAAGTAAAGCTTAAAATAAGGGATAAATAATAAACTATGGATATAATTACAGGCTCAACAGGTCTTTTGGGAAACGCTCTTATAAGGGAGCTTTTAAACATGGGCAGGGATGTAAGGGCCCTCGTTCGTAAATCTTCTGACACAGCTTGTTTTGATGACTGCGAAGTTGAGAAAGTTTATGGTGATGTTCTTGATTTTGAATCACTAAAAAAAGCCTTTCATGGTGCAGAGTATGTTTATCATCTTGCTTCAGAAGTATCGATAATGCCGGGACGTCACAAGAGATTAAGAGAAATAAATATTGTCGGTACCGGCAATGTTATTAAGGCCTGTCTTGAATGCAAAGTAAAAAGACTGATTTACACAGGTTCCATCGGCGCTTATAGGGAAAGCGGGGCAGGAACTATTATTGACGAGACTCTGCCTTTTGATCCTTACAACCGGATGGGCGAGTACAACAGGACAAAGGCACAAGCAAGCCTGGATGTGCTCAGGGCAGTCAGTCAGCAGGGCCTTGACGCAGTTATAGTGTGCCCGACCGGAATAATGGGGCCGTATGATTTCAAGGTATCAAATATTGGTTCCATGTTTATTGATTATTGTGCGGGAAAACAAAAAATTATTATGGATGGTGCCTTTGATTTTGTAGATGCAAGAGACGCTGCAATGGGACATATTCTTGCAGCTCAAAAGGGAGTAAAAGGGCAAACCTATATACTTTCAGGCCAGAGAGTAACCACCGGCGAACTTATGCAGATGTTGAAAGAGTTAACGGGCGTTCCTCTGCCAAGGTACAAACTGCCTGTCTGGGTGGCTTATCCGGTGGCAATGCTCACCCCCATATATTATAAGGTAACTGGCCATAAGCCTGTGTTTACCATTTATACTTTGAGGACGCTAAGAAGCAATTCTTTCATCAGCCATAATAAAGCTACGGAGCAGCTGGGGTATGATCCAAGACCGGTGAGGCAGACAATCGAAGACAGTATTGACTGGCTAAAAAAATGTAATTTATTCTAAGTGCGATTTTAAAGATTTCAGATTATATAAATATTTGGATTTTAAGTTTAAGTGCATCCTTATTTTTTTATTATCTGCTATAATTTGTTAAGGTATTGTAAAATATTGCCGGACGACAATGCCCTTAAGGAACGGACAGTTTTTTGTTTTTTAAAGCTACAATATGTTTTATATTATAGTTGCAAAAATTTTTGGAACCAAAATCTCTAAATTACAAAATACTAAATCACAAAATACCTTATTAATAAAACTTTAATTAGTAATAATTTTAAGCAGAAATAAATATTGATAAAATTGTTTTTTAATATTAATAATTTTTTATAACAATAGCATTGATACGACAGGAGGAAAATAATGAGTGAAGAATCTTCAAACAGTTGCTCATCAGGTTTGAAATGCGGGATAATAGGCTTCGTCATAGGAGCAGCCGCCGGCGCAGTTGCAGCACTTCTTCTCACGACTAAAACCGGGGAAGAACTAAGGACCGATATAAAGAGAGCTGTTCTTGATATCAGCGAGAAGGTTGAAGAGAAAGCTGATAAAGTAAAAAATATGACTAAAGAGAAATACTCTGAAATTATAAACAGCGTTGTAGAAACTTACAACAAGGCCAAGGATTTTACTGAGAAGGAAATTGAGATCATTAAAAAAGTCATTCTTGACCAGAAAGATCTTGAAAGCTAAAAAAGTATCAATCTTCAATTAAAAAATATAAGGGGCCCTTTGCAATTTGCAGAGGGTCCCTGTTGTTTCAACTTTTATTTGTTCAATGTATTTTTTCCCACCAAATCTCCAAACAAGGTAAAAATTAAAATAGCATGGTTGGTACCGGTCTGCCTGAGACGCACCCTGGATTAGCATTATTGCAAAGTAATAACTGATGCTTTATGCAATCTACAATAGGAACCGGTTACCTTAGTTAAACTGATACCCCTGTAATATTATTTCATTTTCCATTTTGTTAAAATATTTTCCCTGTCAAATACTCTGATTGCAATCCGCAGGACCAGTGGACAGACCAAAGCAAGAACCAGACAGCCCAGCAGAAGATATTTTACATTTAGCAGGAACAGCCCTCCTATCTGTGCTCCGATTATGGCATATATAGGAAGTATTACAGCGGCCCCCAAACCCTGGGCGGATCTTATGTCTGTAGATTTTGAAGAAATAATAATGCTTATCATGGTTATTATAAAAGAGATTATAGGGCTTAATACAAAAGTAACCACGAACCAATCGACTGTGGGCAAAAAGAACATTTTAAACTTCATGTAACCAATTACATCTATGACAATAGTTATCAGGACAAAATTAATAAGGGTAATTGCAAAAGAGGGTATCATGCTTGTAAGAGTTTTGCCAAGCAGAAGTTCGCTTGTCTTTATCGGTGTGGCAATCAGCGGTTCGAGGGTGTTACTCTCTTTTTCAAGCACAATTGAGGCAGGCGCAATGAGGCTTGGAAGCATTGCAGGAATAAGCAATAAAAAAATCATAAATTGTTTTATGATAAACTGCATCAGTGCCACCTGGATATCGCCTGTATTCTGGAAAACTCTTGCCACAAAACTTGCAGTATCGGGGTCCTTTATAAAAGAGTCCAGGGTAAAGGTCATTACTCCGGGAAATATAGCAGAAAACATCACGCTTACTATAAGTATCGGAAGCCATATGCTTTTGTTCTTAAGCACTTCCCTTATTTCTTTTTTAAAAATCCTTAATGCATTTTTCATAAAAACCTGGTTTCGGCTTTGGTTTTTTAGCCCCTGATCAAATCAAGGTATATTTCCTCAAGGCTTGCTTTTATTTCGTTAAAATAGATTATTTCAGCTCCGGAATCGACAAGTTTTTTAATTATTACCGGATTTATTTTGTCGGGATTATCCATTGAAAAGTTTATTTTATCTTCTTTTGCTTCAAGATTTGTCACCTCTGAGAAACTCCGTAGAATATCGGTGTACTTTTCAGAAGGCTGGTTAAACAATATTTCTATTTTCTTGCCTTTTTTATTTTTCTGGAGTTCATCAAGTGTTGCTATTTTTATAATCCTGCTTTTAATTATGCAGACAACATCAGAAAGATACGAAGCCTCTTCAAGATTGTGGGTGCACAAAAAGACGGTTGTTTTTTCATTTTTTTGATTTTCTATAAAGCTTCTGACCATGAAAGCGCTTTCAGGGTCAAGAGCTGCAGTTGGTTCATCAAGATATAGTATCTTTGGCTCGTGAATCAGAGCCCGGGCGATGGCAAGTTTCTGCTTCATGCCTTTGGAATATGTACTAACAAGGGCATCGCGCCTGTCCCAAAGGTCAAACATTTTAAGGAATTTCTCTATATTCTGCTTTCGTTTTTTTTCTTCAATTCCGTAAAAACCTGAAAAGAAATTTAAATTTTCAATTGCGGAAATCTTCTCATACATTCCCGGTGTTTCAGTAAGAATTCCCAGTATTGACCTTATGTACTCTCCATTTTTTGATAATTCTTTTCCATCAATAATAACAGTTCCGCTTGTAGGTTTTATCAGAGTGGAAAGCATTCTTATCGTAGTAGTTTTCCCTGCGCCATTGGGCCCCAGAAACCCGAAAATTGAGCCGTCTTTTATCTCAAAAGAGACGTTGTCAACAGCAGTAATGCTGCCGAATTTTTTTGAAAGATTTTCAACCTGTATCATTTTACATATAATAAAATTATTTGTTTACGGTCAAATAATAATATAAAAAAGCTAAATAAAAAAAATATTTTTATTTTACAATATTTTATAAACCAATTTAACAAACATCAATTTTTAAAGCGAATCAAAATGAATTTAAATCATTTACCACTAAGTATTCTGGATTAACGATATAAAGAATGAATTATTTTATACAAAAAGTCAATGATAATTTAGTTGATATTATTATTATAAAATACAGATTATTTAACTTTATGGTAACTCCATTAATCAAAATAATCAGGATATTGTTTTAACGCCAATGAGTTATGAGTTAAAAAACATCGCATTCCTGTGTTTGTCCATAGAAAATTTTTGCAGGCATTAAATTAGTTATTACTGTAAAATAGTATAGTGTAAAATAGATGCTCTCTCCTATTTAAAATTTTTAGTTAGTTTAATTTTTGCTATGCCTAAAAAAACAGAAAAGAAAAAAATAGATATACTGATGATAGATAATTACGATTCATTCACCTTTAATCTGGTGCAGTACCTGGGAATTTTAGGCGAAAATATAAAAGTCAGGCGAAATGACAGGATAAGCATTGAAGAGATTAAAGAAATGTCGCCGGAAAAAATCGTAATATCACCAGGTCCCGGAAAACCTGACGATGCAGGAATGTCAAAAAAAATTATAGAATATTTCTACAGGGATATTCCGATATTTGGTGTTTGTCTTGGGCATCAGTGCATTGCAGAAGTCTTTGGCGCCAGGATAATAAACTCAGGGCTTGTTGTGCATGGAAAGACATCCATGGTTTATCATGACTGCGGCACAGTATTCAAAGGGATTGAAAACCCCTTTGAAGCAGCAAGGTATCATTCACTGGTAGTAGAAAATAATACACTTCCGGATGATTTTGAGATTTCTGCCCGGACAAAAGACGGGATAATCATGGGTATCCGGCATAAAAAATACAATCTTGAAGGTGTGCAGTTTCATCCTGAGTCATTTCTTACTGACTGTGGCTTGAATATAATAAATAATTTCATAAAGTCTTAAAACTTATGTCTGATAACGAACAAAAAAAAGAAAAACAGAGAATAATGGTAATAACTCCTGTGGAAACAGAGTGTGCTTTTGAAGATATTTTTTATGCTTTGGCTGCCACAGGCAGGAATAAATACATTTCATTTCTTGACAGCAGTCTTACCCCAAACAAGTTTTCCAATTTTTCTTACCTGGCCTGGGAACCTGAATTCGTAATAAAAAGCTCCGGAATTAAAAATGAGATTATGGATTTGCGAACCCACACAAAGAAGGAAGTTGGCGGTCATCCTCTTAAATTTCTGGAGCAAATGCTAAATAATAATATTTCAAGCAAGGCAGGAAATATTTATCTGGATTATTCAAGCATCGACCCAAAATCAGGGATGCGTCAACAACCAGGTTTCAGGTATGGTGCGCCCATCGGCCAAAAAATTGAAATACACAATGAACAGGGTATTTGCCAAAAAGATGGGGCTGATTGCAGCGAAGTTAATCTGCCTGACTTTAAGGGTGGATTTATTGGGTTTTTTTCCTATGATCTGAAAAATTATATTGAAAATCTTCCTGCAAAAGCAAAAAAAGATGTAAAAGTTCCAGTATTTTATTTTTGTTATTATTTGAAGTTTTTGGCCTTTAACCATAATAATGGCAAGTGTTATTTTGTAAAAAATTACGAGATATCAGACAGTATGGCTGGAGGTTATCCCCGGGAATTGGCTTTATCTGAGAGCTCCTGTTTTGGTGCTTGCTCCAGTAGCAAAAGGGAGGAGACAGGTAAAGATTTAAAGAGTAACTTTGATGGCAGCTGCTGCAGCAGCAAAAGTGATGCTGCCAGTATAGAAACCGATAATTATTTTTCAGGTACCGGGTATAGGAGCAAAAAAAGTTTTTCTGATTATGTCAGGAAGGACATGTCGAAGGAGAAGCAAAATATTTTTCTGCTGTCAGAACGCTGCAAAACAGGCTATGGACACAAAATCAATGACTTTATAACAAAAAAATATCAGGCAAGGCAAGCCGGCAATCTTGAATTGATCTCAAATTTTTCAAAACCGGATTACGTTAAGGCAATATTAAAAACGAAGGAACATATCCATAACGGGGACATCTATCAGGCCAATATTTCTCAGAGGTTTTCATGTGACCTGGATGTGGACCCCGTTGACCTTTATTATATTCTCAGGCAGAAAAATTCTGCGCCTTTTTGCGCTTTTTTAAGTTTTTCGGGCCTAAAAATAGGATGCTCCTCACCTGAAAGATTCATGTTTCTAAAGGAAGGCAAGGTCGAAACAAGGCCAATAAAAGGCACCCGGCCAAGAGGAAGGACCCCAAAAGAGGATGAAAGCTATATTAAAGAACTACAGGGAAGCTTAAAGGACCACGCTGAACTTAATATGATAGTGGATCTTGAAAGAAATGACCTTGGGCGTTTTTGCAAATATGGTTCTGTAAAGGTAAAAGAGCACGCAGTGGTTGAAAAATATGCTAGAGTTTTTCATCTGGTTTCCACAGTGACCGGCCAGATGCAGGAAGGATACAGCCATACGGATATTATAAAAGCAGCTTTCCCGGGTGGGTCTATAACAGGGGCGCCAAAAATAAGGGCCATGGAAATAATAGACTCGCTTGAGCCTTCAGCAAGGAACATATACACAGGCTCCATAGGTTACATAAGCCTGGAAGGGACAATGGATCTGAATATTGCAATAAGGACATTTGTTATAAAGAATAAAAAATTCTATTATAATGTAGGTGGAGGAATTGTTGAGGATTCCACTCCGGAAAGTGAATACATGGAAACCCTTGACAAGGGCCTGGCCTTAAAAGAAACTCTGGAATTTTTTTCAAAAGAAAACTTGGAAGTGAAATGACCGAATACGTATTTTTAAATGACAAATACACAGACTCAAAAAAGGTATTATTACCGGTAAGCAGCGACTGCGGATTTTTATTCGGCGACGGCCTGTTTGAGACTATGCGTGCCCATAGGGGCAATATTCTGGCTTTGGATCTGCATCTTGACAGGCTTTTTTCTTCAATGCGAATACTGAGGTACAATACTGATTTTTTTACGGCGGAAAACATCAGGTCTGCTGCATTTAAACTTCTTTTAAAGAATAATCTGCTTGGCGCTGATGCGTACATAAAGATAGTCGTAGCAAGAAGCTCCTACAGGCAAAAGCTAATATTTGACCCTGAATCAAAACCTTTTCTTGTTATATTTGTAAAGATGCTGACAGAGTACCCGGAAGACTTCTATAAAAATGGTATAAAAATTTTTACATCTTCAATAAAAAGAAATGCTGTCGGCAATGACATATACAGACACAAGCTTATTAATTATTTTGAAAATGTGTTTGCAAAAAATGAGGCTCTGTCAAATCAGGCGCAGGAAGCACTTTTTACAACAAGAGACAAGGTTGTGCTTGAAGGTGCCACTTCCAACCTGTTTGCAGTAAAGGATGGCAGAGTTTTTACACCGCCGGCAACACAAAACATTCTTCCTGGCATTACAAGACAACTGGTGATTGAGATTTGCCGTAAGAACAAAATAAGATTTTCTGAAAAAAGGCTTCATTATTTTAATTTGCTTGAAGCAGATGAGCTATTTTTAACAAACTCGATAATGGAAATCATGCCAGTAAAAAAGGTTGACAGCCATAAAATCGGGTCAGGCACATGTCCGGGACCCCTAACGGCCAGAATTCACAGATTATACCGCTTGATAGCCTGACAAGCTGAGGTCCAATAATTGCTGTAATTAAGCAGGTAATATTGACGGGTCGGCTTTAGAAATTGCTGCAGTCAAACAGAATCGTGCAAGTACGGACCGGGTAACTGCTTCAATCAGATAGTACCATGAAAGCAATGGCTCAGTAATTACTGTAATCTGGATGGCGTTTGTATTCTAGTGCTCAAGAATTACTGTAATTAATCCGACATTATGTTTATAATGTTTTAATTGCACAGCGTTTTTTTTAATATTGAGATTTCAAAAATAACTTTTTTTCACTCACTGAAAGAGAGGGAGTTCAATGCGTAAATTTAATAACCTGATGGAGATAATTAACCACAGAAGAAGTATAAGATCATACAGCAGCGAAGAAGTGGATTCTGAAAAAATTGAGTACCTGCTGGATGCCTTCAGAAAAGCACCTTCAGCAAAAAATCTGCAACCCTGGAAACTCGTCATTGTCAAAGAAAAGCATAAAAAAATGGACCTTTCCATTGCATGCAATAATCAGGCTTTTATTGCTGACGCTCCGCTTATAGTTGCAGTGTGCGCCAATGAAGAAGAATCATATCCCTCGATGGGCGGATACATGACCAGCTTTGCAATAGACATTGCAATAGCCCTGGAACACCTTATGCTTGCTGCTACTGAAATGGGCCTGTGTACATGCTGGATAGGAGCTTTCAAAGAAAATCTGGTAAAGGGAATTCTTGGCGTTCCTGAAAACATCAGAGTCGTTGCCCTGACTCCGATTGGCTATCCCGGTCCAAATGCCGAGACTCCAAAAAGGGGAAGAAAATCCATTTCAGAAATTGTCTGTTATGAGAAGTATTGCGAATAGTTTTTCATTTATCTGGGGAGTTGCATGCACTTATAAAATTCATGGCTGGCCCACTGGAATCAGTTATTTAAACCCTGTTTTTTTAAAATATATTTATTTAGAAGTTGATTTTTCATTATAAATTAGTGCTTTTTTTATTTATTTTTACAAGCCCTGACGAATAATCAATAAACTATGCATGTAATTGCCACCCACGTAAGTTCTGATTTTGATTCTTTTGCAGCAATGGTAGCAGCAAAAAAAATCTATCCCGAAGCTGAGATATTGATGCCAAGCTCAATAAACTCAAACGTAAGAAGATTTATTGCACTGCACGAAGACGGTCTCCCGGCGCTAAAAGACCCTGGTGACATTGATCTGCATTCAATAAGCCGAATAATAATGGTCGATACAAAAATTCCCTCAAGACTTGGAGTCCTTAAGAATACCGCAAACAGCAGAAAAGCCGAAATAGTAATATTTGACCATCACCAGAAATCACATGAAGACCTGGATTATGGGGATGATTTTACAAGATGCTGCGGTGCTACGACTACAATACTTGTAAATATTATAAAAAAGAGAAAAATACAGATAAGTCCGCTTGAAGCCACTCTTTTTTCACTGGGTATTTATGAAGATACAGGCTCATTTACTTATCCGGGCACTACAGACAAGGACCTCGAAGCAGCTTCATTTTTAAAAAAGCATGGGGCAAACAGCGGTGTTATTTCCAGGTTTCTAAATCTTTCGCTTAATGCAGAACAGCACAGGCTGTTTGAAAAACTGATAGCAAACCTGACTAAGATCACTATTCACCAAAGGGAATTAATTATTTCCAGTGCCGTAACTGACAGATTTGTAGAAGGCCTGTCCGTGCTTACTCGAAAGCTTGGACAGGTAGAAGATGTAAGTGTTGTCTTCTGCTGGGTTAAGATGAAGGACAAGACATATGTTGCGGCACGAAGTGAAGACGCAGGAATAGATGTATCAAAAATACTTGAAGTGATTGGAGGAGGGGGCCACTCCCAGGCTTCATCTGCAGTTATAAAGGGGATGGAATTTGCAGAAATAGAACAGAAAATACTTTCTGCCCTGGATAAAAACATAAAACAGCCGGTGATTGCAAAAGACATAATGTCTTATCCTGTCAGGGTCGTAAGTGAAGATGAAAGTATCGCCAGCGTGGGTGAGCTGCTTAAAAAATACGGTCACAGCGGGATTCCTATTGTTGATTCAAACAGGGGACTTGCCGGAATCATAACCAGGAAAGATATCGATAAAGCAATAAAACACGGGCTGTCACATGCGCCGGTAAAAGGGTTTAAATCACATGGTATTGTTACTGCCGGTCCCGGTGCAACAATAGGGGACATACAGGATATGATGACAGAAAATGGGATAGGACGGGTTCCTGTGGTGTCAAAAGGGGAAATTATTGGCATCGTGACGAGAAAAGATGTACTGCGTTTTCTTCACGGCAGGGATTACTTTAAATATCCTAAAGAATATAAAAAAGATTTTAATTACAGCTTTACAACTGCACAACTAAAAGAAAGGCTATACAGCCTTTTTCCTGAAAGCATTACCCAAATCCTCGAAACAATTTCCACCATTGCAAAGGAAATGAAAATGAGGGCTTATCTTGTAGGAGGAGTGGTAAGAGATCTGTTGCTCGGAATTCCTAATCTGGATATTGATATAGTAATAGAAGGCGACGGCATCTTATTTGCAAAAAAACTTTCATGGATACTGGCTGCAAAAGTCGAAAGTCATGAAAAATTTAAAACTGCGGTGCTTGTGCTTGAAAACAGCCAGCACATCGACGTGGCATCCTCCAGGGTCGAATACTATGAAAAGCCTGCGGCCCTTCCGGATGTTGAACCGGGCAGCATCAGGCAGGACCTTGGAAGAAGGGATTTTACCATAAACACACTGGCAATTTCATTAAATAAAAAAAACTTTGGTGAAATAATGGATTTTTTTGGCGGAAGGAAAGACCTTGCTGCAAGGAAAATAAAAGTACTGCACAAAATGAGCTTTATTGAGGACCCTACAAGGATTTTCAGAGCCGTGAGATTTGAACAAAGGCTTGGATTTAAAATGGACCACCAGACTGAAAAGCTGGCCATATCTACAATTGACATGAATGCAGTATCCAGACTTAATGGAATAAGGGTAAGAGATGAGTTCATCACTATTTTACAGGAATCGGGCCCCTGGATTTCTTTAAAAAGACTTTATGAGCTTAAGGCCCTTAAAAAAATAGGCTTAAATATTAGTATTGATGAAGCTTTCATAAAGCAGGTTAAAAAAATCGGTGACCGGTTTGAGGAATTCAGCTCATACAGGGATAAAAGCACTGAAATCTGGAGACTGTTTATTATTGCGATGCTGTTGTCAGAAACTGATGAGCAGATTATAAACTTCTGTCAGGAAATGAAAATAAAGAATAATGACAGGGAAATAATCAGGCAGTCTGTAAAAAAATATCCTGAGATTTACAGGCAGCTTGAAAAAAGGGCGGCCAATAACTCAATGCTTTACACTTACTTAAATGGTGTGCCGGATGAATTAAAAATAATAATAAGTGCCATCAGCAAAAATCATTATGACAATGTGTCGCGCTTCTTTTCAAGGCTCAGGCACATAAAAATGGAGATAACAGGTGAAGACCTTAAGTCCCTGAAATATAAACCTTCCAGGGATTTCAGGATTGTATTCGACAGGATAATGCAGGCAAAACTTGACGGTAAAATTCACACCAGGGAAGAAGAGCTGAAGCTTGCAGAAGAGATTCTGGAAGAACTTTCCACTTTGTAATTATTCAAAATTACTTTGGCGTATTGACTAAATCCCCAATATTATATATAATTCAGGTATTATATTCCCCAAATTGGTATGTAAAATGAGTGTTGAGGTTGATTAGGATAAAAAATTGGCTATCTATGACCCGTAATCAAAATAGCTGAAGAGTGGAAAAAATGACAGTTATAAGGCATATCCAGCAGAGCATCGAAAACAGCTTGTTCAAGAATAAGGTAATAATCATTTATGGTGCGCGCAGAACAGGCAAGACCACAGTTGTAAAAGAAATCCAAAATAAATTCAATGACATATCTGTATATCTTAACTGCGACGAACCCGATATCAGGCAGTCACTTTCTGAAAAAACTTCAACAGAATTAAAAAGCCTGATAGGTAATAAAAAGCTTGTGCTGATAGATGAAGCTCAAAGAGTAAAAAATATAGGTTTGACTTTAAAGTTGATTGCGGATAATTATAAGGAAATCCAGGTCATAGCAACCGGTTCTTCATCTTTTGAATTGTCAAATGAAATAGTTGAGCCCCTGACGGGCCGAAAGTATGAATATCATCTTTACCCTTTTTCAATATCTGAGGTGCAAAATATTTATTCACCCCTGGAAATCGACAGGCTTCTGGAGAACAGGATAATCTTTGGGTCATATCCTGAAATTGTCTTAAACGAACCGGATGCTCAAAGAAATTTAAAGGAGATTGCAAAAAGTTACCTTTATAAAGATATTCTGCAATATCAGCGTATAAGAAATCCTGAAATCCTTGAAAAGCTTTTACAGGCACTGGCTCTGCAGATAGGAAACGAAGTTTCCTACAACGAATTGTCAAATATCGTCGGAATAGATAAAAAAACTGTTCAAAATTATATTTCAATTCTGGAGAAGGCTTATATTATTTTCAGGCTTAACCCTTACAGCAGTAATTTGAGAAATGAACTAAAAAGCTTAAGGAAAATTTATTTCTACGACACCGGAATAAGAAATGCAATTATTAATAATTTTAACCCTGCTTTTTTAAGGAATGATATGGGTTTTTTGTGGGAAAATTTTATGACTTCAGAGAGGCTAAAGAATAATTCAAATAATTTGTCAGATGTAAATTCCTATTTCTGGAGAGCCCACCAGGAAGGAGAAATTGATTATATCGAAGAAGCAGCAGGGGAAATAAGTGCTTATGAATTCAAGTGGAAAAACCGTGGATTCAAATCCTCTAAAATTCCCAAAGGATTTTCTGATAATTATAAATATTCGAGTTTTGAAATAGTTGACAGAAACAATTACCAGGAATTTCTAAAATAAATTATTGCATAATATTTAATAATTATTGCATAATATTTAATAATTATGTATAATATGCAATAATTATATATAGGCAGATCTTCTTTAAAACTTGCCATGGTTGAGTTTTAAATATTATTTAAAAAATTTTTTAAGAGGAAAAACACTAAAAAATGAGCGATAATACAGGCAACAAAAGAAATGAAATCAAAATAATTGAAAATGGAACAATAACATCTGTTCCGGGAGTTCTCACGGCTTCGCATCATTGTGGAATAAGAAAATCAAAAGATGATTTCAGTATAATTTTTCTACCCGGTGATACCGCATGCAGCGGAGTCTTTACAACAAATAAATTTGCAGCCGCTCCCGTAGTAGTTTCCAAGCAGCAGTTAAGTAAAAACAGGAACATAAATGCAATAATCGTAAACAGCGGTATAGCTAACGCCTGTACAGGCGAACTCGGTATAGCTAACGCCAAACAGACAGTAAAGCTTGCGGCGCAATACTTAAATATCCCTGAAGAAAATATACTGGTCTCATCCACAGGAAGGATTGGAAGGCAGCTTCCGCTTGACAAGATTGAGAAAGGGCTGGACTTTTGCAGCAGGCACTTAAATCAGGAAGGCGGCCATAATACTGCAAAAGCAATCCTGACTATTGACAAACATCCCAAAGAATACGCGCTGCTGTTTGAATTTGATGGCAGGGGAGTATTCCTGGGCGGCATTGCCAAAGGTTCTGTGATGGTTGAGCCCAATATGGCCACAACACTTTCGTTTATGGCGACAAGCGCAAAAATAAAGCCTGAACTTCTGGATGAGCTGTTGTTTGAGTGCGTGGACTCAACATTTAACTGCATTTCAACTGACGGGTGCCAGAGCACAAATGACATGGCACTTATAATAGCAAATGGTGCAAGCACACTGGAAATTACAAAAGATAATCAGGAGCTTTATAAAGTCTTCAAAAAAGCTTTGCTTATGCTCCTTGAAAATCTCTCAATGAAAGTAGTCGAAGACGGGGAGGGCGCAACCAAAGTAATTGAGATAAATGTTACAGGTACCGCAGATAAAAATGAAGCCAGGGCAATAGGTAAAAAAATTGCAAATTCCATACTTTTTAAATCTGCAATGTACGGGGAAGACATCAACTGGGGAAGAATTGCGGCAGCCATTGGGTCAATTGATAATAATATCGATAATTCAAAAATTGATATTTCATGCGGTGACATCTTTGTCATGAAGGCGGGAATGTCTGTTGATTTTGATGAGGGGCATGCAAACAATCTGCTGAAGGAAAGATATATTAGTTTTAATGTAAATCTTAATTGCGGCCAGCAGTCTGCACGTATCCTGACTAATGATATTACTTATGAATATATCAAGCTGAATGCTTTTTATAAAAAGCAACAGTAGCACTTCATTCCAAGAAGCATTAATTGCACTTTGCAGGAATGGCTGGAAAGCTCAAGGAACACTTATTGTTTTTAACCTAAAAGTGCGGCACCGAGTGCGCCGGTTATCTGGGGTTCTTCCGGAACCTTTATCTTTAAGTCCAGTCTTTCTTCAAGGGCGCTAACCACGGCAAGGTTTTTTGCAACTCCGCCTGTCATACAAACCGGCTCTTCAAGCCCTATTCTTTCAACCATTGATATTATCCTGCCTGTAATGGAATAAACAAGACCTTTGACGATGCTGTTTTTGGCAACTCCATGCCCGATAAGTGAAACAATCTCAGACTCGGCAAAAACTGTGCATGTGGAGGAAATATCTACTTTCTGGCTTGTTGTGGCAAAGATTTCAGCAAAATTCCGTATATCTATGTCCAGCGCCTTTGCCATTACTTCAAGAAATCTCCCGGTTCCGGCAGCACACTTGTCGTTCATCAAAAAATCAATCGGGTTACCCTTACTGTCAAGTTTAATAACCTTGCTGTCCTGGCCGCCAATGTCTATTACGGTCCTGATGTCGGGGAAATAATGGGCCACTCCTCTTGCATGGCAGCTTATCTCAGTTATGTTTTTTGTGGCAAAAGGGATATTTATTCTGCCATAACCTGTCGCCACAACAGCTGAAATATCGCCCGCTGCAAGCCCTGCTTTTTCCAGAGCCTGGTTAAAAACATTTGTAGCGGCTCCCTTGCTGTCTCCGCCTGTAGGCGTTATTATGTATGCGACTATATCAGTCTTTCCGTCTTGCCTGTTAATTATTACTGCTTCTGCCGATACTGAGCCTACATCTATTCCACATGTGTACATAAAAATCCTTTCCGATGTTTATTTGGAGATAATTTTAAAAATATTTATACTTAAAACCATTAAAACCCTGCGTTTGCAATTTCCATAAAAGAGATGCTACTGCAAATCTGTTCGCTTCTTTAAGATATTATCAAAACCCTGCGTTTGCAATTTCCATAAAAGGGCTGGTGTCACGATGCTGTCAGATGCTTTGAGAAATTATTGAAACCCTGCGTTTGCAATTTCCATAAAAGGGCTGGTGTCACGATGCTGTCAGATGCTTTGAGAAATTACTGAAACCCTGTGTCTGCAATTTACATAAAACAGCTTCTGTTGCAATGCTGGCCGCTGCTTTGAAAAATTATTGAAATTTTGCATCTACAATTTCCATAAAACCCTGCAGCCTTGTCAGCATCTGTCCTTCTGACGAATTGTTTTTATTGAGACAGTCACCATCAAGCAGGAGCATCGGCACATCGACCTCTTTTAAGCTGTCTTTTATTATCCTTGCGCCTCCGTTGCTGTGCCTGCATCCCCAATGGGCAAACATGATGACTCCGTCCACATTAAAGTCCTTTACCATTTTCAATATTGCATTAACCCTGTTTTGCACGCTACCATTTAATGGATGAGACAGCATTTTTATCGCAAGGCTCTCAAAAGGTTTTTCAGGGTCAAGCTCCGGCCAGTACACCTGGCTTATCTCTTCAAAAACTACCTTATAATTATTACTCTCAAGCAGGCTGAAAAGATTATTGTTATAGTATGGTTTCAGGTGCAGCCAGAGGATTTTTTTAATTCTGGCACTGCCGGAAATGCCAGTTCCACCGATGCTTATATTTCCTCCATCAATGTTATTGCTGCTTTCAATACTGTCGAAACTGCCGCTCACGCTGCCACCTTCGAAATCAGCAACTCCTCTGCCGCCCGCGCCGTCACTATTGGTACCGCCTATGCCCTTATTCCCGCTGATTCGTCTTCGTATGCCGCTCCATCTGCCGGGAGTGTCTTTAAAACCGCCGCTTTTTTGTTTCTTTAAAAACTCACTCAATTCAAAATACATATTTTTATAGACTTCAACAGCATCTTTTGTCCCTGCAAGACCGTGAAAAGGCAGGATAAAGCTAAGCCCATCAAAATTATTCGGATAAATTAAAAGTTCTTTTCTGATGTCGCTTGCTTTTATGGCCCATTGCCTGAATTCATTTGATAAATTTATTGATTTTTTAAACTTCCCGATATCAATTTTTTTGCCTGACTTTCTGCAAATATCGGTACTTACTGCTTCGAGTTGGGCAGCCAGATATTTTATCGATGATTCATCTTTGTCGTAAGGGGTATCAATAAGGTAGTACCTGTCTCCCAGACCAAATTTTTTGGCATCCATGTAGAACGTCTTTTGGGCCGCGTCACATGCCAGGTTTGAACATAAAAGAAAATTTGGGACCGGAAAAATATCAAGTTCTACAGCGCCTGATGCGCTTCTGTGGAATGTACACAGATCAGGCGTGTACCATCTCGAAGAAGCTTCCTTTAAGGTCCTGTCTGCAATCCCCAGACCGCCAGTAAATCCTCCCATTACCTCTGGTAAAAAGGGCACAAGGTCAAGTGCGTGAAACATCTCATATGGCAGGAAAAGTGAACCATAAGCGACAATATTTTTGGGATTGTATGCGTGGCTCACACTTTTTATGGTTGCAATATTCAGATATTTATCAGATCTGGAGGATATTGTTGCTCCATATGCAGCCAGCACCGGCCTTCGGCCAACTATTTTTAATATCTTCCTGATATAATTCCTGTCAAGATTGTTCTGAATCTTGACTTTGAGATTTTGCTTTATATTCTCTGCTATGCCCATAAAAAGTTCTCCGGTGTCAAAAGTTAAATTATCTCCAAAAAAGCCTGTATCCTGGTTTTAATCTGCCCGACCGATAAATTATTATGTTCAACTTCTATAAAAAGGCTGGGGATATTAATAATATTTAATTTTTCCCTCAGAAGCGGATAGAAAAGGAGAGTGTTGTCACAAAATTTCTGACTGATATAGATAATCCCCTTAACCTTATTCTTTATGATATTTTTATTTATTTCTTCAAGTTTATCATTAAGATTTGCCATTCTCATGCACTGTGGTTTGAAAAGCTGCCTGACAGCAATATCTCGAACAAGTATTCCGGTCGATATATCTTTATCCGGTTGTTCACGTTTTCTGCCAAAAATATCGGAAAAATTATCAGACTGAATAATATTTTCGAAATACCGGCTTGAGCTGCAAAGATCATCAGCAGAAATCTTACAATCAAGCTCATCAAATATTTCCCATAACCTGTCTTCATCAATAAAGTTTCCGACAATCATTACTTCAGGAGTTTGTTCGGTGCCGGCATCTTCTAATTCGGCCTCGGTTTTTAATTTATTGTGCTCGATCTGGATTTCAGCGTACTCAAAATATGACCTAAGGTCATTATTAAAATATCCCGGCTCTTCTGTCATTGAGCTGATGAGTATATTAAAGTAATTTTTAACCCCAATTACTTTTTGGTCATTTCTAAAAAAATTGCTGAGTTTTATTAAAAGCATTCTTTTTTCACTGCATGTCTCCTGTGCAGAGATCAGGTCAGCCAGAAGCATTTTCCTGCCGCTTATTTCTTCAAGGAAATCAGACATTTTTGAAATATTGTTTGCAAAATACTCAACTGCCAGCTCGTTTTGATTTCTTGGGACATCCAGCATAAAAAAAGGAAGCTCCGGAATATATTTTGAAGCAATATCGTAAAAACGCCGCATACCGTCACAGGAGTTTGTAACTATGACTGCACTCAGCTCATGCTTCAAATCCATAAGATCCTCCATCGAGGATTTTATAAAAGGGCAAAAGTTTATGGGGAAATACCCTTCAGCTTTTTTTGCTTTTTGACTTCCGGTTATCCTTACGGGCCAGAAACCATTTGCGATAATTATTTCTTCAGGGGTATAAGTACAAAGCCAGCCCACTTTGGGCAAAGTGCTCTTACTGTCGTTTTTTATAAATTGAGAAAATGGGAGAGAATTATTTTCTATAACCATTTTTTATTCTATTGTATCCTTTGTCAGGACCTGTTCGTTTCGTGAAAAGTCATCATAAATGCCAACCTGTCCCCAGAAATCTTCAATGTTTAGACCTTCGATTAAACCTTTTTGTTTACCTTCGACTGTTATCCTGACTTTTTGGATTTCTTTAAACTCTGTTAGTGTATCTACTATTGAATAAATAGCAAGCATTTCGGTTGTTGAACTATGCGGTATTTCTGTCTCATTAGTGATTATTTCCTTTGAAAAATCAACAATTGCAAGCCCGCTTGAAACAGTAACTGAATTTACCTTTACTGTTGATGGAATTGTCTGGTATGTCTGTTTGTCTGCCGGCCCCTTGATAATTTCCTGCACAATATTTTTATAAAAATCACCATCATTTACGACCGGCCTCATTTCCGGAACAAGATAAGCAAGGTTATCTTCATATTGGGAAAAGTAAAGCCTGACATTTGTCTTGGGAGTACAGCCCGCTGTGTTAAAAACAAGTAAAATAAATGACAGCAGTATAATGATTGGTCCCATAAAAAATATTAATGAATTTTTTTTAGTCTGACTCATAATTTTATCCCCTTTTAAACTTTTTAAAATTATTTCTAAAATCATTACTCTGGTTTTCCTTATGCGTATTATCACTCATATTGGGTTTTTTTTAAATACAGGCAGGGTTTATTAATTTCAGTGAATGACTTGAATTTCTTGAAATTATTTATTAGGGTTTAAATTTTCCCTGTCAGTTATATTTGACTAATTGTGAACCTGAAAATAATTAATTTCTGCTGAAAAGATAGTGGAAGCGGTACTGTCATCTGGCTTAAATTTAGTGCCGGAGGTGGAAATTAAATTTAACCAAAAGTCAGTCTTTCAGAATCATTATAACAATTATTTACCAGTTCAGGATCAAACTGGGAGCCGGCGCATCTTTTAAGCTCTTTAATTGCATCTTCTTTGCTCATTGCCGGTTTATATACCCTCCCGCTTATCATGACATCATAAGAATCAATGATAAAAATTATTCTTGATATAATGGGAATTGCCTGACCTTTCAGCCCCATCGGATAGCCGCTGCCATCGAAGTTTTCATGGCAGGAGAGAATACTTTTGGCAATATGCGCAATCTGCGGGGATGACTGGGCAATGTTAAAACCTATTTCGGGATGTCTTTTTATAATATCCCACTCTTTTTCTGTTAACTTTCCTTTTTTAAGAAGTATTTTCTCAGGTATTGCAACCTTGCCTATATCATGGAGTGATGCAAGGAGGGAAAGCTCGTCTAACTGGTGGGAGGGAAGTTTGATGGACCTGCCGAGTTTTAGGGCAAGCTCATGTATCCTGTCTGTATGCTCTTTGGTTTCATTGCTTTTTTCATAGAGAGCCTGATCCAGGGCAAAAATAACAGAACTTGCCAGGCTTTGTTTTTCACCAAGTTTGTTTCTGTACATGTTGCTTTCAGCGTCTATAAGAATTGTCTGTATGTTCTGACCCGCTATTTCTTTTGTTGCAGATCCAAGTGAAAGGCTCAGCTCTATCTTTTGAGTGTTTGTTTTTTTGCATTCTTTTTTTATTCTGCCGGTAATCTCATCTGCTTCGGAAATAGAAGTTTTTGGAAGAAGAATGACAAATTCATCTCCGCCCCAGCGCGCAAGTATATCATCGGAGCGGCATACTGTTTTTAATATTTCTGCGGTTTCTTTAAGCAACCTGTCGCCTTCATCATGTCCAAAAACATCATTTATTACCTTAAGGCCGTTTAAATCTCCCATTATAAAGCTTAAGGGAAGCTGTCTTTCGGTATCAAGACGTTTTAATTCTTCCTCAAAAAATCTGCGGTTATAAAGCCCGGTTAAATGATCATGAAAGCTTAAGTGGATAATTTCTTCTTCAGTTTTTTTGCGCTCTGTGATGTCAGAAAAGATTGTTGCAAACTGATTTTTGGCTGGACTGAAAACCCATGACTCATACCACTTTTTTAAGCCTTCTGAATAGTTTTGAAAAGAAATTGATTCTCCGGTTTTGGAAACTGTAGAGTAAGCATCAATCCAATATTGCTCAGTATTGGGAATTACGTCTTTGACAGTTTTACCAATCAGGGCAGAAGCCTTAAGCCCTGTCAGTTTTTCAAAAGCGGAATTTACTTCAAGAAAGCGGTAATTAACAGGATTTCCTTCTTCGTCATAGATCATTTCGTGAAGCGCAAAACCGGTAGTCATATTATCAAAAAGCTGGCGGTATTTGATCTCACTTTTCTGCACCAATTCCTCTGTCCGTTTACGTTCGGTTATGTCGACTGCATGAGTCAGAACCAATATTACTTTGCCTGTTTCATCTTTTATAGGATTGGCTATAGCCAGGAAATGCAAAGTTTTATCCGGCAGAGGAACCTCGACTTCCAAAGACTCACTTTCACCGGTCTGAAACACTTTTTTTGTTGCATCATAACGGTAGTCTGCGTGCTCTTTGGGGTAAATATCCCAAAAAGTTTTTCCAATAAAATAATCCGGGGTTTTTCCAAAGGTTGATGAAAACAGATGATTGGTAAATTTATATTGCCCTTTTTCGTCTACGCAGAAAATTGCATCACTTGAAGATTCGATAATAGAACGATATTTTAACTCACTTTCCCTTAGCGCTTCCTCAGTTTTTTTACGCTCTGTGATTTCAGTATAAGTACCCCTCATCCAGAGTGGTTTGCCATCCGGGGTCCAGGATATTACTTTCCCCCTGTCATGTATCCAAACCCAGTTTCCATCTTTGTGTTTTATGCGCATTTCGATATCATAATAATCCAGTTCCCTGGAAAAAACTCTGTTAAGCTGCTCGTTTGATTTCTTAAGATCTTCGGGGTGTGCAAAATTTTTCCATATCTCCAGACAAACAGACGGTATTTCATCAAGTGTATGGCCGACAATCTCGGCCCATCGTTCATTATATATTGTTTCTCCTGTCTGGACGTTCCACTCCCATGTACCCACATTGGTTCCTTCAATAATATTTGCAAGTCTCTCCCGTTCATTCCGCAATAAATCTTCTGCAGCCTTTCGCTCGGTAATATCCCGCATTGAGGCTGTTATGGCATTGCGGCCATTTAGTTCAAACAGGCTGGCTGTTATTTCTACAACAAAAACAGTTCCATCTTTCTTTTTATGGTACCTGACTGGTACAAAAGTAGTAAAACTATTATTCATTGATTCCTTTGTAATTTTAGGCTCTGCGGACATATTGCCGGCATTCAGCTTAAGCATTTCATCGCGCGTATAGCCGTAAAGTCTGCATGCTGCGTTATTTACATCCAAAATAGCACCTGTTTTCTGGTCAAACAGAAAAATCGGATCACTTACGGCAGCAAAAACACTTCTGAGGCGACTTTCATTTTCAATCATTCTGGCTTCGCCTCTGTTACGGACAATAAGCAGTCCTATCTGCCGGGTATATATCTCAACATAACTGTCATTTTTAAAATTGACATCACGGGGCATGATTAAAGTAAAATCCCCAAGCATTACATTTTCTTTTAAAATCTTTACAATAACCACTTCACCGAAATCGAAAGTTTTCTCTAAAAGAGAAGACATATGTTTATAAACGGACCCTCCTTCAAGTTCGCTTAAAGAAGAAAAACGAGTAATTATTTTTGACTTTATTTTCTCGGCGCGGGCAGGGTCATGTTCCCAGGATTTGTCAAGGAATTTGAAACCCACCAAAGACGATGCTTTTTTTACAATTCCGTCCGGAGCAGAAAAAGCCACTGTTCTGAATTTGTCGCCATCTTCATCATACAAGTTAAAGCCCGCATACTTGGCGCCGGAGATATCTAAAATATTATCTGTTATTTTCTGGTAGTTTAATTTATTACCGGCAGACTGCAGGAATTCTTCTGATGCAGAAACAATCAGTTGAAGTATTTTCTTTTCTTCCAGTTCATTTTGAATTACCATTTTGCGGTACTGCTCCCTAAAGATATCGTGTACAATAATCAAACTACATTTTTAGGCTGTAATAATAAAAATCTTTTATATTTTTAAATATTTCATTTCTTTTACAGCAGGGCCCCTTTTTGCTCTGTAGTCAATGTTTGTAACCCCTATATAAAAGGTGTGATTTACTGCCGAA
Source organism: uncultured Actinomycetota bacterium (assembly GCA_964481885.1). Taxonomy (GTDB): domain Bacteria; phylum Actinomycetota; class Humimicrobiia; order Humimicrobiales; family Humimicrobiaceae; genus Fen731. Next base: position 51,739 of record CAYZUS010000002.1, on the reverse strand, counting down.
AAGACAATAAATTTATTATATTAAACTATTATTTCGTTATTATACTCTTTAAAATTTAATATCAAATATATGTATCGATTATATTTTTGAATAAAAATGTAAATAATTCAGATATTAATACCTCTTATGGCGCTAAAACCAATTAGTCTTTTAAATTCAAAAGACACTCTTGAAATAGTATCTGTAAATGCTAAACTTACGCGGGATTTGATTAAGAATCATTATAAAAAATTTATCCAAAACAGGGGAACATGGGAGTTAAACTTTTTTTGATAAGGCACGGGCAGACAGCCGGCAATGTCCAGGGTCAGTATGTGGGATCTCTCGATATCGATATGACTGATGAAGGCCGGTTACAGGCCAAATCTGCCAAACAATACCTTTCGAAAGTAAGTTTTTCGAATATATATTCAAGTCCATTGAAAAGGGCGGCAAATACGGCACAGATTATTGCTGAGGGTACAGGGCTTAAAGTCAGAACAATGGATGATTTAAGGGAGCTTGATTTCGGGAAATGGGAAGGCTTGAAATTTGAAGAAATAAACGCGCAATATAATAAAGATTATCAGGACTGGCTGGAAGATCCGTACAACCATCCTCCCACAGGCGGCGAAAGCTTTAATGATCTTATAGCTAGGGCCGACAAAGAAGTTAAAAAGATTGTGCAGGAAAATCCGGACGGTTCAAGCGTGGCAATTGTAAGCCACGGAGGAGTAATTCTCTCGCTTATTGTCAACTGGCTGGGCATTCCTTCCGCCAGGTGGAGATCACTTATTCAAAGGCAGGCCGCAATTAATGTTGTTGTAATAGACAACGGTTTTCCATATATCTCTTCCATAAATTACACAGGGCATTTAAAACCGATATATGATGACAGCGAAGACAGAGTAATAGAAGTATACAGTAAGATAAAACACAAAAAATAAATTAAAATCCGGGATATCCAAGCCTGACAAAACAAAGCATCAGTATTTCAGCAATAAAGAAAACACCTGACGCCGGCAAATCATTAGTTTGGCACCTGTAAAGAATCGGCACAATATGGGAAATTACTGGCTTGAAAGGGGCGGCCTTCAGCCTGGCAAGTTAAAATTTCTGTTGCATATTGAACACAATTGTTATATTATCCCTTCGGAAGGTTTTTAAGTATAAAAAAATTTAATATTTTTTTCTTCTGCTCTATTTTAAATAGAGTCTAATATTTAAGATTAAATCTTAGTCCAAAGGAGGAAAGTTTGTGAAAAACTATGAAATGGTGCTGATTTTTGGTGCTTCTCTTGAAGAAGGGGTAGTGACTGAAGAATTGGCAAAGATTACCGCTACAATCGAAAAGTCGAAAGGCATTGTCACAAAGACCGATATTTGGGGAGTCAAAAGGCTCGCTTATTCTATCAAACATCAGGAAAATGGTTTCTATGTTATCCTATATTTCAGCTCAGATACCTCCGTGCTTTTAGAGCTTGACAGGCTAAACAAGATCAATGATAAGATACTAAGGCATATGATTGTAAAGCTTAGCGAGAAGGAATCAAAATAATTGTGAAGGCATTATTATTTTACTGAAAAGAGGGTAAAATTATGGCAATTGGTGTTAACAATATTACTGTTGTTGGAAATCTTACCAGGGATCCGGAGCTAAGGTTTACGCCAAGCGGAACGCCTGTAGCAAGTTTTGGAATTGCAGTAAACAGGGGTATTCAAAACAAAGCAACCGGGGAATGGACAAATGAAGTATCGTTTTATAAAGTAACAACGTGGTATAAGCTTGCTGAGAATTGTGCTGAAAGTTTAAAAAAAGGTGACAGGATCCTTGTCGTCGGCGCACCTTCAATAGAAAGCTACGAGACCAAAGAAGGTATCAAAAGAGATATTTTCAAGATAATTGCAAATGTCGTAGCTCCCAGCCTGGAGTATGCGATTTGTAAAATAGACAAAAATGAAAAAGGTGAATTTGTCGGTGGTTCAAAAGGGCAGTACGCTGATGCAAGCGGTGAAGACAGGCATGTTTATGCAAAGCCCCCCACCAATGGAGATGATCTTGAATTTACAAATGATGACATACCTTTTTAAAAAAAATAAATATATTAAAGTCCCGATATCCGGGAATTAAATTCGGGCATTAAACTTTAATAGTAAGTTTAAATTAAAACAAAGCATTAAATTAGTAAAAGGAGTTATAAATTGGGTAAAAGAGGAAACAGACCTACTGTCGAAAAAAGCACTTCGAGGGGTTCATCGTCCATGAGCTCAAGGCAGGGCAGAGATAAAGATTCAAAAGGTGCAGCAGGTGCATCTGGTTCATCTGCTTTAAATTTAAGGCAAAGAAAAAGGTATTGCTATTTCTGCAAGGAGAATGTCGATTACATTGATTATAAGAACGTTGCAGGATTAAAGAAATTTGTTTCTGATAAAGGGAAAATCAGACCCAAGAGGTCTACAGGAAATTGTGTCCAGCATCAGAAGATGATAGCGGATGCGATAAAGCGCTCAAGAGAAGTAGCTTTGATGGCTTACTTTAAGAGATAATATCCAGAATTACTGTATATTAGTAAAGGTCAGCCTTGGGGGCAATCAGTCAGCAGGACTTTTACGTAAGCACTTTTTGTGCCGTTGATTTTAAATTATTTTTATATTTATTGTTGAATTAAAAAATGTCTTTTAAGCCCTTTGAAAACTTAAGTAATGATAATGAGGATTCTAAAAAAGCAAACCTGTTTTTAATGATATTTTTTACGATTCTTGCGATGGCAGCGATGATATTTGTGCCTTTGACAGGTTTCGCAGGGCTTGCATTTTTGCCGGTACCGGTAACATTGCTTTTTCTTTCAAACAGGTACAGGGATGCCATTATATGCGCAGTTGCCGGAGTACTGGTTTTATTTATTTTTAACTATGTTTTTGCAATATTGCTGCTGGCCATGATTTGCGCAGTGGCCGTAAATTACAAGTATATTATCAGCAGAAACAAAAAGCTGTCTTACGCATTGCTGACAGTATTTGGATTATTCGCAATCACATTATTGTTGTTTTTGCTTATAGATTCATTAATTCTCAGGCAGAACGTGATTAAGGAAATGCTGTCAGCCTACAATGGTTCTGTGGAAAACCTTAATCAGGATCCGTTGCTAAAGAGTTATCAGGGTCTGTTGTTTTCTGACAGCGCCCAATTAAGTGAAGTTATTGTCCAGACACAGGCACTGCTTAAATACCTGCCGGCTCTTGTGCCGGGTTTTGCAGTGGCTTTTTTTGGCATTGCAGCAGTATTAAATTACTATTTTAGTTTTATAATTTTAAGAAAAAATAATATTAAAATAGAGGAAATGCCACAGTTTAAAAACTGGGACCTGAGTTGGAATTATTGCTGGGGAGTCATTGCAGGTATAATATTTTTGATAATACCGAAGTTTGATGAGGCGTATGACGGGATCATTGATGCTGCAGGATATAACCTTATCATAGTTTTTGGTTTATTGTATATGGCACTGGGCGCAGCAGTTTTATGGGGTCTGTTTGATAAATTTAAAGTAAGGGTTTCAATAAGGATTATTGTAATAATAGTAATGTTTTTATTTTTTGGTTTTGGGGCGGTCCTGCCTTTAGTGGGGCTGATAGATATCTGGGCCAATTTCAGGAAGCTTGGCAGAAATCTTTGAGGCAAAAATCTGGGAAAGCAAATTCTGGAAAAAAGTAAAAATATCAGGATTACCCGGTTAAATTAAATAATTAATTTTAGAGGAGGAAGATTTGAAAGTTATACTTGCAAAAGATTATGAAAAATTAGGAAGTGCGGGCGATATTATAAACGTAAAGGATGGTTTTGCAAAAAACTATCTTATCCCAAACAATATTGTCTGGCTATTGACCAAGGGCAATCTCAACCAGATGGAAATTGTCAAAAAGTCACTCATCAAAAAAGATGCAGGAAATATAGCTGAAGCAAAAAAACTGTTGCTGCTTATTGACAATGCAGTAATAACAATTAAAGTCAATTCAAGCCCTGAGGGAAGACTTTTTGGTTCTATTACAAATAAAGATATAGCTGAAAAAATTCTTGAAGAAAAGAAAATTGAACTGGACAGAAAAAAAATTGAGCTTGAAGAACACATAAAAGAAGTTGGTTCTTATAAAGTGGTAATAAAACTTTATAAGGATGTAAAAGCTACCATCCAGCTGGAGATTGTAAGTGATGAGTTTGCAAAAGCCCAGGAAAAAGCTGACGAAGCGATTCCTGAGGCAATTGATGAAAAAGCTGAGACAAAAGACGTTGTGGCGTCTGATGAAAACATTATCGCAGCAGTTGACGAAAAAGCTTAAATAAAAGGCTCAACAGTAAAAAAAGTATAATCAAATGATCTTTTATTTAATATAAAGGACTGTTCTAATCTGCGTCTTTTTTTTGAAGTTTTAAAAACATACAATCAGGACTTTTCCTTTAATTATGCAAAACCAGACAAAGAGATCAAACCAGGTTAAACCTCTGGATACCAGCAAACTTGACAGAGTGCCTCCGTACAATCTTGAAGCAGAAGAATCGACTATCGGCTCCATGCTTATTTCCAGAGAAGCAGTCATGGCAGTAATTGAGATACTGTCTGAAGAAGATTTTTACAGGAGAGCAAATCAGGAAATATTTAAATCATTAAAGGAGCTTTTTGTAAAAGGAGAGCCTATTGATACTATTACAGCTGCAGACTATCTGAAGAAAAAAGGCATTCTTGAAGAGGTAGGGGACAATACATATATACATTCACTGGTCAGTAACCTGCCACTGGCAGCAAATGCAGCTTATTATGCCAGGATAGTCAAGCACATGGCGGTATTAAGAAGACTTATTTATGCTGCCACTGAAATTGCTGTTATGGGTTATGAAGTTCCAGAGAATATTTCTTTAACAATTGACAAAGCGCAGCAGCTTATTTTTTCCATTTACCAGGATGTAAACAATGATAAAAAAAGTGGAAAAATTTCTGCAATAAAGGATGTTCTCTCCGATGTATACACACAGGTAACAAGCCTTTATGAAAAAAAATCCAGTATGACAGGCATACCGACAGGATTTATCGATTTGGATAAAAAAACTTCCGGTTTACAGGATTCGGACCTTATTATTATTGCCTCAAGACCGGGTATGGGCAAGACTTCTTATGCCATGCAGATCGCGCGAAATGCTGCAATGATTGAAAAAGTGCCGGTAGCTTTTTTTTCACTTGAAATGTCAAAAGAGCAGATTGCACAGAGGCTAATGTGCTCTGAAGCCAGAATAGATCTCCAGAGGCTGCGTTCCGGAAATTTAAGGGACGACGAATGGCCCAAGCTTGGAAGGGCAATTGAAAACCTTGCTCAATGCGAAATTTATATAGACGATGCGGCATTTTTGACTGTAATGGATTTAAGATCAAGGGCAAGAATGCTTGTGAGTACCCATGGCATCAGATTACTTATTGTAGACTATCTGCAGCTGATGCAGTCAGGGATTAACTTTAAGGAAAACAGGGTGCTGGAGATTACTGAAATATCAAGAAATTTAAAAGGCATTGCCAAGGAACTGGGGATACCGGTGATTGCATTATCGCAGCTCTCAAGAGAAGTTGAAAAAAGGGACAAGAAAAGACCGGTTCTTGCGGACTTAAGGGAATCCGGAGCAATAGAACAGGATGCAGACATGGTTCTGCTTTTATACAGAGACGACTATTACGATGAGACAAGTTCGGAAGCCGGCCTTGCAGAGATAAATATCGCAAAACACAGAAACGGTCCGACAGGAACAATAAAACTTAAGTTTTTTAAAGAATATACTTTATTTGTTAATGCTACTAATAGTCCTGACGGGGATTAATTCTAAAAATGATTTTAAATTGAGAGGTAAATCAAATGCCAGGGATAATATTATTGGGAACGCAGTGGGGAGACGAAGGGAAAGGCAGAGTAACTGACCTTCTGGCCAGCGACATGGATATGGTTGTTCGTTTTCAGGGTGGAAATAATGCGGGCCACACAGTTGTTATTGGTACCGAGGAGCTTAAATTGCACCATATCCCTTCAGGTATAATGTATCCGGAAACATTATGCGTGATAGCAAATGGTGTGGTCGTAAATCCTGAGACTTTAATTGAAGAACTTGAAATGCTTGCCGGAAAAGGAATAAATACCAAAAACCTGCGAATTAGCGGCAATGCACATCTTGTGATGCCTTACCATATAGTTCTTGACAAAGCAGGGGAACAAAATCTTGGCAAATCAAAAATCGGCACAACACACAAAGGTATTGGCCCTGTATATGCAGACAAAGCATACAGATCCGGAATAAGGGTACAGGATCTTCTGGACCTGAAAATATTCAGGACAAAACTTGAAGAAGCACTGAAACTGAAGAATGCAATAATAGAGAAAGTTTACGGGCTTGAACCTTTAAATCTTGAAGAAATATTCAGCAAATACAAGGGTTTTGTGGGTATTATTGGCAAATATATTGTTGATACGTCATTTTTAATAAATAAATATCTTGATGATAGTAAACGTGTTTTGTTTGAAGGTGCACAGGGAACACTGCTGGATATCGATCATGGCACCTATCCTTTCGTAACATCATCTTCAACTATTGCCGGGGGAGCGTGTGTCGGTTCAGGGGTTGGGCCAAAAAAAATATCTGAAATAATCGGGGTCGCAAAAGCATACACGACTCGTGTAGGATCAGGACCATTACCGACAGAAATAGAGGACTCTACAGGAGAATACTTAAGAGAAAAGGGCCATGAATATGGAACCACCACCGGCAGGGCGAGAAGATGCGGCTGGCTCGATATCCTGATATTAAAATACTCCATAATGTTAAATTCCATTGATAAAATAGTCCTTACCAAGCTAGACGTACTCTCGGGTCTTGACGAAATAAAGGTATGTACCGGTTATACTTATGAGGGAGAGCTTTTTGAAGATATTCCGCCGCATCAGACGATAATGCATAAATGCCAACCCGCATACAAGATAATGAAGGGCTGGAAACAGGATATTTCAAAGATTAAAAATTTTGAGGAGCTCCCTGAAAATACAAAAAATTATGTACTTGAAATTGAAAAACTTGTGAAAGTTCCTATTTCAATGATCAGTGTCGGACCTGAAAGAAGCCAGATAATAATAAGGGATACCGAACTTAAAAAGGATGTCATAAACAAAACCAAAAAACCATTGCTGGTTTTATAACTGTTGACGGCAGCATTATTTATTAAGAGTCGGCATAAATGTTTCTAAAACAGCAAGCAGGAATCTTTTAGGATTTTTAACCGCTGGCACGAGTTGGGATGCAGTTGTCTAAAATATCGGTTTTTTATTTTAATATTTTTTTATTACCGGATTAAAAACTGAAAGGTAATTATTAAAATGGATGTTCTTGTCATCGGAAGCGGCGCAAGAGAACACTGTATTTGCTGGAAATTAAAGTCCGGAAGCGACGTCGGAAAAATATACGCTATCCCCGGCAACCCCGGAATAAGCCGGTTGGGGCAGTGCCGAGACATGACATTGGCAGGTCCTGAAAATTTTAAGGATATTGCTGATTTTGCCATTGAAAAACAGGTTGGATGTACGATAGTGGGTCCGGAAGCTCCCCTGACAGACGGAATAGTTGATTATTTTAACAGCAGGGGTTTACGTATTTTTGGCCCCGACAAAAAAGCTGCTGCAATTGAAGGCAGCAAAGCTTTTACCAAACAACTATGTGCAAAATACAATATACCAACAGCCGCCAGTATTACCTTTGAAAGAAGCCAGTGCCAGAAAGCTCTGAGCTATGTTAAAAGCCTCAAGGAAGATGATTTCCCCATTGTATTGAAAGCTGACGGCCTTGCTGCAGGGAAAGGTGTAATAATCACACAAACAAAGCAAAACGCTGCCGAAGAAATTAACCGCTGCTTTGTGGAAAATGCTTTTGGAAGCGCTGGAGACAGGCTGATTATTGAAAAGTTTATCAGTGGTTTTGAGGTTTCAGTATTATGCCTGTGTGACGGAAAGAATATCCTTCCCATGGCTTTGGCACAGGACTACAAAAAGATTTTTGATGGAGATGAAGGCAAAAATACCGGTGGCATGGGAAGCTTCAGCCCGGTTCCCTTTGTAGATAAAAAGCTCTATAAAAAAATCCTCGAACAGATTATCTACCCCACATATGACGGCCTTCTTAATGAAGGCATAGCCTACAAGGGAGTACTTTATGGCGGTATTATGGTATTGAATAATGAGCCCCTTTTGCTTGAATACAACTGCAGATTCGGCGATCCTGAAACTCAGGCCATACTTCCAAGGCTTGAAAGCGATCTGCTGGAGATGCTTGTAAAGTGCGCCGACGGAAAACTTGGAACAAGTACATTAAAATGGGACAATTTAAAAAGTGTATGCGTGGTTTTGGCGTCAAAGGGTTATCCGGAGACTTCGTCAAAAGACGACCTTATTGGTGGTCTTGACATTCTGGAAAATAATAAAGATGTTTTGGTTTTTCATGCCGGGACCAAATCAGCCGGAACTTACATGGAATCAGTAGAAGCTGACTTAGATTCACATGTTATAGGACCGGAAGTCGCAAAACTGGCAGAACCTGACGGAAAATCAGTGGGGCATGACATAAAATCCGGCGAAAACGAAAGAAAACCAGCCACAACCAGATTCCAGGAAACAGAGACAGAGACTGACATATATACAAATGGCGGAAGAGTTTTAAGTATTGTTGCAAAAGGGCAGACTTTTAAAGATGCGAGAAAAAAAGCTTACACAGCTATTTCAAACATCAAATTTGAGGGTATGCAGTACAGGAAAGACATAGCTTTTAAGGTTGAGGAGGAAATTTAATGGAAGATTTAAAAAGAAAAGTTGCAATTTTAATGGGCAGCAAGTCTGATGATGCCATAATGAAGCCTGCCTCAGAAGTACTGGAGAGCTTTGGGATAGAATATGAGATTATAGTTTCATCTGCTCACAGAATGCCTAACAAGACAAGACAGTTTGCCGTTGATGCCCAAAAGAATGGTTTTGAGGTTATTATTGCTGGTGCCGGAAAAGCAGCGCATCTACCCGGTGTTATTGCGTCCTATACAACACTCCCGGTAATAGGAGTGCCGGTTAAAACCGATGACCTCGGAGGCATGGATTCACTGTTGTCGATAGTTCAGATGCCGCCAGGGGTGCCTGTTGCAACCATGGCGATAAATGGTGCCAAAAATGCTGGCATAATGGCTGCACAGATTCTGGCGCTTAAATATGCCGATATAGGTGAAAAATTTAAAAAGTATAAACAAAGTCTTGAAGATTAAAGATAAAAATCCAGAAAAACTATAAGCAGGTACTGAAGGGCTCCATGTATCTGTGAACATTTTTGTTTTTTTAATCACTTCCATTAACTTACTTGAATTGTTTTGATAATTTTTACAGAGTTTAAATTATTTTTTTACTGTTGGTAAAATTTAATAAGATTCTCTTCCTGCAAGCTTTCTGTCAAAATAAAATTTTTTCAATCTGCAATTTGCCAGTCTGCCATAGCATGTCCGGCACTGATCAGCCAAAAACTCAATATTTATGCTTTGTTTTAAAGAATTTTCAGGAATTTGCCGATTAGTATAATGGAAAATGACAGTTATGCAGCTTACCGGTTTCAGAGGGTAACACTAAAAAAATGACAATTCAAAACCAAGCAGAAGAAAATAAAATACTGCAGCTGGTCGTTGCTGCGTCTGAAGAATTCCTGCAGTCTGCCGGCAGTGAGCTTAATTACCAGAAAATCACTGACGATATTTTAAATATTTCCTGCGCAAAATACGCTATTTTCAACCTGTATGATGAAGACGGAAGCAAATTTACAACCGTGGCCCTTTCAGCTCCGCAGGGAACATTAAAAACAGTATCATCTTTGGTTGGTTTTATATTGCCTGGCAAGTCATGGGAGCAGGACTTAATTCTTGCTGAGAAAGTAAAATATTCTACAGTAACTCATTTTCCATCCCTGCATGAACTAACTGGAGAAGTCATTCCCAAATCGGTAGTTGTGCTTTTAGAGAAAACTTTTAGTACAGGTGAAGTAATTGTTGTAAAGATTGTCAAGGAAAATACAATGATTGGGAATTTTACCCTGATAATGCCCTGTGATGTCAGGTTTAAAAATGATAACTATGTTGAGCTGTACACAAGACAGCTGGGGCTTCTTATTACCCGCAAGAGAGCCGAGGAGGCACTCAGAGAGAGCGCAGAGAAGTTTTCCAAAGCTTTTCAGACTTCGCCTTATGCCATTACTATCACTCGGGTAAAAGACGGAAAATTTATTGAAGTCAACGCAGCTTTTACAGCCATCACCGGTTTTAGCCGGGAAGAGGCAGACGCCGATTCATCGATTAATTTGAAACTGTGGGTAAGCATGGAAAACCGAAACTGGGTATTGGCTGAACTAAAAGCCGGTTCTGAAGTGAAAGACAGAGAGTTTCAGTTCAGGAAAAAGAATAATGAAATTATGATTGGTTTATTCTCTGCACAAATCATTCATATTAATACTGAGCCATTTGTTTTATCCAGCATCAGTGATATTACTGATCGTAAAAGGGCAGAAAAAGAAATTCTGCATTTAAGCTTCCATGACCATCTTACGGGACTTTATAACCGAAGATTTTTTGAAGAAGAGTTGAAGCGCCTTGATACTGATAGACAGCTTCCTTTAAGCTTTATAATTTGTGATCTAAATGGCCTAAAGATAATAAATGATATTTTCGGGCACGCACAGGGTGATGAGTTGCTTATAGAGACTGCTGAAATATTAAAAAAGATATGCAGGTCTGATGATATTATAGCACGATGGGGCGGGGATGAATTTGCATTGCTTCTGCCAAAAACTTCTGTTTTATACACTGAAGAAATTATAGACAGAATAAAAAAAGAATGCATGAAAACAAAAATTTTAAAGATTCCGGTAAGCATATCGCTTGGAACTTCAACAAAAGAAACTAAAGACAGGGACATAGAAACAATTGTTGCGGATGCTGAGAGCAATATGTATAAAAACAAGCTTGCTCAAAAAGAAAGTCTGGCAAGCTCAATTATTTTTGCACTTGAACAGGCACTTTATGAAAAAAGCAATGAGACAAAAGAGCATGCAGACAGAATGCATGAGCTTGCCATAAAACTTGGAAAATCAATCAGGCTTCCTTCACACCAGTTAGATGAACTTTCTCTGCTGGCGTCTCTTCACGATATAGGCAAAGTTGCAATTCCTGAAACAATACTTCTCAAAAAAGGAAAATTAACTGACAGGGAGTGGACGGTTATAAAAAAACATCCCGAAATAGGCTTTAACATCGCACAATCATCTCCGCAAATTTCCCATGTTGCCAAAAGTATTCTTTCCTGCCATGAAAACTGGGATGGCAGCGGCTATCCGCTTGGTTTAATGGGAGAGTCAATCCCGGTTATATCAAGAATTATACTTATTGCCGACGCTTATGATGTCATGACAAGCGGAAGAGTTTATAAAAAACCAATGAGCAAAGAGGATGCTATTGATGAACTGAAAAGATGTGCAGGCACCCAGTTTGATCCTGCGCTGGTGGATAAAGCTATAGAAATTTTGTCAAATGGACAATGGGTTTTGGAGAATAACACTAAAAAAAATGACAATTCAAAGTGAAACAGAAGAAAAGAGAATACTGCAGAAAATTGTTGCTGCATCAGAAGAGTTT
>CAYZUS010000002.1:13425-39934 GCA_964481885.1 uncultured Actinomycetota bacterium | reverse complement strand
TTTGCTTCTGTAGGGGACCCGCTTTTTATGCTTGACCAGAAAACAGGCGCTATCCTGGATGCCAATGACGCCGCCTGCAGCCTTTACGGGTATGAACGGGATGAAATACTGCGGCTAAAAGATATTGACATGTCTGCGGAGCCTAAAGAGACCGAACAGGCAACAAAAGAGTTTAAAGATTTTATACCTGTCAGGTATCATAAAAAGAAAGATGGCAATGTGTTTCCGGTTGAGATTACTGCAAGATTAATTGAACTGAATGGACGAAAAACTATAATGGCTTCAATGCGTGATATCACTGAACGCAAGCGCTCAGAAGATCTATTGGTCCAGACCCGGCAGAACTATGAAACATTTTTTAACAATATAGATGATTTTCTTTTTGTTTTGGATGAACAGGGGAACATACTTCACACCAATACCACAGTTGTTAAGCGGTTGGGCTATTCAGTTGAAGAGCTTCTGGGGGAATCAGTTCTCATGGTTCATCCCCCTGAACGACGCAAAGAAGCCGGCAGAATTGTCAGTGAAATGCTTTCAGGAACTTCAGAGTTTTGTCCCGTTCCGGTTATTACAAAAACCGGTGTCCAGATCCCGGTTGAAACAAGAGTTTTACCAGGAACATGGGATGGCAAACCAGTGCTTTTTGGAGTTTCCAAGGATATTTCCAAAATAAAACTGTCAGAAGAAAAGTTTTCAAAACTATTCCATATCAATCCTTCTGCCTGTGGTTTAAGTGATTTGGAAAATCACAAATATATCGAAGTAAATGAAGCATTTTACACCTTGTTTGGATTTGATAAAGATGAAGTAATCGGCAAAACAGCATCAGACCTGGGTATTTTAACCCCTGAAACAATAAATGCAATAATGCTTAAAGCCAATAAAGACGGAAACACGGTTAATATTGAAGCTGATTTAAAAGCAAAAAATGGCGATATAAAACATGTATTGTTATCCTCAGAAAATATTTATGTTCAGGACAAAAAATACCGCTTTACTGTTGTTAATGATATAACCGAGCGTAAAAAAGCTGAAGTAGCTCTTCAGCAGTCAGAAAAAAGACACCGGCTTTTAGTGGAAAACAGCCATGATATTATCTATACGCTCGATTTGAACGGAATATTTACATTTGTTTCTCCGGCCTGGACGCTGCTTCTTGGCCACCCGGTAAGCCAGGTAACAGGAAATCATTTTGCAGTATTTATCAATCCAGACGATATTGCGGCATGTGAAGTATTTATGCAAAAGGTCATTGAAACAGCACAAAGCCAGACAGGTATAGAATACCGCGCACAGCATCTTGATGGTTCATGGAAGTGGCACACCACTAATGCTTTGCCCTTGTTTGATGAAACAGGCAAAGTTATTGGTTTTGAGGGCAGCGCAAGTGATATAACTGAGCGCAAACAGACAGAAAAAGAAATTCTTTATTTAAGCTACCATGACAAGTTAACAGGAATTTATAACCGCAGATTTTATGAAGAAGAGCTAAAAAGGCTTGACACAAAAAGAAATCTTCCACTGACCCTTGTCATTGCAGATGTAAACGGTCTTAAGATGGCAAATGATGCGTTTGGCCACTTAACAGGAGACAGACTTCTTGTAAAGGTTGCAGCTGCCATAAAAAAAGAAAGCCGCACTGATGATATTGTCGCAAGAATTGGCGGAGATGAATTTGTCCTGCTTCTTCCAAAGACCCCGCTAAAAGATGCGGAAAAAATAGTAGCAAGGATAAATGAAAAATTGTCCTGCTGCAAACTGGGTACTGCCATAGTATCTGCATCATTTGGCTCTGCATCAAAGACAAATGACAGGGAAGATATGACTAAGGTTTTTAAGAGGGCCGAAGATAGTATGTATAGTCTCAAGCTTTCTGAAAAATTCAGTGTAAGAAAAAAAATTGTAGAAGTCATTGTTAAAACACTATATGAAAAAAGCGAAAGCGAAAAGGATCATTCCGAAATGGTGGCACACTTTTGTGAGTGCATTGGCATTGCCTGCAGCATGAGTCCTTCGGAGCTAAGCGAACTTAAAACTGCAGGCTCACTGCATGGCATAGGAAAAATTGGAATCGATGAAAAAATTCTTAACAAGCCCGGAAAGCTCAGTAATTCCGAATGGACTTTAATAAAGAGGCATCCAGAGACAGGCTACCGTATACTAAGCTCAATAAACGAGTTTTTACTTGCAGCAGAGTACGTTCTGTCCCACCACGAAAGATATGACGGCACAGGTTATCCCAAAGGTTTAAAAGGTTCGGAAATACCACTTCAGTCCCGGATTATTGCAGTTGCAAATGCTTATGCCGCAATGGTAGGATACAGGCCCTACAGAGATGCAATAAGCGCGGACGAAGCAGCCAAAGAAATAAAAGTAAACGCCGGGACTCAGTTTGACCCGGATGTTTCAAGAATATTTGTGGAAAAAGTACTGGGAAAAGCCTGGTAACTCTGATATATGGCGGCCAGCTTAGAAAGCTGCCGATTTTAGCCCGCTGCGATAATGACATTTACATTCCTTGGACTGTTCACTGTTTGTGCAAAAATATAACAAACAGCAGTAATGTTTGTTATGTGGATTAAGCAGTAATAATGTTTGTTATATGGATTCAGCAGCATTAATGTTAGTTATATGGATTCAACAGATTCAATGCTTGTTTTACTTAAGATCTACACTATGGAGTTTTCGTGACCATAAGGTAAGGAATTTATCTTACTTTTGAGTGCTGTGTTGATTCAGCAAAAGCATTGTTTGTCAAATGGTTTCAGCAGCAGCAATGTTTGCCAGGCAGATTCAGAAAAAGCCTAATATCCGATAATTACCAAATTATTAAAAAAATGTTAAATTTTACAATAACTGTAAATATTTTAAGTGATTTGTGTTAACATTTTTTAAAATAAAAATATTCTTTATACAAAAGTTATGGATGAAATTAAAATCACTGTAAGAAATTTCGGTTTTTTTTATGGTACCTCAAAAGTCCTTGAGAATATAGACATGGACATACCAAAGAATGCAATCACTGCAATAATAGGCCCAAGCGGATGCGGCAAATCCACATTACTTCGCTCCTTCAATAAAATGAACGAGCTTATGGCCGCTGCTTCTGCAATTGAAGGTGAGGTCAGGATAGACAATATAGACATCTATAAGGATGACATCGATGTCGTGGACTTAAGGCGAAGAATAGGCATGGTATTCCAGAGGCCAAATCCCTTTCCCAAGACAATTTATGAAAATGTTGTTTATGGACCAAGGCTTCACCGGAAATATGCAAAGTCAGAGCTTGACAGTATTGTTGAGGACACCCTCAGAAAAGCAGCTTTGTGGGATGAAGTAAAAAACAAGCTTAATACTCCGGCACTTGATCTTTCAGGCGGCCAGCAGCAGCGCCTTTGCATCGCACGTGTGCTTGCTGTTGATTCAGAAGTCATACTTATGGATGAGCCTGCTTCTGCGCTTGATCCTGTATCCACACAGAAAATTGAGGACCTCATGGATGAACTCAAGGAAAACTATACCATAATCATAGTCACTCATAACATGCAACAGGCCGCAAGAGTCTCTGATAAAACAGCTTTTCTTCTGATGGAGAAATCCGGAGAGCCATCCACATTAATTGAGTATGATAATACAAATAAAATATTTACCAACCCCAAAGACAGGAGAACTGAGAACTATATTACCGGCAGATTTGGATAATAGCTTTGACATACTGGTGCCATTACAATATAATACCTCAACTAAATTTTTTTATTATTTACTGTAGCAATTATGTTTGTACATATTTTTTAAGATATGCAGGCATTTTAAGGGTGATGATTTTATGAAGGAATACAGGCTGACTCAGGAAGGTTTTAACATGCTCCAGACGGAGCTCGATGATCTTATAAAGAACAAGAGAAAAGAAGTTGCTGAAAGGCTCAAAGAGTCAAAGGAATTTGGTGGGGATTTGACTGAAAATCCTGAATATGAGCATGCAAAAAATGACCAGGCTTTTGTTGAAGGCAGGATCGAACAGATAAATGAAATAATGAAGAATTACACTATTGTTGAGAACGGAGACAAGGGAACGATTGATTTGGGGATCACGGTTGTATTAAAGGATCTGGACGAAAAAAGGGAGCGAAAATTTAAAATTGTAAGCTCGGTGGAATCAGATCCCGAAAAAAATAAAATTTCTGACGAGTCTCCTGTTGGAAGGGCGCTGCTTAATAAAAAAATAGGCGACACAGTAACTGTCAAAACCCCCACAGCTACAAAAACGTACATGGTCATGGATATATTATAATAAAGATTTTTTAATAAAAAATCGGTTCTTTTAAAAAAACAGTGACTTTATTGGAAGTCACAAAGCTATACAATTAATTTTATGGAAAATAAGGAAACAAACAACCGGCCGGATTCAAACAGCTCAATGGACTATGACTATTACGCAGAGGCCGAAGAAAATGTAAATGAGCTTATCAAGCTAAAAATTGAAAAAATCAAACGCCTGGCCGAAAGTGGCACCACGCTGTATGCTGAAAACTACAGGAAAAATGCTTCAGTTGCACAGATAAAGGAAAAATACTCAAATCTTGAACCCGGTGAAAAATCCGATGAAATATTCAGAATAGCAGGAAGACTGATGATTTTCAGGGTTCATGGTAAAGCAGCGTTCTGCGACTTAAGAGATTCAGATGACAAGATACAGCTTTACTTAAATATCAAGAATATCGGCGATGAAAAATATAATGCATTTCTTGAGCTTGATATCGGTGACTGGGTCGGCATTGAGGGCAATGTCTTTGTAACGCATAAAGGGGAGCTCTCGATTAATGTGGCAGAGTACACCCTTCTTTCAAAATCCATAAGAATAATGCCTGAGAAATGGCACGGGCTCAAAGATGTCGAAATCAGGTACAGGCAGCGTTATCTTGATTTTATTGTAAATCCCGAAGTCAAAAAAGTTTTTCTTATAAGGATAAAAGTTGTTGAGGCAATAAGAGAGTTTTTAAACTCGCGGGGTTTTCTGGAAGTTGAAACACCGATGCTTCAGTCAATACCTGGAGGAGCAACAGCAAGACCGTTTACGACACACCATAATGCGCTGGACATGCAGCTTTATTTAAGGATTGCCCCGGAACTTTATCTAAAGAGGCTCATAATAGGCGGATTTGAAAAAGTTTATGAGATAAACAGGAATTTCAGGAACGAGGGTATTTCACACAAGCATAATCCTGAATTCACCATGGTCGAATTTTACCAGTCTTTTGCAGACTATAACGATATGATGGATCTGACTGAAGAAATGTTTAAGTTCATTGCAATAAAATCTCTTGGGAGCCTAAGCTTCACCTATAAGGAAAACACAATAAGCTTTGACGGAAGCTGGGAAAAGATATCAATGATCGATTCCATAGAGAAATATGGCGGACTGAAAGTCAGTTTCGAAATGAGCATCGAGGATCTGCAAAAAATTGCAAAAGACCACGGAATAGAATTGGACCCCAGATTTAAAAAAGGGAAGATAATAAATGAAATCTTTGAAAAAACCGTAGAGGAACACTTGATACAGCCAACATTCATTAAGGATTATCCGATCGAAATTTCTCCGCTTGCAAGGAAACATCCAAAAAATCCTGAGCTTACTGAAAGGTTCGAACTATTTATCGGAGGAGATGAAGTTGCAAATGCATTTTCAGAGCTTATTGACCCAAAGGACCAGATGTCAAGGTTTAAACAGCAGGCATCCAGCACTGATGAAGAGGAAAGGCAGACAGGGAAAATAGATTTTGATTTTATCAAGGCACTGGAGTATGGAATGCCGCCCGCAGGAGGAGAGGGCATTGGTGTTGACAGGCTTGTAATGATTTTAACAGACAGTAAATCCATAAGAGATGTAATATTGTTTCCTCTGCTAAGGCTTGAGAAAGAATAGTAAAAGAAATAAATTTTCAGGCATAAATTGTCCGCATCATCATATTGACCATTTAGATATAATATATTAATCTGTTAGTATCAATTATTAAATTCTTGTTAGGGCGCAAATATCAGGTGCATGGTTTTGGGAGCATGTATCAGGAGGCTTTTAGTAAAGTGTTTATAATAAGCCACTTATATTAAGATACACTTATCAGGGAAACTGAATCAGAGCGCATGTAATTACTTAAAAATTTTTTATTTGACGGAGAATAATATGATTTGTGAATTTTGCAGACTCAATGAAGCAAATATACATCTGGTGAAAATTGTAAACGGGCATTCAGAAAAGATTAATCTTTGCGTAGACTGCCTGAAGGATTTTGCTTTTTTCCCGACAGAAGAAATATTTAATGATCTGACAAAAGTGCTTACAAAGGTTTTTGAAGTCGATATAAAAATTATCGACAAAAGTGCAGGCGACAAACTGTTTGACAAAATGGCCAAAACAGACGATCGAAAATGTTCATCCTGCGGAATAGATTTGGCCGCGATAAAATTGATAGGCAGGGTGGGGTGCGCAAACTGCTATAAGGAGTTCAAAGACTCATTAATGCCCATAATCAAAGCTATACATGAAAGCGGGGAGCACAAGGGCAAGATACCTCCGATGTCGAGCATCGATCAAAAGCTGGAGAAAGAAATCAGGGATTTAAAATACAAGCTAAAAGAAGAAGTAACTGTTGAGAATTTTGAAGAGGCCGCAAAGTTAAGGGACACTATAAAGAAGTTACAGAAAAAATTATATATAGGCAAAAAGATAAATTAGCCGATAAGTATTACATAAAGTTATTTTCCACCCTGGTTGCCCATGCAAAGCATATTAAAAGATATATTTAAAAATAAAGAGTTTGACAAGAAGTTTTCAAGGGCCAGTCTTGAAAACCAGATAATCCTGACCACAAGAGCCAGGATCGCACGAAATATTGCCGGCATTTCGTTTAGCAGTGCAAATACCGGTGAAGAAAAAAAGATGATACTGGAAATTGTCAAAGATTCTTTTTTTGAAAAAACAAAAAGCAAGAGTAAATATATTTTTTACATGATATCAAAGCTTTCAAAGACTCAGAGGAGCTATCTTGTAGAAAAACATATCTTAAGCCCGGAGATGCTTCTCAAGCTGCAGTCAAAGGGGCTGATTTTGAAATACAACCCCCAGAATTACAACCGTTCGGTTTCAGTTCTAATAAATGAGGAGGATCATTTAAGGATTCAGAGTGTATTGCCGGGACTTAATGTTCATGACACATATGAAGAAATACACAAAATCGAAAAGATATTGGAGAAGAAAATCAATTTTTCCTATGACAGGGATTTCGGTTACCTGACAAGCTGCCCCACCAATCTTGGAACGGGACTGAGGCTTTCAATAATATGCCATCTTCCCGCAGTTGTTGTTTCAGGTAAAATTGAAGAATTTGTAAAAAACCTTGCCAAAATAGGCTGTAATATCAGGGGATTTTTTGGAGAAAATTCCGATGTGGTGGGCAATCTTTTCCAGATTTCAAACCAGATTTCGCTTGGTAAATATGAGGACCAGGTCCTTGAGGAAATGGATGCAGTCTGCCACAATATTATTGATGAGGAAAAGACGGCAAGAGATGAGCTTAAAGTATCCAGACCCATTGGGGTGGAAGACAGCGTATTACGTTCGTATGGCATGCTGAAGTATGCAAAAATGCTTACATACGGAGAGGCGCTTGAGTTGCTTTCAATGATAAAATTGGGGCTTGATACTGATATGGTAAAAGGGGTAAAGCACTTTAACTTTTACGAGCTGATAAGCCTGATTGGTGAGTCCAATATAGTACTTAACAGTTTTGATGAATTAAAAATGGACAGTGACGAAGTCGATAGGCTTCGCGCAGATATCGTGAGAAAAAAAATCCTAAAAGGGACTGATAAAAATGTTTGAAAGATTTACGGAAAGAGCAAGAAAAGTAGTAGTAAGAGCACAGGATGAAGCAAGATTCTTAAAGCAGAATTACATAGGAACAGAACATCTGCTCCTGGGTTTAATAGGCGAAAAAGAAGGAATTGCAGCAAAGGTCCTTACATCTTTAAATGTTTCACTTGAAGATATAAAAAATGCTATAAGGGAATCTGTCACAGAGGGAACATCTGATGCTTATGAACATATACCATTCACTCCTCGTGCAAAAAAAGTGCTGGAGCTTTCGCTAAGGGAAGCTCTTCAGATGGGGCACAACTATATAGGCACCGAGCACATATTGCTTGGCCTGCTGCGCGAAGGCGAAGGAGTTGCTGCAAGAGTACTTGGTTCGTTTGGGGTCGGAATTGAGTCGGTAAAAGAAAAAATAAAGGAGCTTTTAAACAAATATCCTTTTTACCCGCAGGACGAGACTGCAAGTGCTGACAAATCGCAGAAACGGTCCCTGAAAACATTGAGCCAGTACGGACGCGATTTAACCCAGCTTGCAAGAGATGGAAAACTTGACCCTGTAATCGGCAGGAAAAAAGAAATAGAGAGGATAATGCAGATCCTTTCAAGAAGGACAAAAAATAATCCTATTTTAATAGGCGAGTCGGGCGTAGGCAAGACTGCGATTGTAGAAGGCCTTGCTCAGGCCATTGTTTCAAAAGAAATTCCGTCTAATTTAAGGAATAAAAAAATATTTACTCTCGATCTTGGTTCGCTGGTTGCCGGCTCAAGATACAGAGGAGATTTTGAAGAAAGGCTTAAAAAAGTTCTCCAGGAGATAAAAGAAGATGGAGAAATAATGATTTTTATTGATGAAGTACATACCCTGGTGGGTGCCGGAGCAGCAGAGGGGGCAATTGATGCCGCATCAATTCTTAAACCCATGCTTGCGCGAGGTGAAATACAGACTATAGGAGCAACCACCGCCAATGAGTTCCGTAAATATATTGAAAAAGACAAAGCTCTCGAAAGGCGATTCCAGTCAGTGTTTGTTGATGAGCCCAGTGAGTATGAGACTATTGAAATTTTAAGGGGATTAAAAGACCGTTATGAACAGTTCCATAACCTTATAATTACTGAAGAGGCCATAAAATCTGCAGTCAAACTGGCACATCGTTACATATCGGACAGATTTCTTCCGGATAAAGCAATTGATTTAATAGATGAGGCCGCTTCGAGGGTCAGGCTGAGAAACCTTACCAATCCGCCGGATTTAAAAGAACTCGAAAAAGAAATTGAGCAGGCCATAAGCCAGAAAGAGGAAGCAATAAAGGCCCAGGATTTCGAAAAAGCTGCAGAGTTTCGTGACAAGGAAAAGCAGCTCATGAGGGAAAAAATCGGGCTTGAAGAAAACTGGGGAAGAGCAAACAAAGACGAAAAAGAAAAAGTCAGTGAAAATGAAATTGCAATAGTGCTTTCCAACTGGACAGGCATACCGGTATTCAAGCTTACTGAAACAGAATCGGCAAAACTTCTCAAAATGGAGGACGAGCTTCATAAAAGAGTAATTGGGCAGGATGAAGCCATTAAAACAGTTTCAAAAGCAATCAGGCGCTCAAGATCAGGGCTTAAGGACCCGAAAAGACCGATAGGGTCATTTATCTTCCTTGGTCCATCCGGAGTCGGCAAAACTGAGCTTGCAAAAACAATTGCAGTTTTTATGTTTGGCAAGGAAGATGCTTTAATCCAGATAGACATGTCAGAATATATGGAAAAACACTCGGTATCAAAGCTTGTTGGCTCACCTCCGGGTTATGTAGGATATGATGAGGGCGGACAGCTTACAGAAAAGATAAAAAGGAAACCATACAGTGTAATTTTATTAGACGAGATAGAAAAAGCTCATCCGGACGTGTTTAATATCCTGCTGCAGATATTTGAGGATGGCCATCTGACTGATTCTCAGGGCAGAAGAGTTGATTTTAAAAATACTGTAATAATAATGACGTCAAATCTGGGTGCCAGGGAAATAAACAAAACCAACCCTCTCGGGTTTAAAAAAGTCGAAGATGAAGACATTTCATATGATGACATAAAAAACAAGGTAATGAGCGAACTTAAAAAAGCTTTCAGGCCGGAATTTTTAAACAGGCTGGACGAAGTCATAGTGTTCCATAAACTGACAAGACCTGAAATTTATCAGATAATTGATTTAATGGTATTGAGGATAGCTGACCAGCTCGATATTCAGGGTATTGCGTTGGATATTAAAGAATCTGCCAAGGAGCTCCTTCTTAAAAAAGGATATGATGCAACAATGGGTGCAAGACCAATGCGCAGAATAATACAGTCAATGATAGAGGACCATATTTCAGAAAAACTTATAAGCGCTGAAATAAAAGCCGGAGAATTAATCGAGATAAGCGCAGAAAATGACCAGATACAATTTGAGATTAAAAAAGTGGAGCCCACTGTCTTAAAAGTCTGATAAATATTTTTAGGAGCCCATGAAGGAAAAGGAAGAAGAACTCTTACTCGAAAGCCTCAAAAGAATTGCGCCGGGAACAGATTTAAGGACCGGGATAGAGTATATGCTGCAGGCCAAGACCGGGGCACTTATTGTTGTTGGTGATTCTGAACAGGTTTTAAAGCTTGTGGACGGAGGATTTTATATCGGATGCAGTTTTACTCCTGCAAAATTCTATGAGCTTGCCAAAATGGATGGGGCAATAATTTTAAGCCAGGATGCAGGAAGAATACTATATGCAAACACGCATCTTTATCCAAACCCCATGATAAAAACATCTGAAACCGGTACAAGGCATAGGACCGCTGAGAGAGTTGCAAAACAGACAAAATCGCTCGTAATGTCAATATCCCAGAAAAGGGATGTTGTAACTATTTACCTGGATGAAATAAAGTATCTTCTGGAGGAACCAAGGATTGTGCTTTCAAAAGCAAATCAGGCAATGCAGACCTTAGGCAAGTATAAGGAGGGTCTTGATAATCTGATGGTAAACCTTACGGTCAGGGAACTGGAGGACATGGTAACGCTTTTTGATGTCGTATCGGTCCTTCAACGCTCAGTGATAGTTCAGAAAACGGAGAAAGAGGTGCGTAAGTATATTTCAGAATTAGGCAGTGATGGACGCCTTCTTAATATGCAGGTCGAAGAGCTCATGGTCAATGTATCTGATGAGAGCCTTAAAGTAATAGAAGACTATACAAATATCGATGAAAGTATAAAACCCTCAGACATCAAGTCCAGGATAAACAGCCTTGGTGAAGATGCACTGCTGGATCTTGAAAATATTGCAAAAATACTTGGTTACAAGGCGGAAGGAAACTTAAGGGAGTTCAGTGTTCAGCCAAGAGGAATCAGGGTTATATCTGAAATAAAAAGATTTCCTGAGCAACTTCTTAAGAATATTATCAGCAAGTTTGGAAGCCTAAAGAACATAATCAATGCAAGCGTTGAAGAAATATCTGAAATACAAGGCATGGGCAAAGTCAGGGCAAGCCTTTTGTATGACAGGCTGAAAAAATTCTCAGAATACTATCTTTACCGGGAGCCCTATAATCAAAGAGCCGGAGTGTCCCAAAGGCTCAGGTTCTAAATTTTTTATTTTCACATCCTTTTTTTTAAAGTAATAATTTTAACTCCGGATAATATATGATTGCGGCAATAATTACAGCAGCAGGCAGGGGAACAAGACTTCAAAGCAACATCAGCAAACAATTCATTCAGATTAACGGAAAACCGGTACTTGCGCACACGCTGCAGTCTTTCCAGAACTCTTTCAGGATAAATGCCGTATATCTGGTTGTTCCGGAGGATTATCTTGAATATTGCCGTGAAAAAATTGTAAAAAAATATAATTTTACAAAAGTAAAAGAATTGGTAGTAGGCGGTCCGATAAGGCAGGATTCAGTATTTAATGCCCTTAATATTATTCCAAAAAAATGCAAGATAGTTGCTGTCCATGATGGGGTGCGCCCTTTGATAACAGCAGATGAAATAAATATGCTTGTGGAAAATCTTGTCACTTTAAACAAGCAGGACCAGAAGGTCAAAGGAGTGCTTATAGCAGCTCCGGCATATGAGACCATAAAAAAAATTAATGACGATAATTTTATTGATATGACCATCAAAAGATCCGAGGTATGTATGGCACAAACACCTCAGGTTTTTAATTTTAAGGAACTGGTGTTTGCTTATAAAAAAGCTTATGAAGATAATTTTTATGGAAATGATGATGCGGGACTTATGGAAAGGGCAGGTTTTAAAGTCAAGGTGGTGATAGGAAGGCATGAAAATATTAAAATCACTACCCCTATAGATCTTTTTTTGGCTGAGCTAATAATGAGACGTGATGGAAAAGGAAAATAAAATAGTAAATAACTAAATTGGAAATTGTTAAAAAAGAGGTTGGAAGAATAGAAACAGAAGGTAAAACCATGAGAACCGGCATCGGATATGACGTGCACAGATTGAAAGCAGGAAGAAAACTGGTGCTGGGTGGTGTACAAATAGAGCACTATGCAGGACTGGAGGGCCATTCAGATGCTGACGTGCTCGTCCATGCAATAATGGACGCTTTGCTTGGAGCTGCGGGCCTCAGCGACATCGGTGTTTATTTTCCCAATACAGATATGCAATATAAAAATATTTCAAGCATGATATTGCTCGGAATGGTAAAAGAGTCAGTAAGGGGTGCAGGATACAGGATTTTAAATATTGATTCAGTTGTAATTCTTGAGGAACCTAAAATTTCTCCATATATTCCCCTGATGAAAATAAAAATTTCTGAAGCTCTTGAAATCAGTGTTGAGCAAATCGGAATTAAAGCAACAACCAGTGAAGGGCTCGGGTTTTGCGGCACTAAAGAAGGGGCAGCTGCACAGAGCGTGGCTTTACTGGCGCCGATAATTTAGCGGGCCTTGCACCTGTTTATGCTGTTCGGCAGGACATTAGTGCATTTGAGGTCCTGATGGTGAGCCGCTATTGAAATTGCCGGTACTGTTAGTGTGTGATGTGAATGCAATTGAGGTACTTATTGTGTAGTTGCGAAATTCCCGGTACTGATTGTGTGATCTGCATATCGCTTTTTTAATTTGACTAATCATGTATTACAATATACATTTATAAATCTAAAAATTCGGTCCGTATGAGTATAACCTTTTATCCGTCCTGGCTTACAGGATTATCAAAGCAGGCCTGGAAAAATAAAGTAATAAACACAGACTGATAAAAGCAGGCTGAGAAAGACAATTAAAAAACAAAAATGGAAATTGATAAAAAAGATATTACGAAAGATGCAGCAAAAGACAAAGACGGCGTTCCGAGGTTTAGATTTGCGCCATCGCCAACAGGGGGTCTGCATATCGGCACTGCAAGAACGGCCCTTTTTAACTGGCTTTCTGCAAAAAGCATGGGAGCACAGCTAATCCTAAGGATTGAGGATACTGATTTAAAAAGATCGAGTAAAATCTTTGAAGATTCGATTATTGCTGATTTAAAGTGGCTCGGGCTTGACTGGGATGAATTTTACAGGCAGAGCGACAGACTGGATATTTATATTAAATCTGCCGACAGAATGCTTAAGGAAGGGAAGGCCTACAGATGTTTCTGTACTCCCCAAAGGCTGGAGGAGCTTAAGAATGAGCAATACCTTAAGGGCAGTGACTCCAAATACGATAACAGGTGCAGTAATCTTACAGACAGGGAAATCAGTTCAAAAATTGCAGAAGGCGTTCCTTTTGCAGTGAGATTTAAAGTGCCCCAAACCGAGATTGTCTTTAAAGACCTGATAAGGGACGAAATCAGGTTTGATTCTGGAGTTTTTGGTGATTTTGTAATAATGAAATCTGACAATACGCCATCTTACAATTTCGGAGTTGTTGTTGATGATTCAGATATGAATATCAGCCATGTCCTGAGGGGTGAGGACCATATAACAAACACTGCCAGGCAGATAATGCTTTTTGAAAGCATGGGGGCAGGTTTGCCGGCTTTTGGTCATCTTTCAATGATTTTGGGAAAAGACGGCTCAAAACTAAGCAAGCGTCATGGCTCCCAGACCATCACTGAGTTTAGGCAGGAAGGTTATTTAAGTGAAGCATTGTGCAATTATCTGGCACTTTTGTCGTGGGCGCCAAGAGATGGCAGGGATATTTTTAATCTTAAGGATATAATCCAAAGCTTTGCTGTTTCCAATATATCCAGGAGCCCTGCAATATTTGATGTAGATAAATTAAGCTGGATAAATGGCAATCACATAAGAGAAAAATCTTTAGAAGACATCTACGAGCTTGTGATGCCCTTTATGGCTGACAGCAGGATTCTGGACACCATTGCTGCAGAAGGCAGTGTTCTTCCGGACACCGCAACAGAAAGTATCAAGATTCCAGACATCACAGCATCAGACAATTCAGCAGCAGGCAGTGAGAGACCGGATATTGCTGGAGCAGGCAGTAAGATTAAAGGTACTTCTCCATTGAGTAGTGATATTAGAAACACGTCGGGGCAATACAATAGTGAAGATGAGTTAACCAGATTCAAAAGAGGGGTCGAAGCTTTCAGGGACAAATTGCGGGTACTCGCTGATTTCCCTGTCTTTATGAAGGATTACCTGACTGACAATGTTAAAAATGTGGAAACCGATGCTGCAGAGGTTTTGAGCGCCCCGGAATCCGGAACAGTTATTGACGCTCTGCTAAAGGAGCTTGTAAAGCTTGCGGAAGGTAAGAATTTTGACGCCACCGCTGCATTTGATGAAGCTTTATGCAGGCAAATCATTTCAGATCTTGCTGAAACTCTTAAAGCAGTCAACATCAAAGGGAAAATGCTTTATATGCCAATAAGGGCAGCACTGACGGGCCAGATTCACGGACCTGAGCTGCCAAAATTGATGTCAATACTCGGAATGAACCGGTGTATTGTGAGGCTGAAGTCGTCTTTTAAATAGATCAAAGCTTTATTTATTGTATTTTATTTTGTTTAATTGCTATAGTATTTATTGAGGGTGGATGGCAGCACTCGGCGAGGGCTACTACTGTAATTAACAATGTTTAATGCAGTTTTTATGGAAGATCTGTATATGCTTTTGTGCTTAAAAGTTAAATATTTAATTTAGGGGAACAGTAAATGGGCCTTATCGCAGACTTAAAAGAACTCGTCATTTCGGCAAGGGAAAGAGACCCTGCAGCTGTCAGCACCGCTGAAATCATACTGACATATTCCGGGGTGCATGCAGTTATAAATCACAGGGTTGCTCATTGGCTGTGGCAAAAAAAAGTCCCGTTTTTTCCGAGGTTGATTTCCCAAAACTCCAAATTTTATACAGGAATAGAAATACATCCGGGAGCAGAAATAGGCTCAAAACTTTTCATTGACCATGGCATGGGCGTAGTAATAGGGGAAACTACAATCATCGGGGACAACGTAACTATTTATCAGGGCGTAACGCTTGGAGGCACCGGAAAAGAAAGAGGAAAGAGGCATCCGACAATTGGCAATAATGTCGTCATTTCAGCAGGCGCAAAAGTGCTTGGTTCAATAACAATTGGAAACAATGTATTGATAGGAGCAGGAGCAGTGGTAATCAAACCTGTCCCTGACAACTGTACCGTAGTCGGTGTGCCCGGGAGGATTGTAAAAGTCAACGGAGAGAGGGTGCTGTCTGATGACGATCACAGAATGAACCTGCCTGACCCAATTAATGAGATTTTAAACACCTGCGGTTTAAAGATAGAACATCTCGAAGCGGATGTTAAAAAATTAAAAAATGAACTTGAAAACGCCAAAAAGGATGATTAACTTTGAGCCTTAGAGTATACAACACAATAAACAGGAAAAAAGAAGACTTTACAACTATTGAAGATAAAAAGGCAAGGATGTACGTGTGCGGGCCCACTGTTTATAACTATGTATCAATAGGAAATGCCAGGCCGATAATTGTTTTTAGCATGATTAGAAATTACCTTGAGCATTCCGGCTACAGCGTTGATTTTGTGCAGAATATCACTGATATTGAGGACAAGATTATCAGGAAAGCAAATGAAGAAGGCGTGGCATTTAATGTCATTACAGAAAGATATATTAAAGCTTTTCTCGAGGATATCAAAAGACTCAATGTGGGTAATTTCACCGTAATGCCAAAAGCCAGCGAAATGATACCTGAGATAATAGACATAATATCAAGGATAATAGAAAATGGTTTTGGCTACGAGTCCTCAGGGGATGTATATTTTGATATTGCAAAGTTTGGCAGATACGGCAGGCTGTCAGGGCAAAAGACAGAGGAAATGCATTCACAGGAAGACGACAGTTTTTCCAAAAGATCTGCAACTGATTTTACTTTATGGAAAAGCGCAAAGCCCGGGGAGCCTTTCTGGGAAAGTCCCTGGGGCAACGGAAGACCCGGATGGCACATCGAATGCTCCGCAATGTCCATAAAATATCTGAAATACGGATTGGACATTCATGGTGGAGGCATTGACCTTATTTTTCCTCATCATGAAAACGAGATTGCGCAGTCTGAAGCAGCATTTCCTTCGCAGGGTGATTTTGTAAAATACTGGATGCATAACGGCATGATAGAAGTAAAAGAAGAAAAAATGTCAAAATCAAAAGGTTTGAAATCCGACTGGATTTTAAGGAATCTTTTGGACAGATATTCAGCAGATGTTATAAAGATGTACATGCTGTCCACGCATTACAGGAGTCCTCTTGAATTCAGCAATGAAAAGCTTGAGGAAGCAAAAAAAGCTTTTGAGAAAATAGTTAATTTTTTGAGAAATTTAAAGTTTTTAATGGATTCTCCGGTTACTGAAGAGTACAACGGTAATTCTGACTCCTCTGAAAAAATATACTCCTATTTAAAGGAGTTTAAATTGCAGTTTAAGGCATCGATGGATGATGATTTCAATTCTGCAAAAGCAATTGGTGATCTGTTTGATTTTATCAGGAGCGTAAATGCAATAATCCAGAGCTCAGGGTTCGTGCTAAGCGGCCCGGTCAAAAAAAGTATTGAGATGTCATGGCATTTTGCTTTGGAACATGGAAAAATATTCGGGTTTGATTTCAAAAATGAATCAGGCCGGGCGCATCTGTCCAGTCAGTCAGCAAAAGATACAGTGATGCTTAACAATGAAGAAATAGAAGAACTGATTGAGCAAAGGAATTTCGCAAGAAAGACAAAAGATTTTAAAAAGTCTGATGAAATAAGGGACAGGTTAAAGAGTTTTGGTATAGCGCTTGATGACAGGAAAGAAGGGACATTGTGGCGGAAAGAATCTTAAGGGGAAACAGATGAATCAGGAATATCTTTATGGGATCAATACGATACTGGCACTTTTTAATGTGAATGCCGGAAAAAGAAAAATATTCGGTTTAACTATAAATGGTTCAAAAAACAGGTCCTCAAGGTTAGATGAGATTATTTCAAGGGCAAATACCAAAGGAATTCCGGTAAATGTGCTTGAACACGGGGATTTTATAAAGTACCTTTCAAATGCTTTTTCTGACCCAAAAGCAGAAACTTCTGTAACGAAGACTAGACGAGATATTCCGGGGAAAGCTTCCGGACAACAGGCAGGCCGTGGTCTGCCGGGGAAAAATTCTTCATATGGCGGCTCAAAATACGGCAGTTATCCTTCACGCCAGTCAAGTGCCGGCAAGCCCGGAGCAGATTTTTCCAGAAGGAGCCCAGGCGAATATTTAAGCGAAGAGTTTTTAAGCAGCACACAGGGAGTTGTTGCTGAGGTTTCCAATTACAGCTATTCTGATCTTGACGCTGATTTGAAAGAGCTGACGCAAAGAAAAGGTCTGATAATTCTTCTTGACGAAATTACTGATGTGGGGAACTTTGGTTCGATACTTCGAAACTGCAGCGCTTTCGGGGCAGATGGAGTTATTATTACCAAAAACAGGTCCGTTGATGCCAACAGCAGGGTTTCAAAAATATCTTCAGGAGCGATGGAAGAAGTCAAAATATATAACGTGACAAATCTTTCAAACTCAATTGAAATTTTAAAAGAAAATGGATTCTGGATTTATGGCACCTCTTCATCCGAAGAAAAAAACATGCTGTCTGCCGGAGATACTGAATTTGTTTTTCCAGCAGCAGTTGTGTTCGGCAGCGAAGGGAAAGGCATGGGAAAGCTTGTTGAAAGCAAATGCGATTTTCTTGTAACAATTGAGATATCCGGCCATATGCAATCCCTCAATGTATCCACTTCTTCGGGAATCATGCTTTTTCTGATGAAACGGCACCAGAATAGTTTGTTGCGGAAGGAATGAAAGAACTTTATATCGTAGATGGGTATAATTTCCTCTTTAATTATTACCGGGCAGAGGGCGCATCTTCAGAACAGATTGAATTCTTCAGGGACGAACTCCTCTCAGATTTTGTGCAGTATAAAAATTATAATAACTGCAGCATGACTGTTGTTTTTGATGCAAAGCACGGTGACAAGTTTTCACAAAGCAGCGAAGTATTGGATGGCATTAAGATTATTTACTCAAAGGGTGGCGAGACTGCTGACAGTATTGTTGAAAGAATCGTTCACAGCAATGAAAAATATGACAGGATTTTTGTCGTAACCTCAGATTATCTTCAGCAAAAAGTTGTTTTCAAAGAGAATGTATTCAGAAGATCAATAAGGGAATTTGCCGTTGAGCTTGCAGATTTTAAAAGAAGAATCACAGTCAAAATCAGCAAACAAAGAGTAAACACCAGCCACTCCTTTTATGCTCTTGAAAACAGGCTGGATAAAGGAACAAGGGAAAAAATGGATAAAATAAGGACAAACCAGACAAAATAAGAAATAAAAGTAATTAATATTTGGTTTTTCAGGCGTTTAGCTGATTTGATATTTTCGTAAGAACAATATGGTCAGTCCGCTACAAATGGTTGTTAAATGTGCCAGACGAATACCCGGATTAATTTAATGGATTTCAGGTAACAATAATAAACTAAAGGTAACCCAGTTTGATATGTCAAAATTGACTTTAGATACTTGTTTTATGAAAAATCTTACTTTAATAAACAGCATTTTTATCCTTTTTTCCATGCTTTTAATAATATCTTTATGCCTGTCTTTCATTGGCTGCGGCCTTTTTTATTTTGACACAGCAGGGGCAGATGGGCAAAAAACTTCCACATTTACCAGGAACTCAAATATTGCTGATGGCACAGACAGCTCAAATGATTCCAGTATCGCCAATAACTCTGGTAATTCCAATAACTATGATAGTCCTGAAAACGCCAATGATGCCAATAATGATGGAAATGCAGACGGCGCCCAGGACTCTTACGGCGCAAACGACAAGAATAACTCAACAGACTCAAATCAAAGCGGAACCTCCAGCCAGGACATACAAAGTGATTCTGCTTTAGGCCTTTATACAGTAAGCGAAGTCATAGATGGTGACACATTTTCAATTAATGGCGGTGAAAGGGTAAGAATTGCAGGTATTAATACTCCGGAGGTGGACCAGTATTTCTATGAAGAAGCAAAAGAAGTATTAATGCTGATGATAGATAAAACCAGTGTTCGCCTGGAGCAGGATATCACTGACACCGATAAATATGGCCGACTTTTAAGATATGTTTTTGCCGGCGAGCTCTTTGTTAATCTTGAAATGGTAAAAAGAGGTTTTGCAAATGTCTTTACGGTGCCGCCGGATTTAAAATATACAGACGAACTGCTTGAGGCTCAGCGTTATGCAAGAGAAAACAATCTTGGCCTGTGGGAGATTTCTGCAGGGTATATAGGTGAAAATATAAAAGAAGACCAGGAAAATAAAACAGGCGCCAATACCGGTCAGACTGGAGTAGAATTAAAAATCATCTCAGTGGAACTTGTCTTCGACGCTCCGGGAAATGATATGGAAAACATTAATGGTGAATATGCCGGCATTAAAAATGAAAGTGCATTCAATATTGATATTGGCGGATGGACCGTTAAGGACGACGCCACAAAGATTTATGAGTTCAAGCACTATATTTTAAAAAGCGGTGAAAAAATAACCCTGTTTTCTGGTCGAGGGACAGATACGAAAGGAAGTTTTTATTGGAACAACAGCCAGCCTGTATGGAACAATGACCACGACACACTTTATTTAAGAGACGCCACAGGCCTGCTTGTTGAAATCTATAGTTATTAACAGAAATAGTTAACCGGACTCAGGCAAAACGGTATCATTCAACTAAAATCAAAATAAAGCAACCATATTTAACATAAAATGACTAAAACAGCAGTATTTGGCAGCAATGACAAACTTCAGCTGAAATAGTAATAATTAAACATCCAGGTAATGAGACTCCTGGTTCTGCCAGAATTTGGGTGCTTTGAAAAATTTGGTAATCCTGTAAATCATTATATGGACCGCCATATTTGCGAGCTGGACAATTCCAGGGCCCTTATTTGGAATAGCAAGATGCATTCCTTCGATCCTGCCGTCTACCCAGTTTACGATTGCTGAAGTCTCTTCAAGCCTGTGGTCCATCGGCGGCTGAAATTTATCGAGCATTCCCAGTCTGTCAAGGTCAGCGGCACCATTATAAATTTCCACCCACACACACTTTTTTGTCTTTTCCACTTCACAATTGCCATCGAATGAACCGCCACAAGGACCGTTCCTGAGAGTCTTGGGGCATCTCATGGGGCACACAAAGCCGGTGGTAGACAGGATGCACTGCCCGCATGACCTGCAGTCAAAAAGGGTCCTTTTTAAAAATTCTTCAAAAACAAACAACGGCCTGTATACGCCTCTTTTGTGCCAGGATCTTCTTGGTTTCGGATTAAATTTTTCTACTTCGACTTTACATGCCATTGTCAGCTCTCCTGCTTTAAATTAAATTATAAAAAATAAAAATCTTAAAAAAATATTTTAATTTTTAACTACTGCCGGGACCGTTATGCCAAAGCAGCCTTTCGAGGGCAGCCAGACAGTAAAAAAACTAACTTAATTTATCAAAAACGTGGGATACTGTCAAATTTTAAATTCCGAATTCTTCTTCAATGAAATGAGTATGTATTTTTCCGGCCTTAAAGTTTGTATTGGACAATATTTTTTTATGAAAAGGAATTGTAGTTTTTATTCCTTCGATTTTAAATTCATCAAGAGCCCTTACTGAACGCGCAACCGTTTCCTGCCTTGAGTTGCCCCAGACTATCAGCTTGGCAAGAAGAGAATCATAAAAAGGTGTAACCGTGTAGCCGGGATAAACGAACGTATCAACTCTTATACCCGGACCGCCCGGAACGGAAAAATCAGTTATTTTTCCGGGGTTTGGGGTAAAATTGTTTTCGCTGTCTTCGGCATTGATCCTGAATTCAATTGCACATCCATTGGCTTCTATTTCTCTTCCGGCATAGCTATTTTTTTGGCCCGATGCCATTTTTATCTGCTCTTTTATAAGGTCTATCCCTGTTACAGTCTCTGTTACAGGATGCTCCACCTGAATTCTTGAATTGATTTCGATAAAATAAAAGTTTTCAAGCTCATCGACAAGAAATTCAATCGTTCCAAGATTCTTATAATTAATGGCATGGGCAGCTTTTACCGCAAATTCCTTTATGGTTCTTCTCGTCCTGGCTGAAAGATTTGCCGCAGGAGATTCCTCTATAAGCTTCTGGTGCCTTCTCTGTATGGAACATTCTCTTTCGCCGACACATACAATGTTTCCGAAGTTGTCTGCTATGATCTGGAACTCTATATGCCTTGGCTTAAGTATATATTTTTCTATATAAACATCGCTCATACCGAAACTCGACATTGACTCAGATTTGGCAATTGAAAAAAGGGATTCCATTTCATCCGGTGAGCTGCATATCCTCATGCCCTTGCCGCCTCCGCCAAATGCAGCTTTTATGATTACAGGATAACCGAGCCTTTTCCCGGTACTTATGGCCTGTCGGGCATCTGTTACATTGCCGTCTGAACCCGGTATAACCGGCACTTTGTTTTTCCTCATCATCTCAAGGGCTTTTGATTTGTTTCCTGAAAGCTCTATGACTTCAGCAGGTGGCCCTATAAAAACTATATCATTTTCTTTGCATTTATTTTCAAAACCCGAATTTTCAGCCAAAAAACCATATCCGGGATGAAGGGCATCACAATTTGTAACAACAGCCGCGCTGATGACATTGTCCATGTTAAGGTAGCTTTTTGATGGGGAAGGAGGTCCTATGCATATGCTTCTGTCTGCAAGTTTAACATGCATTGATTCCCTGTCTGCAGTGGAATACACTGCGACGCTCTCAATACATAGTTCCTTGCAAGCCCTTATTATCCTGACTGCGATTTCGCCCCTGTTTGCTATTAATATTCTTTTAAACATAATTTCCCGTTTATATTTTTTTATACAAAATATTTGCCAGTGCTTTTTTATATGAAGCTATTAATTGGTATTCTTTTAAATAAAATTATTTCTCCACGTTATCGTATTTATTATAGGTTAATTACTATTTATAATAATATTTATGATCCAGCTTTCGATTATAAGTCTATTTATATTTCTGTTTCTAATTAAAAGGTTTTATTGTAATAATGACCTGGTCGTATTCTACTGCTTCTTCATTCTGTACAAGGATTTCTGCTATCTCCCCGTCATATTCTGAATTGATCTTGTTCATAAGCTTCATTGCTTCAATGATGCAGAGAGTGTCTCCTTTTTTAATCTTGTCACCGGCATTTACAAAGGCAGGAGCGGTTGGACTTGGTGACCTGTAGAATGTCCCGACAATCGGTGCTTTGACTTTTAAAAGATTTTCTCCTGCAGTTCCCAAACCTGCATTTATGCCTGCTCCGGATGTAGCTCCTGAAATATTACCTTTTGAATCTGCTGCAGCCGCTGACTGTTGCGCTGCTGCAACTCCTGTATCGGAGTGCCCATGTTTGTCTGCAGATTTCGCGCTGCCAGATTTCTTGTTTATTGATATTTTGACACCGTCAATTTCAAGAGATATTTCATCAATGTTGCTGGTTTCGACAAGATTTGCAATCTCCCTTAATTTTTTGAGGTCAATATCTTCAAATTTGGCTGCTTTTTTTAAGTCAAGCATATCCGGAAACCTTAATTCCTGTCCGGATAATTTGGAAGAGCCGCCGCCAAGCGCTTCCCTGGAAATTTGTTTGCTGTTTTCGAGAAATTTTAGTGTTTTTTCAGGAAAGAAAAGATAGCTCAGAATGTCACTTTCACTTGTAGAAAGAGTTTTAAGCTCGTCGGCACAAAGCTCATAAGATTTGTCTTCACTATTATCAGAGTCAGCATCGCCGGATATATTGTGATCACTTGCAGGTGCAAAGATTTTTTCTTTTAAATTTTTATCAACATCTCTTGGAAGTTTTCCATAATATCCGTCAATAAGCTTTCTTATTTCATCATTGGTGATTTCCCACCTGTGATCAGAAATAATAGCATTAAGTATTGCCTGGCTGCCAAGTATCTGACCCACAGGTGTGGAAAGTGAAGGATTTCCTATTTCATTTTTTATTTTAAAAAGCTCATCAAGGACCATATCTATTTTACTGCTTTCGCCTATATCACTTAGCTGCCTGTTAATGCTTGAAAGAAGCCATTTAGGGGCAAGATTGGTGTTCTTGTTGGAAAATAAAAACCTTGAGTACAGAAGATCATTTTGTATATATGAATAAATATTTTGCTTAAACCATTCAAATATTTCAAGTACTTTAAGATAATCTATATCGACTGAAACGCTTGTATCCCTGAAACTTAAAAGAAGCGCAAATATTACCGGACTCAAGTCGTTATAAGAAGAAGGTATAAAGCTCAAATCGACCCCGTCACATCCAGACAGGCAGGCATTGTAATAATTTGAAACCTGCAACCCCCTGAGATTGTACCCGCCAAGGTAAACAGGCTCCTTAATTACTCCGGACAGGGCCTTAAAAAGTTCTCCTGTTTTCTGCGGAAGAAGTGTTGACTGAACGTCTTTTATGCAAATGCTTCCACAGCCATATTTGACAAGGTTCTCTGCTGTTTCCACATAGTAATCAACTTCTTTTAAGTCATCATAGATAATTGTTCCCTGGCAATGGCTTCCGGTCTCATTTATTGCAGATATCGTATATCTGAAATTTTCTATGTCATTTAATGCATCAAATACTTTAAATCTGTCAATTCCTGATTTTACACATCTGTTAATAAATTTTTTTATAACTTCGGGTAAGTATACTTCCATGCCTACAAGATTCCTGGCTCCGATTAATGCCTGCAGTGAAATTCCGGGATTTTTATTCTTTATGTCATAAGCTATATCAAAGGGGGATTTGCCAAAGTTATTATCAAGCATTTTTTCAAAGGCAGAGCCTCCGAATATTTCAAGACTGTCAAATTTTACTTTGCACAAATGTTCTATTGTCCTGCTAAGCAGTTTTTCGCTTATGTAGCCGGACTCAATATTTTGAAAAACATCCCGTATTGTAATATCATTGATTCTTATTTTTTTCATACTGACTGTCTTTTCCTTTCGGCTGCTTTTTGGATTGTTACAATGGCCATAATTTTTAACAGGTCAAATACCACAAAAGGCAAAACCCCGGCTTTAAAAGCAGTTAATAAAAGCTCAGCGCCTCCCGTCTGACCTGAAACCTGGTATAAAAAACCCGCAAGGTGAAACAGGCCGCTTAAATAAATTACTGCCATTCCACAAATACACGCCAAAAATACATCTATACCTGTGCCTGCAAATTTTAATGACAGTTTTTTATAAACAAATCCTGTTAAAAATGCTGCTGCAGCAAAACCGATGACATATCCTCCGGTGGGACCCAATAGAACGGCCAAACCGTTTTTAAAACCGGCAAACAGCGGAAAGCCTGCAAGGCCCAGTACAAGGTACTCAAGCTGAGACACAAGCGCCCAGGTCTTGCCCAATGCTATACCACAAAACAAGACAGTAAAAACCTGCATCGTTACCGGAACGGGGGTAAAAGGAAGATACACAAATGAATTTGCCGATATCCACATAAGTATCACAAAAACCAGTGAAAAAGAAAATTGCACAAGCATTCTCTCAGTATTCGAAGGAATTGCGTAGTCACCGGAATATTTTTCAATATATTCTGAAAAACTAGCGCCAACATTGTAAATATTTTTGTTTTTCAAGCTGTTTGCATGCATATTATTATGAGCTCCGGATTAATTATATTATTAATATTGCCATTAATTTAGCTGCCAGTACGATAGTATTGACATTTCTCAAGGCATTTTAAAAGACGCATACCGTGTATTTAAAGTTTCAATACAGCAGATTTGCATTTCGCAAGTTAATTTATGAAACTGCATTTTCATAAATGCGTCTTTTATAACGATTTGTTTTATAATTACAGTAATTAAAATTTTTTACTTTAATTTTCGACAGGAAATTCAGCGTTTCGAGGTTTTTGCAAACCTGTATTTTTATTAACTAATGTTTCAATTTTAGGTCTTTATATTGATTTATTGATACAAAAATAATAATAGCAGGGATTTTTATAAATCGTTGCGTTGGTTTTAAATCTTTCTATTATTTTTTCTGACAGGACGGAGGGCACATGCATTATTTTTTAACAGAAGAACAGCAGATGATCGTTGACATCTGCAGACAGATAGTAGACGAAAGGATAATACCTGTTCGGGCCGAAAATGATGAAAAAGGGATTTTCCCAACGGACATTATCAGGGAGATAGGCCGAAGCGACCTTTTCAGGCTTTTTATACCCGAAAAATACGGCGGCATGGGCACAGGGATCTTTGAAGTCTGCCTTGCCACTGAAGAACTCAGCAGAGGTGATTTAAGTGTCGCCACTACTTATGCCGCAAGCGGGCTTGGTTTTATTCCTATCCTTGTTATGGGAAGCGAAGAACAGAAACAAAAATACCTGCCTTCTCTTGCCAGTGGTGAAAAACTTGCAGCATTTGGCCTTACTGAATCAGAAGCCGGAAGTGATGCGAGTTCAATTAGGACCAGAGCAGTAAAGGACGGGGATTCCTATATATTAAACGGTACAAAACAATGGATTACAAATGGAGGGGAAGCTGAAATTTACACCATATTTGCTTCTACAAATCCTTCCAGGGGGGCCAGAGGCATCAGCGCTTTTATTGTTGAAAAAGGCACACCCGGATTTGAGTTTGGAAAAAAAGAAAACAAGCTTGGTATCAGAGCTTCAGCAACAAGGGAACTGATATTTATAGATTGTAAAATACCGGTGCAAAACATGCTTGGAACTGAAGGTATGGGATTTGTCACTGCCATGAGGACTTTTGACCAGTCAAGACCGGCAGTAGGTGCACAGGCAGTAGGGGTAGCTCAGGCTGCTCTTGAAGAAGCAGTAAATTATTCAAAAATAAGGCATCAGTTTGGGCAGCCGATATCATCCTTCCAGGCAATACAGCATATGCTTGCCGATATGGCTACTCAGGTCGAAGCAGCAAGGGCGCTGGTCTATCATGCCGCAAAAGTCACAGACAGTGGAGAGAAAAATATTTCAAAGCTTTCCGCAATGTCCAAACTGTTTGCATCTGATACTGCAATGAAAGTCACAATAGATGCAATTCAGATACTTGGAGGATATGGGTACATGAAAGAATATCCGGTTGAAAAAATGA
This sequence comes from uncultured Actinomycetota bacterium, assembly GCA_964481885.1. Classification (GTDB taxonomy): domain Bacteria; phylum Actinomycetota; class Humimicrobiia; order Humimicrobiales; family Humimicrobiaceae; genus Fen731. The sequence goes on along the minus strand of CAYZUS010000002.1, from coordinate 13,459 downwards.
TGAGGGATGCAAAAATAACCCAGATATATGAGGG
>CAYZUS010000002.1:6193-13325 GCA_964481885.1 uncultured Actinomycetota bacterium | reverse complement strand
CAGGCAAAATATTGTCAGGGCAAGACATTTTACGGACTTTTAATAAAGGATAGAAAATTTAACAAATACTAACCAGGCGGGTGATTAAGATAAAGATAATTGTATGCATAAAACAGGTTCCGGGGACCACAGAGATAAAAATAAACCCCGAGACAAATACTTTGATAAGGGAAGGTGTCGAGACTGTTATAAATGCCTTTGACACTTACGCTATTGAAGAGGGAGTAAAGCTCAAAGAAAGGCTTTTAGCAGACCCTGAAGTAAACCAGGATGTTGAAGTAATAGCAGTTACAATGGGCCCACACCAGTCAGAATCGATTTTAAGGGAGGCAATATCGCTTGGAGTAGACAAGGCTGTCCTTTTATCTGACAGGGCCTTTGCGGGAGCAGACACCTGGGCAACGGCCCTTACTCTGCACAACGCAATCAAAAAATTTGATGACTGGCGGCTTGTGATCCTTGGAAAACAGACTCTTGACGGCGATACGGGCCAGGTTGGCCCGGAACTTGCCCAGATGTTTAATATTCCTTTTATCGGTTACGCAAGCAATATCCTGGAAATAAATCGCAGCAGGATGATTGTAAAAAGGCTTATGGATGACAGGTATGAGACTTTTGAAATAAAGCTGCCTGCAGCTATTTCAGTCGGGAAAGAAATAAATATACCGCGCGTGCCTTCACTGAGGGGTAAACTAAAAGCCAAAAACGAGCAGATACCGGTATGGAACAAGGAAGAACTCGGGCTTGAGGATGAAAAAATCGGGCTTTCCGGCTCATATACTCAGGTGGTAAAGATTTTTATCCCCAAAACAGTTCATGAAGTAAAAATGATAACAGGCGGCCCGGACGAGCAGGCCGAAGAGCTCTATGGCAAATTAAAAGAGCTGAGTATTTTATAAGTCAAAATTTTTAAGTAATTTATTTATTGAAAGAATGGTATAAATTGGAAATCAGAGTTGACGGATCCACATGTACAGGCTGCAGCCTTTGTAAGAATGTCTGCATGTATGATGCAATAGAGATAACAGGCAAAAAAGCAGTAATAAATGAGAACTGTATTTTTTGCGGCGCCTGTATTGACATTTGCAAGTTTAAATCCATTGAAATAACCGGGCTTGGCCAGGAACACAAAGACTTTTCACAATATAAGGGCGTAATGGTTTTTATAGAGCAGCAATCAGGAAGTATTGCTGATGTCAGTTATGAACTTTTAAGCGAAGGAAGAAAACTTGCTGATGCTTTGGGGACAGAACTGACCGGAATATTGCCTGGACATAGTTTAAGCCACAACTTTCCTGAAATATTTAAATATGGGGCAGACAGGCTTTATGTAATTGACAATGAAATATTTGAAAATAACCTTGATGATATTTATGCAAAAGCACTGGTTCAGGTCATACACAGATTTAAACCGGATATTTTTCTTGCAGGTGCCACTGGCTTTGGCAGGACACTTATTCCAAAAGTAGCCGCTATTATCAAAACCGGGCTCACTGCCGATTGTACATCTCTGGCGATCGACCCTGAAAAGAAAATACTTCTACAGACAAGGCCGACTTTTGGCGGAAATGTTCTTGCAACCATCATAACGAGAAATGCCAGGCCGCAGATGGCCACTGTAAGGCCCCATGTTATGGAAAAAAGACAAATCAGCAGCCAACCACAGGAAGGCGGCAGCGATAGCAGAGTTGAATATATCGAACTTGACACAAGTAATTTCAAAACAAAATACAAACTCATATCAACAGAAAAAGAATCGGGTCAGTCCATTAACCTGACAGACTATGATGTTATCGTATCCGGAGGACGCGGCATGGGCGGACCGGAAAACTTTGGCCTCCTCAAAGAACTTGCAGATGCTATGGGTGGCGTGGTAGGCGCATCCAGGGCCGCGGTGGACTCAGACTGGATATCATATCCTCACCAGGTTGGCCAGACCGGAAAGACTGTAAACCCGAAAGCTTACATAGCATGCGGCATATCCGGTGCAATCCAGCACCTGGCAGGCATGCAGACATCTGATATAATAATTGCAATAAACAAGGATCCTGATGCTCCTATATTTAAGGTTGCAAATTATGGTATTGTCGGAGACCTTTTTGAAATAATACCCAAACTTATAAAAAGAATAAAATCGGGTAAAAATCTCGTCTAAAAACAAAAAAACATCCCAAATTCAGTATTTCTGAAGAAATAAGTTTAACTTGAATACAAAATGTGATATTTTATGGTTAAACCTATAATTATTTAGAACAATTCTTCAATTTTGGGTAAAATCATAATATATTTTAAAAAATGGGCAATATTTTTTAATAGTTGTAATTATTTCAACTTTTTAGATTAATATATACTGAGTACTTATTATTTGTGAAACATTTATCAGCGGGAGAGCTAATTTATGAATAATCTTACAACTTCTGGCATTAAACCGGCCTTTTCTGACAGGATTTTAAAAGTAGAGGAGAGCCCGACATTTGCACTTGAAAAAAAGGCTGACGAAATTGATGTCCAGCTAAAAAAAGAAGGCAGTTATGTCATCAGGTTTGGTATCGGACAGCCTGATTTTGATACCCCTGCAAATATAAAAGATGCAGGTAAAACTGCCATTGATGATAACAAAACACGATATACCGCAAGCAGCGGGATTAAAGAACTCAAGCAGGCAATTGCAGGTAAACTTAAAAGGGATAATGGGCTTGAATACGGTATTGAAAACATCCTTGTCGGTAGTGGGGCAAAGCAGGTTCTTGATGACATAATGAGGGTTTTTGTCAACCCTTCTGACAGGGTTATAATTCCAAGGCCATTCTGGGTAAGCTACAGCCAGCAGGTGATACTTTCTGAGGGTATACCTGAATTCATTGATTTTGATGCAGAGTTAAAGCTTGATATGGGCCAGTTAAACTTAATTGCAGAAAAATATGGAAATGCAAAAGGGGACGGCTCAGCAAAACTTTTAATCTTAAACAGCCCCAGCAATCCAACTGGTGTGGTTTACAGCAAAGAAGAAATTGCCCAAATCGGTGAGATAGCCCTGCAAAACGGCTTATATATTATTTCAGATGAAGTCTATGAAAAATTTCTTTACGGCAGCTCAAAGCATTACAGTATTGCAGCCTTAAGCAATGAACTAAAAGAAATCACAATTACGATTAACGCAGTATCAAAGACATATGCGATGACAGGATGGAGAATTGGTTATTGCGCAGCAGACAAAGGCATAATAAAGCAGATGACAAAGGTCCAGGACCAGTCCACTTCCAATCCCTGCAGTATTGCCCAGTGGGCAGCTGTTGAAGCGCTCGAAGGCAGCCAGGAATCAGTGGAGGCCATGAGAGCAGAATACGAAAAGAGAAGAGATTATATCCATAAGAGGATAACTTCCATAAAAGGGTTTGAATGCGTATTGCCTGATGGCGCCTTTTATGTTTTTCCAAAAGTAAACGGCTTTTATAACGAAAAGATAAAAAATTCCTTTGATTTTGCAGGCAAGCTCCTGACAGATGCAAATGTGGCCGTTGTCCCTGGAACAGCATTTGGCGCAGATGATTACATCAGGATAAGCTATGCGACATCTATGGAAAAAATAAAAGAGGGAATAGACAGGATAGAAAACTTCTTAAGAAAGTAAGGCAAGCAAGAAATAAAGCTTCAATGCTTTCCCAATAAAAGTTTTTATAAATAACGCTGGGTTTAATTTATAGTTCAGAAAATTTTATGTTTTTCTGTTTAAGAAATATAATAATATGCAATAAAGAAATTCAACAAATTTTGGAATTGCGTATAAACAAATATTTATGCCTGAGAGTATTGAAACCAATAAGTCAGCTGAGCCTGAAAAAAAAAGAAATGTAAAAAAAGAAAGGCTCTTTACCGCCCTAAGAATAATTGTAAGCGCAGGATTGATTGCTTTTCTTGTAATAAAAAGCTGGAACAGTTTAAAAAATGTTACATCAGTTTTAAAAGAACTAAATCCTGTGTTCCTTCTGATTGCTGTAACCCTGTATCTTCTTGGAATGATGGCCGGAATGTTAAGATGGGACATACTGTTAAGGGCACAGGACATAAGGATATCAAAAGGATTTTTAACTCAGTCTTTTTTTATCGCCTACTTTTTCAGCAATATCTTTCCAACAAATATTGGAAGCGACATATACAGGGCCTACGACCTGCATAAAAATAAAGATATACCTCTTGATAAAAATATTTCTGTAATAGTTGTTGAAAGATTTACAGGAATGCTTTCAGGAACAATTTACCTTCTTGTTTCATTTTTTGGAATTTATCAATACTTAAACCTTGTGACAATTTTAAGCCTTTCGGCCCTTCCGCTTGGGGGCCTTCTCTTATTTTTTATAATCTTAAAACCCAAAGTATTTAAAATAGACAGGCTTTTTAAAAAAGTACGATTCCTTACAAAATTTGAGCCCAGATACAATTCATTTATTCAGCATTTTATCAGCTACAGGAGCAAATTTAAATATCTGCTGGGAGGTTTTGTTATAAGTCTTGCAGCTCAATTACTTTTCTATACAGGATTCTATTTTGCAGCGGTTTATATTAATCTTGATCTTCCATTCTCTGCTTTCCTCTTTTTAATACCTGTCATTCTACTGATCTCAAATGTCCCGATTTCAGTCGGGGGCATAGGAGTAAGGGAAAATTCTTTTGTAATACTGCTTAAGAATTTTAACGTGGCTGAAAGCACAGGAACCCTTTTTGCCCTGGTTTCCCTGTTTCTAATTGTTTTCACTGCACTTCTTGGTGGAGTTATTTATTTATTCAAGAACATATTCTTTAAATCAAGAGGCATTGTTTAAACAAAAGCCGGCAGTCTGTTTTTTACAAATTAAGACTAAGAATCTGCCAAATAGTATTTTTACAAGTTTTAACACACAATCGGGACTGGACACAGCTTTGTATGTGCCAAGAGTTTCTGATACCACTCGCAGGGACCTTTATTAAATAATTATCATATATTTTTACAAATTGCCAACCCACAAGTTTGCAGTTTTTTTCAAGCAATTATTCAATAAGCTTATTTAACATAAAGGGGCAAGAGATAGTATCTTATGCCCCTTTAAATAAATTTTCGTTAAATGTTTACATAAGCCTCAATTAGCGGGTTATTTAATTTAACTCTAGCCCGAAAAACCAAGTTTTAACATTATCAGCTTGACAAAACCTCCAATAACTGATGACAGTGAATTGCCAAGTTCTGAAAACGTCCCGGTGGCGGCTGTCGCCGCGAAAATCCCGACAATAATACTTAATATAAGCGCGGCTATTGGTAGAAAAACAAGCGCTAAAACGATTCCGGCAATATCCATTTTTCTACCGGATGTACTCGATGTACCATTTTTAATCTTAACAAGGTCAACAATACCCATTATTACCGCAGCCAGGCAAAATGCAATACCGACAAAAGGAATAACTGTCAATATGCCGCAGGCTAACGAACCTTTCGACAAACCGCTTGCTTTAATCTTTGCGTCTTGCATGTAGCTCCTTTCAATTTTTACAAATGTCTGATAATAGTATTATAACTAACTTTTAAAGAGTTAAAAACAATAACATTCTGATTTAGCAAGACCCTTTATTTTTTATATTCCAATCAAAAAATTTCCCCTGTTTTCTTTACACTTAAGTGCCAAGGGTGCGTAATTATTAATTGGCTCTAAACAAAAATGAATAAGTTCAAAAAATATTTCATTTTTCCCTTAAAATCACATGTATTTAAAGGGCCATTTTAAAGATATTCAAAACATCCTGGTATTCAAGCTTCATAAACGCTCCAATGGACCCACCCTCAGTGCATTTTGACGCCATTTCTTCAATTCTGTCATTATGAATACCTATCTGCGAAAGCCTTGTCGGAAGCCCTATTTCTGTCAAAAAATCTTCAAAATTCTTTATTCCATCAAGAGCGACTTTTTCCAAATCATCGAAATATATATTTACATTCCAGACCCTTTCAGCAAACTGGGCAAATTTATTTATATCCGATTTATATACATATTTCATCCAGGCAGGAAAGATAATAGCCAGGCCCTCTCCGTGTGCAATGTCATAAATAGCTGAAAGTTCATGCTCTATAAGATGTGATGCCCAGTCTCCGGTCCTGCCTGTGGAAAGAAGATTATTATGTGCAATGCTTCCACACCACATTATTTCAGCTCTGCTGTTGTAATCCTTTGGTTCTTTTAAGCTTATCCTTATATTATTAATAACTGTTTTTAAAGTAGCCTCAGAAAGCCTGTCTGTCAGTTCAACAAACTTTTCCGGAGCAAAATATCTTTCAAGAATGTGGGCCATTATATCTGAAACACCAATAGCGGTCTGTTTTTCATTAAGGGTAAAAGTTAACTCAGGATTTAAGATAGCGAACTTTGGACGCATAATCTCGCTTCCGGCAATTTTTTTATATAAGCCTTCTTCGATTGTAATGACAGATTCACCGCTTACTTCACTTCCTGCAGCCGGAATTGTAAGCACTATACCAAGGGGGAGCGTTTCCTTTACTTTGGACCTTCCGGTAAAGAAATCCCAAACGTTTCCTGAGTACGGCACTCCGATACCTATGGCTTTTGCAGAATCTACGGCGCTTCCGCCGCCCACAGCCAGTATTAAATCAACTTTTTTCTCTCTGCACAGCGCTATACCTTCATTTACAAGTCCAAGTCTCGGGTTGGGCAGAACTCCTCCCAGCTCGATGATTTCCATTCCTTCTTTCTTCAATGAGCTTATTACTTTGTCATAAAGCCCGTATTGTTTAATACTGCCTGTCCCATAATGAAGAAGCACTGTTTTTCCATGTTTTTTTGCTTCTTTACCAACTGAATCCTCGGCCCCTTTACCAAAGATTATTTTGGTAGGTGCCTGAAATATAAAATTCTTCATCTCACTGCTCCTTAAAAAAATTAATAAAATATTATAATCTGGTTTACTGCAACAACTTTCTGTAAAACTCTTTAAAAATACCAGTAAGTCTTATAAGTGTAAAAAGTCATCCATAAAACAGCTGCAATTGTTTAATAATACTATAAAATGATTTAAAAAGTCTTCTATAATTTAATTGCGAATGATGGGAAATTTAAAAATCACGATAGGGCCAGTAATAAAGCGAAATTAA
>CAYZUS010000002.1:0-6093 GCA_964481885.1 uncultured Actinomycetota bacterium | reverse complement strand
CTCAACTAAAATCGTATAAAACACCCTGAAGATGTTATTATTAAAATGCAATATTTTTTGATTTAAGGCTTTGGCTGGATTTTTAGACCTGTATTTGCCGGATTAGGGCCCTTATTTTTGTATGTTTTATTTGCGGAATTCCGGAGTCAGGCTATATAATATCATTGTGTTGTAATTTTTAATTTATGTAAAATAATTATAAAGTTGCATAAAATTGCGGGGCAATAAAAATCATTATATGTCACGGAGGGTACATGAAAAGAAACAAACTATTTTTGTTGGCAGCCATCCTTTCCATTGCTTTTATCTTTGGCATTGCTGCAACCTGCAATATGTGCGGTTTTGATATCACAACTCCAACTTCTCCTGTAGAAACCACTGTTCCTGAAACTACTTTGAGCCAGTCAGGTGAAACTTCTCCTGATTCTGTTGCAGAAACTGCTGCAGAGACTGTTACTGAAACTTCGGCAGAGACTTCACCTGAAAGCAGCACTGAAGCCAGCCCGGTTGAATTTGCAAAAATAATGCCAGTTTTTGCAATAGCAAACGAACCCGGTGAAAAACTGATTACTTATCACGTCGACGACGCAGTAGCAAACTTTCAGGAATTAAACGGTGCAATTGGGGAAGACGGTCAGCTTTATGCCATTGAATATGTCGGCAAGCAGAGCGCAAATGACCAGGACAGCTTCAGGGTAGTTGCCGCCAATTTTGACAATATGGAGGGCCATATTTATAAAAACCTTGAAAATAAGCTTACAGCAAGCAATTCGTATTACCTGTGTAACACAGGGCTTATAAATAAAGATAATCTTTTGAGCTCAGTCAGTTCTGGAACCACAATCATTGATGATGGAACCAAAACTCAAATCTCAGGCATCAAAAACCGTGGGGTGCAGGATGGCTGGATAATCGATGAATATAGTGATGGCACACAGGTGCTGATTGTTGTTTTTGAACCCGACGGCAACAATCTGTTGATGAGTATAGCATTAAAAACGGCTGATGGAATAAAATTTATGGATTATCCTGTTGAAAGTGACGGGCAAAGCGCATGGCGGGTAGATGATGGCGGTAAAATAAATCCCAAATTATTTACCCTGCTTTTTACTGCAAGGACAGATAACGGGCTGCTTGCCGTTATAAACTGGGCGGGAGCAGAAGGGGAAACAACTCTGGCTTTACTTGAGGGCACCGATGCCTTGACCCAGCTGCCGTGGGAAGTATCCAGATACTGGTCAGCGGGATGACGCAAAGAACATTTTTAGTAAAAGGATCAAATTCTGTTTGCTTAATAGTTTAATTCCATAATATGATCTTTTCCAAAGATTTGGCCATTGAATTCAAACCCAAAACTACGGTAGAGCTTTATGGCAACCACACTTTCTTTGTGGACCCCCAATAAAATTTTTTTATGTGTCTTGTCCTGTTGGATCTGGTTTATTAGTAACTGAAATGCAGCTTTTCCAAAACCCTTTGATTGATATCTTCTGTCTATCATAAACCTGTAAATGCAGTACTGCCCATCCCTTCTGTCAATACCATACATCAGAAAACCTGCAGCTTTTTCATCATTATATATTGCAAGAGGTATGCATTCCGGTTGAACCTTTGACTGCGCAATTGATACAGCATTGGAAGTAAGAAAGTCACGCTGATTTTCATAGACATTAAGATCTATGATTTCCAAAAAATTATTATAGTCTACATTTCTGAAAGTTATCAAATTTACCTTCTTTAATATAATTAGTTAATATTGAATACCTCTGATTTTAAGAAATTATTTGTTTAAGTTAAGCTTAAAACTTATTCAGTCTGGCCAATTTGGCCAATTGTTTTCCAAAAACTAATTAGTTCCTGGAGAATTACCGGCAAAAACTTAAAATTTAAAAATAATCCATACTTAAAAAATTAAAATTATTTTTAAAATAATAAACTGCTGCTCAAAATCTAATTGTATAATTATACCTGAATTTATAAATCAAATCATTAAGATTTATATGGCAGGTATTATTGAAATCAGCAAGAGAGGGGAGTATGTTGAGCATTAAAGTTTTAAGCAAAACAAGTAAAGAGGTTACAAAACAGATAAGAGAAATCGAAAGTTATTGTAAAATATATGATAAAACCGTTGGAAATATTTTTCTTGACACATCTTTAAATTTTGACCAGGAAATGAATAGTTTGTTTCTTTTTTATAAGGAAAATAATTTGATAAGCGTTCTTTCAATATTTATGCCAACAGCAAGCATGGCAGAAATATCAGCTTATACTTTACCTGAGCACAGGTTAAAGGGGTATTTCAAAAAATTACTTGATGAGGCTGTCAAAGAGTTGAAAAAATTTGAACAAGTGGACCTGTTGTTCGTGTGTGAGCCGCAATCAATTGATGGAAAAGCGGCCATAAAAAAGATGGGTGCCGAATTTCATCTGACAGAATATTCTTTAAAGTTTAAAGGTTTCTCAAATGACCCGGAGAAGCAGCAGCTCACACAAATCACACTGCAGAAGGCAGATTTAAAAGACCTTGAGGCAATTGTTGATTTAAGCCGGCTAATATTTAATGATGACTATGAAGACGCAAAAAGCATGGTAACAAAATCTCTCGAATCAGGCGTCAGGACACTATACATTGCAATTCTGGATAACAGGCTTATTGGAATGGGGGCAGTAAGTATTGAAAATAATGAGGCGTCAATATTTGGATTGGGTATATCCCCGCAATATCGGGGAAAAGGTTTTGGTAAAGAATTACTGGATTTTATATTAAAGGAATTAAAAAATAAAGGCATCCAGGATGTGTCAATTGAAGTAGACAGCAGCAATAAAAATGCTTTCAATTTATATGTAAAATGCGGTTTTGTAGTAGAAACATCCTATGATTATTACAGAAAGCACATATTTTTTAACTAATTATTAAATTAATTGTAATATCACAAAAATGTCTGGCATGGACCAAAACGGCCACAATAAAAACTTCCAGGCATGATTAATTTTGCAGACAATGAATGCATCGCAGAAGGAGAAACTGCAAGCCGGAGAAACCGTAAGCCGGAGAAACTGTAAGCCGGAGAAACCGTAAGCCGGAGAAACTGCAAGCCGGAGAAACTGTAAGCCGGAGAAACTGTAAGCCGGAGAAACTGTAAGCCGGATAAACTGCAAGCCGGAGAAAATGCACTTGCCTTGTCTGCTGTGGCAGCATTTTCACAACCCGATTTACCTGATTCTGTTTTAACCGGATGGAGTCAAAGCCTTTCAATATTTATTGACTTGCAAGTCATGTCGCCAACCCATCACAGGAAAAACAATATGTAAGGGCGCCTGCCCTGTTGATGGCGGCCCGTTTCTTTGCTAGAATAGGCAAAGCATCGAGAACCGTGTCAGGATTTTGGAGAATAAAACTGGGCAAAGAGCAAAATATATTATTGATATCAGATAAAATCAAATAATATGACAATAAACTAAAGAATGTAATAAAAGAGGACAAAATATGAGTAAAATACTGGACGATAAATTAAATGAAGTATCTGAAGACATATTAAAAATGGGCAACCTTATTCAGGATACTGTAAAAGATGTTATACAGGCTTTTGTTACAGGTGACATAGAACTTGCGCAAAAGATAATAGACAATGATATAAAGGTTGACGATTACGATGTCACCATAGAAGAAAAATGCATGTATATTCAGGCTGAACACCAGCCGGTTGCCGGAGATCTAAGATTTATCCACAGTACATTTCTCATAGTAAACTATCTTGAGAGGATAGGAGATATTGCTGTAAGTATAGCCAAACTTGTCAAAAGACTTTATCTTCAGGGTAAAAGTCCAATAAAAAAGGAAGTTTTAGACATATTGGCAGAGATGGGGAATGTGGCACAATCAATTCTTGAAAAAGCATTAAAATCATTCAGTGACAGGGACGCTGAGCTGGCTTTGGATCTGGAAAGTATTAATGTGACAATAGATGGCTTACAGAAATCACTCTATGAAAGACTTTATAGTAAAAAATCACAGGATGAGGATTATATAAAGATTGTTACTAATATGTCTCTCGTAAGCAGATATATTGCAAGGATCGGGGAAAATTCTGTAAATATTGGCGAGAGAGTGGCTTATTTTCTTACCGGTGATTTTAAAGTTATTCACAGTGATCTTTAAAAAATCCTGCCTCACTCTGTTTTAGTTAACCGTTTATGATTTCAAAGACAGAGGTGAAAAATAAATATTATTTCTAACCTTTAAATATCAACTGAAACCAGAGAACAGTTACCTTTTATTAACCAAACCTGCCGGTGATGTAATCCTCAGTACGTGAATCTTTGGGATTGGTAAAAATCTTATTGGTTTCTCCTATCTCAATCAGTTCTCCCAGCAGAAAATATCCGGTGAGATCAGAAACACGTGCTGCCTGCTGCATATTGTGGGTTACGATGACGATGGTATATTGTTTTTTAAGTTCATACATCAGTTTCTCAATATTTAATGTGGCTACCGGATCAAGAGCTGAACATGGTTCATCCATAAGTAATATAGTGGGCTCAATACTTAATAAACGAGCAATGCAAAGACGTTGCTGTTGCTCACCACTCAGGCCAAGCGCTGATTCTTCCAGCTTATCCTTAACTTCATCCCAGAGATGGACAGATTCCAGGGCCCTTTTAACTTTTTCCTTGACTTTAGTCTTACTTATCCCACCATGTACGCGCCACCCGTAGGCTACATTATTAAAAATAGACAAAGGGAAAGGATTGGGCCGCTGGAAAACCAACCCGACCTTCTTACGAAGGGCCAAAAGATCAGTATTTTTCCTGTAAATATCCTGGCCATTTATATGGACCTCACCTGAGGTACTGACATTTTCAATCAGGTCGTTCATCCGGTTTAGCGACCTTAGAAAAGTGGATTTGCCACAACCTGAGGGACCTATAAGAGCAGTGATTTTATTAACCTGAATTTCCATATTAATATTTTTCAGGGCTTGAAATTTGCCATAGAATAGAGACAAATTTTTAATTTCAATAATACCCATAGTCTTTATCCAAACCTCCCCGAGATATAATCGTCGGTCCTTTTGTCTTGCGGAACGGTAAATATCTTTTCTGTGAGTCCAATTTCTATCATCTCACCATTCAGAAAAAAAGCGGTCCGGTCGGCTACCCTGGCCGCTTGCTTGGTATTGTTGGTGACTATAATTATGGTGTAATCTTTTTTTAACATTCTCAGCGACTCTTCTATTTTCATGGTGGAAATAGGGTCCAGCCCGGAACATGGCTCATCAAGTAAAATAAAATCCGGCTTAAGGGCCAGTATACGGGCCATACAGATTCGCTGCTGCTGGCCGCCGGACAGCTTGAGTGCCGAAGTAAAGAGTCGGTCTTTAACCTCATCCCAGATGGCAGTTTCTTCCAAACTCTGCCTGACAAGTTTGTCCAGGATTTTTTTATCTTTAACACCGGCCATTTTCGGCCCAAAAATAATATTTTCATAGATTGATCGCGGCAGGGGTACCGGGGTAGCAAAAACAATGCCCAGCCTGCGTCGAAGTTCTGTTATGCTGGTACCGGGCGAATAAATATCCTGACCTTCAATGGTTAAGGACCCCTCAACTCTCGAATAAGGTATTAGGTCATTTAAACGGTTAAGAGCCCTTAAAAAAGTAGACTTTCCGCTTCCGGACGGCCCTATTATACCCAGTATTTCATTTCTTTGAACTTCCAGGTTAATATTTTTTAAGGTCTGTAATTGACCGAAAAAATGGTTGAAATTTTCTGCCTTTATGGCAATCGTGTCCATTTATACCCTCTAAGAATATTTTTTAATAAAGCGGTTCATCAACAGGTATGCCGCTATATTTATTATTAAGATTGTAATAATAAGGATGGCTGCTGTTCCGTAAGCATTAGGCATGGAGATACCTTCCCGTGCCAGGATATAAAAATGAACAGCCATGGTTCTTGAAGATGAAAAAAGCGAGGTCGGGATGCGCAGGGCGCTGCCGGCTGTAAAAATCACTGCGGCCGTCTCACCGATGCTGCGGCCAATGCTTAAAACTATACCGGTCATAATTCCCGGTATAGCTGACGGTAAAA
>CAYZUS010000001.1:138830-145771 GCA_964481885.1 uncultured Actinomycetota bacterium | reverse complement strand
TGACAAAGCTACCAAAGGCTGCTTTATGAGATTTACATGTTTTCAAAGATAAAATAGCTAATGATTTTCTAATCAGGGATGCATAAATCCTTTTAAAGGTGTCAGTGACAAGCCTCAAGTTTAAGTAAAATCAGAGTATGGATAACTTTATCGGCCCCTACAAAATAATTTCCAAAATAGCTTCAGGAGGCATGGCAGATGTATTCCTTGCAACCGATACAAATACTGATACAACTGTAGCAATAAAAGTACTAAAAGAGGAAGTTTCAATTAAGGAAAAATTACTTGAAAGATTTTCCCAGGAAGGTCTTCTTAACCTTAACCATACCAACATAGTAAAAATTCTTGACGCCGGAATTCATGAAAATACTTTATTTATAGTAATGGAGTATGTTGAAGGAACGGATTTGGAGCAATATATAAAACAGAAAGGTAAATTGTCGGTACAGACTTCAACAATTATTTTTACTCAGATTCTTCAGGCTTTATCTTATGTCCATTCCAAAGGGATAATTCATAGGGATATAAAACCAAAAAACATTTTAATTGATAAAAACGGAAAAGTTTTTCTAACGGATTTTGGCATTGCAAAGTCTTTAAGCTCCTATATAAAAACTTCAACAGGAGGATATCTCGGTGCTCCTGCATACTCATCGCCAGAGCAGATGGACGGCGCAGATGTTGATAGCCGTTCTGATTTATACTCTGCGGGGGTAACGTTATATGAAATGCTTGCAGGTGTTACTCCATTTGTGAATGATTCAATACCCACACTCATAAAAAGAAAGTTTGAAGGCAACTATAATCCTGTGACAGATTATAGGGATGATTTACCTGACCGGATAATATCAATAATTTCTAAATGCCTTGAAGTCGATGCAGATAAAAGATATTTTTCTGCAGATGAAATACTGTCATTTCTCAATGGAGATTCTTCTACAATAATTGCTGATAAAGAAAAAAAATCTTCCGGAAGGAAAAAAGGCCCTGGCCGAAAAAAAGTTCAACCATTACTTGTTTCAGTTTTAGTAGCATTGACAATATTTGGGATTATCTTAATTCTATATGCTTTAAATATTAAGCCAATTGTATCAATTGCAGGGAAATTGAGTGATGCAATATCTTCAGATACTATGCCAGCTCAAAATTATTCAATAGGAGAGACCGGTCCTGCAGGCGGCTTTATTTTTTATATCAACCTGGAGTATCAAAGGGATGGATGGAGATACCTGGAAGCTGCACCAAACGATATTCCTGGAGAAGTTAGCAATTATCATGTTCCTTGGTATAACGGAGAGTATGTGGAAACCAATGCCACATCAATAGCAATTGGTAAAGGAAAGACAAATACCCGGAAAATAGTTGACACACAGGGCAATGGCAATTATGCTGCAAAACTCTGCTTTGATATTACAATAGAAGGGTATGGAGGATGGTTTTTGCCATCAAAAGATGAACTTGATTTAATGTATAAAAACCTTTTTACGAAAGGTATTGGAAGTTTTGCACCTGCAATTTACTGGAGTTCGTCTGAGGGCGATCCTTACGATGCCTGGAGCCAGGGATATGGTTTTGGCGGCCAAGGGCTGGTAGATAAGGAATTTGACTATCTGAAAGTCAGAGCAGTCAGAGCTTTTAACTAATTGCTTGTTAATTTAATTATATACCAAAATTCTTTATATATACCGATACTATCATTATTAGAAAAGGTAATTTTTTGATCAGAGTTAAAGTATGGAATTATTTTATATAAAATTCCATAAGCGCTAAGGGATAAAAGATATGCAAATAAGTATCTATTTTAATCAAATTTTAACAGGAAAATTTGATAAAGAGGTTGATCTGATAAAAATAGGCAGAGACCCAGAAAATGATATAGTTCTGCACGATATGAAAGCTTCGAGAAATCATCTTACAATTATAAAACAGAAAAAAATATATAAAGTCAGAGATTTAAATTCAACGAATGGTACATTTGTTAACGGAATTAAAATAAACTCGGACATTTTTTATACTTTAAACCCAAGAGATATTATAATGATTGGGGATACAACTTTAAAGTTGGAAAAAACGAATAGTGGCAAAAAAAGCAAGACAGTGCTTCCGTTATCCATAGTTTCCGGTGTTCTTATATTGGCAGCTTTGATAATCGGCGCAACTTTTTTTAACAGGCAAAATCTTTCCTCCATCCTGCAGCCAATAGTTTCAGGCAATACTGGTTTTCCTGGAACTGACGACACTTTTACCGGAACAGCCTCAGCAACTGATCTTGGTACCGAAATACCTCTGACAACTTTTTCTGATGAAAGCATACTAAAGCCTATTACTCCTGAAACAACAACTCTGTCTGCTAACATTAATAAGAACGTTTTAGATGTTGAAAGCCTTTTACCGAAAGTGGTTGATGTTTATTGTATTAAAGATGGAATTGAGGGAGGCGGGTCAGGGGCAATAGTTTCGGCCAATGGCTATATAATTACTAATTATCATGTAATCATAGGTTCACAAAGTATTACTGTTTATACAGAAAATAGGACAACATTGGATGCAGAAGTTGTTTTTACGAATGAAACCCACGACATTGCTTTATTAAAAGTTATTTCAGACCCTTTAAGTGCTACTATCTTTGGAAGTTCAGGTAATCTAAAAATAGGTGATGAAGTAATAGCAATCGGAAATCCATTTGGCTTATCCAGTACTGTTACAAAAGGAATTGTTTCAGCAAGAAGAGATTTTATGGATATGCAGCTTCAATTAGATGAAAATACCTATATTACAGTATCAATTCCTGGGGCAATCCAGCATGACGCAGCTTTAAATCCGGGAAACAGCGGTGGCCCATTGTTTAACAGCAATGGAGAGTTAGTAGGGATTAATAATATGGGATTCGGCCTGGCAGAATCAGACTCGGGTTTAAATGTTGCAATACCAATCGACCTGATTCTTTCTGAAATTTCAGTTTATATCAATTAAAGTTATTTTTATTATGATTTTTTTAAACCTTTAGCTAATGTTGACAAAACTGGCATTGGGGGAAGTTAGTTTGTTTTTATAATTAAAAAAAGTTTTTTAGTAGTTATTTTTAAAGATGATTTTATATAGATTATTTAATACGTGATGGTTCATTTAAAAAGAATTCTTCTTGTTTTGGCTTCAGCGGGTCTGCTGATTATTTCATTTAACGACAAATTCTCCTTTGCTGCCTGGTTTGCCCTCATCCCTTATTTTATTGTTATACCCTCATGCACACTTGGGCGGTCAGTATTTTATAGCTGGATTATGAGTATTTGTTTTTTTGCAGGCATTACTTACTGGTTTACGGCATACAGCTTTGTGTTCTGGTTTCCGATATTAGGTATTTTGTCTCTGTCTTTTATTGTTTTTGGAATTGCCTTTTATTTTGTGTATTCAAAAATTAAAGCACCTGTCCTAAGGATTTTGCTTATATCTTCAATATGGACAGCAGTTGAATTTTTCCGCCACAGGACATTTCTTGCGTTTCCGTGGGGTGTTTTGGGCTATTCGCAGCATAATTACCTGCCTGTTATGCAGGTATCCAAGCTGACCGGGGTATTGGGTGTTTCAATTCTTATTGTTCTATTTAACCTCTGCGTAGCAGATCTGCTGATTTATTTTATCAGTATAAAAAAGCCGGCCTTATTTACAGGATTGTTTTATTACGCAAAAGACAATCTTGGCAATGATTCAGAAAGTAAAGAAGGTCTGCGCATTAAAGCAGGGATGGGCCCGAAAATAGATTTGATGACAAAACAAAACTCCGATTTTTTGGAGCCGGATCAGCAAAATAAAAGAACAATCAATACTCCGGGCACAAAACCTGAGATTTCCTGTAACATTAGGTATTTTTCAAATAAGAATGTATGGCAAAAAATTTCCAATAAAATCTTTAAAAATAAAGTAAACCTCTCTGCTCTCTCTGTCATTCCAGCGATTCTTGTAATACCCGCTGTAATCCCTGCAATTTGTATTACAGTTGCAGTAATAATCAATATATCTGCAGGAGCAGTTTACCTTGCTTTAAATAATAACAATTATAGTGGATCAAACATCCAAAACAGTAGCAGTATCTCCAGCGACAGTGGCTTAAACAGCCAAAACAGCAATACAAACGGTGACAGCGGTACAAATAGTCAAAACGACAGTTTCATCGGCTCCAACGGCCGCAGCAACACCGATAATAGCGGCTATGCCGGCACTCAGATAAATGTTGCCCTTGTCCAGCCAAATATAACCTTTGAGGCAAAGTTTGATACAGATACTGATGTTTTGATACCGCAAAAGACAGGCGATGCCGGAAAGTATTTTAAAACCGGGACAGAGCTTGTGGTTTTCCCGGAAAGCGTTATCTGGGGGGCAATTGAACAGGACAGAAATAAGTCATTTTATGAATGGGTAAAAAACACCGCAAAAAACGAGGGTCTGTATTTTATTATGGGCCAGATTTTGTGGGACCCACAGGATAACTATTATAATGCGGTTCAGCTCTATGCACCCGACCTTCAAATATTAGGAAGATATGACAAGATGCACCCGCTGCCGTGTGCAGAATATATGCCATACCCGAAAGCTCTCGGATTTTTGCGCTTTATGAATATTGCCAAATTAAATATCACTCCAGTAAGGCAATTTGTCCTGATAGATTATCCCGGAAAGGGGATAATTGGGGCAAATATCTGCTTTGAATCCACCCTTCCGCTTATATCCAGAACTTTCAGGAAGATTGGGGCAGACGTACTGTTTACATTTACCGATACTGCAGGATTTAAAGACAGTCAGGCTGCCCGCTATCACCTTGTTTTCTCGCAGGTCCGCGCAATTGAAAACAACAGCTTCATGGTGCATTCAGGAAATAACGGTATTTCTGCAATAATAGACCCAAACGGGAAAATACTGGCTCAGACAAGCCTTGTAAAGAGGGAAGTCATATACGGGACCGTCTATCTTAACGGCAATAAATCTTTTTACTCCAGATGTGGGGAGATTCTGATTTATATATATTTTGGATCAACTTTTATTTATCTACTGGTTTATATGGTGCACAGCTTTGCAAAAAGAAAATAGAAAATTATGCAAACAGTACTGTATGAATAAATAGAAGCTTTTAAGCTACCGTGACCCTGTTTCTGCCTGCCTGTTTGCTCTCATACATCAGCTCATCAGCTCTTTTGATAATGGTTTCCGGAGAGTCTTCAGGCTTTGATATTGTGGCTCCTATGGATATGGTGGTATTTATGTTATTTTCAAATCCTTCAAGTTTGATTGAAGAAGCGTCAACAAGAGACCGCAGCTTTTCTGAAATCTTTAGCAGCTCGTCCTTATTGACATTTTCAATAATCCCTATAAATTCTTCGCCTCCCCACCTTCCAACAGTGTCAAAAGAACGTGTATTTTTTATCAGTGTCTGTGACAGGACCTTAAGCACATTGTCACCATTATTATGGCCGAACGTGTCATTAATATTTTTAAAATGGTCTATATCCATAAAAAGTATGCCAAACTTCCATCCGTATCTTTGGTATGCATTAAAACTTGCAGTTAACCTGTTTTCAAGGTATCTCCTGTTTACAATTCCCGTCAAAGGATCTACCAGGGCTTCTTTTTTCAATATTTTGAGCATTTCAAGATTTTCAAAATTCAATGAATTATCATTAAATACCTCAACTGCTCCAATTATTGTACCGGATTCATCCCTGATCGCAGAAGATTTTACGGTTGTAGATACTCTGTGGCCGTTTTTATGGTGAAAGAAAGCTGCGGCCTCTCTGTTTTTTCCATCCAGTATTGTATGTTTGAGCGGACAGATGTTCCTGCACATTTTTTCATTTGATTCGCTTACATGCATAAGAATGTTATCTGAACAATGCTTGTGCATTACCTCATTTGCAGAAAAGCCCGTAATATTTTCTGCGCCTTTGTTCCAGTATATGATTCTTCTGTCGGTATCCATAAAATAGACGCCGTCATAAATATTATCCAGGAGTTCCTTATAAAAGTTATCTGTTGTTGTCATTTCTTTAAAACCTTTCTAATAGTTTTAATTCTTACTTAAAATCAAATTCCCTATAAAACTCAAGCTGCAAATATTTTTTAAAGCCACTTAAAAAAATAATATACTCTTTAATATTTATCGGCAAATTTTTTAAAATATTAATACAAATATTCATTATTATTTATAAATGTTATAACTTCTGTTAATATAGGTAAACAATGGATATGGATGATAAAATAAAATATGCCCTGGAAAACACTGAAATCCTTAAGGCGCCAAAAAAGTACCTTTCAACTTTTGAATCTACAACCGTGCATTACTATATGCTGACAACTCCTTTTTATCTTGAATTTGAGGGCAGGAATGCTGACTCGGAGACAATTGTCCGTGAGGGAAGGATAACATGGCAAAAGCCCAAAATTATTACCCCTTACTATCTTATGCGGCTTGAAGGATTCAGCGAGGAGGCCAAAAAAGCTTTTTCCATACTTGCAGGTGAAAATACCGATCTTGCAATGATGCTTTATAAACTGAAGTTTATCAAAGAATTTGACCACATGGATATAGTTGCAAATTCTGTAGCAGAGATCACCAGGAAAATAGATGCTGATATCGAGAAAAATGCCAATCCCTTCTGCGCAATTATTAAAGGGCTGGATGAATTCTGGGATGTATCGCTCACAAAATTTATTTATGACCTGGCCTTAAAAAGCGCATACTTTTCAAATATGCCTGAAATGAGTGCCAACCAGTTGGTAAGCTATGATAATTCGGGATTTCCTGTTCTTTCGCGGGATTCTTATGGGATACCGGTTGCCGCCAAAAAAGAGATTGAAAACCTTTTTAGACTTTATGAAAAAGGAGACCTTGAGGCAAAGCACCTAAAAGAAGAGCTTGACAGCTGGGGATTATTTGATAATTATCAGGACAG
>CAYZUS010000001.1:118652-138730 GCA_964481885.1 uncultured Actinomycetota bacterium | reverse complement strand
TTAATTAATAAATTTTTATTTTAATAATTTTAAAAAACAGCAGGTGAGAAAATGGGAGATACGATTAAGACGGCATTGGAAATAGCAATGGAAAAAGCGGCAATGCTTGATGACCTGACGGACACAGAAAAGGAAGCAATTGCAAACAAAAAGAAACTTGAGCCCGCAATGGCTAATTTTTATAAAGGCAAATCTGACCCTGAACAGCTATGGCAGGAGTTAAAGGAAGGAAGCCCTGCATTGTTAAAACAGGCGCAGTTAAATCTTGTTGAATCTTTAAAATTCAATATTGATACCAAGGAGCTGCAAAGGCGCAGCAAAGGGATAATTGCAGTAGAATCTCTGAAAAAAGAACAAAAGACATCAATTCTTCAGCAAGGCGTTAAAATGCTTGAGACAATACAGCACAAAGCTGAAACTGAAAAAACTCAGGTGTTTAATGAATTTAAAAAAGCTGTTGAGGGTAACCCGCAGGCAAGAAACAAGGTTGTAGAGCAGGGAGGACAGAAGGTTGTCGTTAAGCTGTCTGTGGAAGATGCGATAATGCAGCATCCTCAGTGGAAACAGGTTACCTCGGAACTTGCAGCCAATTATGAGGAGCAGTTTGAACAGGCAATAGCGGCACTTAAAACCATTATTTCTTAGAGGCGATTCAATAAGAGAAGATTTAGTTGGGGCAGTTTCAGCAACAGAAGCTTTGGTCGATTCAGATTTAAGTTAGAGAGCTTTGGTTGAGGCAGCTTCGCCGGATTTCAATTTTTCATTTATTATAAGATAGATAATAAGCGCAGAAGAAATACCTGAAAAAATAAGTGAAACCAGCATTGAAAAATCCAGGCTGAACTTTGAAATGGATCTTGTTATAAATGGCGCAAAGGACCTTCCGAAATAACAGGAAGCATACAAAAGCGATGCAAGCAACCCCTGGCCTTTCGGATAGACCTTGCTTCCTGATGAAACAAGCAGTGGATACATTGCTGAAAATCCAAGCCCTGTAAGCCCCAGCGCTGCATAAAGCATAAATCTTGAATCTGACAGGACAAACAATATCATCGATAAAAATGCAAGCCCTGAGATTGTAATCAGGATAGTTTTAACTTTGACTTTTCCGGCGATTAAGCTTGAGACAAATCTTCCCACAATCACAAAGCTCTGCAGCACTGTTACTCCGAGTGCGGCGCTTTTTATATCGAACCCTTTCGCAAGCCGCAGATATGTCGGTGTCCATGTGGCAAATATTGTTTCTGCAACAATATATATTGCCACAATTGCCAGTGTGACTATAAATATATAATTAGTCTGCCTGTCAACAAATATTTCTTTAAAGAATACCTTCTTTATCTCAGCGGCCACTATCCTGTTTTGGCCCCTCATTGAGATTAGGGCATAAAGCAGCGCAGTTATTAGTATTGCTGCAGCTATTATCAGATATGTGTATCTCCAGCTTATATTGTTATTTACAAGTGAGGAGGAAATAAGTGGTGCCACCAGAGCTCCCATGGGATAAAAGCTTATCATCAGTATAAAAAGCCTGTCCTTGTTTTTTATTCTGCACGACAAAATATTTTCTGTAGACTGCACATAATTTATGCCGATTAGATATCCTCCCAAAATGCTTAAGACAAAATAAAAAGCTATGTGTTGTGCAAAAAACAGGACAATATTTATGGCAACAAGCATGCCGTAAGCGCAAAGGATTATAACAGATCTTTTAATGCGTCTGTTGTATAAAGTTGAGGTCAGCTGTCCTGCTACCATTCCGGCTGTTGCAAAAGTGAAAATAAGGTTTATATTTCCGGGTGCGGTTCCAAGCTCTTTTCCTATCTCAATAAGTACGGGACCAATGGACAGAAAAGTAATCGGAACCAAAAAAAGTGCCAAAAAATTAGGAAACTGGGAAAGGTAATCAATTATTACAGAAGCCGGGCCGGGAGTTGGTGTGACCAGACTGCCTGCAAAGGTACTACTGCTATTTACATCAGAATTATTGTCTTTTTTAATCTCTGCCATTGTTTAGATACTTTTCAATCTCCCTGCCATCATAAAGCTCTTCAAGCCATCAATTACCCATAATCATAAAACCGCAGCAAACATAAAGTCCCATAATTATAAAGCCGCATCAATCATAAAGTCCCAATCATCATAAAACCGCAGCAAACATAAAGTCCCATAATCATAAAGCTCCTGCAATTATAAAGTCCCCATGACTATAAAAAATTTTCATCAGATTTAAATAATTTTAAAAGATTACCACTATTTCTGCTGAAATTCTAACAATTTTTGCTGTATATCAGGTTAACAGGATAACCAATAAGCATTAAAGCAAACTCTTATTATTCTAAAGTGTTAATGTAAGTCTGGATATCGTTTATTTCTGTGCCATGCAGAAACCAGACTTATTTATCTTCTTGTCTTTTTTTAAAAAGGGTGTATAGTATCATAATAGCATCAAATTATAATCATATTATAATCATTTTTTGTTTTTGGCTTTTTAAATTTTAAAAAAATATCAGGATAAAATTTTTAATATGCTTGCCGAAGAAAGACGACAAAAGATACTGGATGTCCTTAATGAAAAGGAATTCCTGAGAGCTGAAGAGCTTGCAGACATGTACAATGTCTCAAGGATTACAATTATAAGGGATATCAAACTGCTTAAAGATGCCCAGAAGATAAAAAAAATCCACGGCGGAATATCAATTCCGGATGTTCCCAAAAATAACTTTGAAACAAGATTCAATATAAGAATTCAGGACAATTACTCTAAAAAACTGGATATTGCTTCCAAAGCAATAAAATATATATCCAATAATCAGACAATCTTTTTGGATTCCTCCTCAACAGTTTTCGTTCTGGCTTCAGAAATATTAAAAAAAGAAATATCACAGTCAAATCTTATTACAAATTCGCCTGCTATTGTTGTTGATGCTCTTAACCATCCCAGTGCAGGGTTAATCTGTACGGGGGGAGAGCTTAAGCAGGAATTTAATATTTTCGGGGGCGGTTGGGTACTTGAGTTTCTGGAAAACATTAATTTTGATTCTGCATTCATTTCTGCTGCAGGTGTTTCAGAAAACGGAACAATTACAACAAACAACAAGGATCTTGCGGGGATTTTAAAAAAAGTATTTGCAAAAGCAAAAACGATAAATCTTATAGTAGACAGTTCAAAATTTTTTAAAAAAGGTATGCTGGATATTGCCAGTCTTAATGACTGCAAACGGATCATCACTGACAATGAAATTCCTGATTCAATATTGAAAAAACTAAAAAAAATAACCGTATCCCAGATTATTTCGTAAGATTTCTTATATTTTAATATTTATTTTGATTTTTTGATTTTAAATACCATAAATTCAGAAATATTAAAAACCAGCAACTTTAAAAGAAACAAGTCAATATTTAAGGGAATTTATGGTGTTTGGAAATATTTTTAAATATTTATAATACATGTAATTACCTGATTAATTTTAACAAAAGAAAGTGAGGCAAAATGGAAGTTCAGAGAATAAAAACTGATGTTGTTGTAATCGGAGGCGGGGGAGCCGCATGCCGAGCTGCAATAGAAGCTGCAGTTATCGGTTCAGATGTTGTCATGCTTGATAAGGGCAGACCGGGCCGTTCCGGGGCAACTCCCTGTGCGCTCTGGAGCATACAGGCCCCGTTTGGCCCAAAAGGCCGTGATGAAAGGGATACACCTGAACAGTATTTTGAAGATATGGTAAAAGCGGGCCATTTTATAGGTGACCAGAATATAGTTGAAGTCGTAGCTTTTAATGCTTGTGACAGGATTCTTGATATGGAAAGATATGGCGTGCACTTTAAAAAAGAAGACGATGGCAGGTTCTACCAGACACCGATGCCAGGGCAGACTTATCCGAGATCATGTTTCATGATTGAAAACGGCCAGCATATGTCTACCATTCTGGCAAAGGAAGTTACAAGGCACGACAACATTAAAGTTTATAAGGATTTTTTTGCATACTGGCTTCTAAAAAGCAGGGAAAGCGTTGTCGGAGTTGTAGGTATTGACATGATTAATGGCCAGATAGTTGTTATAAATGCCAAATCGACCATTGTGGCAACCGGTGGGTACACTTCTTTATGGGGATTTTCAGACAATCCGCCAACACTTACAGGTGATGGAAATGCAATGGCATACCGTGTAGGCGCAGATCTTGTCGATTTGGAATTTAACCAGTATTACGGAACGGATCTTATCTGGCCGCCAAGCGTTAAAGGTTCTGTAGTTCTCTATGAACTAATGATAAATGAGTTTGCTGATGGAGAAATAACTGACAAAGACGGAGTTTCCATTATCAACAAACCGCTGCCTATAAGGGATGAAGCAATAAAGACTATTTTTAATGTCATCAAGGCTGGAAGAGGTACACCACACGGCGGAGTATATTTTGATACGACAAAATCTCCAAAAGGTGAAGATGCTGTGCGAGAAGTCTTTAAGACAATGACCCCCAAGCACTACCAGTTCCTTATAGACGCTGCAGGGCTTGACCTTGCAAAAACACGTCTAGAAGTTGCTCCTGCTTCACATTATCAGTGCGGTGGCATATATATTAATGAAAAGGGCCAGTCATCAGTCGACGGCCTGTATTCATGCGGTGAAGCTGCAGGTAATTTCCAGGGAGCCAACAGGCTTGCAGGAAGTGCTTTGTGCGACACCCAGACAACAGGTGCAGCTACTGGCGCAACAGCATCAAGGGATTCTTCCAAAAAGAACCTTATTCCGATAGACGAAAAGGATTTAAATTCTGCAATAGAGATGATTACACAGATAACCAAAAACAAATCCAAAAAAATCAAACCTTTGGTTTTAAAAGAAGGCATTTTAAAGACAATGGATGAATTTATCGCACCGTTCAGAAATGAAGAAGGGTTGCTAAAGGGGCTTTCCAATATCCAGGAAATCAAAAAAGATCTTGATAACCTGTATGCGCCTGAGATAAACAAATACAATCTCGAACTTTCTGAGGCAATCGAGGCAAAGCTTATGGTTGAGACCGCTGAACTTACTTTCGGGAGCGCACTTTTCAGGAAAGAATCAAGGGGACATCACAACAGAACAGATTTTCCTGTTGAAGATGATAAAAACTGGAGATGCCACACAATAGTAAAAGATAAAAACGGAAAAGCGGACTATTCAAAAAGGGATGTAATATACACATTGCTGAAACCCCAGGCCGTCAAATAACAGTGTTTTTTTAAACAGCAATAAACTTAAATAATTTTATTCATAAGGAGAAGTCAGATGGCAAAAAACAAAATACAGGCAAAAATTTTAAGATTTGACCCTGATAAGGATGAAAAATCCTATTTCCAGGATTACGTTGTTGATACTGATCGCTCAGTAACTATTCACGAACTTCTGACAATGATAAGAAGGGACCTTGACGGAACCCTGGCTTTCAGGACATACAAGTGCTACAAAGGGATGTGCCAGACCTGTGTTGTAAAACTGGACGGGAAAACTGTGAAAAGCTGTTCAACCCAGGTGATGCCGGATACAGAAATAACTCTGGAACCTGCAGGCGGCGGAGAGGTTATAAGGGATCTGGTTGTTGATTTTAAAGCAATGTAAACGGCCCGGTAAAATGGCATTATCAGCCAGTCTTTTGGATTTATAAAATAATTACTGAAAGGATTTGAGTATGGAAGGAAAACCTATAATTTGGCAGGAAATTACCTGGCCGGAAATAAAAAAAGTTGCCGATGAAGTCGGAATTGCAATACTTCCTATTGGCGCAACAGAACAGCACGGACTCCATTGTCCGGCAGGTGTTGACTTTTATAACGCATATGAACTTTCCAAAAGGGTCTCAGCAAGAACAGGTGCAATTGTAGCGCCCCCGATGCCTTACGGAAGCCACCCGTATTTTCACTACGGATTTGTTGGCACGATTCCCATAAGGGCCACAACGCAGATTGAATTTGTCAGGGATGTTATTAAAGGCCTGGTAAATTCAGGCTTCAGGAAAGTTATAATCATGCAGGCCCACGGACAGTGGTGGACCATGCATACTGCCATACAGGAGATTGCTCTTGATGTGGACTGCTTCATGGCAGTTGCCACCTGGTGGGAGCTGGCCTGTGAAAAAATAAAAGAAGTCTGCACAACTCCGTTTAAACATGCCGATGAAGTTGAGACTTCAGTCAGTCTTGCTTTATATCCTGAACTTTGCGACATGTCAAAAGCAAAAGAAGACTACAGCCTTAAGGGTTATCTTGACAAGCGGTTTGTAAGGCCGGCTGTTCATGCAGAGCTTATAAATGCTTTCCCAATTGAGGCCATTACTTTTGTACCGCAGGAAACTACAATGGAGACAGGTGCCCCGGGAGATCCCAGACTTGCAACCGCTGAAAAAGGGGAGGCCATAATATCGACCGCCGTAGATGTTGTTGTCGATTTGGTAGAGTATTTAAAGAAAACATATAAACCGGCTGAGTGGCCAAAAGTCAAGCCGGATCTTAAAGTTGACATGTATTAATCATTAATAATTTGCACCTGTTATGGAACCGGTATATTTTTTGCCGGGATATGATTTTTAAGACTTTAAACTTAAGAATCTGAACATTTATGCCAATAATTCTGCAAGACCTGATTTGGCAGTGGAGGTTAAAACTATTTTGACTGGATAGGGGGATTTTTTGTCTGATTCGTTTGTTATGGGTATAGATATAGGTTCTGGCGCATGCAAAGTGACAATTTTGCAAATTGAGGGCACCGGTTTTGATACCGGCGGCAGTTGTGCAAAGCCCTTGTCAGTAACATATTCACGCGAATACCGGACAATTTATCCCCATCCGGGATGGGCAGAACAGAAAAGCAGCGATTGGATAGGCAGCCTTTCGACTCTTATAAAAAGTTCTTTTGAAGCAAACCATATTGACGGCAGCCGCATAGCTGCAGTAGCTTTAAGCGGGGTAACGCACAGCCCTGTACTTCTTGACAGGCATCTAAATGTCCTGGGAAACGTTATTCACATAACAGACATCAGGAGTTCTTCACAGACAGCAGCTTTAAGGAAGTTTAATGAACTTTTTTTAAAAATTAATTTTAATCCTGTTAGCCCGATGTGGACAATATCCATGCTTAAATGGATCCAGGAAATAGAGCCGGACAGATATGAAAAGATTTTCAGAATAGTTTTCCCCAAAGACTATATAAGAATGATGCTTACAGGGGAGATTGCAACCGATGAAATTGATGCCCAGGGGACACTTTTTTTTGATACTTTAAACAAAAAATGGAGCCATGAGCTTGCAGACATTATCGGGCTTGACGTAAATCTCCTGCCGGATATTCTGTCTCCGCTTGAAATTGCAGGAAAAGTTACAAGAGAGGGCTCACGCTGGTCTGCTCTAAGGGAAGGGACTCCTGTACTGGCAGGAACAACAGACACGCTTCTTGAAATACTGGCCGCAGGCAATATAAAGAAGGGTGACTGTACCGTAAAACTTGCCACTTTTGGAAGAATTTGTGTCCTTTCGGAGAAACCGGCCCCTTATGAGGGAATTATTAATTACTCGTACATAATACCGGGACTATGGTATCCCGGGACAGGGACAAAATCCTGCGCCACTTCCTACCGCTGGGCAAGAGACGAGTTATTTAAAGACTATTTGTCTATGCAGCGAAGTGATGAAGCCATGATGACTGTTTCTGACATTAAAGAAAAGAAAAAAAGTTTAAAGGATGCTTTAAGTTTAACGAGCGCTTTTGAAAAGATGGATTTGGAAGCTTCTCAAATAGAGTCAGGCAGCAATGGGCTTCTTTTCCATCCCTATCTCCTCGGTGAAGGGTCACCATACAACGACTCCATGCTTAAGGGTGACTTTCTCGGTCTGGCGCTTCACCACAAAAGGGCCCATCTTGCAAGAGCCGTGTTAGAGGGGACGTCTTTTTCATTGAGAGACAGCATTGAATTTCTTGCAGAAAAAGGTCTTAAACCGCAGGGAGATTTAAAATTTATAGGAGGAGGCAGCCAAAGCAGACTATGGACCATGATTCTTGCCAACGTGCTTGGACATAACGGTCTTATTCCTGTAAATACCGATGCTTCCTATGGGGCTGCCATGCTTTCAGCTGTTGGGGTACATGCATATCCCTCCATAGAGGATGCAGTTGAAAAGAACACACAGTTTAATGAAGAAATAATATATAACGCCGGTGAAAATATAAAATATTTAAAAGTTTATGGATTATATAAAAAAGCAAAAGAAGCTTTGACTGAAATAAACCATGAGCTGTCAATGTTGCCTTAAGACAAATAATAAACCAAATATGGCAAAACCGGAATTTTTAAATAAAAAAACATAAGCATTTGATTTGATATTTTTATTAATTATTCGCTTTGATGATATTTAAAGATATTTGCTTTAAAATTTTTTTTGTTACTCGATTTGATGTATTTACTAATTATTCGCTTTGTCGCTGTAACTGCTGCAAGTTGGGACTTATGGACAGTTTTTCATAACCCGGCACATTACAGGCAGTAGTGGTATTATCGGCATAGTGGATATACGCATAATATAATTTGGAAAGGAAAATAATAATGCTATACGATAAAGATTCATATCTTTTTCACATGATTGTTCATGAGCTTAAAGATATTGTTGGAGATGAAAATGTTTCTGTTTCCCTGTCTGATAAAGTTGCTTATTCTGTGGACTATTACTGGATATCCACTCTGTGGCACGACAGGGGGAACAAAAGAATTGAGCCGGACTTTATTATTTTCCCAAAAAACGCTGAAGAAATATCCAAAATAATGGTTATTGCAAATGAATACAAGATTCCTGTTACTGCCTGGGGCGGCGGCGGCGGTTCCCAGGGTGGCGCCCTTCCTGTATGCAAAGGAATAGTAATTGACATGAAAAGATTAAACAAGGTAATCGATATTGATTTGGAGAGTATGACCGTTGAGGTTGGAACGGGAATGATTGTAGAACATCTTGAATGGGAGCTTGCCAAGAGCGGCGTTTCCACAATGCACTTTCCTGCATCAATTTACTGCTCAACTGTGGGGGGATTTATTGCTCACAGAGGGACCGGCGTTCTTTCAACAAAGTACGGCAAAATGGAAGACATGGTTATCTCCATGGAAGTGGTCCTGCCAAGCGGTGAAATAATAAAGACACTTTCTGTTCCCAAAACTGCCAGCGGAATTGATTTAAACTGGTTTTTTATCGGTTCTGAGGGTGTACTGGGAATAATAACAAAAGTAAGGCTGATAATACACAAATTACCTGAAATTCGTAAATTCCAGGCATTTTTATTCAAAGACCTTGAAAGTGGTCTTGAAACAGGGCGAAGGCTGATGCATGAAGGGCTTGCCCCATGTACCATAAGGCTTTATGATGAGGCTGAAACCAAAAGCCTTATTAAAAGGGTACTGGGCATAGACAAAGAAGGCATTTATCTGGTTTATGCGTTTGACGGCAAAGAAAAAATCGTTGATTTGCAGCATCAATACGCTAAAAAAATTGCTCTGGAACTAAACGGCGAAGATCTTGGAACAGAAATGGGTGAGGAATGGTGGCTTCACAGGTATAAGTTTTTCTTCCCGCCTTATGTGTTTTCTCTCCCACAGGCATTCGGGACATGTGACACTGTTGCAACTTATAAAGACATCCTGAAAATATATAATGATATGAAAAAAACTGTCGAAACCAATTATCCGCAGGCAAGATTCATCGGACATTTTTCACACTGGTTTATGTGGGGATGCATGCTTTATGCAAGGTTTATTATAGATAACCCTCCCGAAGATCCTGCAGAGGCGCTGCATCTTTACAATAAAATCTGGGACGATGTTTTAAGGTCGGCTCTGTCTAACAATGGAGTGCTAAACGAACATCATGGCATCGGACTTAAAATGGGGAGATTAATGAAGGAGCAGTATAAGAATTCTTTTGAACTTTTAAAGAATTTAAAAAAACAGCTTGACCCCAATAATATTATGAATCCCGGTAAAATGGGTCTTGGTTTTTAGGGGACGAATATTTTAATTTAGCCAGTGGTGATAACAAAAATTAGAGGAGTTATTATTTGCCGGCAACTCAATATTTATCAAAACTTTTAATATATTGGCGTTTTTAGCCGAAAGGTACAGTGTTAAAAATGGAAATGGAAAAAAACTTATCAATACTTAAGGCTTGCAGATTTTGCCCAATGTGCAAGCATTTGTGTTCTTCTGGAAATCTTACCATGCACGAAAGTGATTATCCGAGGGGCCGTGGTCTTATAATGTATAGCATTTACAGGGGGGAACCCTTAAATAAAGATTATGTAAACTCACTTTATAACTGTTTCATGTGCGGAAGCTGCCTTGCAGGCTGTGAAGGCGATTTCGACCTCCCGGAACTCCTTAAGTCAGCAAGAGAGGACATAGTCAGCCAGGGCCTGGAACCTGAGACCATTAAAGAGTTAAAAAATAACCTGCTTCAGAATGGTAATGTTTATGGAACATCCCATGACAAATCTTTTACATTACAAAACAAAAAATATGAAAATACTGATGCTGATGTCCTGTATCTGGCCGGTCAAAGTGTAAACTATAAACATTTTGAAATTGCAGAAGCAGCCGTAAGATTTTTTAATAAAACGAACACAAAATTTACAACAATTTCTGATGAGCCTGACTGTGGAAAAACTCTTTCTCTCTTGGGATATAAAAACGAAGCCAAAGCAGCTGCAAAAAAACTCTATGAGAAGATCTCCTCCCTTAAAGCAAGACAGCTTGTTTCTTCAGATCCAATGGTAATTGACTGCCTTTTAAATGATTTCAAGGAATTTGGGTTGGATTTAAATTCTTCAACAGAAATATTGCATTTTTCTGAGTTTGCAGAAATCGTTTTCAAAGAATCCGATCCTTCCTTTAAAAAATTCGATAGAAAAATAACTGTCGCCGATTCAGAATTTCTGTGCAAAAAGAATAAGCGTTGCGACAGCGCAAAAAATATTATTAAAAGAATGGCTGGAGAAAATTTTATAGAACTTTACAGAAACGGAGAAGAAGCCTACGCTACAGGTGAGGCAGCTTTTTATCAGAATAATGCAATTTTTAAAGATGGGAGGGCACTCGGTGAAAAAATCTGCAGTGATGCCTTTAAGCTTGGAATTAAAACAATCGTAACCTTGTCCGGCACGGCAAAAGAAAATATACTGGCTGCCGGCGATGGCAGATTTGAAGTTTTGGACATCGCAGAGTTTGTTTCGGCAAGCATGTAGTCCTTGACATTCTTAATAAATTTTTTTTAGGGTCAATTAATTATTGCAGGAAAAATATTGATAAGTTAGGCTATAAAAGGTTTGGAAATAAAACTGACTGAGATACTATTGCCAGGTTATCGGCAATTACAGTACAATCTTTTACAGGGATATTAAATTTCAGTCATATCGGCTAAACAGGCAATACTATTTCGTAAATATTTTTATTGTAAAATTTTAAAGTTAAAGATTTTTTAAATTCCTATTAAAGGAAGGAACTCTTTATGGAAGAGACGGAAGACATAAAGCCAGAGGCGCACAGGCGAAAAATATCCGAATATATTGGCGCGATTATTGCTAACGGATTTATTGTCTTTGCGCTCAATAATCTTTATAACTGGGGTGTGCCTTTTTTAACTGAGAGCTACCGGAATTGTCTGTGGGCAATAAATGTTTCACTGGGAGCTGTAATTATAGCTAATTTTGTGTTTATTTTCTATGACAGGGATCGTTTCAAACATCTGCTTCAGGTTTTTACAAGCGCGGCATCATTTATGGCCCTGTTTGTGATTAATGGTATTTTTCCTTTTGTATTTCCAGTGGGTGCCTGGTATGTTGCCCTGAAAGTTTTTTTAATTACAGCAATGGTTATCACGGGAGCAAGCGTGGTTTATAACATAATAAGAATCATTATTCCTCACAGATCAAAAACATAAGAATATAAATTTTGTATCAGGAATTATTTTTTAAACAAGTCCAACATGGGATTCCAGTAGAATTCATACCATCCATTACCAAAGTCATCAAAACCTTCTTCTGGCACCCCTTCCTGTAAAAGAGTGACCCTGGTGCCATTCACATCTTTTTCAAAAGTAATTTCAAGCTTTGAGTAATGCTCCTTTGGCCAGTAATCCTCATCGCCCCGCCAATTCTGGACTATTTTTTTATCCTGAAGGAGCTCTATGTTTGTACCTTCAATATACCCGTCATAGACTTCAAACCTTCCGCCTACATCCCTGCTTATTTTTGCAGTTGAATTTACAATTTCCGCGTGTTTGGTTTCGTCCATAAAAATCTCATATAATTCGTGCGGAGTTGCACCAGTTATAATAATAGTCTGGCTGATACTTTTGGTCTTCATTTAATACCTCTCCCTTAAAAAAGTTATACATCTTTTAAAGTAAGCCAATATTTCACAATCTCGCCATATTGGGTATCGTTCCATGTCATCCAAACATGCTGAATTAATATTTAAGTAATGTAGGGTATTCACTTGGCTTCAGTACACAGGTAAGGCTGCAAGACTACACAACCATTATATATAGTAGTTACTCCAGTTAAGTGAACACCCCCTTTTAAGTATTTAAAAAAGACCTACTGTGTTTCCTTTGCAGTGGTCTCTGTGCTGTCCCCTGAATCTGACGCGCCGCTTTCAGCTGCTGTAATGTCACCGCCATCAATAAATACCAGTGAACCGAGTGTTCCGGTATTGTTGATATCAAACTGCGGGGAAGACGACATTGCAAGTTCAGTTGATTCCTGGTTATCAGTATCAAAGATAGTTGCCGTAAAGCCCAGAACATCCAAATCCTTCGGACCATAGCTTACAAAGTTTTCCCACGGGACACTTGCTTCAATGATCCATCCCTGATTTAACTGTGATGACTTGATTACGATGTCTTTTGCTGTTTTTGAAGGAAAATAAATAAAAGGCGATGGTTTGATTCCGGAAAAATTACCCGGTGAAAAATCCATCTGCGAATCATCACTGTTGTAGAAAGGAATATTAAAGTCACCGGAAAGATCCGTATCAAAAACCAAAGTAACGCTGTCACCGTTATTTACCTGGTTTCCGGTATATATCTGGTTAAAGACATCATCGGTAACCTGCACGGCAAAATAAAAATTTGTATCATCCCAGCATGTATAAATTATGCCGGAACAGTCTTTAATGCTTGTAAAGTTTTCTTTCTTGATTGTCGGGTTGGCTATCTGCGCCTTGTCATAAAGTGTCCACTCGTCAATCTTGCCGTCAATTACCGGCGGAGTATAACATTTAAAGGAAAAAATCGGCGAGCCGTTTTGCGTCCTGTATTCAGAAGCGTCAAGAGCTTCGGTTTTTTTTGTCTCTATATCCATGCTGCGCGCAACAGTCTCTGCCGTTTCACCGGTGTATTCTACAGAAAAGGCCACTTCATTTGAACTTGCAATTATTTTGCCGCTGGTATCTACCAGGTTTGCCACAAGTTTATAATCTCCTGCGCCTTCAGGGGTCCAGTTGTATTCATAAGGAGGAGAGTTGAAAGTCTTGATAGTCTCTTCACCGTTAAGGACGAGTTTTAATTTGTAGTCCAGGTTTTCGCTGTCTTTGGATTTTACAGAAATCGGTATGGCTTCATTTTCGTTTTCAAGGTTAAAAACCTGGTCACTTGTTGGTGAATCTATCAGTATTGAATAAGCAGTTGTTTCCTGAGTCTGAACAGCGGCCTTCCCGGAGAAAAAAGGAAAAGGAAACTTTGTCCTGAAAAACATTAAAAAAACTATTGCAAGTCCTACCACAAAAATTACTATGATAAAAGGGAACCTGTCTGCTATTGAAGTATACTTATTGTAATTCTTTCTCATTCTTTTTCCTTTTCTTCTTTCTTTTTCTCGATCAGCGGCTGGGCAAGGAGCCCGGGAAGTTCATCATAGTGTGAGAATTTCTGGCTGAACTGGCCCCTTCCCTGAGAAATGGATTTTAAATCAACAGAGTAATTAAAAGATTCAGATTGCGGAACGGTGGCTCTGATTACCTGCATCTTGTTTTCCTCCGGAATCATTGTAATGATCTTGCCCCGTTTGGCGTTTATGTCTCCTATTATATCACCCATGTATTTTTCAGGAATAGTCACTTCAAGCTCCATGACAGGTTCAAGTATTACAGGGGTTGCTTCGGCCATACCTTTTTTAAATGCCATTGAACCGGCAATCTTAAATGCCATGTCAGATGAGTCAACAGCATGAAATGAGCCATCGTAAAGATTTACAGCAATATCCACAACCTGAAATCCTGCAAGAATGCCTGACAGCATTGCTTCTCGAACACCTTTTTCTACGCCCGGTATATAGTTTTTAGGTATGGCGCCGCCAAAAACGCTGTCTTCAAATTTAAAGCCTTCGCCGCTTTTTAGCGGTCTGAGCTCAATAAGCACATGGCCGTACTGGCCCCTGCCACCTGATTGTTTTTTGTATTTATACTCTGTTTTTATTGATTTTCGTATTGTTTCCTTGTAGGCTACATCCGGAGCCCTCATTGTAACTTCTATATCAAATTTTTCCTTTAAGTTTTCTTTTATAATTGCGAGATGCAAATCACCCATGCCCCAGACTATGCTCTGGTGAATTTCAGTGTTAAGCTCCATTTTTAATGTCGGATCTTCCTCAACAAGCCTGGAAAGCCCCCCGCTTATCTTTTCTTCGTCACCTTTGCTGACAGGAAGAATGGCTTTTGGAAGTGACGGATTAGGGTAAACTGTTCTGTTTATGGCAAAAGGCTTTTCCGGGGATGAAATGGTATCGTCATTGGATATATCCATTATTTTGGAAACTGCCACAATGTCGCCACATGTTGCTTCATTAACGTCCTGCTGATCCTTGCCCTGAAGCCTGAAGATGCTTGTGACTTTATGGCTGGTCTTTGCTCCTGAAATCCAGTAACTGGAATTTGTCTTTATTGTGCCGGAGAATATCCTGAATATTGAAAGCTTTCCAATAAAGGGATCTGCCATTGTCTTGAATACATATGCAAGCACCGGGCCATCAGTAGATGCTTTTAATTCTATTTCTGTTTCTGTATCTTTGCCGAATTCTTTTGTTTTGACACTGCTTATTTCCAGAGGTGAAGGCATCAGGCTGTTTATGTAATCCATAATAATGTCTATTCCCACGTTTTTACCGGAGGAAGCGGCGAATGTTGGAACAACTTTGCAGTTTAATACAGCTGATTTTAATATGTCATTAATGCTTGATGAATCAATTTTTTCACCCTCAAGATATTTGTTTAACAGTTCATCATTTGTTTCCACGATTGATTCCACAAGACCGTTATGGAAAGTTTCAGCATCAGATTTTTTTGAAGCTTCGACATCAGTTTTCTGCCCCTGACCGGAAGCATTACTGTAATTATATTGCTGGTTTAGAAGAAGATCGATAACGCTTGAAAACTTTTCGCCTTCATCAGCAGGGATCGTAATCGGTACAAGATTGAGGCCCAAATTTGCTTTTATATTCTCAACTGAAGCTGAAAAGTCAATGTTTTCCTGGTCCAGCTTGTTTATAATACAGAAGGTTGGTTTTGGATTCTGCTGCAGATATTCGACGATTCTTTCAGTTGCAGCCTGTAGGCCTGATTTGGCATCAATCACCAGAACGACGCCGTCGACCACCTTTAAAGTTGATATTGACTGCCCTATAAAATCCATGTAACCCGGGGAGTCTATAAAATTAATATCAGAGTTTTTCCACTTGTAATGAAGTATGCTCGAACTTATGCTGAATCCTCTTCTGGTTTCAATGGGGCTGTAATCTGAAACCGTATTTTTGGATTCGATTTTACCAAGTCTGTTGACCGTTCCGGAGTTAAACAAAAAACACTCAGCCAGTGATGTTTTTCCTGAGCCGTTTCCGGATACGAGTCCGATTACTTTCTTATTGCTGTTTTCTGCACCTGACATTAATTCCTCCTAAAATTACAGTATTGGTCTGTAAAAAAATATCACAGAATTTAATGAATTCGAAAAAAAATTTAAAAGAAATATACCATAAAAACACTATTGTGTAAAAACAAATAAGTCATTAAAATCACGAAATGTGTTATAATTTTATTTTGTAAATTCAGTAAATACTATTAAAAATTGTCATAAGGAGGAATTATGCTTGCAGCAATACTTATTCCGATCATTGCAGTAATAGTAATAATAGTGGTTATTTTACTCGCAGGTGTCGGTATTTACAATGGCATTATCACTATGCGAAACAGGATAGATAATGCCTGGTCGCAGATTGATGTACAGCTCCGAAAAAGGTATGACCTTATCCCTAATCTGGTTGAGACAGTAAAGGGTTATGCGGCGCATGAGAAAGAAACTCTTGAAAAGGTTATTGCAGCCAGGGGCATAGGAATGCAGGCCCAGACAGTTGAAGACTCAGCGAATGCGAATAATATGATATCAGGCACCTTAAAGTCACTCTTTGCTGTTGCAGAGCAGTATCCAAATCTTAAAGCGGATCAGCATTTTACAAAAATGATGGAAGAGCTGCAGGGAATTGAGAGCAATATTGCGTATGCAAGGCAGTTTTATAATGATACCGTGCTTTCCTACAACACCAGGATACAGACTTTTCCGGGAAATATCCTCGCAGGCTGGTTTAAGTTTATTACAAAGCAGTATTTTGTAATTGAAGAACCTGAAGCAAGAGGACCTGTAAAAGTACAGTTTTAATATTTTAAAACAGCTCTCTGGCTGCAAGATTGTACAGGCAAACTTTTATACCTTATCAGGCCGGATTTCAGGTGACAGACAAGTTTTTAAAAAAATTTTTGCCTGCCATAAGGAAAGCAGGAATTATTAGATTAATGGATTTAATTTCTAAAATCTAGAGCAGCCCGGGCGCGCAGTTAAAAAATATATCGTTAGTGAGTGCTGTTAAAAAATATATCGTTAGCAAGTGCTTTAAAAAAATCTTTTCATCGTTTTGGGCTTTAAAAGCAAGGTGATTTTGATGTATGAAAATATAGCAAGTAACAGAAGAAGAACAACATTTGTAATTATTATATTTGTAATATTTATTGCTGCCCTTGGGTTTGCAATAGGATATTATTTTGATTACCGCTATGGTGTAAGCCAGGGATATTCTATTCTGCTTATGGTTTTTGCACTGATTATTGCCATTATTACAAGTTTTGCCAGCTATTTTTACAGTGACAAAATAGTACTCGGGCTCACCGGCGCCGCACCGCTTTCAAGGGAAGAAAATCCGAGGGTCTATTATATGGCAGAGGGCCTGTCCATTGCAGCCGGACTTCCCATGCCAAAAGTTTACGTAATGGAAGAGCAGGGCATGAATGCATTTGCCACTGGCAGAAATCCAAGTAAAGGCGTTATTGTCCTGACGCGCGGCATTATCAACAACCTGGATGACGAGGAGCTTAAAGGCGTAATAGCACACGAACTTGCGCATATTAAAAATTATGATATTTTACTTGGCACAGTTATTGTCATTCTTGTAGGTATGGTAACCATAATAAGCAATATAATGTTCAGGAGTTTTATATTTGGCGGGCGGGGGAGGTCTTCCTCATCAAGCAAAAATTCCGGTGGCGGGATTTTCAGCCTGGTTTTTTTGATTCTTGGACTGGTTCTGATAGTATTGTCTCCGCTGATTGCAATGTATATCAGGTTTGCAGTCAGCAGACAGAGAGAATATCTTGCTGATTCCAATGGAGCTTTAATTACCAGATATCCTGCGGGGCTTGCCAATGCTTTAAAGAAAATAAGCATGTACAGTGAAGTCAGGACAGCAAATAATGCAACTGAACATATATTTATTGCGTCTCCGTTTGGGAAGAATACAAAAGTAGCTTTCAGCGGCTTGTTTAATTCCCATCCGCCTATTGGCGAGAGGATTAAAAGACTTCAGGAGATGTCTTTGGGAATTGGAATTAAAAGTGAGAACGAAATAGAAGAGGAAGCTCAGAAAAATAGAAATCAGGCTGAAATTATTACAGATGAGCAGAAAAGTAATGAAACAAAACAGGAGGAAATGAGTTAAATGGAAAAGGGTACACTTAAAGTAAAGGCCGGGCTTGCAGAAATGTTAAAGGGTGGAGTAATAATGGATGTTACTACACCTGAGCAGGCAAAAATTGCGCAGGAAGCCGGTGCGGTATCTGTCATGGCTCTTGAGAGAGTGCCTGCAGACATAAGGGCAGAAGGCGGAGTCGCAAGAATGACAGATCCTGAGATTATTTTAAAAATAATGGATGCAGTTTCGATACCGGTAATGGCAAAGTGCAGGATCGGACATTTTACAGAAGCGCGCATTCTTGAATTTATTGGTGCGGATTACATAGATGAAAGCGAGGTCCTGACTCCCGCAGACAATAAATATCATATAAATAAATGGGATTTCAAGGTGCCATTTGTTTGTGGAGCAACAAATCTTGGGGAAGCTTTAAGGCGAATCGGCGAAGGTGCAGCCATGATAAGGACCAAGGGTGAAGCTGGAACAGGGGATGTTATAGAGGCAGTAAAACACATGAGAGTCATAAGAGATGAGATAGCAAGAGTTGCCAGCATACCTCTTGAAGAACTGATGACTGTGGCAAAAGAGATGGGGGCACCTTACGACCTTATTCTTTATGTCCATGAAAACAAAGCTCTGCCGGTAGTAAATTTCTCTGCAGGCGGACTTGCAACACCGGCAGATGCTGCGCTTATCATGCAGCTTGGAGCAGACGGTATTTTTGTGGGTTCAGGAATATTCAAATCTGAAAATCCTCTGAAGATGGCATCTGCAATTGTTGAGGCTACAACTCATTATAATAATTATGAAATCCTTGCAAAAGTTTCAAGAAACCTGGGCCAGCCAATGAGGGGCATTAATACAGGAGAACTTGCAGAAAATGACCGTCTGGCTTACAGAGGCTGGTAATCACAGGGGTTGGTAATCACAGGGGCTGGTAATAGTGGCCCCCATGTCCGTGAAGAAAAGAATCTGTGCAAAGAATAATTCTTTAAAATCACTGATTGTAAATGATGCCTGGTCATCATGGTATAAAATATATAAGATAATATAAGATTTTTTTAGACAGAAAATATATATAATTTTAAATTATCTGGAAGAGGCCCTCACGCCCTTTGAGTGATACTATAATGGGTCAATTATTAAAAACTTAAAAGCGGCAGCAATGGAAACATTAAAATATCATAATAAAAATATGGGTATGAATAAGCGCCCGGATATATTATTAAAAAATACTGTTATAGGCGTGCTTGCTCTGCAGGGAGCTTTCAGGGAACATGTAAATGCAGTAAAAAAATGTGGCGCTGCAGCACTGGAAATAAAATTCCCGCAACAGCTTGACACTGTTGACGGGCTCATTATTCCGGGCGGTGAAAGCACAACGATTTACAAGCTTTTGGAAAAATATAATTTCAGGCCGGCGCTTGAAAAATTTTATATGCAAAAAAAACCTATATTTGGCACATGTGCAGGACTTATACTGCTTGCAAAAGAAGTAACGGGCGACAGTTTTGGCCTTGGATACATTGACATAACTGTAGACAGGAATGCTTACGGCAGGCAGGTGGATAGTTTCGAGCAAACTGTTGATCTTGAACTTTCCCCTGAACCTGTGACCGATCATGATTCTGTTAATGAGTTTGGACAGGACAATGATCCTGAGTTTGGCGCTGTTGCTGATAATGATTATATTTTTCAATCAGATGCAGTAAATGCAAAAAAAAATGGAAAATTCAATGCTATATTTATAAGAGCTCCAAAGATAGAAAAAACTGGCGAAAAAGTACAGATTTTAAGCAGCTCTGATTCAGTGCCTGTTTTGGTCAGGCAGGGAAGCATACTTGCATGCTCTTTTCATCCTGAATTGACGGGTGACTTAAGAATTCACCAATATTTTATCGATATGGTCATTAAATCAAAAAATATGATAAAATTAGAATCCGGTGATTTGGAAATCGATACAAAGTGATTCTGAAATTATTCAAATAACCAAAAAGTCAGTGTAAAGTAAAAAAAGTACATATGGTATTATTGGAAAGTATATAAATAATTTCAAAATAGA
>CAYZUS010000001.1:75739-118552 GCA_964481885.1 uncultured Actinomycetota bacterium | reverse complement strand
AGGAAATTAATTCTGAAGATGTGTGATAGTTATAAGCAGGTTTTGATTATAAGTTAAAAAATTGTTCAAGAAATAATTTAAGAGGGAGATTTATATGTCAGGTCATTCAAAGTGGCATTCAATCAAGCATAAAAAAGCAAAAGAAGACGCAAAAAGGGGAAATATTTTTGGGAAACTGTCTAAAAGCCTTATGATTGCAGCCAGGGAAGGCGGAAGCGGTGATCCCGATAACAACTTTGCCCTTGCAAATGCGGTGGCAAAGGCAAAAGAATATAACATGCCACAGGATAATATTGACCGTGCCATAAAAAAAGGTGCCGGCGGTGACGATGGTGAAAGATTT
Organism: uncultured Actinomycetota bacterium; assembly: GCA_964481885.1. Lineage (GTDB taxonomy): Bacteria > Actinomycetota > Humimicrobiia > Humimicrobiales > Humimicrobiaceae > Fen731. The sequence goes on along the minus strand of CAYZUS010000001.1, from coordinate 118,209 downwards.
GAGACCATAATGTATGAAGGCTATGGCCCGGGCGGAACAGCTTTGCTGGTTGAGGCGATGACTGAAAATAAAAACAGGACAGCCGCTGAAGTGAGGAATATGTTTTCAAAAAGCGGCGGCAACCTCGGTGAATCTGGTTCCGTTGGATGGCTTTTTGAAAGAAAAGGAATTATTCTGGTTGATAAAAATCTTATTAAAGATGAAGAAGCTTTTATGCTTGATGTTATAGATTCAGGTGCCGAAGATATAATAGAAGTTGACGGTATTTATGAGATAAGCACTCCTCCCACAGAATTTATGAATGTCAGAAAAGGCCTAAGTGCAAATAAAATAGACGTAAAATCAGCAGAAGTAACATATGTCCCCAAAGCCTCTGTGGAAGTTTCAAAGAAAGAAGCTGAAAGAGTTTTAAGGATGATAAACACTCTTGAAGATCATGATGATATTCAAAACGTCTATTCCAATGTGGATATACCGGATGAATATTTTCAGGATGAAGACTGACAGTATTCTTATTATTTTATAATTAAAAATTAGCCGGACTGGGCAAATAGACAGACTGGACAAATCGGGATATTACAGGCTTGATTTAAACTAAATATTTTCTAAAATACGAGTTATTCACCAGGCACCGGGTAACTACCCTGTGAACAGCAATTATTTTCAGTATCACTACTGATGGGTACCCTGCGAAAATTTTCAGGAGGAAGACCAGTAATCTAAATGAACAATAATTATACCAGAGTAATCGGTATAGACCCAGGTCTTGAGATAACAGGTGTGGGAATTTTAGATATAAGGGGCAGCAGTTATGTTCCTGTTTTGTGCAAGTGCATAATAACCAAAAGTAATCTGCCTTCCCCTAAAAGGTTTAAGCTCATATATGATCAACTTGATTTAATAATCAAAGACTTTTCTCCTGACTGTCTTGCCATAGAAGATATTTTTTTCAGTGCAAATGTAAAGACTGCCCTTGCAGTGGGAGCAGCAAGGGGAGTATGTATTCTTGCCGGCTGCAATAATAATCTCTCAATTTATGAGTATACTCCTCTGCAGGTAAAACAGGCGGTAGTAGGTTACGGCAGGGCAACAAAAAAACAAATGAAATATATGCTGCAGATGATACTTGGCGTAAAAGATGATTTTTTTACTGTTCGTGATGACGGCTGGGATGCTGTCGGTGTTGCGATGTGCCATGCCAGTATGAGCCAGTTTAACAATAAAGTCATCCAGCAGCTTAAAAAATGATATGATTTAAAAAAAGGTTATAAAAACTATGATAGCAAGACTAACCGGAAATCTGATTGAAAAGCAGCCAGGCGCCATAATCCTTCAAACTGGCGGCGTTGGTTTTGAGGTGCTGGTATCTACCAGGACGCTTGAAAAACTTCCTGAAGCCGGTGAAGAGATAACACTCAACATACATACACATGTCAGGGAAGAGGAAATCAGGCTCATAGGCTTTTTAAATTCAAATGAAAAAGATCTTTTTCTAAAACTTTTCAATGTATCGGGAATATCAGTAAAAATTGCCTTAAGTTCTCTTTCAATATATTCAGTTGAAGAACTTAAACGTATCATAGTAATAAGAGACGTTGAGCTTATAAAGAGAATCCCGGGTGTGGGTAAAAAGCTCGCAGAACGAATGATTCTTGAGCTTAAGGATACACTTGAAGAAAGTGAGCTTGAGGCAGCCTATACCGGCACTTTTGGAGAAAGTGAAAGAGTCTATGAAGTTAAGCAGGCATTAAAAACTCTTGGGTACAGTATGCCTGAAATAAATAATGTATTGAAAAAAATAGATAAAAATATTTTACTTGAAAAACGAACAGAAGAGATACTAAAAATTGCATTAAAGGAAATGTAGCAGCGCATGGATAAAAATAACAATTTTCCCGGTAAAAATAAATATGCTGCCGTTAAAAAAAACAGCAGTAAAAGTGACTCATATATGGGAAACAAGGAAGAGGAATCATACAAATCTGAACCAGATAAATCAGAGCAAAGCCAAGCAGAAGCATACTCTGATCCTGATTCATATACAGGCGAACAGCAGGACGAATCAAGCTTTATAACTCCCAAATTCAAAAAAGAAGACTCAGATCTGGAAAAAAACTTAAGGCCCGGATATTTTTCGGATTTTATAGGCCAGGAAAAAATTATTGATAACCTTAGTATTTTTATTAACTCTGCAAAGAAGAGAAACGAACCTCTTGACCACGTCATTCTTTCTGGCCCGCCCGGGCTCGGCAAGACCTGCCTTGCAGAAATAATCGCAAATGAGCTTGGTGTAAATTTTAAAATAACAAGTGGCCCTGCGATCGAAAGGGCAGGAGATTTGGCGGCAATACTTACAAATCTTGAAAAATTTGATGTATTGTTTATTGATGAAATGCACAGGTTAAACAGGGCCATTGAAGAGGTTCTTTATCCGGTAATGGAAGACTTCAAGCTGGATATAATTATAGGGAAAGGTCCATCAGCAAGATCAATAAGAATTGATATTGCACCATTTACAATTATTGGCGCTACCACGCGAATCGGGCTCATTGCAGCTCCTTTGCGCGACAGGTTCGGAGTCAATTTAAGGCTCGACTTTTATGGCATTGAAAATATAAAAAATATAATAAGCAGATCTGCAGCAATACTTGATATGAAAATATCTGATGACGGAGCAGAAGCAATCGCGCGAAGATCGAGGGGAACACCAAGAATTGCAAACAGGCTGTTAAAAAGAGTAAGGGATTATGCGATGATGGCCGGCGATGGAGTTATAACGCAAAAGATTGCTGACGGTGCACTGACAAAGCTTGATATTGATATTCTTGGACTTGATGTAATTGATAAAAAAATTCTTAATACCATTGTTACCAAATTTGACGGTGGACCTGTAGGACTGGGCACAATTGCAGTCTCTATAGGTGAAGAAATTGACACAGTTGAAGATGTTTACGAACCATATTTAATACAGCTTGGTTTCATAAAAAGGACCTCTAAAGGAAGAATGGCCACTGATTTGGCATTCAGACATCTGGGAATTGAAAATAAGACAAAAAAAGACGATGAAGATAATGAAAAAAGGCTTTTCTGACAGGAACATTTAATAATGAAGCTAGAAGATTTTTACTATGAACTTCCGAACAGTTTCATAGCCCAGGAACCTCTGCAGCAAAGAGATCACTCAAAACTTTTACTCCTTGATAAAAAAACAGGCAGCATCAGCCATGATATTTTTTATAATATAATTAACTATTTAAAAAAAGGGGATCTGCTTGTTCTAAATGAGAGCAGAGTCGACAAGTGCAGGCTCTCAGGAAAAAGAGATAAAACTGCCGGTAAAACAGAATGTTTTATTCTTGAAAAGCTTAAAGACAACAAATATCTTGTACTTTTAAAGCCTTCAAAAAGGATAAAGGAACATGATATTGTAAACATTGGAGAGTTTTTTTATACAGTAACAAAAAAACTTGATTATGGAAAAGCAGAAGTCGTTTTCAGTGACGATGCCGGAAAAATTACTGCAAAATACGGTCTGGTGCCCCTTCCTCCATATATAAAAAACGAAAACGTTGATGCCGGTCGTTATCAGACAATTTATGCAAGGACTTATGGTTCGGCAGCGGCTCCTACTGCAGGATTTCATTTTACTGATGAACTGATGGAGAAAATATCAGCCAAAGGTATAGGATTTGCAAAGCTTACTCTTGATATCGGTCTTGATACGTTCCGGCCCATTGTGGAAGATAAGGTTGAGGAGCACATTATACACAGTGAAACTTACAGCCTTTCTGAAGCTGAAGCACTCAGGATCAGAGAAGCAAAGATGCTTGGCGGGAGGGTTATTGCAGTCGGCACCACTTCGGTAAGAGTGCTTGAAACTGTCATGTCAAAGTTTGGCTCCATAAGACAGGACAGCGGCAGTACTTCGCTATATATTTATCCAGGGTATGAGTTTAAGGCAGTTGACGGGATCATAACAAATTTTCACCTTCCACACTCGACACTGCTCGTCATGGTCAGCGCATACGCAGGACGGGAAAATATAATTAATGCATATGAAGAAGCCAAAAAAAACCATTACAGGTTTTTCAGCTTTGGAGACTGTATGTTTATTAATTAAAAATTCGCCTATGGTCCCTGGATATCACGGATTTTTTGCTGTCGGGCCTGAATTATTTTTTTTGGAAAATAGAAAAATTCTGGGCACAGGTTTTTTATACCCAGGTTTTAAAAAATGTTTATAATATTAAAAATTATCGGCACGAAATTTTTATAAGACATTAGTGATTGTCAGTGATCAACAGAGAAATATTTTCAAACAGGGAAACGGAGAAATGAAATTTGAGCTTTTTTGAAATTAAGCATAAAGATAAAAATACATCTGCCAGAACCGGGTTGATAACAACTTCAAGGGGGACAATTAAAACTCCTGTATTTATGCCTGTAGGAACAAAAGCAACTGTAAAGGCCATCACACAGCAGCAGTTACACGAGATGGGTTGTAAAATAATCCTGGGTAATCTTTATCATCTGTATCTTGCTCCGGGCATAGATCTCATTAAGAGAGCAGGGGGCCTTCATGATTTTATGAGCTGGAATAAAAACATACTTACAGACAGCGGAGGTTTCCAGGTTTTCAGCCTCGACAAAATAAGAAAAATAACTGATGAGGGAGTTGAATTCAAATCAATAATTGATGGTTCCAAACATTTTTTTACACCCGAAAATGTAATAAGAATGCAGGCCGATCTGGGATCGGACATCTGTATGGTTCTTGATGAATGTATTCCTTATACTGATGACCTGGCTTACACTAAAAAGGCTGCAGAAAGAACACTGAAATGGGCAGAAATTTCCATCAGGGAAAGGGATCGGCTAAATAATGCAGGACCTGGCATCCAGGGAGAACAAAAACAGTTTTCTTTTTCAGCATCTGGTCAGGACAATTGCCAAACCGGGACAGATTTTTTGGACCAGAACAATTCTGGCTTCCAGGCTGCAAGCGGCCAGGTCAAGGATGGCATCAATGTATCAGGTACTGATAAAATGAATGTCTTTGGAATTATCCAGGGTGGTTTTATAAAGGAGACCAGAAAATTTTGTGCCCAGGCAATTTCTTCGATGGATTTTGACGGAATTGCTGTGGGAGGTTTAAGCGTCGGTGAAAACAGGGAAATCACAATGGAAATGCTTGGATATACTTCTGAGTTTACGGACAGGTCAAAACCTTTCTATTTTATGGGCCTCGGTGATCCCCTGGGAATAATTGATGCAATATATTTTGGAGTTGATATGTTTGACTGTGTAATGCCTACCAGAATATCAAGGATGGGCAGCGCATTTACAAGTTTTGGCAAAATCAATATAAAAAACAAACAGTTTTCTGATGATTTTTCACCTCTTGATAAAAATTGCAACTGCTATACCTGTAAAAATTTCAGCAAAGCTTATTTGAAGCACATATACAAGTCAAAGGAGATTTTATCTGCTATTTTACTTACGATACATAATCTTCAGTTTATTTTTGACCTTGTAAATAATGCGGCCACGGCCATCAGCGAAGACCGCTTTGAACAATTCAGGCAGTCATTTAAGAACCGGTATCTTACAAATAAATCATAAATGAAAACAAAAAAAGCATTGCATATTTTTTGAAAATGTTAATAATAGTAATGTTTGATTTTAATCAATCATAATTTATCAAGAGAATGTGTTTGAAAGTGAGTATTTGATGTCCAAAAAAGTAATTTCTATAATTCTTATTAGCGTCATTGCAATAGGACTCCTTGTGGGCCTTGCAGGGTGTACAGGTTTGTTCCCTACAGCTGCAACAACAGCTGCTGCAGGTGCAACTACAGCAACAACGGAAGCTCCTACCGGATGGCGAGCAATACTTGCTAATTACGGCACTTGGTTATGGCTCGTAGTTCTTGGAGTCGCTTTTTATTTCCTTTTAATCAGGCCTCAGAGGATGAGATCAAAGAAAACTACTGACCTTATGAGCAGCCTCAAAAGAGGAGACGAAATAGTAACAATTGGTGGTTTTTATGGCAGAATTAAAGATGTAAGAGATGATAATATAATAATTACAATTGCAGGCGGCGTGGATGTAAAAATTTCAAAAAGCGCTATTGCAAGAGTTGTTACTCAGCAGGGTACAACCGAAACTCAGAATAAACTTTAATTAAATCTTGTATTAGTAAACTTATAACAGGAACAGATTTTTAAATGAAAAACAAGCTTGGCAATATTATTGTAATAATTATTTTTGTACTGCTCGTGGGTGTCAGCTTTTTCTATGTTTTTAAAGATGGTGTACAGAACTCCATAAAGCTCGGGCTTGATTTAAAAGGCGGAACACAGATAATACTCAAACCTGTAGAAAAGGGTACTGAGGAAATAACTGAAGAGGCAATAAACAAAGCAGAACTTATTATCTTAAACAGGATAGACAAACTTGGAATCTCTGAGCCTTTGGTCACCAGGGATTTAAACAAAGATATAATAGTTCAGCTCCCGGGTGTATCTGATCCTCAAAGGGCAATTGAGATAATTGGAAAAACTGCACAGCTTGAATTTAAAATACTTGAATCCTATGATGCAGATAACAATCCCGTGCTGGGTCCGGTCCTTATGACTGGAGATAAGTTAGTAAAAAGCCAGGCAAACTATGATTCAGCTGGGAAAATCATTGTTAGCATGACGTTTACACCTGAAGGGGCTAAAGAATTTGAAAAAATAACTACTGCCAATATTGGAAAACAGCTGGCAATTGTTCTTGATGGTGAAATTAAGTCTGCTCCCAGAATACAGTCGGCAATAGCCGGTGATGCAGTAATTGAAAATATCGGAACACTGGAGGAAGCCAAAGATGTTGCCCTGGTGCTCCAGACAGGGTCATTACCTGTTAACCTTGAAATACAGGAAAGCCAGACAATAGGTCCCACCCTTGGCCAGGATTCACTAAGGGCAAGTATACTTGCAGGAATTATTGGTATTATACTTGTTGCAATATATATGCTGGCTCTTTACAGGGGTCTTGGAGCCATATCTCTTATAGGGCTTGCGGTATACATAATAGTTTTCTGGGGAATTCTTGCAGCTTTAAAAACACCGGTAACTCTTCCGGGAATTGCAGGTGTTGTGCTAACCATTGGTATCGCAGTTGATGCAAATGTGCTGATATATGCAAGAATTAAAGAAGAAATGGTTAAGGGTAAAAGCAAGTTTGTTGCCTTTTCGGAAGGTTTCAGGAATGCGCTTAAGGCAATCATTGATTCCAATATTACGACTTTAATTACCGCAGCTGCTCTTTACAGGTTCGGAACAGGCCCGATCAGGGGGTTTGCGGTAACACTCGCGATAGGTATTGTAATAAGTATGCTTACAGCCATAGTGCTTGTAAGAGCTATATTGTTTCTGATTGTCAATTCCCGTGTAATTACTCCGGGTTTTATTGGCGTAAGAATTCCCAAAAAATCAATTGATACAAAAATCTTGAAGGAGAAATAATTGGCAATCGGTAAAAATGTCCCTAAAAAAGATAATAAGATAATTGAGCAGACTATCCTAGAGGAAAGATCCTATAGATTTAATTTTATAAGGAACAGCAAATGGGGTGCCGCAATATCTTTGACATTTATTGCAGTTGGAATAGTTTTGTTCATTATCAGGGGTTTTAACTTCGGAATAGATTTTCTTGGCGGAAACATGATGGAAGTCAAGTTCAAAAATGCAGTTGAGATAACTGAAGTAAGAAAGGTAATGGAAGACATCGGTTACGGAAATTCCATTCTGCAGAGCACAGCGCCAGATCAATACATAATAAGAACAACTCCTTTAACAACAGAGCAAAAAACTTTAATAATTGATTCTCTGGAAAAAGAAATAGGTATAGTGACGCCTTTGGTACAGGACAGGCAGGTCGATGCAGGCTTTTCGAAAACAATAGTTCGAAATACCCTGATTGCTGTTGCCATAAGTATTGCGGGAATTGTTATCTATGTCTGGATAAGGTTTGCGTATAGATTTGCACTCGTGGCAATACTGGAACTTGTGCATGACTTACTGATAATTTTAAGTTTCTATGCCATTACTTACAGGGAGTTTAACACAACTACAATTGCTGTTATTCTGACCATACTCGGGTATTCTTTAAGTGACGCCATTATTATTTTTGACAGGATAAGGGAAGAGTTGCGCCTCAATAAAAGGGATAAGTTTATTGATTTGACAAACTACTCCATGAATAAAACACTGGTAAGATCACTTGGTACCGTCGCAACGACATTATTTCCTATTGTAGTGCTTCTTATAGTTGGCAATGAGACGTTAAAAGACTTCGCTTTCGGCCTTTTTGTAGGAATTATTTCCGGTAGTTATTCTTCGATTTTTATTGGGCCACAGATACTTGTGTCCTGGAATAACAAATTTCCCAAATATAAAGTTTAAATATTTTTTTGCCGGGTAATAATGCCATCAGACATTAAAAAGCCGCTTGTTTATTCAGCTAACTGGATAAACAAGCATAATACCGGTATAAATAAAATCTTCGCAGAAAATTTTCAAGGTGGATTAAAATACAGTAATATCCTGATAAAGCTTCTTGAAAACAGGGGGCTAGATACCAAAGAAAAAATTGATTGTTTTCTAAACCCTTCACTAAAAAATCTTCACGACCCGGATTTTCTTCCGAATATTGAAGCTGCTGTAATAAGACTTGTAAATGCAATACGTTCCAACGAAAAAGTACTTGTTTTTGGGGATTATGATGCTGATGGGATCATAAGCACTGCCATAATGTATAATTTTTTAAAAAAAATTGGAGCAAATGCAGATTATTACATTCCAAGCAGATTTGATAGCGGCTATGATATAAATATTGACTACATAAAAGAACAGAATTTCAAAAAAACATGTGATTTGATAATCTGCGTTGATTGCGGAACAAATGCTGCGGAAGTTATTGATTATGTAAAATACAGCAAGGAAAACAGCATAGATGTCATAGCGTGCGATCATCACGAGGTCGTATCTGCGGAAACTTTAAAAAATACGGGGAAAGATAAACCCGAATTTGGGTATTCAGGTGATGCTCACAACACGGATAAAATAGTATCTGTGGCCACTTTAAAAAATTCAGGGAAAGATAACACTGATTTTACTTATCCGGGTGATGATCATAATACGGATAAAATAAATGAAAAAAGCTATATTATAGTAAATCCAAAACTAAAAAATCCAAAACTTGAAAATTCCCAATACCCTTTCGATTGTCTGAGCGGAGCCGGCGTGACATTCAAATTCATCACAGCAATATTAAGATATCTTGACAGTTCAGAAAAAGAAAAAATTCCAAAGGATTATTTAAATTCAATCCTTGATCTGGTAGCCATTTCAACTGTTGCAGATCTCATGCCACTTATTGATGAAAACAGGATAATAGTAAAAGAGGGTTTAAAAAGAATCAAAAACTCCAGCAACCCTGGTTTAAATTCGCTGGTAAATAAAATACTCGGCGAAAAGGAAGAATTTAACACTTATGATATCGGATTTGTCATATCTCCGAGGCTTAATGCTTCAGGGCGCATGAGTAATGCAGAAAACAGCATTAAGCTTCTTATTGATAATCCTGGCATAAAAACGGAAATATCCAATATTGAAATATCTTCCATTATTGAAGAACTCGAAAAATCAAATTCGGACAGAAAAGATATTCAGCAAATAACTGTCAGGGAAATTTTAGACAATAATAATTTTTCAGAAATTGTTTCAGCCGATAAAATTTTCATTGCAAAATCAGCAACCTGGAATGTGGGAGTGCTTGGGATTGCTGCGTCGGAAATTGTAAAGAAATATAACATCCCGGTTATTCTTTTTTTGGAGGCTGACGGAATCCTCAAGGGTTCAGGAAGAAGCATCGAAAAATTTGATCTTTATGAGAATCTTGGCAGCCTGAGCTTTTATTTTAAAAAATACGGTGGACACAAACAGGCTTGCGGCATAACAATGGAACTTGATAGTTACGAAAGTTTTAAATCTTCAATGATCAAGCTGGCTAATAAGATGCTGACGCAAAAGGATTTGGAAAAAATCTTTTATTTCGATGCAGAAATAAGTTTTTCTGAAATAAATCTGAATTTAACGTCTGATATAGGCATGCTTGAACCGTTTGGAATGGGAAATTCAAGACCTGTTTTTCAGACAAAGGACTGCAGTATTACAGGTGAACCCAGACTTTTAAAAGACAACAAGCACATGGTTTTAAAATTAAAAAACAGTAACAAGGAATTTGCGGGTATTATATTTAATTGCAGTGATCTGTATCCGGAATTTACAAATTATATTATCAAAAACCGCAAAGACAAGACTTTGCTGGCTGCCCTTCAGATAGATATCCTGTATAATATTGAACAAAAAAAGAGCCCCTATGATGATACCAGGATAATACAGCTTTGTATCCAAAGCTTAAAAACGGATCAGGACCTGGTATGGTGTAACGCATTATTGCCACAGTAGTTTAATTATTCTTTCCCTGTGATGATTTACCATTAATTAAAAAGTATCTGAAAGCCAGATATGCAATAAATAATAAATATTATATAATTTAATTATTTTATGACTGACAATCAGACGGAATATTTTAAATTAAAAATAATTTAATTTTTGCTCAACAGATGGCTTGCTAAAATTAAAATAATAAATAAAATCATTAAGATGATTATTATAATTTTAGATATTTGTTTTTTAAGTGGTGCAAATTTTAATATGCTGCTTGCTTTTAGCGGTAATTTCTTTACCAATAAATAAAAAGTATCTGCTGTTTGACTTTTTTATTAATAGTTTTGTGTTTACAGAAATACAGTTTTTAATTGTTTTATTAAATATATGAACCCATTAACAGACAAAATACAGGAAAACCGGGAAATAGTAAAAGGCATGGCGGAGAGTCCGGAAAGTGACGCTGCCGCACTGTCTTCAGGAGAAGCTCCCGAAGATGCTGTGCTGATTTCCAAAAAAGTCCTCAGAAACAATATGCCGGATAAAAAGTCTGCAACTGAAGAATCAGTAGAAGCTGAATCTTCGCCAATGCTCCAAAAAACTGATGCATCTGACGCAGCATATCAAATAACTGCAGCAGGGCATTCTTCACAACTATCCTCTGCGGGAGAAAGTACCCTGCAAACACCAGAAGATTTAAAAAATTTTGATGTAGATGCACTGTATGAAAAACTTGTTGAAAAAATAAGGACATACAATCCACAGCTGGATGAACATCTTCTCCACAAAGCCTACATGGTTGCCAAGAAATACCATGAAACGCAGTACCGAAAGTCAGGAGAGCCTTTCGTAATTCATCCCCTTGAAGTTGCGAGAATACTTGCTGACATTGAACTTGACCAGACATCTATTGTATCGGCCCTTCTTCATGATGTAATTGAGGATACCGAGTTTACGTTTGAAAAAGTCAAATCAGAGTTTGGGGAGATAATTGCAAATATAATTAACGGCCTTACCAAACTTGACAAAATAGTTTTTTCCAGCAGGGAAGAAAAACAGGTTGAAAATTTAAGGAAAATGATTATTGCCATGTCTGAAGACGTCCGAATAATCGTAATAAAACTGGCGGACAGGCTTCACAACATGCGAACATTGTCATTTCTTGAAAAAGAAAAAAGGATTTCCAAAGCAATTGAGACCCTTGAAGTCTATGCCCCTATTGCACACAGGCTTGGAATTTCAAAATTAAAATCTGAGCTTGAAGACTTAAGCTTTGAGACTCTGTATCCAAAACAATTTGCAAAAATATCAGAGATGGTGCAGGTAAAAATTATAGCGCGCCAGGTACAGATAGACGAATCCATAAGAATTGTTTCAGAGAAATTAAATGAAGTCAAAATTTCTGCAGACATCAGTGGCAGAAGCAAGAGCTATTACAGCATCTACAATAAAATCTCCAAACAGAATAGGGAGATTGATGATATTTATGACCTGATAGCAATAAGGGTTATTGTTGAAGATGTTAAAAGCTGCTATGCGGTTCTTGGAATTATCCATTCCATATGGAAACCAGTCCCCGGAAGGTTTAAGGATTACATCGCAAATCCAAAATTCAACATGTATCAGGCCCTGCACACTACTATTATAGGACAACGAGGTGATCCTCTTGAGATTCAGATAAGAACCTTTGAGATGCACAAGTTTGCTGAATATGGAATAGCTGCACATTATAAATATAAGGAAGGCATAGTTGCCCAGACTGAATTTGACAAAAGGGTAACATGGATAAGACAGCTTCTTGACTGGCAGAAGGAGCTCAAAGATCCTCAGGATTACCTGGAATCATTAAAACTTGATCTTTTTGAAGAAGAAATTTTTGTGTTTACGCCAAAAGGCAAGGTAATTAATCTGCCCAGAGGGGCAACCCCTATAGACTTTGCGTATTATATCCACACAGATGTAGGGCATAACTGTATAGGATGCAAGGTCGACGGAGTCATGGTGCCAATTGAATACCATCTCGAAAACGGAAATATAGTCGAGATAATTTCTTCCAAAACCCCTAAAGGTCCCAGCCGGGACTGGCTTTCGATAATAAAAACTTCAACTGCAAGAAACAAGATTAAGCACTGGTTCAGCAAAGGGGAAAGACAGGAATCATATAATACCGGCAGGGAACTGATGCTTAAAACTTTGAGAAAAAACAGCCTTTCATTTAAAGATATACCTGCAAAGGTTTTTGATGAAGTTGCCACTGACCTGAATTATGAAAACATAGACAATCTTTTCAGGAACATTGGGTCTCATAAAATCTCTGTGCATCAGGTTTTTACAAGGATTCTAAAAAAAATAAACCAGTCTGAAGAGCCTGAAAAAGAACTGACAACTGAAGATTTGTCTGTAAGCGAAAAACAAAAACGTTCCACCAGCGGTATTCTTGTGAAAGGTATGGATAACGTCCTGATAACGGTTGCCAAATGCTGCAATCCTGTACCCGGTGACAATATTGTCGGATACATTACTCGAGGTAAAGGCATATCCGTACACCTGTCAGATTGTAATAATGTCAGCATGCTTATGGAGAGTGAAAGCCAGCGCTTTATAGAAGTGGACTGGGATAACTTTGCCCCCCATAAGTTTAACGCCGAGATACAGATAGAAGCAATCGACAGGACAAAGCTTCTTAGAGATATAACAAACATGATCAGCGAATATGATATAAATATAATTAATGCAAGCACCCTGCGTTCTGACCACGCCGGTAATGTAAAATTTAAGTTTATAATCGAAATAAGCAATAAATACATTTTAAAAGACATTATTAATAATCTAAGACAGATAGACTCCATATACGATGCGTTCAGGGTTCTGCCAAGAAAGTAAAAATAAATCATATGCGATGTCACCCTAAGAGTGAATGTAAAATATATTCATGGTCCTGAGGAGAAAGTAAAAATGAAAGTAAAAAAACTAATTTTAGGTGTTTACAGTGTAAATACCTATATTGTCTCCCTGGAAAACAAGCCAAATGCCTGTTTTATAATAGACCCCGGGGCCGATTTTAAAAAAATCGATGATTATATTATCGGTGAGAACTTAAATCCGGAATTTATAATAAACACACACGGCCACTACGATCATCTGGGCGCCGCTCCCGATGTTCTTAAAAAATATAAAATTCCATGTTATCTGCATAAAGACGATGAGAATGTCGCACTTAATCCCAAAAAGAACATGTCTTCACTTTTAGGGCCAAATGCTTTATCATTTGAAGCTTATAACCTGATAGATGATAAAATCCTTGATCTTCTTGAAGAGCATGATATATACATTTATGAGATGCCGGGGCACACTCCGGGAAGCATTATTATAAAAATGCAGAATTATCTTTTTACCGGCGACCTGCTCTTCAGGGGAGCAGTCGGAAGAACAGATCTCCCGGGCGGCAGCTCAAAAGAACTGGCTCTGTCTTTAAAAAAGTTGAAAAAATTCAACCCTGAACTGACAGTAAGTCCTGGGCACGGTGCAGCTTCAACTTTAAAAAACGAATTTTTGAATAATTATTACTTAAGTGACGATTTTCTGGAAGGCGGCATTAATTGGTTTTAAATTCACCGAGAGGAACCAGCGACATATTTGGTGAAGACATCAGATACAGGGACTTTATATTAGACACATCAAGGAAGCTTTTTGATGTTTTTAATTATAAGGAAATTATCACTCCTGTTTTTGAGCATACGGAGGTTTTCGACAGGGGAATTGGTGAAAGCACCGACATTGTCAGAAAAGAAATGTATACTTTTCCTGATAAAAAGGGGAGGTCTCTGACTTTAAGGCCAGAAGGAACTGCGTCTGTTGTAAGAGCCATTATCGAACATAAAATGTATGCAGAAGCGCTGCCATTAAAATTATTTTATATCGAGAACATGTTTCGCTATGAGAGGCCGCAAAAAGGCAGAATGAGGGAATTCTGGCAACTGGGCGTTGAAGCAGCCGGCATTTCCGACCCGCAGATTGATGCTGAAATCATCTGGCTGTTAAATATGATATTTGAAAAACTTGGGTTTAAGAATCTTAAACTTCTTATTAACAGTGTGGGATGCGGGCTATGCAGGCAGGAATATATAAAAGCTTTCAAGCATTACCTTGAACCTTCAATTGAATCCTTATGCGAAGACTGCAGAATAAGATTTATCAAAAATCCTTTAAGGATATTTGACTGCAAAATGGAGAAATGTGCTGAAACAATCAAAGAAGCTCCAAAGATATACTCACACATCTGCAAGGATTGCAGGCAGCATTTTGATAATGTTATTGAATTTTTGGACCTGCTTAAAATAGACTATCTTATAAAAGACGATCTTGTCAGGGGTTTTGATTATTATACTCGTACAATATTTGAAATAGTCTCAGAAGACCTGGGCAGTGCGCAGAATGCCCTGGGCGGCGGCGGCAGGTATGACAAATTAATATCACAATTTGAGGGTCCTGATATGCCTTCAATAGGATTTGCTGTTGGCATAGACAGAACCATTGTGCTAATGCGGCAGTTAAACATTACTTATACCCTGCAAAAAGATGAACCCTCGGTTCTGTTGATCAATATGGAGAATGCCTACAAACCATACTGCCTGGAACTATTAAAGTTTTTCCGCGACGGGAGCATTAAAAGTGAAATGAGTTATGGGGCAAAAAATATAGGCAGCAGTATAAAGTCAGCGCAAAAACAGGGATTCTCCCATATTATAATAATTGGTGAGGACGAAGTAAAATCAGGTATTTTAAACGTCAAAGATTTAAAGGAATTTCAGCAGCAAACAATAAACTTTAAAAATGAGCCGGAAAAAATTTTAAACATTTTCAGGAGATAACTTAAATGAGTGAAAAATATGATTACAAACGGAATCTAAAATTTGATAATTTTGTCACTGGCCTCAGGTCACACCTTTGCGGACAGTTAAACAGCAGCTTTATAGGTAAAACAGTAACTATAACCGGCTGGATAAATAAAAGAAGGGATCACGGAAAGTTAATATTTATTGATTTGAGAGACTTTTCAGGAATAGTCCAGATAGTTTTTGATTCAAATCACAGCCATTCGGCTTATGATATGGCAAAGGATTTCAGGTCCGAATTTATTATTTCTGTCGAGGGCGAAGTAAAGGCCAGGGCCACTGAGGCAATAAATCCGGAGCTGCCTACCGGTGAAATTGAGATTATTGCAACAAATATCACTTTGCTGAGCTCTTCAAAGACTCCTCCTTTCATGATTGACAACCGAAGTAAAGTTGACGAAATGACCAGGCTGAAATACAGATATGTGGACTTAAGGTCAGAGGAGATGCAGAGTAATTTAAGGTTAAGAAATGAAGTTACGAGCATTACCAGAAATTATCTTGGGAGCAACGGATTTGTAGAGGTTGAAACTCCCATTCTCGCCAAAAGTACTCCGGAGGGAGCAAGGGATTTCCTGGTTCCGTCAAGGCTCAATCCGGGATCATTTTATGCTCTTCCCCAATCTCCACAGCTGTTTAAACAGATTTTGATGTTTTCAGGTTTTGACCGAATCTACCAGATTGCACGATGTTTCAGGGATGAGGATTTGAGGGCAGACAGGCAGCCGGAATTTACACAAATCGACCTTGAAATGTCTTTTGTGCGCAGTGATGACGTCATGACTCTCATTGAGGGCCTTCTTAAGAAAATATTTAAGGATACAATAAACGAGGAACTTAAAACTCCCTTTAAAAGATATTCCTGGAAGGACAGCATGGAAAGGTTTGGCAGTGACAAACCGGACTTAAGATTCGGCATTGAAATCAGGGATATTACAGATATTTTTGCTGACAGCCAGTTTAATGTTTTTATGAATATATTAAACAAGGGTGGATGCATTAAATGCCTGACAATAGATGATGGCAGCGGATTTTCAAGAAAGGACCTTGACAGTTTTATAGATATGGCAAAGAAATACGGCGCAGGGGGCCTTATATGGATAAAAGTCGAACAGGCAAACCAGTTTAACTCGCCAATAGCCAAATTTATTTCAGATAATGAAAGAGAAAAACTTGTTGATGTACTTGGGTTAAAGGAAAATTCCCTGGTGCTGATAGTTGCAGACGAATTTTTAAAAGTCTGCAGCTCGCTTGCTGCCGTACGGCTGTATCTGGGAAGCCGGTTAAATCTTATTGATGAGGAAGAATTTAACTTTGCCTGGATAATTGATTTTCCGCTTTTTGAATGGGACGACAGGGAAAAGCGGCTTTCCCCAATGCACCATCCTTTCACCAGCCCGAGTATCGAAACAACTAAGCTTCTTGACAGCGAGCCCCGGAAAGCCGGATCGCTTGCATATGATATAATTTTAAATGGAAATGAACTTGGTGGAGGTTCAATAAGAATAAATGATATAGAACTGCAGAGGAAAATATTTGAACTTCTTGGCTTTGATGATAAAAGAATAGAAGAAAATTTTGGATTTCTACTTAAATCCCTTGAATATGGCGCACCGCCTCACGGAGGGGTTGCCCTTGGCATGGACAGGCTTATAATGCTTATAGGCAAACTTGACAGCATAAGAGAAGTGATAGCATTTCCAAAAACACAGTCTGCATTCTGCATGATGACTGAATCACCTTCAAAAGTTACTGAGCAGCAACTTGGAGAAGTAGCCATAAAGCTGGACAATACAAAAAACAAGATTTAGGGTAAAAGATTTTTATGGATATCAGGAAAACATATTTGGAATATTTTAAGAAAAACGCTCATCTGGTAATGCCTTCATCGAGCCTGATTCCTTCAGATGATCCGAGTGTTCTTTTAACAACCGCCGGCATGCAGCAATTCAAGCCGTACTATCTTGGAACCAAAAAACCTCCGGCTCCCCGCATTACCACTGTCCAGAAATGTTTCAGGACCAGCGATATTGAGAGTGTTGGCTATACTGACAGGCATCTTACTTTTTTTGAGATGCTGGGCAATTTTGCATTTGCTGATTATTTTAAGAAAGAAGCAATAGATTTTGCAATTGATTTTTGCCTGAACATAATTAATCTGCCTCTCGAAAATCTTCGGGTAGGCGTGTTTGCCGGAGACGACAATATTCCGGAAGACAGGGAGGCCATACAATTGTGGGAAACTCATGGCATAACACTGGACCATATGTACAGATACGGCAAAAGTGAAAATTTCTGGGGTCCTGCAGGTGAGTCCGGCCCATGCGGTCCATGCACTGAGCTCTATTATGATTTTGGACCGGATTTTGCATGCGGCAATCCTGAATGCTCGCCAAGCTGTGATTGCGGAAGATATCTTGAGATTTGGAACCTGGTTTTTACACAGTACAATTACTCAAACGGAAAATACATGGAATTGCCCAATAAAAACATTGATACGGGAATGGGCCTTGAAAGGATCGAAGCAGTAATTGAAAAAAACCCTTCTGTTTTCAGGACCACCAGGTTTAGGCCCATAATATCAAAGATACAGGAGCTTTCAGGCAAAAAACTGTGTGACAGGAATGAACCGGGATTCAGTGCAGAGACAAACAGGTGCATCAAGATTGTTGCCGATCATGGCAGGGCAGTGTCTTTTCTTATTGCAGACGGGGTCATGCCTTCAAACGAATCAAGGGGCTATATTTTACGAAGGATAATAAGGAGGGCAATAAGGTTTGGAAAACTTATTGATATAGAGGATTATTTTTTAAATGAGGTTACGCAGACTGTCATTGCGGCATATTCTGACGCTTATCCTGAACTTTCAAATAAAAAAGATACCATCAGGAAAATAATCAATGACGAGGAAAGACGCTTTTCACAGACCTTAAAAGAAGGAACAAAAGTTTTAAACATAAAAATTGAGGAACTAAAGAAGGCCGGAAAAAATTTTTTGGATCCACAGGATTCATTTAAACTTTATGATACGTTTGGTTTTCCTGCGGAGCTGACTGTTGAAATCCTAAGAGAGAATAATCTTGAGATGGACATGGCAGCTTTCAACCTTAATCTAAAGCTTCATTCAGAAAAATCCAGGGTTAAAACTGTATTTGACAAGAAAATTGAAATGTACCTGCCTTTATACAAGGAAATAGCTGCGGCTGTTACGGTTGAATTCACAGGTTATCAGGAGTCAAAAACAATTTCAGATGTTGCGGCTATTATAAGAATAAATGACGGCCAATCCGTAAATGACAGCCCAGGGTTAAATGTTGCCGGCACCAATGCTCAGATTGTTGATGAACTTTCTGAGGGACAGCAGGGTGAAATACTGCTCTGCAAAACTCCATTTTACGGAGAAAAAGGCGGGCAGATTGGCGACAGGGGAACAATAAGTACTGATACCGGAGTTTTTGTTGTGCAGGATACCAGAATGCCTTTGGATGATTTTACGGTACACAGGGGATATGTTTCAGAAGGAATCATTAAATGCACTGCATCTCTGTCAGATTTAAATAAAAATGTCAAAGAATCATTCGACACAGATAAACTTGTTTTTGGTACTTATGAAACCAAAGACATCCCAAATGAAAAATCAAATATTAAATCCGGGCCTCAGGCAACTGCACAGGTGGATGTCTCTTTTAACACTGAAATAAGTAAAAACCATACTTCAACGCATATACTTCACTGGGCCTTAAGGACAGTTTTTGGGCCAGAGGTAACACAGGCAGGTTCACATGTTGCCCAGGACAGGTTCAGATTCGATTATAATATAAGTGAAGTTCCATCCCAGGACAGCATGGACAAAGTTGAAAAAATAATTAATGAAAAAATCCAGAAGGATAGTCCTGTCAGGATATATGAGACCACAAAAGAATATGCGGTCGAAATTGGTGCCATGGCACTTTTTGAAGAGAAATATGGAAAATTTGTAAGAGTAGCTGAAATAGGAGATTACAGCAGGGAGCTTTGCGGAGGGACTCACGTATCAAGAACCGGTGAAATCGGACTTTTAAAGATCCTTTCCGACTCCAGTATAGGCGCAAATATCAGAAGAATAGAGGCAGTTACCGGAATAGCTGCATTTAATTTTATGAACTCAAGCTATAAAATATTAAAAGAAATTTCCGAAAGCATTGACTCAGACATATTTAATACAACGGCAAAGATAGAGTCAATCAGGTCCGAAACAAAAAAATTGCAGGAAGACCTGGCCTCTCTGCAGGTTAAAGCAATCAAAAAGGAGATTCTTGATAAAAACAGTAAAAGCGAAGACAAGCCTGAGCTGACTTCAATTATTGGATTTGATTTTACCGGTTCTGCATACTGGCCGGGCATAAGTTTAGTGACGATGGGGCTTATTGGTGACGAGATTCTCAATGAATTCAAAGGAAAAAATACTTTCCTTGTCTTTGCAAACATCATTAATGAAAAGCCAGTTGTCCTTCTTTCTGCTTCAAAGGACCTGCTGCCAAAGGGTGTCAACTGCTCTGTTATAGCAAAAGATGTCGGTAAAATGTTAAAAGGCGGCGGCGGTGGAAAACCGGAATTTGCCCAGGTCGGCGGATCAGACAGCAGTAGAATAAAAGAAGTTGTTGGTTTTGTCAAAGGCAGGATTCTGGAAACTATAGGATGAGAATTTTAGGAATTGATTATGGAGAAAAAAGGATAGGCCTTGCAATCACAGACAGGCAAAACAGCATGGCAATGCCTTTTGGCATGCTGGAAAATAATGACTCCTTAAGTGAAAATATTTTAAAACTGATAAAAGACAATGATATCGGCAGGATAGTAATAGGAAGACCCATAAGTTTAAATGGCCAGCCGGGCCATCAGGCACAAGTCGTTGATAATTTTATTTCTATAGTTTTGAAAAGTTACGAATTGCCAGTTTCCATTGTTGATGAGAGGTTCACTTCTAAGATATCCTCTGATCTTGTTTCTGCAAGTTATGGTTCCCGTAAGGAGGGAGGAAACAAAAGCCAAAAGAAAAACCAAAGCAGGGGCACTCCTAAAAAAATTGTAACTCAGGATCGTAAATCAGGTGCAACAGATACAATCTCAGCAGCATTAATACTTGGAGATTACTTGAATTTGTCAAAAATTCAGGAAAGTAATAGTATGCCTTAAGCATTTTGACTTACATGAGCAGTAATACTATTGAAAACTGCAGCAGGAATGATTTTAAAAAAATATCGGCAAAAACTAAAAACAAAAATTTAAAATTTAAAAAATGAAAAAGTTCAATAATAAAATAAAATCGGTGGCATTAATATCATTTTCATGTGCCGCTATAATAATATTGTTTTCTTCTGCTTCCTGCGGACTTTTAACACCTGCGGTCATTGCAACAGAAACTTCAAAACCTGCAATTGCAAAGGGTGTTGAAGTAGAGGTGGAGATAGCTTCCGGGGCAAATCTGACTCAGATTGCTGAAATGCTTGCAGAAAATGGTATTATTGATGACGCATTTGTGTTCAGACTTTTTGTCCAGGAACAGGGTAAGGAGACAAGCCTCCTGCCGGGAACATACAGGCTGATTACGGGTGATGAATATATAAACATACTGAATACTATAACTGCAGGCGAAAAGCAGGTTATATACAAACTTACTATTCCTGAAGGATTTACCTTAAATCAGATAAAGGAAAGAATAATTGCAGATATCCCTTTCGTGGTTCAGCAGGAACTGGAAACAGCTCTGGATATAAACACCTATAAAAACAATTACGAATTTTTAAGTGATAAAACGACGCTTGAGGGTTTTCTTTTTCCAAAGACTTACGATATCACTGTCGATTATACGGCGCAGAATATAGTGGAAATGCTGCTGACCCAGTATCAGCTTGAAACTCAGCCGCTCGACTGGTCCTATGCAACAGAAAATAATTTTTCAACCTACGATATTTTAAAGATTGCCTCGCTGATTGAAAGGGAAGCTTACGTTCCTGATGAAAGGCCCCTTATCTCTGCGGTAATTTACAACAGGCTTAAAATCGATATGCTTTTGCAAATAGATGCGACCATAAGATATGCGCTTGACAAGTGGGAAGGTATAGTCACTTATGATGACCTTGAAGTCGACTCTCCTTACAACACTTATAAATATACAGGGCTTACACCAACTCCAATCTGCAATCCCGGACTTGCTGCGATAAAAGCTGCGCTGGCACCTGCAGATGTGGACTATCTTTTCTATGTGGTTGTAGATGAAAAAACACATAAGCATGAGTTTACAAAAACTTTCCAGGAACATGTAAATGCTACAAACCAGTAAAGAAGCCGATATCCGAAAATTATCCCACACAAAGCAGGATCCGGTGCTTAAAGAATATCTTCAAGAGTCTGAATTTTTAAAAACGGCAAGGGAAGTTTCAGAAAGCCAGAAAATTCCTATAGTTGATGATGAAACAGGAAGATTCCTTGAACTTGCCTGTCGATTATTAAAGCCTTCAAATATTCTGGAAATAGGCTGTGGGACAGGATATTCAACCTATTTTTTACTGAAACACCTTTTGCCGGAAGTAAGAGCAGGTAAATCTGCCCATGATGTATGCGAGGCTGGAGAATCATTTGGCGCAGCGGGCAAAATAACGCTGAAATCTGAAGGGTACTTATGTAACACTGAAGAACCAGCCGACAATAGAGTCAGTGTACAACAATCATCAAGTTGCTTTAATAAAAAACGAGAATCAGCAATCAGCTTTAGCAAAGCACAGGAATTAGTCTGCAGCAAAGCAACAAACACAAACAGCCACATATGCCAAACTCTGCTTCCGGCCGGCAGCAAAGAAAGTAATTCAGAAAAGCATTTTGGCTATACCGGAATAGATTTAAACCGTGAAAGGCTCAGTCAGGCATGTTTGTTTATAAGCGGTTTGATAAATAAAACACTGATACCGGGCCTTGATGGTAAAAGAATAAAAAATGTCATTGAATGTGCCGGCTCTCTCTGTAGTTTTGAATTTATACATGGAAATGCTGTCAAAATTATCAGGGAATCAGACAAAAATGAAGAAAAATATGATTTGGTTTTTATTGATGCTGCAAAATACCAATACCCCTGTTACCTTGAAGCCATAAAAGACAGGCTTGCCAACGGATGTGCTGTTATTGCAGATAATGTATTTTACGATGGCAAAATTTTTCTTGAAGAAATATTAAAACATGACGCCAATAGTGTCGCCGGGCTGACAGAATATTTGAGGATCGTGACCGGGGAAGGTGCATTTGAAACATCATTGTTTAATATTGGTGATGGAATTTCATTGTCTGTATATAATAAGGAAAAATAAAAACTATAAGAATAGGATATAAAGACCAGGCAGTTATGATAAAAAAATCTATAGTTTCAGAATACATAACAGGAAAAATTCCAGAGCTGTGTGTTCCAGCCGGTAACTTGAATATTTTAAAATATGCTGTTGCCTATGGTGCAGATGCTGTTTATATTGGCGGCGGCCGGTTTAACTTGCGGACCATGGGCGATAATTTTACTGCAGAAGATCTTTTTTTGGCTGTGGAGCACGCGCATTCAAACAACAAAAAAGTCTACCTGACGCTTAATGCCATAATCGATGAAAGCGAACTGGGCGAACTTGAAGAATACGTCCAAAGCATTAAAAACCTGGAATTTGATGCATTCATAATATCAGACATGGGGGTTTTTCAAAAAGTCAGGGAGATAATCCCGAAAGCAAGAATTCATATCAGCACACAGACAAGTTCGTCAAACCATCTTTCAGTTAATTTATGGGCCAGCCTTGGTGCTTCCAGAGTAAACCTTGCAAGAGAAGTTAAATACTCAGACATTATGGGCATCTGCCGTTTGTCTGATATTGAAGTCGAGGTTTTTGTTCACGGTGCACTCTGTATTTCATATTCAGGACGGTGCATGCTAAGCAAGTATTTGTCTGGAAGAGATGCAAACAAGGGTTTGTGCTCACATACATGCAGATGGAAATACTATCTTATGGAGGAGAAAAGGCCCAATGCATACTTTCCGGTTTTTCAGGATAAAAGAGGTACGTATATTTATAATTCCAGGGACCTGTGCCTTCTGCCGGAGCTTGAAAAAGTCGTGAAAACTGGCGCAAGCAGTTTAAAGATAGAGGGCAGAATGAAAACTGAGAACTATGTCAGCCGTGTGACATGGGTTTACAGACAGGCGCTTGATTTAATTAAAGAGGGTAAATATACGGAACAAAAAAAGAATTATCTTTTAAATGAACTTGATAAAACCACTCACAGAACTTATACTACTGGTTTTATGTTTTTGGATGGAAAGCAAAACCCGGAACTTACAGAGAATGAAAATGTTGGATATTTGAGAAAATACAGATTTGCAGGAAATTTTGAAAGTTTCAGCGAAAAATACGGTGCTCCTGTTATTAAAGCAAGAAACCAGATAAAAAAAGGTGATATTCTTGATATTATACAGCCGGGTAAAAATCCTTTGAAATTCAAACTTGATGAAATCATCGACGCAAACTCTGAGAAACAAATCGAAGTTGCAAACACAAATGCCAGCATAATAATCACAGGTTTGGGAAAAATTGATAAATACGCACTGCTTAATGTCAGGCTGTAAAACGGATAATTAAATATAATAATTTTAACACTAAATAGAGACATAAAAAATTAAGGTTAAATAAAGAAAAATAGACTCATAAATAAAAATTTAGTAGAATATTTAAATTATCCGCATTGAGACTGCATAAAATTTTGACGATATTAATAAATTTCTAATCATAATTGTTAACAATATTTTTTATATCATTCCATAAATTGGAAAGATTAAATAAGAATCTTTTATAGCTTACGTGACAGTTTTATTGATACGTGAAGAGTTGCCAATATTTTAAAATATTTTAATATACCTTATTTTTAAAAAATCGAATCAACGCAATAAGGAAATCATGGAAAATCAAAGCCCGGAAAAGGTAATTAACGGCCTTTCACAAACAGAAGTGCAAAAAAAGCTTTCCAGCGAAGGCTATAATGAAATTGCATCAGGAATGAAAAACAAGTTTCTTTTTTTAATACTCAATATTTTAAAAGAGCCAATGCTTCTCCTGCTCATTGTATGCGGTATTATTTATTTTATTCTTGGAAGTCTTGAAGATGCGCTGATGCTCGTTTCCTTTATTGCTGTTGTTGTAGGGATAACGATTTACCAGGAAAGAAAAACCGAAAAGGCGCTGGATGCTTTAAAAAATCTTTCAAGCCCACGAGCACTTGTAATAAGGGATGGGTCGCAGGTTAATATTCCCGGAAGAGAAGTCGTTACCGAAGATATAATTGTTTTAAAAGAAGGCAACAGAGTTCCGGCTGACGCAATCGTCTTTTCCTGTTCCAACCTTTTGATAGATGAATCCATGCTGACAGGTGAATCAGTACCGGTCAGAAAACAGGAAATTGAAGTTGGCAAAGAACCGGTGGATACGCGCCCCGGTGGAGACGATCTCCCTAATGTTTATTCAGGTACAATGATAATCCAGGGGCACGGGCTTGCAAAAGTCATATCCACAGGCGCATCTACTGAAATGGGCAAAATCGGCAAAGCCTTAAAGTCCATAAAAGATGAGCCTACGGTTCTTCAGAAAGAAACCGGCAGGATAATAAGAAATCTTCTTATTATCGGCGGGATACTTTGTGTTGTTATTGTAATAGTCTATGGTTTGACCAGGGTTACAATAGTTAATGGAGTACCTCGAGGGGACTGGCTAAACGGATTTCTGGCAGGACTGTCGCTGAGTATGGCAATGCTTCCGGAAGAATTCTCAGTGGTCCTTCTTATTTTTCTGACCCTTGGAGCCTGGAGGATATCAAAGAGGCAGGTGCTTGCAAGAAAGATGAGCGCAATAGAGACGTTAGGTTCGGCATCAGTGCTTTGCGTGGATAAAACCGGCACCCTGACCATGAACAAAATGAGCCTTAAAAAAATTTATACTGAAAATGAATACTTTGATTTTGACAGTAATGTTTCGTCAGATATCGGAGAAAAATTTCATTATCTGCTTGAATATGGAATTTTAGCCAGCCAGAGGGACCCATTTGATCCTATTGAAAGCGCCATAAAGTCAACAGGGGAAAAATATCTTGAGAATTCAGAGCACATACATAAAAACTGGAAATTAGTGAAAGAATATCCATTATCAAAAAAAATAACTGCACTTTCCCATATTTGGGAGTCTCCGGATAAAAACCATTTTGTAATTGCTGCCAAAGGGGCACCGGAATCCATAATTGAATTGTGCCATATGGATGAAAGTAAAAAAGAATCACTGCTGCAAATTGTCACAGGGCTGGCTGATGAAGGGTACAGAGTGCTTGGGGCAGCCAAAGCATCATTTGACAAAGCCGGGCTTCCTGACAGTCAGCATGAATTTGATTTTGAATTTATTGGATTTTTTGGTTTTACCGATCCAGTCCGTGAAAATGTTCCTGAGACGGTAAAAGAATGTTACAGTGCAGGCATAAGGGTAATAATGATAACCGGTGATTATCCCGGTACGGCTCAGAACATTGCAAGGGAAATAGGCCTTAAAAATCCTGAAAACTATATTCTTGGTACTGAACTTGACATGATGAGTCCTGATGAACTGAAGGAAAAAATAAAAACCACCAATATTTTTGCAAGAGTTGTCCCTGAACAAAAACTGCTTATTGT
The DNA here is from genome assembly GCA_964481885.1 of uncultured Actinomycetota bacterium. Classification (GTDB taxonomy): domain Bacteria; phylum Actinomycetota; class Humimicrobiia; order Humimicrobiales; family Humimicrobiaceae; genus Fen731. Next base: position 92,097 of record CAYZUS010000001.1, on the reverse strand, counting down.
AAATGCTCTTAAAGCCAATGGCGAAATTGTTGCAATGACAGGGGACGGCGTAAACGACGCTCCTGCCCTTAAATCGGCACATATAGGAATTGCCATGGGAAGCAGGGGGACCGATGTGGCCAGAGAATCTGCAGCTCTTGTTCTTTTGGATGATGATTTTTCTTCAATCGTCTCGGCAATCAGATTGGGCAGAAGAATATATGATAATCTAAAGAAGGCCATGTCATATATTTTCTCGATTCATATCCCCATAGCGCTAATGTCTCTCGTGCCCGTATTGTTTAAACTACCCCTGGTTCTTCTGCCGGCACATATAGCATTTTTGGAGCTGATTATAGACCCTGCATGTTCAACAGTATTTGAGGCCCAGCCGGAGGGTGAAAATATAATGAAGCGCAAACCAAGAAATTTAAAAGAGTCGATGTTTAACAGGCCCACAATGCTGACAAGTGTGGTCAATGGATTAACACTTTTTGTTGTAATGATTGCAGTGTACCTTATTACTTTGAAGGTTTTTGGCTTTGGCGAAGATGCTGCAAGAACCATTGCTTTTACAACTCTTGTTTTTGGAAATCTTGCGCTTATTGTAACGAACGCTTCGCGAACCAAAAATATGATAAGAATATTTAAAGATAAAAATAAAGCGCTTTATGTAGTTTTAGCGCTGGCAATAGTTTTTCTGGGAGCAGCTCTTTATATCCCTGCTTTAAGAAATATATTCCATTTTTCAATAATGGGTCCTACGGGCCTTCTGATATGCCTGGCCCTTGGTGTCGTTACGGCTTTATGGTTTGAGTTTTTAAAGTTTCTAAACCGTAAAAAGAGTAAAAGCCTGGTATAATAACAACATATTTGATTTCTATGAGTGTTTCAAAAACAGATATAAAAACATTCAGGATACTTGTATCAGGCAGGGTACAGGGTGTCGGTTTCAGGTACTTTGTCCATGACATGGCCGTTCAATATAATGTAAAAGGATATGTGCAAAACACACAGGACAGAAAGGTTGAAATACTTTGCCAGGGCAGGCAAAATGACCTTGATGTGTTTATAATTGCTGTCAGGAAAGGTCCTGCTCTTTCATTTATTTCAGAGTTTTTATTGGAAGAGGTTACTGATTTTAGCTTATATGATATTTTTGATATAAAATATTAGAAAATTAATTAGTTGTTATGGGTAAACAACAAACTTATTTCAGGATTATTTTTTTAATAAAACCAGGTACTGCTGAAATTTGACAATGCTACCGATAATACACCTGAAATTTGCCTGGTTTATAATATTTTAAAGAACATTAAACGCATATTTATGAAAATTGATTCAAAAACAGGACTAATCGGGCTTTTTGGAAACCCTTCAAAACACAGCCTTTCACCTTTTATTCAGAATTTCTTTTTATCAGAGTATGGTAAAAACTTTGTCTACCTTTCATTTGAACCAGACAGCACAAATCTTAAAGATGCTTTTGCGGGTGCGCAAAACTTAAGGTTTACCGGTATTAATGTAACAATGCCATTCAAGGAGGATATTTTTAAGCTTGTTGATAGGTCAGATGAAGCAGCATCTGTTTTCCGGGCCGTAAATACGGTCAGATTTATTTACCAGGAGGATGGTAATAAGACAATCGGATACAGCACAGATGGAGAAGGGCTGATTAAATCTCTTGAAGATAAAAAATATTTATGGAAAGGGAAAAAATGTCTTATACTGGGAGCGGGAGGAGCAGCAAAAAGTGCCGTATACTCCATTTCCCAAAAACCTGTAAAGGACGTTTTTGTATTTGACATACAGCCGGGAAAGGCAGATCACCTTTTTGAGCTGCTCGGCAAACCTTTAAAAATCAAACCTTTAAAAAGTCTTACAGAAATCGAAGAAAGACTTGGTGAAATAGATCTTATTATAAACTGCACCCCTGCCGGTATGGATACTGGAAATATCGATAATATCAATATACCTGCTGTTCCGGCTCACTGGAATTTAAAGGATAAATTCATTTTTGATATGGTTTATAAACCGTTTAATACAAAATTAATTGAAAAAGCAAAGGCAGATGGAGCCGCTGAAGTTATACCGGGTATAGACATGCTGATAAATCAGGCGGCATTTTCCTTTAAGATATGGTTTGATATCATGCCCGAGGAAAAGCTTTTAATAAAGATCAAAGACGCGTTAGTTGAATCCTGGAAATAGAATAAATAATAGATAAAGGGCGAGTTTATAAAGTCATGGATGTAAAATTTATTTTAATTTCGTGTGCTCTTTTTGTTTCGGGTCTTTTTGCCGGCAGTTTTTTCAACGTGCTTATATATAAGATTCCAAGAAAACTGAAAATCTTTAAGCCTTACTGTATTTGTTTATCATGCAGCAGTCCCATGCCGCTGATTGCAGCCTTTCCAATCCTTTCAACTATTTTCAGAAAAAGTAAATGCAGCAATTGCAGCCAGAAAGTTGCCGCTCAAAACATTATCCACGAACTGCTTACAGGACTGCTGTATGTTCTGGCCTATAGTATTTTCGGGATTTCCATAAATACTGCCACGGGTATAATCCTTTCCAGTATTCTTCTGGTTGTGTCCTTTATTGACTGGGAATTCATGATAATTCCCAATATTATCGTTCTTCCATTTACGCTTGTCGGTTTGGCATTAAGCACCTTAAACATCGCACTTCTAAATCCGGTCAAGTGGTGGCTTCCTCTTGCTTTTTGCGCAGGTGCTTTTACTTTCATGTTGATTGTACACCTTATCTATCCCAAAGGAATGGGCCTTGGAGACGTCAAGCTTGCTTTGATGCTTGGAGCTTTCCTTGTAAAAAATGTTATAGTGGGCCTTTTTTTAGGATTTTTAATCGGTGCCATTGCCGGAATAATTTTTATAATATTCAAGAAAAAAACTATAAAGGCTTACATTCCTTTCGGTCCGTTTATATCAATAGGCGGACTTGTCGCATTTTTTGCAGGCAATTATTTATCCGGATGGTATGCGGGGTTTTTCTAAACTTTTTTTTAAATCCTGCCAAAACTTTTTAACTTCTGTTGGTGAGTCCTTACCCATTTACCTGTAAAAATTGTTAAAATTATTGACTTCCTGTTCTCACCAGTTATAACCCCCTGGTTGCCAATTTATTCCTGCTTTTTGTCTTTAAAGGAAAGATTAGTAAATATTCCTGAGTTTTTACCTTTATTAATAACTGAAATAATTTTAAAATAAGCAGAATAAGACTATATTTTGAAAAAGCAGTGAATTGTTCCAGAATTGCCGGGCTTTTTTCAGGCAGAAATGGGGCAAGTTCTGAAATAAGGAGTATCTGTGCTGATGCTTGAAAGATCTCTCAGGGCGCTAATGCAACTTGAGGACGACTGTTGTCTTCTGCACAGAAAGTACAGATATTCTATGTTTTAAAATAGTTATAATTTGCCACGGAGCAAATGAAACTTATTTCGGTGTTGTGGATTTGCTCCAGGTCAAAAACAGGATTTCGATAAAAATTAAACAGGAAAGCGACATAAAATGATTTTTTTAACAGCAGGCGAATCACACGGACAGGCCCTGACAGGAATAATAAACGATTATCCATCAGGAATTAAAATTGATACGGATTTTATTAATTCAGAACTTGCAAGAAGACAAATGGGATTTGGCAGGGGACACAGGATGTCGATTGAGAAAGACGAGATAAAGATTCTTTCGGGAATCAGGAAAGGATTTTCCACGGGTTCTCCTATTTCCTTCATGATTGATAACCTTGACTGGAAAAACCAGAAAGAAAAACTTGAAAGTGAAGAAGATGTATTAAACCCACGTCCAGGCCACGCAGATCTTCCGGGAATTATAAAATACAGGCTAAATTCAATAAGGGAAGTGCTTGAAAGAAGCAGCGCAAGGGAGACCGCCGTCAGGGTTGCCGTAGGCGCTTTTGCAAAGCTGTTTTTGGCAGGATTTGACGTATTTATATTAAGTTATATTGAACAGATAGGCAAAATAAAAATTGATGAGGAAAATTTTAAAAATGTGGTAAAGAAATCATTTAATCCTCTAAAGAACAAATCTGATTTGGAATTTTTGATGCGGATTGAAAATTCCCTTGTGAGATGTCCTGATGAAGAAGCAGCCGACAAGATGATTAAGCTCATTAAAAAAACCTCTGAAGAAGGAGACTCTCTTGGAGGAGCATTCAGGGTGATTGCTTCCGGTGTTGTTACCGGTCTTGGTTCTTTTACACAATGGGACAGAAGGATTGATGCAAAGATTGCAGCCAGCATAATGAGTGTTCCGTCAATCAAATCAGTAAGTTTCGGCAACGCACTGACTGCAGCTTTTGAAACAGGAACAAGGTTTCATGATGAGATTTTTTATGGCGACAAAGAAGGTTTTTACAGAAACACTAATAACGCCGGAGGTATTGAAGGTGGAATGACAAATGGCGAGCCTGTCAGCATAAAAGCTATTGCAAAACCAATACCAACAACTAACAAGGGTTTAAAGACTGTGAATATAAGAACCAAAGAATCTGCAGTAAGTTTCAAGGAAAGGGCAGATTTTTGCGCTGTTCCCAGTGCAGCAATAGTTGCAGAATCAATGCTTGCAATAGAGCTTATGAGCGCAATGCAGGATAAATTTGGTATGGATAATATTGCGGAGATTGCACAAAATCATGGAAATTATATAAATTATTTAAAAAATATCTAATATATCAGACATATATCAGATATATAAATTTTAAGAAGCTCTTTTAAATGAACAAACAAATACAGCCACAAACTATTACAAATCTGTCTCTTATAGGATTTATGGGTTCAGGCAAAACCACAACCGGAGAAATTTTAGCTGAAAGGCTAAAATTTTTGTTTGTGGACCTTGATAATATCATTGAATTAAGTTTGAATATGCCAATTTCTGATGTTTTCGAAAAACATGGGGAAGAGTATTTCAGGAACACTGAAACAAAAACTGTAAAAAAGATATATGTCAACAAAAACTGCGTGTTTGCATGCGGAGGCGGGGTTATAATCAGGCATGAAAACATTGAAATTATCAAAAAAAACAGTACTGTCATTTTTCTGCATGTATCACCTGCAGCAGCATTTGAAAGGCTTAAAAATACAGTTGACAGGCCATTACTTAAAGCACCCAACAGAATGGAAGTAATAACTGAACTTATTACAAAAAGAGATCACTTTTACAGAAATGCCGCGGACTTTACAGTTGATACAGACCATAGAACCCCCATTGAAGCTGCAGATGAAATTTTGCAAAGGATAAAAGAGTGAAAACTATATGTGCCCAGACAACTTTAAGAAAATATCCTGTCTATATTGGGCGGGGTATAATAGACACTGCGCCAGAACTATTAAACAAACATTTTTTTAGTTCTGAAAAAATACTATTTGTAACCAATGATGTTGTTAATGGTATCTATGGCGAAACTATAGACGTTTTTCTTAATTCGTTTACAAAATCATTAAAAAAAATAGTTTTAAAAGATGGTGAAGAACAGAAGAGTCTTGAAAACACGAAATATATATATGAAAACATGCTTGATCTTAACATGCACAGGGATGACGTTGTAATCGCATTTGGCGGAGGCGTGATAGGAGACTTGGCAGGTTTTGCTGCCTCAACATTTCACAGAGGCGTAAAACTGCTGCAGATACCAACCACTATAATATCCCAGGTAGACAGCAGTATTGGTGGCAAGGCAGTCGTAAACTTCAAAGACGTAAAAAATGTAATCGGAAGTTTTTATCAGCCTCATGCAATTATAATGGATACTTTATTTCTGCAAACTCTGCAGGAAAAAGACATAATTAACGGATTGGCTGAGATTGTAAAATACGGAATCATATTTGACAGGAAGATACTGGAGCTTTTAAACAATCTGGCTCTGCAGATATCAGATACCGGGACACTCAAAGAGTTGATATCGCTTCCGCAGTTTGAAGCAGTAACATACTCTTGTGCAAAAATTAAAACATCTGTTGTAAAAAAAGATGAATTTGACAGTAATTACAGAAATTTGCTTAATTTTGGACATACCGCAGGGCACGCATTAGAAAAAATTTCAGGATTTAAAGGCATAAATCATGGCCAGGCCGTAGCAATCGGGATGATTATTGCAATAGATATTTCAATAAGCCTTGGACTGCTTGGTGATTCTTTCAGGCATAGTATCATCAGCCTTTATAAAAAGCTGAAATTGCCATACAGCTTTGATTACTGTGATGATTTTGATGATGAAAAATCGCCGGGTAATTTTGAAATACATGCAAAAAAATCTGAAAGTAATAAAGAAACCCTCAAAGGCAAACTGGCTGACGATATTTTTGATGCAATGAAATTTGATAAGAAATTTTCCGCATCTGCCAACAAATTTGTTCTCTTAAAAGCACTAAACAGGCCTGTTTTTTATCGTAACGTTGGGACAGATATTATAAAAGAAGCAATTTTTAAAAACATATCAGTCAGGCTATAAGATTTTAAAGTATGGACGCAAACTCTGGGAATTTATACTATTACCGAAAGGGAAGCAAATAAAATGAAAAAAGTGGCGATAATTAATGGTCCAAATCTAAACCTGCTGGGCACGAGGGAAAAAAGTATTTACGGTGAGAAAAGTTTTGAAACTGTCCTGAATGATTTAAAAGAATATTCAAATCAAAATAATATTGAACTCGAATACTTTCAATCAAACAGCGAAGGGGATATTTTAGACAAACTGCATTCATGTGCCGGCAACACTGATTATATAATAATTAATCCAGGAGCTCTCACGCATTACAGCTACAGCATTCATGATGCAATACTTGCAGTAAAAATCCCTGTTATCGAGGTCCACATATCAAACATTTTTGCAAGAGAAGAGTGGAGACAGAAATCGGTTATTTCGCCGGCTGTCAAAGGTGTTTTAAGCGGGTTAGGGATTCAGGTGTATAAAATAGCTTTGATTTACATAGCTCAGGATTGCGGACAAGGAGACTAAAAAATGGATAATATTTTTGAAATCAGGCAGGAAAATTTAAAGAAAAAGCTTAGAGAAAATAAGCTCAAAGGATTAATAGTTTTTAAAGACGAAAATATATTTTACCTTACCGGTTTCTACGGCAAAGATACCGGAAGTATTGCTGTGATTTCTGAAAATGAAACAGTGCTTCTTGCCCACTTTATACATTTTGAACAGGCAAACAAATCTGTGTCAGCTAAAAATACCAGGGTTGTCAGATTTCTCAGCCAGAAATTCAAAAAACTTTCAGAAATACTCGGGGAGATGGGTATAAAATGCTGCGGCTTTGAGGGCAATAGTATCAGTCATGACAATTTCTTAAGAGCCGAAGAAGTTTTGAAAGAAAACGGTATCGAAGTTACCAATGCTCCCGGGATTGTGGAAGATTTAAGACTCGTTAAAGATTTATGTGAGATTGAATCAATCAGGAAATCCTGTGAAATAACCCAGGGTGCTTTCGAGTTTGTGCTGAAAAAAAGTTATGCCGGCATCAGAAAATTTTCTGAAGTAGAACTTGCATTCGAGATTGAGGGAAATATGATAAAAAATGGTGCTTCCGGACTTTCCTTTGATTTGATAATAGCAAATAACCAGGCATCGTCTTTGCCACACTACGAGCCTTCAGGGAAATTAATAAATAGCGGCATATTATTATTTGACATGGGCTGTAAATATGATCATTACTGTTCTGATTTTACAAGAACAATATTTATGGATGAGCAAAATGACTCCAAAAACCCTGATAAAATAGAAAAATTAAAGCAAATATATGATATAGTATTGCAGGCGCAAGCTAGAGCCTTAAAAGCCTGCAGGGCAGGTATAACATGTAAAGAACTTGACTCTGTTTCAAGGGAATACATTGAAGAAAAAGGATACGGGAAATTCTTCGGCCATGGCCTTGGCCATGGTGTAGGGCTTGAGATTCATGAGCTCCCCACAGTTTCTTTTATTGACGATACGGTACTTAAAGAAAATATGGTTATTACGATAGAACCGGGCATATACCTTGAAGGCATCGGCGGAGTAAGAATTGAAGATATTGTTCTTGTTAAGGATGGAGGTTATGAAAATTTTTACAGTGATTCAAAATCACTTCTGGTCCTTGAGTAGATTTCAGACTTTTAGGATTTATTCTATATAATAAGGAGGCATTTTTATGATAACTACAAATGATTTAAAGAACGGCATGGCAATAAATTACGAGGATTCACTTTTTGAAGTGATTTACTTTCAGCACGTAAAACCGGGCAAAGGCGGAGCTTTTGTAAGGACAAAATTGAAAAACCTTAATACAGGAGCCAATATCGAAAAAACTTTCAGGGCCGGTGAAAAAATTGAGCAGGCCATACTTGAAACAAAAAAAATGCAGTTTTTATATAAGGATGAGCATTATAATTTTATGGACAGTGAATCCTTTGAGCAGATAATTGTCTCTGAAGAGAACATCGGCGACCGCAAAAAATTTCTTCTTGAAAATCTCGAGGTGACCATTGTCTTTTATAAGGGGGAGCCAATATCGATTGAACTTCCTCTTGCAATAGAGTCCAAGGTTTTAAAAGCTGAGCCGGGAGTCAAAGGTGATACTGTAAGTAATACCTTCAAGCCTGCAGAAATAGAAACAGGCGCAAAGATACAGGTTCCGCTTTTTATTAATGAAGGAGATATAATCAAAATAGACACAAGAACCGGCGACTATATAACCAGAGTAAGCAAATAATTTTTTGACAGAACCAAATATTTGACGGCGCTTATCAGCTGACAATAGTTAAATACTTGATGGCAAAAACTATTTGGCAGCTTTAAATAGTTGATAATATTTAAATATTTAAAAGAATCGCTTTTTATAATGCTTATTATTTAAAAACATTATATATAGGCACAAATATGCACTTGCATAAATTATTTTTTGTTTTATAATTATGACAAAAATATCAAGAAGAAAAGCCAGGGAAGAAGCCGTTATCCTGTTATACCAGAGTGATCTTTTGGAAAAAGATATTGAAAAGACCATTGCTAATGAAATTTCTCTTGGAAGAGAGATAGATGTTTTCACGTCTGAAATTGTCAGAGGAGTAAAAAGCAACCTGGACGAAATAGATACTATTATTAAAAGAATAGTTGAGAACTGGACCATAGACAGAATAGCATTTATAGACAGAAACATAATAAGAGTCGGTATTTATGAAATGCTTTTCAAAAATGAAATACCGCTGAAAGTATCTGTGGATGAAGCTATTGAAATTGCAAAAAGGTTTGGCCAGAAGGAGGACACACCGAAATTTGTAAACGGCGTGCTTGGAAAAATATTTCTTGAGATTCAGCAGGGAAAAACTTTAAAAAATATTGGATAATTATTACTGATTTACAGATTATTTAATGAAAAAGAAAGAATTCACTAATTTTGTTAACGAAACGGGTTCTCTTTATCCGGAATCCCTTATAAAAATAATAAATGACCGCATAAATGAATATCTTAAAGGATATTCTGATATCCCGCAGATACTTAAAAAATCTATTGTTTACAGCATGAATAACGGCGGAAAAAGATTAAGGCCGATATTATGCCTGACTGTTGCCAAAAGCCTTGGAAAAGACTACGAACTGGTTCTTCCGGTCGCATGTGCCATTGAATTTATCCATACCTATTCGCTTATCCACGATGATCTTCCTGCAATAGATAATGATGATTTCCGCAGAGGCGCCCCCACTTGCCACAGGAAGTTCGGCGAGGATATAGCAATCCTTGCGGGTGATGCAATTTTTGCTGAAGCATTTAACATTATACTTTCCAGGCAGGAAAGCCCTCCTGAAGTACTTGTTAAAGTTCTGTCCGAAATTGGTTCAGCGTCGGGTGCGCATGGTATGGTAGCGGGCCAGATAGTTGATGTATTTTTTGCAGGCAAAAAAATATCAAAACCTCTTCTTGAATATATGCACGCAAACAAGACAGGAAAGCTTATTACAGCTGCAGTAACAAGCGGTGCAATATTATCAGGTGCCGGCGATGACTATATCAGCCTTTTTAAGCAATATTCAGAAAACATAGGCATGGCCTTTCAGATTACTGATGACCTGCTTGACCTGGAATCTACGATTGAAATAACGGGTAAAACATCAGGTAAGGATATTTTACAGAACAAGAATACATTTCCCAGCTTGTTTGGCATTGAAAAATCCAAAAAAATTGCAAAGGAAAAAATAAACATTGCCATCCAGATAGTAGAGAGCATGGATGTTGAGAAAGAATGGCTCATTAAGATTGCACAATTTATACTTCAAAGGAAAAATTGAAAAGTCTTGCAGCTGTATTGCTTGAAAAAAAACTTGCCCCTGACATTAAAAGCGCAGAACTTTTAATTATTGAGGGCAGGGTCATAGTTGGTGCTTCAAAAATTGAAAAACCTGGTACAAAAATCCCGGAAAATGCCAGCATCAGAATCATAAAGGATGACCCTTATGTGTCCAGGGGCGGCATAAAGATAGAGGGTGCTTTCAGCAACTTTAACTTAAGCGCATCAGGGAAAAAAACCATTGACATAGGCTCTTCAACAGGAGGGTTTACAGATTTTCTGCTGCAAAACGGTGCTGAAGTTGTTACAGCAATTGATGTTGGATACGGAATTATTTCCTGGAAATTAAGAAATGATCCGAGAGTGATACTGCTTGAAAGAACCAATATAAGAAATATTGATAAAAGTTTGCTGAAATATATGGCTGATCTGACCGTAGTAGATGTTTCATTTATTTCACTTAAAACCATTTTCAATGATATATTTTCGGTGACTTCTCCAGGCGGAGAAATATTACTTCTTGTGAAGCCGCAGTTTGAAGCACAAAAAGGTGAAGTTGAGCCGGGAGGTGTTATAAAAAACAGTGAACTCCACATAAAAATACTGGAAAGGACGACAGGTTTTTTGTCTGACTTCAATATTTCAATAGAGGGCATAGGATTTTCAAAGATTAAAGGAGCAAAAGGAAATATTGAATTCTGGATTTACATTAAGAAAGCATTCGGTGAAATAAATAATGAAAATCTTATAAATGTTAAAAAAACAGAAAATAATTATGGTAAAATAATAACAGATACTGTGGATATGTCGGTAAAATATTTTGGTTAAGATTTTTGTAAAAATTTTATTTAATTTGGTAAAAATTCTTATTAATTTATTTAAAAAATAAAATGAAAACAATAGGCCTGATAACTAACAACAAAAAGCAAAAAGCAGTAAATATTGCAATGCTTGTATATGATTATCTTATAAATAAAAAAATTGATGTTCTATTGCTTTCTGAAGATAATATGCCTTCAAAACACAACCTGCCCTGTGTCAGCGGTGATAATTTTTCAGCCAAAGCGGATGCTATTATTTCAGTAGGAGGAGATGGAACTTTTTTAAGAGCCGCCAGGTACGCTTTCAAAAGACAGATTCCTATTATGGGAATTAATGTCGGAAATCTTGGATTTCTTACAGAAGTCAATTTAAAAGATTATACCACTGCAATTGATGATCTGCTGAAAGGTTCCTTTAAAATAGAAGAAAGAATGCTTCTGGAAATGGTAATTTACAGAGGTACAGGAATAATTGAAGATGACAATGGAGGGGCGTTTATTGCATTAAACGAGTTTACTCTGACAAGGAACATGATGAGCAAGATAATTGACCTTGAAGTCATCGTAAATGGCCTGGATGTCATCAGTTTCAGGGCAGACGGTATAATAATAGCTACACCTACCGGTTCAACCGCGTACTCTCTATCAGCAGGTGGGCCAATTGTAGAGCCTATGAATGAATCTGTGATTATTACGCCGTTATGCGCACACAGCCTGTTTGCAAGAAGCATGGTCATTTCTCCCAGGAACAATCTTGAAATACGGCTTGAATCCAAAAATAAAAATGATGTTTTGAGTGTTGACGGTACGCGAAAAGACACCATTCTGCACAGTGGCGATATTTTAAAGATTAACAAATCTGAACTTAAATTAAAGCTTATTACTTTTAACAACAACATATTTTTTAAAGTTTTCAAGGAAAAACTTTTAAAGTAATACAAAACCACTATTATGCTTAAAGAACTTCAAATAAAAAATTTTGCATTAATTGATGATATTTCCGTTAAGTTCGGAAAGGGATTAAACATATTATCAGGAGAGACCGGTGCCGGAAAAACTCTTATAATCGAGGCAATAAACCTTCTGTTGGGAGAGCGTGCAGACAATGAGCTTATAAGGGAAGGCAGCGACAAACTTATTGTCCAGGGCTATTTTGACCTGACCAAAAGTGAAAAATCAATTAATTTTTTAAAAAGCGAAAACCTTATTGAAGATGAAACAGGTTTTGAGGATATTGTAATAACAAGAGAAGTCAGCAGCCAGGGTAAAAACCGAGCCTTTATTAACGGTATTTTTACTCAGGTAAGCGTATTAAAAAACCTTGGCAATTGCTTTATGGACTTACACGGCCAGCATGACCACCAGTCCCTTCTGGAGCCTGACACACACATAGACATACTGGACAATTTTGGTAAATCAGATATTTTGGAAATAAAAAAATCATATGAGGAAAAATATTTAAATTTTTTACAATCGGCCAGGGAACTGGAAAAACTAAAGAAACTGCAGTCAGAAAAGGAAATAAGGCTTGAAGAATTAAAATTCAGGAAAAACGAGATAGAAAAACTTGGCCTTGACGAAAACGAGGAAGAAAATCTCGAAGCAGAAAAAAACATCCTTAAAAATTATGAAAAAATATATAATGCATGCACTGATTCGGATGCAATACTGAACGGTAATGAAAACATTGTCAATTCTCTGACAGATAATCTTGCAATTTTAAATAAAGATATAAGCGAGCTTGCGCTTATTGATAAATATTTTGAAAAATTTCTGCCTGAGCTTTCCTCTTATAAAATATTTATAATGGACTTAAATGATTATTTAAAAAATTATATAAGCAATCTGGAATTTTCTGCTTCGAGGCTGGACTTGATTCAGGAAAGGCTCTTTAAAATAGGGGAGATCAAGCGTAAATACAATATGGAGCTTTCACAGATTAAATCCTATTCAAAAAAAATAGAGGACGAGATATCGAGTTACGAAGGACTTGATTTTGAAATTGAGGAGCTTGGTAAAAAGACAATAATTCTCAGGGATGCCCTTTCTGCCGAGGCACTGGCGCTTTCCATGAAAAGGGATGAAGCTATAATAGTTTTAAAAAAAGATGTTAAGATTGAACTTGGGGACCTGAATTTTAAAACTGCTGAGTTTGAAGTAAAAAAAGATTATTTAACCGCTGACAATAGCGCATTTGGCCTGAAAGTTAATGGCAGAGATGTAAAAGCGACCAAAAATGGCATTGATGATATAGAATTCCTGCTTTCCTTCAATCCGGGAGAAAGCGTAAAACCTTTGCGGAAAATTGCTTCAGGCGGAGAGATTTCCAGGATAATGCTTGCGCTTAAGTCAATTGTAAGCGGTATTGATAATATAATCACTATGATTTTTGATGAAATAGACACAGGTATCGGAGGATCCACAGCAATAACTGTAGGAAAAAAATTATACAACATCTCCGGAAGGTGCCAGGTAATCTGCATCACTCATTTGCCACAAATTGCGGCATTTGCTGATGACCACTTTTTTATTGCCAAGACCATCGAAAATGAACGAACAAAAATAATGATAAACAGACTGCCGCACGATAAAGCTGTAAGGGAAATATCAAGGATGCTAAGCGGACTTTCTGACAGCGATATTTCACTGGCGCATGCGGTTGAATTACTTCAGGAAACTACAAGAATCAAAAATAATGAAAGTAAAGGCTTTAATAGCCAGTATGAGTTCTAAGGAAAGGAAAAAATGCAGACAAAATTTATTTTTATAACCGGGGGAGTTCTGTCTTCTTTGGGCAAGGGCATATGTGCAGCATCTCTTGGAAGGCTTTTAAAATCCAGGGGCTTTTCAGTATCCATACAAAAGCTTGACCCTTACATAAATATCGACCCGGGCACAATGAATCCTTTCCAGCACGGTGAAGTTTTTGTTACCGATGACGGAGGGGAAACCGATTTGGATCTTGGTCATTACGAAAGGTTCATAGACGAAAACCTCTCCAAATTTAACAATTTTACAAGCGGTAAAGTATACAAGAATGTTATCGACAGAGAAAGGCGCGGCGATTTTTTAGGCGACACTGTCCAGGTGATTCCTCACGTAACTGATGAAATAAAAGACTGCATAAAGAAAACCCTGGAGATTAAAAAAGTAGATGTGATTATAACAGAAATAGGCGGAACTGTCGGAGATATTGAAAGCCTGCCTTTTCTCGAGGCAATACGCCAGTTTAAAAAAGATATTGGCAAGGAAAATGTCCTTTATATCCACGTCACATATGTGCCATTTTTAAAGACCTCCGGTGAGCTAAAGACAAAACCGACACAACACAGCGTCAAGGAGCTGAGAAGTATAGGTATTCAGCCGGATATTATTATATGCAGAAGCGAAATAAAACTCGAAGAAGATTTGAAAGCAAAGATAAGCCTTTTTTGCGATATAGAACAGGAAGCAATCGTAGATGCCATAAATGTCAAACATCTCTATGAAGTTCCGATAAACCTTCAGAAAGAAGGACTTGATTCAATAGCCATGTATAAGTTAAACCTTAAGTACAAGGTTTCTGATATTCGGGAATGGAAAAATCTGGTAAATACAATAAATAATCTTGATGGAACAATTAAAATCGGAATGGTTGGCAAATATACCAACCTCAAGGATTCATACATAAGCATAGTCGAATCATTAAACCATGGAGGATATTATTTCGGTAAAAATATTGATATTAAATGGATAAACGCGGAAGAACTTGATGATAACAACAATTGGGACAGCCTGTTTTCTGATGTAGACGGAGTGCTTGTTCCCGGAGGTTTTGGGTTAAGAGGAATAAACGGGAAAATAAATGCAGTAAAGTATGTAAGAGAAAACAAAATACCGTATTTTGGCATTTGTCTGGGCATGCAGTGCGCAGTTATTGAATACAGCAGGAATGTACTTGGGCTGGCTGGCGCAAACAGTTCTGAATTTGATGAAAAAACACCATACCCCGTAATTGATTTGATGCCTGACCAGAAGAATGTAAATGAACTGGGAGGAACCATGCGCCTTGGAAGCTATCCTTGTAAAGTTATTGGCAATACTCTTGCATTTAATGCTTATAAGGAGGAATTAATAAATGAAAGGCACAGGCACAGATACGAGCTGAATAACAAATATAAAAAAGAACTTGAAAACGCCGGTATGGCAGTATCGGGAGTATATATGGAAAAAAATCTTGTTGAAATAGTAGAATTAAAGGACCACCCATGGTTTGTTGGTTGCCAGTTTCATCCGGAATTTAAGTCCAGGCCCAACAGGCCGCATCCGTTGTTCAGGGAATTTATTTCAGCTGCAATAAATTATTCAAATTTAAGGAGTACCAGACAGATATAAAAAGATTGACTTAAACTGTAATATAGAATGTTATAGAAGGCGGTTTTAAAAAACACGGTGCTTGGAGGAAATACCTTAGCATTAATCTTTTAATTGGCAACTGCCAGAGTAAATAGTAAAAATATAAAAATATAAAAGATATTTATAAAGGAGCGCAAATATCAAAAGCCTGATAAATCCAAAAGTAAAAAAAACAATAGTAGCCGTAAACGCTATTCTGTTACTGATAATAATAGTCTTTAGCCCTCTTGCATACTATCTTTACAATTTTAATTTTTACAACAGTCTTTTTGTAAAAAACGGTGTATATGAAGTTCTTGACAAAAGTGATGTAAAATTGCTGACTGAAAATGTTTATGATTATTTTAAATATAAAAGAGATTTTGAAGCTTTCGAATTAAAAGGAGATATTAAATTTTTCAATGAAACTGAAGTCAGCCACTTGGATGATGTCAGGATTTTGCTTAAAAAACTACTGACAGTTTTTTATATCAGCGTTGCGCTCTTTGTTGTACTGACCCTTCTGCTTATTGAAAAGAAGCCAAAAAAATTCTTAAAAAACATAAGTCTGTCAGCTTTGATTTCCACTGTGGTCCTTATCTGCCTTTTTGCACTGCTTTACTTTCTTGGAAATAATTTCTGGGCATTGTTTGACAAATTTCACTACATCTTCTTTCCTCAGGGGAACTGGGCATTCCCTGAAGGATCTCTTATAATTACCATATTTCCTTTTGGTTTCTTTTATGATTTTTTCTTTAAACTGATTACGGTTTCTCTTATAACAGCGGGGATTCTGCTTGCCGGTGCAATTGCAGGCATGGCATTTGCAAACTCCAAATTAAAAGTAAAAAATTGATAATCGTATAAAGAA
>CAYZUS010000001.1:72694-75639 GCA_964481885.1 uncultured Actinomycetota bacterium | reverse complement strand
GCCAGGGTTTAAAGATCAATAATATAATCAGCATTATTAGTAAAAGGTCACCGGTATTATGGAAGTAAAAAACAATAAAAAGAAACAAAACAATAAAGGTATTTTCATGTCCCTTGTTAACAGGGACAGGCTTTTAAATGATTTCATGGAAATACTTAAAACAAAAAGCCCTTCCAAAAACGAGAAGGAGCTTGGCGATTACGTGTTAAAAAGGCTTGAAAAACTTGGCTTAAAAGCAAAAATGGATAATACAGGTGAAAAAATCGGCGGGAACGCTGGAAATATAACAGCTTTTTTGCCTTCCAGTGATAAAACCAAAAAAACTCCGGTTTTTTTTGGCGCGCATCTTGATACGGTTCCTTTGGGGGGTGATATAATTCCTGAAATAAAAAATGGTAAAATTTTTAATGCTGATAAAAACTGCATTCTGGGAGGCGACGACAAGGTTGCTGTTGCTGCAATACTGGAGGCCCTGGAAGTAATAAAAGAAAATAATATTAAAACGTGTGGTATATATGTCATTTTTACTGTTGGGGAAGAAATAGCCATTCTTGGAGCAAAATACCTTGATTTAAAGGAAATAAAGGCAAAGTACGGCTTCGTATTTGATGGTGAAGGTGACATAGGTACAATATTTAATGAAGCTCCCTACCATGATACCATGGAGTTTACCATTATCGGTAAAGCTGTCCATGCAGGAATTGAGCCTGAGAGGGGTATAAACTCCATAAAGGTCGCAGCAGAAGCCATTGCAAACTTAAAATTCGGCAGGATAGACAGCGGCAGTACAAGTAATATTGGCATAATCAGCGGAGGAACAGCTACAAATATTATTCCGGAAAAGACTTATGTAAAAGCCGAAGCAAGAAGCTTGAGTCCCGAAAAACTGGACAGTCTCACAGCTGAAATTAAAACAGAATTTATAAGGTCAGCAGAAAAATACGGCGCAAAGCTAAAGATAAAAGTTGAACGTGAATACAATGGTTTTAAATTTGAAAGTGATACTGTGCCGATAGCAATGGCCAGCAGAGCCTTAAGGAACATGGGCATAGAGCCACGCATCAGGTCAACAGGCGGCGGCAGTGACGTAAATATTTATAATGCAAAAGGAAAAATCTCTGTGGATCTCTCTTCGGGAATGGAAAAAGTTCATTCCAGCAGTGAATATGTGAAAGTTGCAGAGCTTGAAAAACTTGCCGGACTCATCCTTGAAATATGTACCTTGTGAAACGCTTAAATGGTTTTTGATAAATAATTAAATTTTTGTTGAATTAATTGTTAAAAATTGGCTTTAAAAATTTTTAACCTTAGCTGTTTTTGCTAATTATTAAGCCAGAGCAGATTTAATAATAAACAAACATCAATTTAACAATACTAATAACAATAATTTTGATATTTAATATAAATTCTGAAAGGCAGCATGGAAGATAATTTATTTGAAAAAAAAGTCAGTTCACAGCAGATTTTTAAAGGACAAATTTTGACCCTGTTTCACGATATAGTGGAACTGCCTAATGGCATTACTGCCACAAGGGAAAAGGTCGTCCACCCTGGTGCCGTTGCAGTTGTTCCGGTAAATGACAAAGATGAAATTATACTTGTAAAGCAATACCGTTACCCCATTGAAAAAATCCTTATTGAAATCCCTGCCGGCAAACTCGACAGCGGCGAGCCAGCTCTTGAGTGCGCAGAGAGAGAACTTCATGAAGAAGCCGGCGTAGTAAACGGAAAACTCGCGCACCTTGCAACAATTTACACTTCTCCCGGTTTTTCTGATGAAAAAATGGATATTTTTATCGCTACAGATTTTGAAGAAAAAGAAAACAAGCCTGACCATGATGAATTCCTTTCTGTTTTTAAAGCCAAAATCAGTGAATGCCTTAAAATGATAGAAAACGGGGACATCAGCGATGCCAAAAGTATAATTGGGATAATGCTTGCCAGGGATTATCTTTTAAAGAAAAAAAATGAACAAAATAAATGAATATATCAAAAACTATATTGATTATCTAAGATTCGAAAGACTTTTATCTTTAAATACCATTGATTCGTATAAGAGGGACCTTGTAAAGCTTGTTTCGTTTTTGGAGCAGAACAATATCAGCGATTTACAGGAAATAAGCAATAGTGACATTCTTAATTTTCTGGAGAACCTGTATAAGACCCAGTCTGACAGATCGGTCTCACGAATTCTTTCATCCATCAGGAGCTTTTACAGGTATCTTGCAAGAAGTGATAAAATCCAAAAAAGTCCTTTCAGCCATATAAAAAATCCGAAAATGCCCCGAAAAGATCTGGAAATACTTAACCAGGCTGAAACTGTGAGATTTTTGGATAATATTGCCTGTTCCACTTACCTTGAACTCAGGGACAGGACTATGTTTGAGCTGCTTTATTCCTGCGGAATGAGGGTAAGCGAAATAACTAACTTAAGATTAAATGATATTGATATCGAAGAAGGCCTTATCAGGTTCATCGGAAAGGGCAGCAAGGAGCGCATAGCGCCTGTTGGTGAAACTGCAAAAAATTTTCTTGTAAGATACCTTGACTCTTCACGCAGCAACATTGAAAGAGAAATAAAGAATGATTATGTTTTTTTAAACAACAGGGGTGGCGGAATTTCACGGCAGGGCTTCTGGAAAATCCTTAAAAAATATGCAAAAAAACAAAATATTGATAAAAATCTCTATCCGCATATTTTCAGGCACAGTTTTGCAACACATCTGCTTGAAGAGGGCGCAGACCTAAGGGTTGTCCAGGAACTTTTAGGGCATTCAAGCATTTCAACAACTGAAATCTATACAAACTTAGACAAGAGACATATAAAACAATCCTACTTTAAACATCACCCGAGGGAAAAATCCTGATTGCAGGATTGCATTTTTATTTCTTTTTGATAAGGTATGTTTTCAAATTATAAAATTTAAAAAAGGAATTTTTGTGTT
>CAYZUS010000001.1:50820-72594 GCA_964481885.1 uncultured Actinomycetota bacterium | reverse complement strand
ATAAATATAAACCACAGACAAATAATGTAAAAAATTAGAACTTGTAAGGAGAACTCCTGATATGAAAAAGATTATGCTGACAGGTTTCAGGCCCACCGGCAAGCTGCACCTGGGGCACCTTCATGGCAATATAAAAAACATGATAAAACATCAGCAGGAATTTGAGAATTTCTTTTTCCTTGTTGACTGGCATGCGCTTTCTACAGAATACCAGGACCCAAAAGACATCAAGTCAAATCTGATAGAGTGTGTTATTGACCTTGTTGCTCTTGGAGTGGACCCGTCACTTACAAATCTTTACAGGCAGTCAGATGTTCCTGAGATTGCAGAGTTATACCTTTACTTGTCAATGATAACACCTGTATCCTGGCTTGAAAGATGTCCCACATATAAAGAACAGATAAAGCAGATAAAAGCCAAAGACCTTTCTACTTTAGGTTTTTTGTCATATCCGGTGCTTATGGCTGCTGATATCCTGATTGTAAATGCTGATATAATTCCCGTAGGGGAGGATCAGCTGCCTCATCTTGAAATAACAAGGGAGATTGCCAGGAGGTTTAATTTTCTTTATGGCAATTATTTCAAGGAACCTGCAGAGCTGCTCTCAAAAGCTACTCGGGTTTGTGGAACTGACGGAAGAAAGATGTCTAAAAGCTATGGTAATGCAATTTTTCTCTCTGATGATGCAGCCACTATAAAAAAGAAAGTCAGGCAGATGGTAACTGATCCACAGAGGGTCCATCTGACGGACCCCGGTAACCCCAAAATATGTAATGTATTTTCATTTTACAAGATATATAAAGACGAACATGAAGTAAAAGAAATAGAAGAAAGATGCAAAAAGGGCCTTATTGGATGTACCGCCTGTAAGGATGAGATATCTTCAGCAATATTTGAATCCCTTGCAGATTTTCAGGAGAAAAGAAATCTGCTGCAGAAAGATTTAAAGTACATTTATGATATTCTGGAGTCCGGTGCAAAAAATGCCAGGGCAATAGCAGGCACCACAATATCAGAAGTAAGAAAAAAAATGGGAATTGATTAAAAACTGTGGAAAATGGTCACTATCAGGTACAATTTGAAGATTTCAGGGGACCGGCACATGTTCTTTTGGATCTGGTCAGAAAAAGAAAAGTAGATATTTACCAGATCAGGTTAAGCGATATTATTTCAGATTTTTTGGAATATATAGGTTTTCAAAAGGAAGTGCTGCTGGATACTCTTTCGAGTTTTTTATATATAGCTGCAATTCTGCTTGAAATCAAGTCCAATTCCATAATTCCTTCTCAGAATCGCGACAAGGATGATGAAGATACTGCTACTGTTGACAGAGAAGTTCTGCTTGAAAGGGAAAGACAGTTCAAAGCATTTGGAAAGGCTTCCCGGTATCTGGCCAAGCTAAGAGAATTTGAAGCTTTTTATTTTGTCAGGGAGGCCCCAATTGAAAAAGAATTTATAGAGCTGCTTCCTGATCTGCTAAAGAACCTTAAGCTGGACAACTTAAATTACCTGGCATCTGTTTTATTGAAAAAAGAGGATTTTCTCATTGACCTTTCCCAGGTTTACCTGGATGATTCAACAATAACAATAGTTGATGAAATGAAAAGGATACATGAGATGGTGTCAGTAAAAGGGGAGCTGTCTTTTAAGGCAGTGACTAGCAAATACGTCCTTCTGGTTGATAAAATCATATGCTTTTTATCAATTTTAGAACTTTATAAGAGCGAAATTATTGACCTTATACAGTTCGAAAGCTTCGGAGATATTGTAATAAAAAAACTGACATAGGCTATAAAAAACTGCTTATAAAAAGGGTTGATATGAAGGAAAAACATCACGATGATGCATGGAATAAAACATGTATAGAAGGTATTCTGTTTATTTCAGAATCACCTGTCAATGCCGGAGAAATAGCGGAAGCTTTGGAAATACCGGAAAAACAGGTTGAAGAAATTATTAAAAGCCTGACAAGCGAGTATTTGGATAAAAACAGGGGATTTGTATTAAGAAATATTGGTGGAGGGTACAGATTTTACTCAAACCCGGCCTTAAGAGATGTGCTTGCAGATTTTGTCAAATCAAATATTCATGCTTACCTTTCACAGGCTGCCCTGGAGACACTTGCCATAATCTGTTACAAGCAGCCGGTGACAAGGACACAGGTTGCAGAAATAAGAGGGGTAAGAACAGACAGTGTTTTTATGACTCTTATCGATAAGGGGCTGATTAAAGAAGCCGGACGCCTGAAAGAACCCGGCAATCCAAAGATTTACAGGACGGCTCAGAGGCTGCTTGAAATGCTTGGCATTAACAGCCTTGAGGAACTTCCTCCGCTAAAAGACTTTGAGGAAGATAATGGAAACAATGAGCAAACCGTATCTGATGAAGGCAGTATCCCAAATCAGAACGAAAGCTCGCAACTTTTTGACATTGAAGAAACTTTCAATAAGAATACCTCTTTTAATGATGATTGAAAATAAAATCAGGCTGGCAAGATTTATGTCTTTGTGCGGTGTAGCTTCGAGGAGAAGCAGCGAGGCTTTAATACTGAAAGGCGCCGTAAAGGTCAACAAAACGGTTGTGGAGGATCTTTCTTTTAAGGTTGGAAGCGAAGACATAGTAGAATTCGAAAATCACAGGATATCGCCTGAAAATACAATTACAATTGCTTTAAATAAACCTGCCGGTTATCTTTCAACTGCTAAGGATGATTTTAACAGAAAAACCGTACTTGACCTCATTGTGCCAGAGAGACCCTTGGATGCCAGACTTTATCCTGTAGGAAGACTTGACTGTGATTCGAGAGGACTGATTATTTTAACAAATGACGGTGATCTGGCATACAGGATCACTCACCCCAGGTTTATGGTACCCAAAGTTTACGAGATTAAAACAGACAGAACCGTAAACTCACGTGACATTAACATGATAAAGCAGGGAATAATCATTGAAGAAAAAGAGCTCTCAGTAATAGAATTAAATGCAGAAAATCTTCCTGGCGGGAATTCTCTGGTTACCATAAAGATCGCTGAGGGGCGTAAAAGGATTTTAAGGAAAGTTTTCCAGAATCTCGGGTACAAGGTCCTTGATTTGAAGAGAACACAGATAGGGGACTTTGTCCTGGGTAATATTAAAGAGGGCCAATATATAGTATTAAACGAAAATCAGATAAAGAGCCTTACAGATATACCTGAAATAAAATCACTATAAAACAAACAATTAGTATAAACCGGGAGAGTGTAAATAAGATGGATTTTATTGACTTAAGAAGCGACACTGTAACAATGCCTACTGATGAGATGCTTGACGCTATGAGAAATGCAGAAGCGGGGGATGACGTTTACGGAGATGACCCTACAGTAAACAAGCTGGAGAAAATATCTTCAGAAATCCTAGGTAAAGAGGCCGCTGTTTTTGTACCATCCGGAACATTTGGCAACCAGCTTGCAATCCTTACTCATACGTTAAGGGGTGATGAGATTATAATTCAGGGAGAAAACCACGTAATAATGCATGAAGTAGGTGCTTCTGCGGTAATAGCAGGGGTTCAGCTGAGATTTCTCAGCGGCACATCCGGAACAGTCGATATAGGTGAACTAAAAAGACTCTGCAGGTCAGAAGACATACACCATCCAAGAACAGGACTTATCTGCATGGAAAATCCTCACTCAAATGGAAATATCGTACCACTTAAAAACATGCAGGATGTTTTTGATTTCGCGAAATCAGTTAATGTCCCGGTTCATCTTGATGGAGCCAGGATTTTTAATGCTGCAACTGCGATAAATACAAGCGCAAAAGAAATTGCAGATTGCGCCGATTCTGTAATGGTCTGTTTTTCAAAAAGCCTTTGTGCCCCTATTGGCTCAATCCTTGCAGGTAAAAAAGAATTCATTAAAGCTGCCCGAAAAAACAGAAAACTTATGGGTGGCGGCATGAGACAAACGGGATATATTGCAGCTCCTTGCCTGATAAGTCTTGAAAAAATGACAAAAAGACTTGATGAGGACCATAAAAATGCAAAATATCTTGCAGAACTTCTTGAAGAAACCAATGTTTTTGAAGTTTTTAATAATCGATTGGATGTAAATATGGTTTTTTTCAAACTAAAAGAAAAAACAGGATTTCAGCAGTCTTTTAATGAGAAATTATTTAAGGAATACCTTTTTAACAACAGGATCAGGATCAGTGAAAGATGTAATAATGAATTCAGGTTTGTTACTCATTATTATATAACAAAAGATAAAATCGATTATGTGCTTGAAATAGTTAAAAAATTCATAAAAGAAAATTCATAACAGGTATATTTACATAAAAAAAGAAAAAAATAATTAACATCAGTTTCAAAAAAGCAGGGAAGTTTATTAAAGAAAACTATAAATATAATATAAATGCAAAGACTTGTTGAAAATCCTGTGCTTATGCAGAATTCCAAAAATCATGCAAATTGCTCCGATATACTTATTTGGGCACAAAAAATACCCCGAGTGATCGTCCACCATAGCTAACGCTTTAGGTTACTAAACCTCTCGGGGCTTCTCTTAGAACTTTTCTCAGGGTTTTTTCGGTTCAAAGATCAAAATCTTCCATCCTTTCGTCAGGAACTTCTTACCTTAACCAAAATGTTGCCTCCTGTTCTTAAGTAATTCTCAATATAACAAATTTCACTAAATATGTCAAGACTTTTCTTGGTATATTTTTAATATTTTTCATGAAACATTAAAACTGGCATTTATTTGTTAAAAAAATGAAAGAATTAAGTCAAAATGAAAGAATGAAGTTAGAAGCAAATTAAGTGCAAAAAAATACCCCGAGTGACCTTTCACCTTAGCCATTTGCTTTAGGTTAATAAACCTCTCGGGGCTTCTCTTAGAACTTTTCTCAGGGTTTTTCCAGTTCCAGAATTTACTTTTCCTTACTTTCGCCAGGAATTTCTATCCCCACCAAAAACTTGCCTCCTGTTCTAAAACCACTATAAATATAGCAAATTCTGTTGAAAATGTCAATATGAAATACTGATTTTTAAAATTATCCAGGATAAACTAATGGTTTTTAACGTTTTAAGTAGTTTTTTAGAAAATAATCGGGTATTTTAATCACTTTTCAGTATTTCTTTGGTATTTATTTGAATTTCTTAATATTTCCCAGTGTTGATTTCGCTTAAAGGATAATTTTTTGTTATTACCAAACAATATTGGTGAGATAATTTCAGTTAGTAAATATTTTAACTGTTTAAATAATAAAAAAATATTACATGACAGAGAAAAATTTATTTTAATTTGTTTTAAACAACAGGACTTTACATATTTAAAAATTGTGATAAAAAAAGAAGTGTTAATATAGTAAAATATAAAAATTATTTATTATTTGGTTATTTTGGGTAAAATTTATGAAAAATATTCAGAACGTGGCAGTAATAGGTCTTGGCCTTATCGGTGGATCGCTTGCAATGTCTATAAAAAGTGTCAGTAAAGACATTATTGTTACAGGTTATGACATAGTTCAGGATGCTATGAGCATTGCCAAATACAGAAATATAATTGACAGTATTGCATCAGACTATTCACAGGCCGTCAAAAATGCTGATCTGGTAATTGTTGCCACTCCAATTTCCAACATAAGAGAAGTTATAAATGAAATAAAACCATATCTTAAAAAAGGTGTGATTGTAACTGATGTCGGAAGCGCCAAAGAAAATATTGTCAAAGAAGTCAGCGCAATGCTGCCGCCTGACAGTATTTTTATAGGTGGACATCCGATGGCCGGCTCAGAAAATGAAGGTGTGCTGTCGGCAAGGCCCGACCTTTTTAAAAACGCTTTTTATATTCTTACGCCTACCGACAATACCAAAACAGAATCCCTGGTTTCACTTCATTCTCTCCTTTCAAAAATAGGCGCAAAGGTTGTATCCATATCACCAAAAGAACATGATGAGGTAGTCGCTTTCATAAGCCACCTGCCACACATAATGTCAACCAACCTGGTAAAACTTGTTGATGATGAGCAGGTTGAGCTTAAAAATTTATTTAAGTTATGCGCAGGCGGATTCAGAGACATGACAAGAATTGCTGCTTCAAACCCAAAAATGTGGCAGGATATTACGTTCGAAAACAAAAAAGAGATTATAAAAGCAATGGATAAATATATTGCTTATCTTCAAAAATTTAAGGAAAGTCTTGAAAATAATGATACTGAATATATCAAATCTCATTATAATGAGGCAAAAGAAGCCAGGCTAAATCTCCCCAAATATGTTGAAAAAGATATTTCAAAACTATATGAACTTATGATTTCCATATCGGACAAGAAAGGTGTTCTTTCTGATGTTACTCTTGCAATCAGCTCAAGCGGAATAAACATCGAAGACATTTCTATTTTTCATTCTACAGAATTCGTGGGCGGCGGCATCCTTAAAATACTAGTTGAAGGCGAAAACGCCGGTGAAATAGCAAAAAAAGCACTGGAAAAGAAAGGTTATGAAGCCAGGATAAAAAAGATCCTCGGTGATTAAGAATCATGGAAATATCAGGCGCACATTCAATTAAAGGCGAAATAAAGATTCCGGGTGATAAGTCAATATCACACAGAAGTGCCATAATATCTTCTATTACACATGAGACAGTTGCAATTAAAAATTTTCTCTTTTCAGAAGATTGCGTAAACACTCTTTCTGTTCTTGGCAGGCTGGGAATTAAAACAGAAAGACTTGATGATACGCTTATTGTATACGGATGTGGCCTTGAGAATTTCAAAGAGCCCGACGATGTTTTGTATGTAGGAAATTCCGGCACTACCATCAGGCTTCTGGCCGGCATGCTCTCAGCTGCAAACTTCAACTCAGTTATGAGTGGCGACAGCTCAATTAACAAGCGGCCAATGGGCAGGATACTCAAACCTCTGTCTGAAATGGGAGCAAATATTTTCGGCAGGGACAACAATACAAAAGCTCCCCTGATAATTATTGGAAACAACAAACTCAAAGGCAGAATTTTTGACATAAACATTTCAAGCGCTCAGGTAAAGTCCTGCATTACGCTTGCCGGATTGTTTTCAGAGGGAACAACGGAAATAAATCAGCCTGAGATTTCCAGGGATCACACTGAAAGGATGCTTGAGTATTTTGGCGCTGATATTATCTATGACGGAAAATATACAAGAATAACGCCCGGTAAAAAATTAACCGGTCAAAATATTTTTGTACCCGGCGACATTTCCTCCGCAGCTTATTTTATTGTAGCTGCACTTATATTAAGTGATTCCAATATTGTTATTAAAGATATCGGGATTAACCCAACAAGGAGTTATTTTATTGAGCTAGTACAAAACATGGGCGCTGATATAAAAATTAGTAATACCCGAATTCTAAACAATGAGCAGATTGCTGACATTAATGTCAGGAGCAGTGCCTTAAAAAGTGTATGTATAAATAAAGAGTTTATTCCCAATATCATTGATGAAATTCCTGTATTATGTGCAGCAGCAGCATTTTCAGAAGGAAAAACGGTAATATCCGGCGCAAGAGAGTTAAGATTCAAAGAAAGTGACAGGATTTCATGCTTAGTCGCACAGTTTAAAAAAGCAGGAGTCAGCATAGAAGAAATGGAAGACGGCATTATAATTAACGGAAACCCTGATTTAAAGATAAATGAAGGGGTCTACGAGAGCTATGGTGACCACAGAATGGCCATGTCTGTTGCAATACTTGGACTTAAGTCAGAAACCTCCATAAAGGTACTGGGATCAGAATGCATAGACACTTCTTTTCCCGGTTTTAAATATGAGCTTAAAAAAGCAGTTAGCTGAAATATTTAAAGCAATTTTAAAAATATTAAAAGTGCGTAATTAACCTTCCTTATTGCCAGAGAATATGGTTTTTTAGGAACAAGCAGATTGGAACAAAAGATGGAAGAATCGATAAGAATGGAAGAATCAAAAAAAAACAACCTGGGCAAACTTGATATAATAACAATTGACGGGCCGGCAGGCAGCGGAAAGAGCACAGTTGCAAAAATGCTTTCAAGAGAGCTTGGCCTTAAATATATCGACACAGGCGCGACATACAGGACGCTGACACTGCTTGCGCTGCAGAACGGCATTGAACCTGATGATGAACCTTCCATATTAAACCTTGCCCAAAAATCCAAAATAGAATTGGAAAGTAATCCAAGGGACGAATCGCAATATACAATTGTAAAGCTAAATGGCAAGGACGTTTCAGATGACATAAGGAGCAGCGAAGTCGGCGCCGCTGTATCAATTGTCTCAAAACTTTCAGGAATAAGAAGATATCTGGTAAGTCTTCAAAGGGAGCTTGCAGATTCAGGCAGAGCAGTGCTTGAAGGCAGAGATACCGGCAGTGTTGTCTTTCCAAATGCCCTGTTAAAAATATATTTAAGCGCAGGCATAGAGCAGAGAGTAAGAAGAAGGGAACTGCAAAATATACAGAAGGGTCAGAATATTGATGCCAAAGATATAAAAACAGAGATTTCCACCCGGGATTTAATCGACAGCTCGCGAAGCGACAGCCCGCTTGTCATCCCACAGGACGCAGTGGAAATAGACAATACAAATTTAACAATAGCAGAAACTTTTGAAAAAATCAGGGACATATATAATGAAAGAATACGTTTTAAAAATTAGGCACTCAAAAGCATATTTTGCTTGCTATACTTTCATAAGATTTAATTTATACATTCTTTTAAAAATTATTTTCAGGATGAAAGTATACGGCAGGGAAAATATTCCCTCTAAGGGAAGGCTGATTATATGCTCAAACCACTTAAGCTATATAGACCCGGTATTTACAGATGCGTGTATACACAGACAAATATGTTTTATGGCCAAAACCCAGCTTTTCACCAATAAATTTGTAACAGCTGTTGTGACATGGTTTAATGCTTATCCTGTAAACAGAGGAGCATTTGACAGGAGTGCCATAAGAAATTCTGTTGCCATCCTGAAATCAGAGCAAATGATTGGGCTTTACCCTGAGGGCACGAGATCAACAGACGGTGTTCTGAGAGCGGGCCACCAGGGAGTAGGTCTTATTTCAATAATGGCTGACAGCCCGGTGATTCCTGTCGCAATAACCGGCTCTAATATGATTATCAGAAAACCTCACAAAAGGCTGTTTTTCCCTCAAATAAGAATTGCTTTCGGCAAGCCTATTGATACGGCCGCAATTATCAAACAATACGGAAGCAAACAGGCCTCAGAAATTATTACTCTTAAGACAATGGAAGAGATAAAAATACTTTATCAAAAGATTAAATCTGATGCAGGCGGGAAGTGAAAATATAAATATAAAACCGGAGATAAAAAATGCAGGTTGAGATAGCGGGGTCGGCAGGATATTGTTTCGGAGTCAAGAGGGCGTTAAAGATCACCGAAACGACCCTTAGAAAATATAAAGACAAAAACATAAAAGTATACTCAATAGGTCAGATAATACATAACCACGGCGTTATAGATGATTTAAAAACAAAGGGCTTGCTTCTTGTAGAAAATGAAGAGCAGATCGAACCCGGCAGCGTATTTATTGTAAGATCTCACGGCATGTCTCCCGATTTTATTAAAAAAATAAAGGCCAAGGGGGTAAAAATAGTAGATACTGCTTGTCCATTCGTAAAAAGAGCGCAGTCAAAAGCAAAAATGCTTTCCGGCAGGGGTTATCATCTTGTTATTATCGGTAACAGCAAACACCCGGAAGTGTTAAGTGAAATGGAGCACGCAGACAAGGATAACCTGACCATTATTGAAACTCCTTCAGAACTTGAGACCCTTAAAAAACACAAAAAAATCGGTGTTATAATGCAGACAACACAGATAAAGGAAAATGCCAAGGCAATTATTGCAGGGCTGCTGGATAAAGCTGACGAGATTTTAATAGCAAACACTATCTGCGTTATTACTGAAAACAGGCAGGAGGTTACAAGAGAGCTTGCCAAAAAAGTTGATACCATGTTTGTCGTCGGCGGGAAAAACAGTGCAAATACAGCTCACCTTGCACAAATATCTGCTCAGTATTGTAATAACACCCACCATATTGAAAGCTATAAAGAAATTAAAAACAGCTGGCTGGGAAATACCAAAAAGGCAGGCATTAGCGGGGGAGCGTCAACTCCCAGAGAAGACATAAGAGATGTAAAGGAATTTCTGGATAAACTTTGAGTAAAATAAAATCCTGTCAGAACAATTGTATTTTTTGCTTTATAGCTCAGCTTCCGGAAAACTTAAGGCCGACCCTGTATATTAAAGATGACGATTATATAGAGTCTTTTTCTCACGGCAACTTCATCACTCTTACCAATCTCTCAAAAAAAGATATTGAAAACATTGTAAAGTTTAAAATAGAGCCTTTGCATGTATCAGTGCATAGCTTTAATCCGGACACCAGAAACACTTTGTTTGGCAACAAAAATACTGCCTGTGCAATAGATAACCTTTATATTCTTGATAAAAACAATATCAGGACAAACATACAGATCGTTCTTTGCCCCGGGATAAATGATTCAACGGACCTTGTAAATACCCTTGATATCCTTACCGGCAATTTTAAAAAAATACTGTCCATTGGAATAGTTCCTGTTGGCATAACAAAATATAATAAAAATCCTCTATTGAAATCTTTTGATAAAAACTCAAGTAAAAAGCTTATAGATTTTATTTCTGGCTACCGGCAAAACATCAAACAAAATCCCTCTGCCAAAAAGGTTTATCTGTCAGACGAATTCTACCTGATTGCAGAAAACAGTTTTCCCGATGCCAAAGAATACGGAAGATTTTTGCAAATGCAAAACGGCATTGGCAAATCAACAGATTTTATAAATGATTTTAAAATGGAAATCAGCAGTCTTGAAAAAAAACACAGCACTGACAAAAATTCCCTTGAAAGCAAGCTTGTTAAAATAAGCAGGAACGCTTGTCTGGTTATTACATCGGAATACGGGGCAATGGTATTGGAGCAGTGCATTGTCTTTTTAAAAATTGTTTTGGAAAAATACTGCTTAAAATACCAAAATAGTATAAAATTACAACCGGTTAGAAATATTTTTTTTGGCGGCAATGTAAAAGTTACCGGTCTTCTTGCGGGAAAGGATGTATTAGACGTCCTGAATGGCTGCGATTTAAATAAATATGAGAGAATTCTGATTCCGGAAATAATCTTTAACCGCGACGGATTGACCCTTGATGATACAGATATTAATGTTTTTAAAAGTCTTGATCCGAAAATAAGAATTGTAAAAGATAATGCTAAAGATATGGTAAAACACCTGGCAGGCTAAAATATATGAAAAGAAACTTACCCGTAATTGCAGTGATTGGCAGACCTAATGTCGGAAAGTCTACGCTTATCAACAGGATATGCGTAAACCAGGAGGCAATAGTCCATAGCGAGCCCATGATAACCCGTGACAGAAAATATAACAGGACCGACTGGGATGGAATTGAGTTCTTTATTCTTGACACAGGCGGCATTGACATGTTTTCGGAAGAAAAACTTGCACCTCAGATTTCCAGGCAATCAAAAAAAGCAATTGAAGAAGCAGACATAATTGTATTTGTTGTAGATATAAGAGATCCTGTATCTCCACTTGATGAAGACATAGCAGACATGTTAAGAAAATCAGGCAAACAGGTTATTTTTGTCGGAAATAAATGGGACAGCGAAAGAGCAAGTTATTATACCGAGGATTATCTTAAGTTTGGATTCGGCTACCCGATCAGTATCTCAGCAATTCATGGATTAAACATATCTGAGCTTTTGGATGATATCTTAAAAAAAATATCCGGCATTCCGATAGATGAAAACAGCTCCGGTCAGGATCAGGAAGACGAAGAAGTCGAAATACCACATATATCAATTCTCGGGCAGCCCAATGTCGGAAAATCTACATTGTTTAATACGCTTATAAAAGAAGACAGAGTCATCGTGGATGAGGTGGCAGGTACAACAAGGGATAGCATTGACAGTCTTGTGACGCATGCCGGTAAAACTTACACATTCGTCGACACTGCTGGTTTAAAAAAAGACAAAATAAGAGAAGAAGACCTTGAATTCTACAGCAAGATAAGGACACTGAAAAGTATAGAAAGATCTGATGTGTGCTTGCTTCTTATTGATTCATCCAGGGAGCTTACAAATCAGGACGAAAAAATACTTATGACATGCCTTGAAAAAGGAGCCAGCGTTTGTGCTGTTTTTAACAAAATAGACATTTTGGAAGACGATGAACTGGACGCAAAAGTTGAAGATTTTTTAAGCAGGACGGATTATCTGAGATTTGTGCCTTATATTAAAATAAGTGCATTAAAGGATATGGGGATAAAAAGAATCTTTAAAATAATAGAAGAACTTCTTGATGAAAGAAATAAAAAAATTACTGATAATAAATTAAATACATTTTTTAAAGAACTTGGAGCCAGCAGCAGCCTGAACGTCAAAGGCAAAAAATTTAAAATCAAATTTATCAGACAGATAAGGATTTCACCCCCCGGATTTCTTGTTTTTTCCAATATGGACATAAGCAAAAAAAGTAATATTAAAAGATATATAGAATATAACATACGGGAAAAGTTTGGATTTAAGGGAACCCCTATTTTCTTAAAATTTAAATTTTAAAAATGTTTTTGCTTGTTTCCTTTTATTGTTTTTTTATTACTTCTTTAAAGTTTAATATTCTTTAAACATTTTATAAGGTTTTTGATTTATAAGGTACCTACAGTGCCATATAAATCAAATATCAGACTTATGGTAAATAAATCTTGTTTGCAGCGTCTGCCTTGCCGTATCATCTTTAAAAATCCGGGAGTAGAATTGTTGAAAAATACATTCAAAAATCAAAGCCTGGTTTAATGCAGTCATTACGACAGGACATATTTCTGCAGTAAGATTATTAGAAGCTTTACTAATGTTTATTTATATTTTAGAATTGTCTTAGCAAAGTATCGGGATGTGGCGCAGTTTGGCTTAGCGCACCAGTATGGGGTACTGGGGGCCGGAGGTTCGAATCCTCTCATCCCGACCAGTCTAATTATCACGGTTTAACCGGAATTAATTATTATGGTCAACCGGAATTATTGGTCCATAGAGCATTAAAAAATTATGTCAAAAATAAAATTTGGTACAGATGGCTGGAGAGCAGTTATTGCAGAAGATTTTACTTTTGAGAACCTTGGACTGGTTGTTGAAGCTCTTGTTATGTACCTCAAAGCAAACAACTCATTTCATAAGGGTATTTTTATTGGTTATGACAACAGGTTCCTCTCTGAAGATTTTGCGATGCACTGTGCAGAGATATTTTCAATAAATGGCATAAAAACATTTATTGCATCCGAATCCGTTCCGACTCCTGTTACTGCGTTTATGACACTTCACATGGAACTTGACGGTGCAATAATGATAACTGCGAGCCATAACCCTTCAAAATATAATGGCATTAAATTTATCCCATTCTATGGCGGACCTGCAAAAGACAGCATTACCAGAGAAATAGAAAAATATTTAGGAATTGTGCTTAAGAACAGGCAGGAACCGGCAAAAGAAGAATTCTGTTTAAATGACAGCAGCATTACGAGGGAAGACCAAAAAATCCATAATATGAATAGTAAGGCTGATAGGGCAAAAATAACTCCGGTCTCTGACTTTACAGACTATATGGAAAAACTTCTTAGTCTTGTTGATGTAAAGCTTGTCAAAGAAGCAGGCTTAAAGATAGCGGCTGATACAATGTTTGGAGCCGGTAATATACTGTTCCCAAAAATACTTAAAGAGTATTTTGGACTTGAGCCTTTACTGCTTAACAATTACAGGGACCCCTTGTTTGGCGGAAAGCTGCCTGACCCTTCAGATAAAAATCTTGGCGCATTAAGAGAAAAAGTATTAAAAGACTGCCTGGACGTGGGCCTGGCTCTTGACGGTGATGCTGACAGGTTCGGGATCATAGACGGCAAAGGAATATTTATCAGCCCTAATAATGCAATTGCCATTATACTAAACTACCTTATTGAAACAAAACAATTTGACAACAGGGATATCGTGGCGCGCTCGGTTGCGACCACTCATCTTATAGATGAAATTTGTCACTGTAATAAAATAGAAGTTGTAGAAACTCCTGTAGGTTTCAAATTTATTGGTGAGGCGATGCTTGGAGGCAATGTCATAATCGGTGGAGAAGAGAGTGGTGGCTTAAGCATAAAAGGACATATCCCTGAAAAAGACGGCTTGCTTGCATGTTTAAAGATGCTGGAAATTCGGGCATATCTTAAAAAATTTAAGGATTCATGGCATATTTCAGATTATCTTGAAAGTATTTATGATAAATATGGGCATTTTTACAATATCAGGCTGGATATTGAAGTACATCAGGATAAAAAACAAAAAATAATTAAATATTTTTTAAATCTTGATGGTCAGGAAATAAACGGGGTAAAAGTAGAAAAAGTATCAGGTATTGACGGAGCTAAAGTCGTTTTGGCAAATAAAAGCTGGGTACTGGTAAGAGCTTCGGGAACAGAACCACTGATCCGGTGCTATATTGAATCTCCTGATGAAAAGTACTTCGACAGTCTTTCAAAGCATGCTTCAGAAGTTATCCGGAATATTTAGAAAAACAAACAGATTTATTGCCGTATTGGTCTTAAGTAAATTAAAACATATAAATATATCAACAGAGAGATAAAATGAAAGATGAAATTTTAAAAAATAGCCACACAGATTCTATAAAGGACCAGGAAATAGAATCAATAAAAGAAATTTCACCGCAGATACTTGAAGAACTAAAAAAATTGCAGGGGGACAAAGCAGGTCTTCTTACAATAAAAGGTCCAATTATTGGAGAAAAATTTTTTCTTGTTAAAGACGACCTTTCTATCGGAAGAAGCTCTGAATCTGATATTCTGCTCGACGATATAACAGTTTCAAGACATCATGCAATCATTGAAAAAAAAGAGAATGTTTTTACAATTAAGGATCTTGAGAGCCTTAATGGTACATATTTAAACGGTCTAATAGCCGGGCAATCACCTCTTAAAAATGGAGACAGGATACAAATAGGCAAGTATGTCTTTTTATTTTTTGTATCTGAATGATATTTTTAAATAAAATGGCTAACAATAAAAAAACCTATCTGACAATAGGGGAACTTGTTAAAAAATTTAAAAATTTTTATCCCGACCTTACCAACAGCAAGCTAAGGTTTTTTGAATCACGGGGACTTATTATTTCTAAAAGAGCAGATAATAATTACAGGGTTTATTTTAAAAATGATGTAAGGAAAATCAACCTTATCTTAAGCCTCCAGAAGGACTATTTTATGCCGCTGGAAATCATTAAAGAAAAAATCGACTCAATAGACTTTGAAAAAATTGATGAGCAAAAAGGAGTATTGACAGAATTGCAGGACAAACTTGCAGAAAATGATAAAAGCCTTAAATTAAGCAAATTATCTATTGAGGATATCAGGGAAAAATTTAAGCTTTCACACGCTTATGTAGAAGAAATTTTCAGCGAAGGTCTTATACAGTCACATAAAGAGGACGGGAAAAACATTGTAGACGGTCCGGATGTCGAGATTTTAAGAATAATTACCGAGCTGCAAAAGTATGGTATTCAAATAAGGCATTTAAAGATATTTGAAAATTCTGCCATCAGGCATTCAACATTTTTGCAGCAGGTGGTCTATCCTGTTATAATGTCATCCGGTAAAGACGGCAAAAAAAAAGGCGTAAAGATCTCATACAAGCTTGAAGAGCTTTTTAATCAACTTCATGAAATGCTTTTTAAAAAAGAGAATAAAAAATTCCTGGACAATTATAAATGACCCTCGATTTTAAAATTCAAAAATATTTCACCTATAAAGCGGCCATAAAAAAAGCATTCAGAAAATCCTTATTTTTTTTGTTAATATTTTTTTGTATTTTTTCTGTTTCCAATATTTCTTTTAATTCCCTGATTAATCAAAAATTCCTTTTTGCTGATACATTTAAATCATCCGAAGAATCATGGCAGCCAAAATCTTATTCTTCATATATTGAGCCAGTTGTTGGTGATAACACACCAGACGTAACCGCAGAAGCAGCTATTATTATGGAGTATGATACCGGAAGAATCCTGTGGGAAAAAAATTCCTCTGAAAAGCTTTTCCCCGCAAGCACCACAAAAATTATGACAGGGATCATAGCAATACAGGAAGTTAAGAATCTTTATGACAAAACAACGATATCAAAAAATGCTTCAGGCTTTAACAGTTCTTTTTTTTCATTTAAGACTGGCGATGTGATCAGCATTATGGATTTATTGAAAGCCGCGCTTATTAATTCCAATAATAATGCCACTATCGCACTGGCAGAATATATAAGCGGAAGCGAAACAGAATTCTTAAAAAAAATGAATGCCAAAGCTATAGAGCTTGGAGCCGACAATACTAATTTTCAGAGCACAAACGGCCTTGATTCCATGTTTGCGGACCATAAATCCACTGCACTTGACCTGGCAATAATTGCCAGATACTGCATGGAAAACGATCTTTTCCGGAAAATGACCGGCACAAAAAATGACTATATAAATGTCAGTGGTGAAAATATCAGGATTTTTAATACCGGCATTCTTTTGTTTTTTGATTACATAAAAGGCGTCAAGACAGGCTTTACAAATAATGCAGGATACTGTCTTGTGGTATATTCTGAAAGGCAGGGACTTAAACTTATAAGCGTCGTTTTAAAAAGTGATCAGGGGATGCGTGAATCAGACATGCTCAAAATGATTAACTGGGCAAACGACAATTATTCCTGGAAGAAAACGGTTGATTCCTCTCAGATGTATAAGGAGCTTGAAATAAACAACGAAATTGAAAATAAAGAATATATTTATAATACCAGGGTATTTGCTGCTGTTTACCCTGAAAAAGATTTTATAAATCTGGCAAATACTAATGATGTAGTTGAGATTATTGATGATATTGCTGAAAAAAATACTGGCAAGACAAAGAGCAATGTTCCCATTCTTTCAATTGATTTGCCGATAAATAAAGGACAGCAGATTGGCAATCTGAAGGTAATTATTAATAACGAAGAAGAGCAGACAATGCAATTGCAGTCGCAGTCCAAAATTAATCAGCAATACATATTCCAGGACTTAAAATCAGGGATGGACAACAAACTCAGAAATTTGATTATTTTACTTATTTCATTTTACTTTTTAATTTTTATATTTATAATTGTTAGGAATTTGTTTCTTAGAGAAAAGTAGGAGTAATTCCTTTCAGGGATATTTGATACTCGGTATTTAAAAAGAGAGATTATTTTAAAAGTAAGCCACAAAAGACATTACAGGAGGTAGGGGTAATTTGAAAATTAATAAGAAAAAAATTGTAAATATGTTTGCAGTTTCAATGCTGATTCTGGTTCTTGTATTATCAGTAAGCTTTATGGGATGCAAAACAAAAACAGCTGCAGAGACTACAGCTTCAGATGTTTCAGGTGCTGAAGCAACCACTGCTGAACAAACTGCGCAGGCAGAGACAACAGTTGCAGAGACAACTGTGCAAGAGGGCCCAAATCCAAATGAGATAACAGGTAATATCAATTTACTTACCGGGCAGGAAATATCGGACAGTGTATTAAATTCAAGACCATTTGCAGTCATGATTGAAAATTCACCAGACGCAAGACCTCAGTCTGGTATTATTGATGCCGATGTCCTCTTTGAAGTTGTTGATGAGGGGGGAGTTACAAGATTTGTTTCTGTTTTTTCTTCCAAAGAGCCTGATCTTGTGGGTCCTGTCAGGAGCACCAGACCGTATTACGCAGAGGTTGCAAGAAGCTTTGACCCTGTACTTGTTTTTTGGGGGACAGCGCCGCAATTTTACGTAGTCGTAGCTAATCTTGGCCTTGATTACCTTTCACCGCTTGGAGATGGTACAGGCAATTCATCGATTACAGCCAACTTTGTTGATCCCGGAACCGGCGAAGGAAAAGATGCCATAAGGGATTCAACCAGGGTGGCACCTCATAATGCCTATGTAAGGCTTCCAAGAATGAAAGAATTAGCTTCAGAAATAGGATACTCTCTGGAAGGCGGGCAGTCACCATTTAAATTCAAAGAAGACGCACCGGAGGGTGACAGGGGAGACATTACTGATATAGTAATAGATTTCTCGGTAGCAGCTTATAAAGCAGAGTATAAATATGACAGCGCGACTAATACCTACTTAAGGTCCACTGGCGGCAAGCCTTCTCTTGACAGAGAGTCAGGGGACCAGATGGCATTTAATAATGTCATGGTGCTTTTTACTGATATAAAAAATTCAGGGGATGAAGCGGGCCATATGCTAATTAGGACAACCCAGACCGGGGATGCCAATTTCTTTATTGACGGTAAAGTCATAGAAGGCACCTGGGGCAGAAACAGCGCACTTGAGCCATTCACCTTTAAAGACAAGGACGGAAAAACTTTACTTGTAAATAGAGGCAAGACCTATGTGGCCATGGTTTCAAGTATTGAACAGTTAGGATATTGATTTTCCAATAATGGATTTATAATGGAAAAATCTGATACTGGTATAACAGGAACTATTAATCTTAATAAAAACCCTATTTTGGGAAAAGTATTGTTCCCGAGCTCAGAGATACAGAACCGTATTGCTGAGCTTGGGAAAATTATTACCGCAGATTACAAAGACAGGGACCTTCTGCTCGTAAGCGTACTTAGAGGAAGTGTTATTTTTCTTACTGATCTGATAAGGCGGATAGATCTAGAGGCAAGCATTGATTTTATGAGTATATCCTCTTATGCAGACAGTAAAAATATTCATTCCACAGGCGTAGTCAAGATTATAAAAGATCTGGAAGACCCCATCGAAGGAAGAGATATTTTAATAGTTGAAGATATTATAGACTCAGGGCTCACAATAAACTATCTGTCCAGAAATCTCAGATTAAGAAATCCAAACAGCCTGGAAGTTTGCGCATTGCTTGACAGAAATGTTAAAAGAATTGCTGATGTAAACATTAAATATTCCGGATTTACAATTGGCAATGAATACGTGGTGGGATATGGGCTTGACTACAAGCAAAAATTCAGGAATCTGGACGGAATCTATCGTCTTGATACGGCTCTTATAAAAAAAGAAATTGAAGTTCTTGGAATTTAGAGCTGATTTAAGGCTTACTGACGTAAGGCATACCGATCACCCTCTTGTTAATATCTCTTGTTTTAATCCTTCTTTATCATTATGTCTGATTTTTATCCTGCTTTATTATTGGTTGATTGTAGATAATTGTTTAAGTTTCACTAAAATATCACAAAATCAAATTTTATCTGTCAAAAAAACCAAAAATTTTTTTCATACACAATCATTCCGAAATAATGATATAATTTTGAATATAGACAGTTCTTATAATCTATTGCCAGGATATTTAAATGGAGAGTAATTTAACGCTTGTTGAAATGACACTTGAAGGAGTCCGAATTGAATTTCCTTCTCAAAGGCCCATATTGCTGTTAAAAGAGAGGGAAGGGGACAGGTATCTTCCTATATGGGTTGGGACATTTGAAGCTTCCTCAATAGCCTTAGAGCTCTCAAACATTAAAACACCGAGACCCATGACTCATGACCTTATTGTCAATATTTTAAATGGAATTAATGCCAAAATCGAAAGCATTGAAATATGTGACATAAAGGAAAATACATTTTACGCAATTTTAAACATAAAACAGGAAAGCAACAAACTGGTAAAAGTTGACTCAAGGCCTTCAGATGCCATTGCCATCGCAGTCAGGGAAAAATGCAATATTTTTTCAAGCTTAGGTGTTTTGGAAAAGGCAGGCATTAAAATACAGTCCATAGAGGAAGAAATTGACAAATTCAAAGATTTTCTTGAACATGTGGAACCCGGAGATTTTGATCTTGAAGAAAAATAACAGGAATAAATAATATTTTCCTGTTTTTGCTTTTTTTAAAATATTTTATGAATATAAGCAATACTGATCCTGCTGATAATGAAAAAAAATGGAATTGAAAAAAAGTTTGATTACAAAGAAATCAGTTTTGCCAACGAAAGCGAAAAAGAATTTGTTAAAATATTTGATTTTTATGGTATAAAATGGCTATATGAGCCAAATACTTTTCCGATCGAATGGGGAGCTGACGGAAACCCCACTGCAAGCTTTACCCCTGATTTTTATTTACCTGATTATGACCTGTACATAGAGCTTACGACATTAAATCAAAAACTGATAACCAGGAAAAATAAAAAATTAAAAATGATAAAAGATTTATATCCTTATATAAACATTAAGTTGTTTTACAAAAAAGATTACCAGAATCTTTTATTTTCCAAGCAGATAAACAAATAAATATTAAAGGTTTCTTAATTGTTTCATGCTCCTGGCAGTAAAATTGCTATTCACTAAAAAAATAGTTTTTAACAAATTCCTTAATTTTATTTTTTAATTTCCTGTAGATATGTTCCAATAGCAGAGAATACCCGATTTAAATAAAGCCACAAATAAAATTCTGCTGATATTTTCACAATAAAACACTTATGGGTTTCTAAATATATTTAGTTTACATAATATATATTATCGGAAGTTTATTCTATAGGTTTGTAAACTCACCATTTGAGTATTTTTTAATTGGATCGTCTTAAATACCTGTCAAAAAGCTGGATTGTTGCCTTTTATGTTCCTGTGCTTCCAAATCCGCCTTCGCCACGGTCAGAACCTTCCAGGTCTTCAACTTCGATAAGGTTTGCCTGTTCAACTTTTTTTATAACGAGCTGACAGATTTTATCACCTTTTTTTATGGTAAAATCCATTTCTTTATCAAGGTTTATCATGATTATACAAACCTCGCCCCTGTAGCCACTGTCAATCAGGCCCGGGCTGTTTACAAGCGAAATACCATTTTTAATTGCAAGGCCAGATCTCGGCTGTACAAAACCAGCATATCCATCAGGAATTGCCAGTTTTATGCCGGATGGAATAAGTTTTCTGTCGTAAGGTTTTAAAACACAGTCAATGGCACTATAGAGGTCCATACCTGCATCAGTTTTATGTGCATATGCCGGTACTGGAAGTGATTTATCGAGCCGTTTTATTTTTATATCTATCATAATTCACCCTGTATATCCTATTGAAAATATCTTATATATTTTAAATCTTAAATTAAATCCGTAATTTTCTTAATATTATTCGTTAAATGATGTACCGGAAAAATCAGGTCTGCTGATATCCGGAAAAAAATTCCATTAAAGCACTGACTTAAAATAAAGGTTTTAAATATAAATAAATATAAGGAAACGGCAGTTATTTGTAAATATAAAACTTCGTATAACTGATTTTACAGGCCTGGGAGTATCTGCGAAATATTCCTGGTTATTCAGAAAGCAAAAAAATATAAGGGCGCAAAAAATCAGTTTGCAGTTATTGGGATATAAATTGTTTTACCGTATACTGATTCATTGCTTAAATCAGTCAGATTATTTACTTTTTTAATTTCACTGATTATTTTCTCTTTATTGTTATCACCTGTGCAGGTAGAAATTATTTGCTCAATGTCTGTTTTTTCGTCTACAACCACCTGTGTATACCGTACGATTTCAGCGCTGTAAAAACTTGTTCTATTGGCGTACAAGGCATATATGACTAGAAAACTAACCATTACAACCAGTATCATTACACTTATTTTTTTTATTTTTTCCAATTTTATCTTCATTCTGCTCCCCTGCCTGGCTACATTATTATTGCTGTTATTATTGCTGTTATTATTGCTG
>CAYZUS010000001.1:14831-50720 GCA_964481885.1 uncultured Actinomycetota bacterium | reverse complement strand
TTATTATTGCTGTTATTATTGCTGTTATTATTGCTGCTATTTGTACTGCGATAAAAAATAAAAGAACGTATGTTCGCTTATTATAATAATACGAACGTATGTTTGTGTCAATAATTTTTTAAAATTTTTTTTATATAAAATTGCCCATTGCTGCGCCTGTGAATGAATTGTCTGCCATCAGGTTCAGGCATACCCTTTGCGCTTGTTGCGTCATACAAAAAAGTATC
Organism: uncultured Actinomycetota bacterium; assembly: GCA_964481885.1. Taxonomy (GTDB): domain Bacteria; phylum Actinomycetota; class Humimicrobiia; order Humimicrobiales; family Humimicrobiaceae; genus Fen731. Next base: position 50,493 of record CAYZUS010000001.1, on the reverse strand, counting down.
TGAAACCCTCTTGTGTAATTTACAAAAAAGATTATAATTTCTGAGGTTTTCGCAGAAAAATTATTGCAGAAACTGCAGAAATATTATTGCAGAAACAATTGAATAATGAGACATCCATAATATATAAACAGGGACTTTAATATGAAATTAGGAATAATAGGCCTCACAAATATTGGCAAGACTACCCTCTTTAATGCCATCACCAAATCACATATTGCAACAAATAAATCCCTTTTTTCGACCATAAATCCTAATATAGGTGTTGTTGCGGTACCGGATGAGAGGCTCAATAAACTGACTGAGATATTCAAACCAAAAAAAACCATTCCCGCCTATATAGAATTTGTCGATATAGCCGGCCTGGTTAAAGGTTCCGGACGCGGTGAAGGAATGGGAAACAAATTTCTTGTACAGCTCCGTGAAGTGGATGCGCTTATACATGTTATAAGATTTTTCGAAGATGCTGACGTGGCACATGTTGAAAGCACCCTGGATCCTGTAAGAGATATGGAGACCATAAATCTTGAGTTAATAGTTGCCGACCTTGAAAGTGTTGAAAAAAGGCTGGAATCCATAGAGAAATCTTCAAGAACCATTGACCAGAAAACCAAAGCAGAAGCTGAAATACTTCAAAAAATAAAACTCTCTCTTGAAAATGAAATTCCGGCAAGAAATATTGATCTGAGCGATGAGGATATAAAAATAATCAAATCGCTGGGCCTGCTTACATTTAAACCTGTTATCTATCTTGCAAATATTTCTGAAAATAATATAAACAAGGATATAAGCGAGACTCAAAGCCTGCTTGACTTGAAACAATTTTCCCAAAAAGATAATTCAGAAATGGTAGTTGTAAGTGCCAAAATCGAAAACGAACTTTCACAACTCGATACTGAAGACAGGGAAATGTTTATGAATGAACTCGGTATCAAACAATCAGGACTGGACCAGCTGATAAGGATTTCCTACAGACTTTTGGGTCTTATAAGTTTTTTAACTGCAGGCACAGATGAAGTAAGGGCATGGACCATAAAAAAAGGAACCAATGCTCCTGCTGCAGCCGGAAAGGTTCATTCGGATATTGAACGAGGGTTTATCAGGGCTGAAACAATCCCCTACGACGCATTTATTGAAGCAGGCTCATTTGCCAAAGCAAAGGAAAAAGGGCTGATGCGGTCTGAGGGCAAGGCATATATTGTAAACGATGGCGATATTATCGATTTCAGGTTTAATGTCTGAGTTTGTTGTCCAGACATATCCCGGGTCATTTAATTTTTTTTATAATTTTTTAAAATATCCGAATATACGCAGGGTCCGGACAACTTAGTTAATTCCATCAGCGTACGCAGTTAACATTATTATTGAGTTTTTTTTGCATTAATAATGGCATGCTTTACTTTAAAAAAAGCTGCTCATTTAATATAATATTAAAACTATAATCAATCCGGGAGGAAAAGGAAAAATGGCTGAGATCAATTATGACAAAGATATCGATATCGATATACTCAAAGGTAAAAAAATTGCAATAATAGGCTACGGAAGCCAGGGACATGCACATGCGCAAAACTTAAGGGAAAGCGGAATGGATGTAATTGTCGGAGAACTTGAAGGAAGCAAACCATGGGAAGCTGCAAAAGCCAAAGGTTTTGAAGTTTTAAGCGCAGACAAGGCCGCCAAGGCTGCAGATATTATAATGATTCTTCTTCCTGACCAGCTTCAGAAAGAAATCTATTATAAAGCAATAGAAGCAAACCTTGAAAAAGGAAATGTTCTGTGTTTTGCCCATGGCTTTAATATCAACTATAACCAGATAGTCCCAAAAGAAGGTATAGATGTAATAATGATTGCTCCCAAAGGTCCGGGACATATCGTCAGGAGAATGTACGTTGAAGGCTCAGGCGTGCCTGCTATAATTGCTGTTTATAAGGATTATTCAGGAAAGGCCAAACAACTGTCCCTCGCTTATGCAAAAGCCATAGGTGCAGGAAGAGTCGGTATCATTACTACAACCTTTAAGGAAGAAACTGAAACAGACCTGTTCGGCGAACAGGTAGTACTTTGCGGCGGTACTTCCGAGCTTATAAGGGCAGGTTTTGACACTCTTATAGAAGCCGGTTATCAGCCGGAAATCGCCTATTTTGAAGTATTAAGTGAACTAAAACTGATTGTTGATTTAATATATGAAGGTGGTATTTCCTGGATGAGGTATTCCATCAGCGATACTGCAGAATATGGCGACATAGTCGTCGGCAAAAAAATCATTACTGAAGAAACCAGAAAAAATATGAAAAAAGCACTGCAGGAAGTACAGAACGGTGAATTTGCAAAACAATGGATACTTGAAAATCAGGCCGGCAGACCGGTGTTTAACGCCATGAGAAATATAGAAGCAGAACATCCGGTAGAAGTCGTTGGCAGAGAACTCCGAAAAATGATGACATGGATAAAGAAAGAGGAAAAATAAATCCGTAAAAGGTTATTTTGATCTTATAGATTTCGAATAAGTATTTAAATAATAAGAATGGTTTTTAAAAACAGTTTTTAGAGTTTTAAATAAAAATACATAAAAGCGAACTTATGTTTGTAATAAGTTCGCTTTTATGATACTATCTGCTTAAATAAAATTATTAAATTATCGACTTTTTTAAATTATGACAAAAAGTGAAATAAGCGAAAGACAAAAAGAAATACTTCAGTGTATTATAAATAAAGTCAAAGAATTCGGATATCCCCCTACTGTACGTGAAATTGCCGCAACAGTAAATCTGCATTCCGCAGCAACCATTCATGCGCATCTTACCAAGCTGGAAAAATTGGGCTACATAAAAAGGGACCCGGATAAACCCAGAGCCATTGAAGTAATGAAGAATATTTACAACCAGGCTGAAGACCCAACACCCCATTCAAGTGAAGATAATGTCGTTCATATTCCTGTTTTGGGAACAATTGCTGCAGGAACACCGATACTCGCTGAAGAAAACATTGAAGAATACTATCCTGTTTCGCCAGATTTTGTCAGGGGAACAAGCAAAGTGTTTATGTTAAAAGTAAAAGGTGACAGCATGGTCAATGCAGGGATCCTTGATAAAGATTATATCGTTGTCAGAAAACAGGAAACTGCAATGAATGGAGAAATTGTTGCGGTCCTTCTTGATGATGAAGCTACAGTTAAAAGATTCTTTAAAAAAGCAAACAGTATAAAGCTGATGCCTGAAAATGACTTTATGGAGCCTATTGAGGTCAGGGACGCAGTAATACTTGGCAAAGTCATAGGTGTGGTAAGAAAATATTTTTAATCCTCTTCCCTGCTGAATTCTTGGCAGGCAAATTCTGAGAGCTTGTCTTCAAATCTTGAATTGGCATTTATTTTAAGGATAACTGCATCATTGTCATATCTCTTCTCGAGTATTTTACAGTTATTAAAAATAAAGGATATCAGCTTTGTCTCGCTGTAAGGTATCTTAAGCAACATTAAAAGCCTGTTTTTATCTACTGTTTTTTTAATTTTTTCATACAGATCCTCCAGGCCTTTTTTCTTCAATGCTGATATAAACAGAGCATTTCTGTATTTAAGCTTTAAAATATTCAGGGAGTTTTCATCGAGCCTGTCTATTTTATTAAAAACCAGGACAATTGTTTTGTGGTGAACTTCCAGTTCTTTCAGCACATTCATAACGCTTTTGATGTGCTGCTCAAAATTAACATTGCTTGAATCAATTACCATTAATAAAAGATCTGCACGCCTTACTTCCTCAAGTGTGGATTTAAAAGCAGCCACCAGCTGATGAGGAAGTTTTTCTATAAAACCAACAGTATCACTAATAAGGATTTCATCCATTTCCGGGATTTTTAGTCTTCTGGTTGTAGAATCCAGGGTGGAAAAAAGCATATCTTTTACAAAAACATCGGATCTTGTCAACATGTTTAACAGTGTGGATTTTCCGCCATTTGTGTATCCAACCAGAGATACTGAAAATATATTATTATCCTGCCTGGTCTTTCTCTGTATGTCTCTTTGAACAGCAACCTGGTTTATTCTTTCTTCAAGCTGAGTAATCTTTTTTCTGATTGTACGCCTGTCCACCTCCAGCTTCTGCTCTCCGGGTCCCCTTGTACCTATTCCACCACCAAGCCTTGACAGCTGCACACCTTTGCCTATCAGGCGTGGCAGGAGGTAGTTTAGCTGCGCCAGTTCGACCTGAAACTTCCCTTCGGTACTCTGGGCACGCTGAGCAAAGATATCAAGTATCAATGCGGTTCTGTCTATTACTTTTATTTTAAGTTTGTTTTCGAGATTACTTTGCTGGGCCGGTGTAAGCTCATTATCAAATATGGCGAGGTTAAATGAGCCTTCTTCAACAGTAATTTTTATTTCTTCAAGTTTGCCGGTGCTTATCAGGTATTTTGGGTTTAAATTTGATTGTTTGTGAAAAACCACCTCTTTTACTTCTGCACCCGCAGCAGAAGCAAGATTTTTAAGTTCCTCGATCTCTTCATTTATTTTGAACTCGGGGCTGCGGACCGTTTCAATATTGTCATCAGTTACTTTATAAACAATTTTTTTTGTCTCCCTGGGGAATTTAAGCTTGATAAAGACTAATAGTGCCTTTTCTTTTTCATCTTTTAATTTTTCAATTTCCAATAGTCCACTCATATTTTACAGGACCTTATTTATCCTTTCCAGTGCCTCTGCAAGCCTTGCGTCATCAAGAGTTATGGATATTCTGAAGTACCCTTCACCGAATGCTCCAAATGCACTGCCGGGCGTTACAACGACATTAGCTTTATTTAAAAGAAGTTCAGAAAAGCTTTTGGATGTATGGCCCTGAGGTACTTTTGCCCAGACATATATGGTCGCGTCAGATTTGTAATACTGTATACCTGTTTTATTAAGTGTGTTAAAAATAACTTCTCTTCTTTTTCTGTATACTTCAAGATTATCCTTAACAAGGCTTTCGTAATTGTTTAATGCTTCAGCGCCGGCATACTGAACAGCATTAAATACTCCTGAGTCAACATTTGTCTTGTATTTGCCAAGACTTTCTATTACTTTTTTATTTCCTGCCGCAAACCCAATTCTCCATCCGGTCATATTAAATGTTTTTGACAGTGAATTAAACTCCAGGCCAACCTCTTTTGAATCTTCAGCATTAAAAAAGCTTGCCGGTTTATTGTCCGGGTTAAAATAAACATCTGAATATGCATTATCATGACACACAAGAATATTATACTTATTTGCAAATTTGCTGACTTTACCAAAAAAACCTTCGCTGCATGTGGCAGATGTTGGATTATTGGGGTAGTTAAGATGCATTATTTTGGCTTTTTCTGCAATACCGGACTCAATTTCATCGAGGTTTACAAGATAATTGTCTTCCTGTCTTAATGGCATAATGTGATATGTCCCACCTGCAAACAAAGTGCCCAGTTTATATACAAGATAACCAGGGTCAGGAACAAGAGCCAGATCACCGGGATTAATAACGGTATATGCAATATTTGCTATGCCTTCTTTTGAACCCCACATTGTAATGATCTCTGTTTCAGGATCCAGCTTTACATTAAAGCGCCTCAGGTAATAATCTGCTGCAGCCTCTTTGAACAGCTTTAAACCATAGCTTGAAGGATATCTGTGATTGGCAGCATTTTTAGCCTCTTTGCAAAGCTCCTGTATTACTAAATCCGGTGTAGGCATATCAGGATCACCTATTCCAAGGCTGATTACATCCTCTCCTTTTGCCCTTTTTTCACTAATTACCCTGTCGATTTCCGCAAAAAGATAGGGCGGTATGGCTTTGAGCCTCTCAGCTTCTTCAAATATCATCGTTGCCTTCCTTTAAAAAAATATATTGATGCAAAAAATAAATAAGTTTACTTCTTGAAAATATGCGTGATAAATCCAAATTTTTTATATTGCTTTTACATTTGAAATAAACCTGAAAAGCTGCCGGCAAACATATCCGGATTAAACCTGCTAACGAGTCCTGGTTTTATTATTATAAAAAATTCATTCTTTTACCTTATGTTTTAATAATGCTGATTTTATAAATAACAGCAAAAGCAAAAAAAATCGCTTTTAACCCAGGCTCCTATTGCCGGAAATACTGCCCTTCAAAAACATATTCTGTACGGCCCTCAAGAAAGACAGAGCTGTCTGGCCCCTCCCAGTATATAGTCTGATTCCCGCCGGGCAAAATAACACTTACACTGGATGTTGTAATTCTTCCGGATAATATTGCGCATACAGCAGAGGCACATGCACCGGTACCGCATGCCATTGTCTCCCCTACCCCTCTTTCCCATACTCTCATCTGTATCTCGCCAAAGCTTTTTACTTTTATAAATTCTACATTTGTCTTGTTTGGGAAAATACTGTTATTTTCAATAGCGGGCCCCCATTTATCCAAAGGAATATTCTTAAGGTCTTTGCTTTCGTCAAGAAACACAATGCAGTGTGGGTTTCCCATGGAGACGCAATTTATTTTAAATTCACCTTCAATGGTTCCAAGCAAATATTCACCTGCAAAAAAACCGTCAATTAAAAACTCTTTTTCTATGTTTACAGGTATCTTTTTTGGTTCAAAAATGGCATGTCCCATATTTACCTTTACAAGTCCTTCTTGTACTTCTGTTCCTTTAAAGCCATCCGTATTCTTTTTCCCTGCTATGGGCCCGGCACCTGAAAACTCCACAGATTTAAGGCCGGCCCTGGTGTCAATTTTTATTGGTTTTCCGGCCATTGCAAGTTTTTTATCAATCAAAAATCTTGCCATGCATCTTATTCCATTGCCGCACATTTCTGCAACCGTTCCATCGGCATTATAGTAATCCATAAAAAAACAGTCATCTTTCAATTTTCTTGCCAGTATTATTCCGTCTGCGCCAATTCCAAAATGCCTGTCACACATCTTTATTATTTCTTCTTTTTCAATACTGATTTCCCTGGAAATTGAATCTATTATAATAAAATCATTGCCCTGTCCATGAAGTTTTGAAAAATCAATTGTATTCATAATAAAATGTCTTTTTAGAAATATGTTAATAATCTGCACACCATAATATGTTAAAAACACGAGCACTAAAAATATTTTAAAAACATTTCCACCGTAATATTATAAAAACCTGCGTGGTTAAACCGTCAAAATAATCTTCGAATTTTATTATGTTATGAGTATGTTGACAAAAAATTTAAAAAATATGATTACTGTAATATTTCAAAAACCTGCCTGGTGAAATATATCAAAAACATGCTCCGTTAAGTCAAAAATGTTATCATAATTATCTGTTCTAATCCAATTAATTCTTGGATCTGCTTTAAACCATGTCATCTGTTTTTTGGCAAGCTTTTTTGTATTTTGAATAATCTCAAGTCTGCAGGCATCAATATCTGTATCTTTATTCAGGTATTTGAGCACCTCTTTATAGCCTACGGCCTGCATTATGCTGTTAGATTCTTTATAGCCTTTCTTTAGCAGATCTTCCACTTCATTTACAAGACCCTTTTTAAGCATTATGTCCACGCGTCTTTCTATACTTGCATGAAGCTTCTCTTTTTCGGTGACAAGGCCTATTAATATGCAATTATATATTGATTTTCTTGCCATCCACTTATCCTGAAAACTGGAAAAAGGTTGTCCCGTGAGAGTGTGTACTTCAATTGCCCTTATTATTCTTTTTTTGTCATTAGAACTTATTTTGGCAGCATAAACAGGGTCCAGTTGTTTTAGCCTGACATAAAGCCCTGAAAGACCTCCTGCGCTGCTTTCGGCTTCATTATATAATTCTTCGCGTAATGTCTCCTGACTGTTTCCTGCAATACTACCGCTGGCATATGAATTGTCTGTTGTAAAATCAAGCTCATCTATTACTGCCCTTAAGTACAGGCCTGAACCTCCGGCCAGTACAGGGATCCTTCTCTTTTCAAAAAACTCTTCCTGTATGATATTTCTGCAGATATCCCTGAACTCCAGCACAGTCAGCTTGTGGTCCGGTTCAAAGATATCAGTCATATACTGTCTGATGCCTATTTCAGAAGAATTATATTTGTCGGTCCCTATATCGAGTCCTTTGTAAACCTGCATGGAGTCAATCGAAACTATATCGGTTTCAAAAATTTTAGCCAGGTTAAAAGACAAAACGCTTTTTCCTGCGCATGTTGGGCCACATATAACAGGAATAATTTTTTTTTCAAGCATTAGCTCGCGAACTGATGAAAAATCAGGGTCAAAATATTTTTTGTTGTTTCTGATAAAAATAATTTCATCTTTGTTAAGGATTTGCATTTTCTTATGTGATCCTGCCGCTTAGATAGAACGGGTGAGCTTTAACGATTTCCAAATTTAAAAACTTTCCGATCAATTCTTTTGGTCCTTCTAAGTTCACAGATGTATTATTTTCAAGTCTTCCTTCAAGCCAATTGCTTTTATTTATACTTTCAGATTCCACTAGCACTTTAAAAACTTTACCGGTCATCTTCATGTTCTCATTAAGTGAAATGTTGTTCTGTGTATCCAAAAGTTCTTTAAACCATTTTTTCTTTTCCGCTATCGGGACAGGGTCATCAAATGTTTCGGCTTTTGTGCCCCTCCTGGGAGAATATAAAAAAGTAAATGCCCTGTTGAATCTTAATTTCCTGACAAGCTCAAGAGTTTTGTTAAAGTCATCTTCTGTTTCACCTGGAAAACCAACGATTATGTCTGTAGTTATGGCACAATCAGGTATTTTTTCTTTTATTTTATAAAATATTTCCATATATTGCCCGGAAGTATATTTTCTGTTCATCAGTTCGAGTATTCTGTCAGAGCCAGACTGAAAAGGAAGGTGAATGTGTCCCATTACATTATCGTAATCCCTGACAGTATTTATTATGTCTTCCGTAAAATCTTTTGGATGAGATGTCATAAATCGTATCCTTTTAATACCATCAATAGCAGCGACTTTGGCCAGTAGCCCGGAAAAACTGTTGACGCTTTCACAGTTCTCTGATATCTCAGAACCGAAGGTAAATCCATTTCCGTAGGAGTTGACATTCTGGCCCAAAAGAGTAACCTCTAAAACCCCTTCGGCAGCAAGCCTTCTTATTGAATCAAGAATTACTGCCGGTTTAACAGATTTTTCACGCCCCCTGACATACGGGACCACACAGTAGGAACAATAATTATCGCAGCCTGTCATTACTGGCAATAAAGCTTTAAACTGAAACTTTCTTTTAAAATCTACAAGTTCTTTTATTTCCTTGGAATTTTCTGAAGTCTCACAAATACTTTTACCTGAGGCGGACCTTGCTTTTATCAGAGCCGGAAGATTTTCAATATTTCCTGTACCAAAAACTATATCAATGTATGGAAAAGTATCCGTAAGTTTTTCTTTAAGGCTCTGTGCCGTGCACCCGCCAATACAGATAACAAGCTCCGGATTTTTCTCTTTTAAAACCTTAAGATTGCCAATATGTCCAAAAAGTCTGTTCTCAGCTTTTAAACGGACAGAACAGGTGTTTAAAATTATAAGACCGGCATCTTCCTGAATGCTGGTTTTTAAATAGCCCTGCTTTTCAAGAATGGCAGATATTCTTTCGGAGTCAAATTCATTCATCTGACAGCCAAATGTTTCTATATAAAAATTATCTTTTTTGATTTCCATAATCACTGGGAATAAAAATTATAGCAGTTGAAAATATCCGTATTTTATCAGGATAAAAAAACAAAACAGGTAAATTTATTTTACTTCAACGTTTAAAACTATTGCAGTTTTTATCTCACCGTTTACTTCAATATCTTTGAAAAATGGTATACATACCAGCTCCTGCCCGGTTGGTGCTATATATCCCCTGGCAATGGCTATTCCTTTTATTGACTGGTTTAACGCCCCGGCTCCGATTGTCTGTATCTGCACTTTGCCTTCGGCCCTTACAACCCCGGCAATTGCTCCTGCAACAGAATTGGGTATTGAGTTTGAGGATACTTTTAAAAGTTTCATGTTCTTTTTAGATCTTTAATCTTTCTGCTTTAAATTTACTATAAATGTTATTACGTTGTTTGCTTTTTTAAATTCAATGCCGCTGCTTAATCCAATAAAGTATTTAGTGCCCGTATTGATGATCTCTTTCTCAAGTATGCTAATTATATACCTTATTTCTTCATCTTTAAATCTATTTGCAAGTTTTAGTTCGTCATATAATCCGATACTCTTGCCGGCATTCTTATTTTTTTGTAATTCACCGCTAAGGACGCCTTCCGGTGATCCATCGACATCTGTCTGCTTATTGTCAAAATCGTCTCTGCGGATATCTGCCATATCGCCGTCCACGCCGGCAGGGCCGACCTTTCCTTCATGAGCTGAATTTCTGTCCACTTCCAGTCTGCTGACATAATCGGCAATGATTTGATACATTGATTTTAGGGGTGCAATCTCACCATACATCAGCCTCTGAACATTCCTTACGGATATGTCCATTGCATAGAATTTTTTTAGTATTTGTTCAAGTACAGCATAATTATCTGCATAATAACCAAATCCTGTTATATTTATATCCTTGCTTAGAATATTAAAATCAAAATCTTCAAAATTTTTTATCTTTTTTATCTCAGCATTTGGATCTTTATCATCTACTGAATGTTTATGGTGGTTTATTAATGTTGCCGCTATCTGTGTCGGACTGCCATAGTAAAAGTTTATGCCGGGATTATGCATCGCAAACTCGATTACTACCCGGATTATATTATTAACACCACCGTATAATTCATAAGAATCGTTATTTTTTGTGACTCCGGGCAGAGCAGACTGGTCTTTTTTTTCAGGAATTTTTTCAAGATCCATATCAACAAGCATACAGGTTCCTTTTTTTAAATCCGAATAAATTATCCTTATGTCCTCTACATTTAACTTAATCGAAAACAGCGCCATGCCCCTGCCATGAAAGCCGTAGAAATCTCTTGCGCCATCCTCAAGCTTTGATGTGACCCTGGACTGAAAAATAAGGTTGTGAAATTTCTGGGGGATCCCTCGGCCGTCATCAATACAATAAACGAGCCTTCTTTTGTCTGCCGTTTTTTTAGTCGCAATAAAAATATTCCTGCTTCCGGCATCCCTGCTGTTTCTTAACAGTTCCACGACTATGTCCTCAACACATTTGATATCCTGAAGGGCCTGCCTTCTTTCAGATTCGGATATCTTGAGCTTAACATAGCCGCTCCCGAGATCTTCCTCGACTTTTAACTGCTCGGCAATATTTAAATCACTAAAAAATTTATTATAATCCAGGCTGTTTTGCATTATACTAATCAGTTCCATTTGGTAAACCCGGTTTTTAGTAAATTATTTGTTTAAATTAAAATCAATAATTTTCTTAACCTTACTTTCCTGGCTAATTATTCTACAACAACTAATTATTAATCCGGCTGTTTTTCATTACATTAATTATTTTGCATATTCAACTGCTCTGCTTTCCCTGATAACTGTAACTTTTATCTGGCCGGGATATACCATTTCACTTTCAATTTTTTTAGCGATATCACGAGCTATTATTACAGACATCTCATCATTTATTTCATCAGGTTTAACCATTACCCTTATTTCCCTGCCGGCCTGAATTGCAAATGCTTTTTCAATTCCGGTAAATTCTGAAGCTATCTTCTCCAGGCTTTCAAGCCTTTTAATATAGCTCTCAAGGGTTTCCCTTCGTGCCCCAGGCCTTGAGCCCGATATTGTATCAGCGGCCTGTACAATAACATCAAGGAAGCTTACAGCTTCTATCTCGTTATGGTGCGATTCTATGGCGTGGATTATCTCTTCATCCTCATGCAGCCTTCTTGCAAGCTCAGCGCCTATTATTGCATGAGATCCTTCTATATCGTGTGTAAGCGCCTTGCCTATGTCGTGCAGCAGCCCTGCTCTTTTTGCTTTTTTGACATTAAGCCCCAGTTCTGAAGCAATGATACCGGCTATATATGAGACTTCCTTGCTGTGCAAAAGTACATTTTGTCCATAACTTGTCCTGTATTTGAGCCTTCCGAGAACCTTTATTATTCCCGGATTAACATCAACTATTCCTATGTCAAATACAGCCTGTTCTCCTTCAACCTTGATTTCGTTATTGACCTGCTTTGTTGCCTTTTCATGCATTTCTTCAATTCTTGTAGGGTGAATACGCCCGTCCAGTATAAGACTCTCAAGGGTCACCCTGGCGATTTCTCTTCTGACAGGGTCAAAGGATGAAAGTATAACTGCTTCCGGTGTATCGTCAACAATAATATTTATACCAGTAAGATTTTCAAAGACTCTTATGTTCCTGCCCTCGCGTCCTATAATTCTTCCCTTCATTTCATCGTTTGGAAGATTAACCACTGATACTGTTGTCTCACTTGTGTGGTCAATTGCGCATCTCTGTATTGCCTGTGAAATGATTTTTTTGGCCATCTTGTCGGCGTCTTCACGTATCCTTGCTTCAATATTCTTTATTTCTTTGGCGGCATCAAGCTTTGCTTCTTCTTCCATTTTTTTTGACAAAACTGCTCTTGCCTCTTCACGAGTCAGTTCTGCAATAGCTTCGAGCCTTAATATTTCCTTTTTTAAAGTCTCTTCTATTTTGCCTTTAACTTCTTCTATTTTGCCTTTAACTTCTTCAATTTTAACTTTAACATCATCAATTTCTTTTTCGCGCAAAGACATTGACTGTTCTTTTTTTTCAAGATAGAAAGTTTTCTTGTCAAGAGATTCTTCCCTGGATAGCAGTCTGTTTTCCGTCTTTTGCATCTCAAACTTCTGCCTTTTTACATCTTCCTCACTTCTTTGCTTTAAAATGGCAATTTCTTCTTTACCCTCAATAATCACTTCTTTTTTAAGGCCGGAAGCTTCTTTTTTTGCATCATCCAATATTCGTTTTGCGGTGCTTTCAGCAGAATTAAGCTTGTTATCCACAATTGCTTTTCTGTAATAAAATCCTACGATAAATCCTATGACTACAATTACGGTACCAATTCCAAGGTATATCAGAACTTTCGTCAACGTTAACATTACTATCATCCTTCCTACAATAAAAAAAATCGAGCACTTATGCCCGATTTATGAGATATTTGTACTTTTTAAAGCTTTATAATTTTTTAATAACAGCAAAGGTTTTAATTATTTAAATAGATTTTTTAAACTATTTTTGTTTTTTATTTCCTTTTTACAAAGCTGTTTATTATAACTACTCATTTTCTAAATATATACCACTTATATCTAATTATTAACAATAATAGATATATTTTTTATAAAGAATATTTAAAATATTTATTAATTGTTAATATTGTTCTGAGATAACTTTTTAAAGTACAAAATTATTTATAAATCAAGCAAAGCTTATAATATAATTTATTGAATCATTGTATATTCTGAAGCTTTTTTAGTCAATGATTTTTATTTTCAAAAGTTATACGTTCTTTTAAACTTGTAAATCTTTGTTCGACAATGTTTTTGCCGACAGCTATACCTATAGCCTTTTTACTGCCTATAAGTATTGCAAGCTCTCTTGCTCTTGTTAAAGCAGTATACAGGAGGTTCCTTTGCAGTAGTATGTAATGTGATGTAAGAATAGGGATAATAACGCATTTAAACTCTGAACCCTGGGATTTATGTATGGTTATTGCATAAGACAGGCTCAGCTGGTCAAGTTCATAAAAATCATATTCAACAAGCCTTTTTTCAAATTCGACACTTAAGACTTTCATTTCCAGGTCAATGTCCTTAACAAAACCTATGTCTCCGTTAAATACTTCCTTCTCATAGTTATTCTTAAGCTGGATAACCCGGTCTCCCAGCCTGAATTCATATATTCCCTTCTGGACAAATAAACGGTTTTTGTTAAGCATTTTCTGGATTCTCAGATTCAGGCTTTCCACTCCAACAGCACCTTTGTTTGTTGGGACTATTACCTGTACGTCAGTAAAAGGATCGTAGCCGAATGTTTTTGGGATTCTGTTCAAAAGCAGCTCCTCAATGGTTTCCATTACCTGTTCAGGGTCTGTTTTGCCAATAAAAAAGAAGTCTTTACATTCTGATTCCGAAAGCGAAGGGTAAAGGCCGTCTCTTATAAGATGAGCATTTTTTATTATTCTGCTTTTTCCGTCCTGCCTGTATATATGCTCAAGCCTTACTACCGAGAAAGAATTTGAGGATATCATATCAGAAAGAATATTGCCCGGACCAACAGCCGGGAGCTGATCAATGTCGCCGACAAGCACCAGGCTGGTTGATTTTTTTACTGCTTTGAGCAGGCTCTTAAATAATCTTATGTCTATCATTGATGCTTCATCTATTATAAGGACGTCTGTATCAATGGGATTATTTTCATCCTTTAAAAACCTGTTTATCTTTGGCTGGTACTTTAATAATCTGTGTATTGTCTTTGCGTCTCTTCCCGTGGCCTCCGAGAGTCTCTTGGCAGCTCTTCCGGTAGGCGCGCCTACGGTGACCGTTTTGCCAAGATACTCAAAATAGTTAATTGCAACATTTAAAATTGTGCTTTTCCCGGTTCCGGGGCTTCCTGTGATGATAAGTATTTTTTCACTGACTGCTTTTTTCACTGCCTCTTTCTGTATCTCGTCCAGCTCTATGCCTGCAGTATGGGAGATTTCTTCAATTTTTTTATCCATAAATAAGAAAAAGCTTTCAGCTGCATGTTTTCCATTCTTATCCAACGGTCCGGCCTCTTTTGAGTTATATTTGAAATCCCTAATCTGATTTAGTTTTTCTGAGGAGTAAACTTCATCTTCGTAAATACTTTTAAGATAAATTTTTTCTTCAGAGGAAGTATTCTCAAGGATGATGCGTCCCTCATCGGACAGCAATCTTGCTGACTGGAGCAGTATTGTTTCGCCGCACTGCAGCAGATCCATGGCTGATTTGATAAAATCTTCAAAAGGGTAATAGCAGTTACCGGCACTGGTAATCTGGTTTAAAAGAAATATGATCCCTGACTTTATCCTGAATTCAGAATCTTTTTCGATTCCCAGACTTTCAGCGATGCTGTCGGCAGTTTTGAAACCTATGCCTGAAATATCCTCAATTAACCTGTAGGGATTTGACTTAAGCACATTTACAGAATCATTTTTATATATATTATAGATTTTTAGGGCATAATTGTTGCTGATGCCGGAATCCTGCATGAAAATCATTATTTCCCGCACATATTTTTGCTTTTTCCACTCATTCCTGACAAGCTCTATCCTTTTTTCACCAAAGCCGTCAATTTCACTGAGCCTTTCAGTTTCTAAATCAAGGATCTTTAAAGTTTCCAGCTTAAATTTTGCTACAACCCTTTTTGCCATAACCGGGCCAATGCCTTTTATCAGACCTGAACCGAGATATTTTTCAATTCCGGCTTCTGTTGCAGGCGCCAGCGCTTCAATACTTTCAATTTCAAACTGTTTTCCGTATTTATTATTAAAAACCCATTTTCCGTAAACAGTCAGTGCCTCTCCCGGCTGAACCTCCTGAGCGTGCCCCACCACAGTAATTGTCTGATTGTCCTCATCGGAAAGCATTTTACCAATAAAATAATTATTGTCAGGGCTTCTGTAGACAATTTTATTTAGGACACCCTTTATTTTTTCCGGCTGATTTTCAGGCATTTTTTAAGAATTATTTTTAAAAAAGATTATTTTGGGAATAGCTTTTAATAAAAGCCACGGTCTCGCTGACACCCATTTTCATTTTTGTGCCGTCTTTCCTTAATTCTATTTCAAGCTCATTGTTTTCAGCATAGTTTTTTCCTATGATTAGTTTAATGGGTATTCCAATAAGATCTGAATCCTTGAATTTTACTCCTGCCCTGACATTTCTGTCATCAAATAATACTTCAATGCCCTCCTCTCTGCTCAGGATTTCATAGATTTTTTCAGCATTTGAGGCAATATCAGGATCCTCCATGTTTATTGCCACAAGATTTACCAGGAATGGGGCAATGCAGACCGGCCATAAAATGCCTTTGGCGTCATTTAACTGCTCGATAACAGCGGCCAGAATCCTGCTGACGCCGATGCCATAACAGCCCATTATCATGGGGTTTAATTTGCCTTCACTGTCTAGAAATGATGCGCCCATTTTTTCGCTGTATTTGGTGCCAAGCTTGAATATGTGGCCTATTTCAATTCCTTTTTCAAAATTTACCGGGCCGCTGCAATTGACGCACAAATCCCCTTCACAGGCAAAAGAAAAGTCTTCCCAGACATCAACTCTGTAATCCCTTGGATAGTTTAAATTTAAAAGATGGTGATCTTTTTTATTGGCACCAGCAGCCATATTAAATCTGCCTTTCAAGATGCTGTCAGCATATATTTTTATACTGACATCCAGTCCGGATGGCCCCAGAAACCCGATATTTAAATCCTGGTTGCCCGGATTGTTTTCAACAAGCTCAAGACTGCAGCCGGCGATCTTCTCTGTCTTCGGAATATTAAGTTCGCGGTCACCCGGAAGAAGGACAGCATAATGATTGCCTTTGGTATCTTTTAACAGCATTGTTTTTATTATTTTATCGGCAGGCAGTTTCAAAAATTCTGCAAGTGATTTTATGTTCGTAACTGCGGGAGTATGTATCTGCAGGACTTCCCCCAAAGGTTCGTCTGTGTTTTGATTCTTAACTCTAAAACTTGCCATCTCGTAGTTGGCCGCGTAACCGCACGAAGGGCAGTATACTATCTGGTCCTCACCGTTTTTTGCAAGGATTATAAATTCATGCGAATATTTGCCGCCAATAAGACCCGTATCAGCTTCCACTGCATAGTATTTAAGGTTTAACCTTTCAAGTATTCTTGAATAGCAGCCATACATTTTCTTGTAAATTATATCCAGATCGCTCTCGGTTGCACAAAAGCTGTAGGCATCCTTCATTATAAATTCCCTGGCTCTTAAAATTCCGTATCTTGGCCTTATCTCATCCCTGAATTTGACCTGTATCTGGTAAAGATTTACCGGCAGGTCCTTATATGATTTTATATCAAGGCTTGCGAGGTGCGTAATAAGTTCTTCATGTGTGGGACCAAGACAAAAATCCCTGTCATTGCGATCTTTCAGGCGAAAAAGTTCGGGCCCATATTTCTGCCACCTCTCAGACTGTATCCATAGATCCCCCGGTTGCAATGCCGGCATGAGCATTTCAATGGCCCCGGTTTTGTCCATTTCCTCCCTTACGATCTTTTCAATTTTTTTTAAAATCCTGTATCCAATAGGTAAAAATGCATAAATCCCTGATGCTATTTTTTTTATCATCCCTGCGCGAAGCGACAAGGAATAACTCGGTATGTCAGAATTTGAAGCATCTTCTTTTGTGGTTGTTAAATAATATTCAGAAAACCTGACCACTTGTCTCTCCTTTTAAAAAATTTTTAATTTGTGTCAAAATTTATTTCTTATGTTAACTTATCCAGTTCTTTTTTAAACACTTCCAAAACTTCCGGTAAATCAACTCTATTTATAACTTCGCCTTTTACGAAAATTGCAGCTTTTTGCCTGCCGAATGCAATCCCCAGATCCGCATCCCTTGCCTCGCCCGGACCGTTAACTATGCAGCCCATTATTGCAACCTTCAATTGTGCATTTTTTCCGGATATTACTTTTTGGACCTCAGAAACAAGGCTTTTTAAGTCAACTTCAGTCCTGCTGCATGTCGGGCATGAGACAATATTGATTCCTCTGCTTCGCAACCCAAGGCTTGATAAAATAGTATATGCCGCGGTTACTTCGAGTGATGATTTATCAGTCAGTGATACCCTTATGGTGTCCCCTATTCCTTCTGACAGTAAGATTCCTATTCCGACAGCAGATTTTATGGCTCCCGTGAAAGCTGGCCCTGCTTCAGTGATTCCGACATGGAACGGATAATCAATTTTTGCAGAAAGCTGCCTGTATGAGGTTATGGTGTCAGTAACAGATGATGCTTTGGCGGAAATTTTAAAATTATAAAATTTCAGGTTTTCAAAAAATCTTACAGTTTCAAGAGCGCTTTCAACAATTGCGCCGGAATAATCACCCGGATGTTCCTTTAATATTTTCTTTTCCAGTGAACCTGAATTAATACCTATCCTTATTGAAGCATTTCTGCTTTTTGCTTCCAATGCAACCGACTGCAGCCCCTGCTTGTCGTGCATATTGCCGGGATTAATCCTTACGCAATCCGCCCCGATTCTAATCGCTTCCAGAGCAAACCTGTAATCAAACTGTATGTCTGCCACAACAGGGACACTGAATGCTTTTTGTTTAATAAGATCTTTAAGTATTTCCAGCGAATCTTCCTGCACAATTGCTATCCTTATTATCTCACATCCGCAGGATTCCAGATCCTTTATCTCATTTAATAGCGCCGTTCTGTTTTCAAGCCTGCTTTTGAGCATGGACTGGACAAGCACAGGGTTGTCTCCCCCAATTACGGCAGCACCAACATTTATTATTCTTGTTCGTTTTCTTTTATCAGGCATATTTTTAGTCTATTATACGGTTACCGATGCAAACAAAACAAAATCAGATAAATTTTAGCTTATATTTGACAAGCTTATTACATGCTTGGAAGCTTGAAGGGGCTTATTATGTCAAACACCAGTCCGACCAGAAGCAGCGAAACTACAAGTACAATTCCCAGTGTGCTGTATATCTCAATTGCTTTTTTTGAAACGGGTCTTCGCCTTATTGCCTCTATTATTATTATCAGTATATGGCCTCCGTCAACAGGCAATATCGGCAGGAAATTTCCAAAAGCAAGCAATATTGAAACAAGAGCCACAAATAATATAAAGTTCTGTGCACCCATTGCCGCTGATTGCTGGAAAATACTTATTACACCTATAGGTGAAACCGGACGGGCCTCAGAAAAAGGGATTTCTCCTGAAAAAAGCATTCCGAATAACTTAAAATATGTGACAGTCAGATTTCCGACCATTTTAAAGCTTTCGCCCAGGACCTGGCCTCCACCCATTCTTTCCTTTACAAGAAGCGGTCCTACTCCAAGGTATCCATTTCCGTCAACAGCTGAGAGTTTAGCGTCAATATTCATTTCCTTTTTATCCCTGACTATCGTAAATGTCACCTGCTTGTCAGGATAGTCTTTTACTATGACTGAAAAATCATCCCAGGATTTGATTTCCAAATTATTTAAAGCAATTACTTTGTCACCTTTCTGAAAACCGTATGTATCTGCAGGTGAACCAGGCTCTGTATAATCAATTATATTTGAAGGGACAAAAACTCCGATTGAGAAATAAATAATTATCAAAATTACTGAAAAAATTATATTAAATATTCCTCCTCCGCTTATGACAAGGAATTTCTTATAAAATGGCTTGTTATAAAAGGCTTTGCCGACCATATTTTCAGGGATTACTTCACTTCTGTCCTGCCCAAGTATCTTATTATAGCCACCCAGGGGAATTGCGCTGATGCCGTACATTGTGCCGCTTTTTTTTGAAGTATATTTAAGTATTTTGGGGCCAAATCCCAGAAAAAATTCCTGTACATGTATTCCGCTTAATTTGGCAATTATAAAATGACCGAATTCGTGAACAAGGACAATTACTGAGAAAGCTAAAATTGCGATTAAATATTGGACTACTACCATTGAATTTACAAAACCTTTGGTTATTTTCGGAGTTTGTTAAATTATTTACTTTTAAATTTTTTTTGTCTGCCAGGCTGCTTATTTATTATTTTTGTCTGCCAGGCTGTTAATTTATAGTTTGCAGCATCCAAACTATAATCTTCCGAATCTTCTGTTACGTTTCTGGAAACTGCCGACAGCTTTAAAAAAATTCTTCCTGTCAAAATCCGGCCACATAATATCTGTAAAATAAAGCTCTGTATAAGCAATCTGCCATAATAAAAAATTACTTATCCTGCTCTCGCCGCCGGTCCTGATTAAAAGGTCCGGGTCAGGCGTTCCGGCAGTGTAAAGATAATCTGAAAGTGACTCCGGTCCGGCTTTTTCCAGGTTAATACCCGACTTGCTGTATTCAATGCAAATTTTCTTTACTGCATCAAATATTTCCTGTTTTGAACCATAGCTGAAAGCTATATTAAAAACCAGTGATTTATTGTGCTTTGTTTTTTCTTCAGCATTTTCAAAAACCCTCAGAATCTTTTCAGGAATTATTTCACGTTGGCCTATAAGGTTTAGTTTGACATCATTTTTGATCAGACCATCCAGTTCCCTCTGTAGTACTTCAACAAAAAGCTTCATCAGGTCTTTTACTTCTTCGGCCGGCCTCTGCCAGTTTTCACTGGAAAATGAGTATGCAGTCAGGTATTTGATACCCAGATCTTTACAAGTGACAACTGTCTCTCTTAATATCTCAGCACCCCTCTGATGGCCTACGATTCTGGGCAACCTTCTTCTTGTGGCCCACCTGCCATTTCCATCCATTATTATTGCTACATGCTGGGGAATATTTCCTTTTTTAAGCGACTCAAGTAAAAAAGAACCAGGCGAAAAAAAACGATAAATAAAAGATTTCAAAACTGCATACCTATACTTCCAGTATTTCCTTTTCTTTTGAAAGCACAGCTTCATTTATCTTTTCAATGTATTTATCTGTTAACTCCTGAGTTTTCTTGTGATATTCTTCAACATCATCTTCAGTTATCTCTTTTTTATGCTCAAGCTTTTTTAATTCTTCGTTTACTTCACGCCTGATATTTCTTATTCCTATTTTTCCGTCTTCAGCAATTTTCTTAACAAGCTTTACCATCTCATGCCTTCTTTCCTCATTAAGGGCCGGGATAACGAGCCTGATTACTTTACCGTCATTGCCGGGATTAATACCAAGGTCCGATGCGAGAATCTGTTTTTCAATTTCTTTAATAATTTTCGGTTCATACGGAGAAATGACAATGGTCCTTGCCTCAGGAATACTGATGTTTGCGACATGTTTGAGCTGTGTTTTTGAACCATAATAATCAATGGATATTCTGTCAAGAAGCGCTGCAGAAGCTCTACCGGTTCTTATGGTATTAAATTCATGCTGAGAGTTTTCAATTGTCTGTCTCATCCTTGTTTCGCAATCTGATACTAGCTGATCTTTAATTTTAACCACCCCTTCTAACTATGGTACCAATTTTTTTGCCAGAAATAACATCTTTTATGTTTCCGGATTTGGTAATATCAAAAACCACAACCGGAAGATCATTTTCCATACACAGTGAAGTTGCAGTAGAATCAAGAATCCTTAAATTCTTGGCCAGAACTTCTATATAAGTCAATTCATCGAATTTCTTTGCATCGGGGTATTTTTTAGGATCCTTGTCGTAAACACCGTCAACCTTGGTAGCTTTAAACAGTATTTCTGCATTAATTTCAAGAGCCCTTAGAGCTGCTGCGGTATCGGTGGAGAAATACGGATTTCCTGTTCCTCCGGCAAAGATTACTACTCTTTTCTTTTCAAGGTGCCTCAGTGCCCTTCTTCTGATAAAAGGTTCAGCGATTTCCTGCATTGTAATGGAAGATTGTACCCTTGTTGAGATATCTTTTTTTTCAAGAGCATCCTGAAGGCCTATGGCGTTCATGACTGTTGCAAGCATTCCTATGTAATCAGCAGTTGTCCTGTCCATGCCATTTGCGCTGGCGGCAACACCTCTCCAGAAATTACCGCCTCCTACAACCACGGCAATTTCCACACCCATCAGGACCACTTCCTTTATCTGGTTTGCTATGTTGTCCATTACTTTGGTATCAATACCGTAATCTGCCTGTCCGATAAGCGCTTCGCCGCTTATTTTAAGCATTACCCTGCCATATTTTGGAACATCCATAGCTTGTTATCCCTTTATGTGTTATTTGCTATTATGTTTTCAGCCTCAATTATTCGTAAATACCTTTTTTTAAAGCATTATTATTTCAGAAGTAAAATATCTCCAGGTCACTGTTTTTAGTAGTGGCATTCTGTTGCCAAAGATTTGCTCCATCCGGATTTTGCTTATACCCGGAATTTATTCTTTCTCCAGGCCTTATTCTTCTTCCGGACTGGTTTCTCCTAAGATCCACCTTGCAAACCTTTTAACAATTATGTTTTCACCAATTACAATTATATTTTCTTTTATCAGGCCGCCAATGGTCATATCGGTATTCTTTACATACAGCTGCTCTAGCAGGCATGTCTCCTGAAAATATTTTGATATTTTACCCTCAGCAATTTTGTCAACGATATTTTCTGGCTTACCCTCATTTATTGCCTGTTTTCTGTAAATATCTTTTTCCTTTTCAATTACGTCGGCAGAAATCTCGTCGCTCGAAACATAAGTAGGAGCGGCTGCAGCAATATGAAGAGCAATATTGTGAGAAAGAGCTTTAAAAACATCATTTTTTGCAACAAAGTCAGTTTCACAATTCAATTCAAGCATTACTCCTATTTTTGAGCCAAGATGAATATAGGTATCAATAATACCTTCCCTTGTTGGCCTTGCTGATTTCTTTGCAACCTTATCAAGCCCTTTTTCCCTTAAATATTCGCCTGCTTTATCGAAATCACCCTGGCACTCTACAAGCGCCTTCTTGCAGTCCATCATTCCGACGCCGCTTTTAGCTCTTAACTTTTTAACCATTTCTGCATTTATTTCCATTAAAACCCCCTGTGGTTTAAATTTTTAAAAACTTAATCTATATCTTTTCCAAAGAATCAATATCGTTATCTGTATCGTCAGAAGCATCAAGGTCCTCTGTTACTTCTGCTTCTTCAGTACCTTTAACATCAGCAGTCTTTGTTTTTATTTTTGCTCTGGCTGTTTTTTCTTCTGCAGCAACTGAAGGTTCAGCAGGCACCGGTTTTTCTATAGTGATATTTCTGTCCTCCCTGCCTTTTTTAACGGCATTTGCGATAACGCTTGTTATAAGACTGCATGACCTTATTGCATCATCATTTCCCGGAATAACGTAATCAACATTATCAGGGTCACAGTTTGTATCTACGATACCTACAACAGGTATTCCCAGCTTTTTAGCTTCAGCAACTGCAATAATTTCTTTATGCGGATCTATTACAAATAAAAGGTCAGGAAGCTTGGTCATGTCTCTTATCCCACCGATATTATAAAGCAGTTTTTCGTATTCTTTCCTTATCTGCAGAACTTCTTTTTTAGGAATCATCTCAAAAACGCCATTTTTTTCCATATTCTCAATTTCTGAGATTCTTTTTGTTCTTGCATAAATTGTCCTGAAATTGGTAAGTATACCACCCAGCCATCTGTTTCGGATGTATGGCATGCCGCATTCAGTAGCATAGTTTTCTATAATATCCTGTGTCTGCTTTTTGGTCCCTACAAACAGAACATTTCCCCCGGTAGCTGAAACTCTTCTCACATGTTCATAAGCTTCAATTAAAAGCTGAAGTGTCTGCTGGAGATCGATAATATAAATGCCATTTTTTTCAGCAAATATATACCTTTTCATTTTGGGATTCCATTTTCTGGTCTGATGTCCGAAATGCACTCCAACTTCAAGGAGCTGCTTCATCGTTACGATGTTTTCCATTAGTGTTCCTTTCATTTTTTATGGTTTTTCCTCCACCACTTATAACTGTTTTGCAGTCACCATATTACCGAAAGCGGTGTGTGAATTTTCAACGTAGAATTTTAACATAATCCTGTTTATTGAGCAAACAATTAAAATTAGAATTTTTCGTTATTTTCTAATCACTGTCATCCTCATTCTTTTCTACAGCTCTTGGATGGAATTTATTAAAATCTTCTTTAAGCTTTTTTATATTAAGATGCGTATAGATCTGTGTGGTTGTAATATTTTCATGACCAAGCAGTTCCTGGATTTCCCTTATCCCTGCTCCATCCTGCAGAAGATGTGTGGCAAAACTGTGCCTTAAGCCGTGTGGACTGATTTTATGGGCGATACTGGCCTGGGCAAGGCTTTTGGAAAGAATATTTCTGTAGCTTCTTACGTCAAGTTTTTTGCCAAACCTGTTTAAAAAAAGATATCCGCCTCCCCCCGGCTGCATATGATCTTTTAGCAGTGAGTCAGTTTTTGGCTGCCGGCCGGCTTTCATCTCCGGATTATTTGTCGATTCAATGCTATTTCCGGATTCCGTATTAGTTTCACCATCCTGGTAACTCATATTTTTCTTTGAGTAAACAAACTGAGATCTTATCTCAAGATACTTTTCCAGCCATTCTTTTGCATTCCTGTTTAAGTATACTGTCCTGTATTTTCTACCCTTTCCAAAAACAATTGCTGAATTGTTTTCCAAATCAAGGTCCTTAAGCTTTAAACCCTCGACCTCACTTACTCTTGCGCCAGTGGAATATATGAACTCGATCAATGCCCTGTTTCTTATTCCGGTTATTCCGCTCGAATCCATTTTTTCCACCAATGCTTTTGCCTGAGGTTCTGTAAGAAAAGAATACAGTCTTGATTGTTTTTTTGGCGGAAGGATAAACTGGCTTATCTGGTTTTGTATATATCCGTTTAATTCACAAAATTTAAAAAAATTGTTATATGAGGAATATTTCCTGATTAATGTCCTGTTGGAGTATTTATATCTGTCTGTAAATTTTAAAAACTCCCTGAACAGATCCAGGCTTATAAGGCTTGTGTCATCGATTTGTTTTTTGGAAAGGAAATCTGTAAACTGCGCCAGGTCTTTACTGTATGCGTTTATTGAATTTACTGCCAGGTTTTTTTCATATTTTAAATGCCTGCAGTATAGCTCAAGACTTTCTTTAATATCCATAAATTCTTCCTGAAGCATCAATAACACAGTTATAAAATCGGACTTTACAGATAATCGCTTTCAATATCCTTCATTTTACTTTTTAGAGATTCTCTGGTCTCGATTAAATGTAGAAGCTTCGCCCCAGACGAATCCAGGAGAGGGTTTGTAAAATCAAAAGAATTTGCCCTGAGAAGTGAAAGAAATTCTTTTAAATCCCCAAGAATCTCAAGAATCATATCTCTTGTCTTGTCTGAGCGGTAATCAGTTTTAAAATTTTCCCGTGAAATATCATCTGCGATTGCATCGAGCTTGTAAAAAACATTATCAAGGATAGTTCCGGCCCTTGCGCTGTTTACAGCCTTTTTGTCCTTTATACTTTGAATTATCTTCTTCAAATCAGAGTTCCATATACCGTCATACTTAAGTAATGCAAGCCCCAGACGGTTTTTTGGACGTTCAACTTTTTTTCTCTTAAATATCATAAATCCTTCCTTTAAAAAATCGCCGTGACTTTTGCGACCATATATATCACTTATAATTCTGCTTTCAGACAAGATTTTAACATATTCTTACAAATTGATTTAGGTTTTTTTCACAAATAAGATTATTAAATTCAAGAAGAGCTATGGCCCTTAATACATCTTCTGTTTTAAACCCTGTACCAGCTACTATTTCTTCAAGGCTTAATGGCTTAAAACCAATTAAATCATATACTATCTTTTGTTCCTTATCTGCTGTGTTAAAAATATTTGGGGTTTTTAAAAACTTATCTGGAAATCCTGATTGTTTCAGTGAAGCTGGCATCACAGTGGTTAATTGTTGACTATTTTCAGCTTTGGACGGCAATGTTTTTGAAGTTGTGTTGCCGGAAATTTCTTTATAAATACTGTAAAAACCCCCAATCTCTTCAAGAATATCATCAGGGTGAGTTGCAATCTTTGCTCCACTTTTTATCAGACTGTGGTTTCCTTTAATATCCGGATTAAAAATACTTCCGGGTACGGCAAATATCTCTCTGTCCTGGTTTACAGCAAAGTCGCATGTAATAAGCGCACCGCTTTTTTCCGGTGCTTCAATCACCAGAACACCGGCGCATAAACCGCTGATTATCCTGTTTCTTGCAGGAAAATTATTTTTCAGCGGTGGTGTCCCAGGAAAAAACTCGCTTACGATGCTGCCACGGGTGCCAAGCTCATTATAAAGATCTTTATTTTCAGCAGGATAAATGACATCAATGCCGCAACCCAGGACTCCAATACTTGAGCCTTTTTCGTTTACTGAAGCCTTATGAGCGTGATAATCTATCCCTGAAGCAAGTCCGCTGACAATCGTAATACCTTCTTTTGACAGTTGAGCTGCGAAATACCTTGCTGCATCCCTTCCGTAAGCTGTTGATTTTCTTGTGCCAACAATAGCTATGCACAGATTATTTTCCAGGATTTTGGCTCCTTTGTAAAAAAGAACAGGCGGCGGAAAAAATATCTCTTTCAGAAGTAAAGGATAATTATGTTCAGAAATATTGACTACATCTGAATTGCTGCATTTAAGTATTCTTAGTAAATTATTTAACACATCAACATTTTCTGCGGAAACTCCCGGTTGCGGCTGGTCGAACATGCTTTTCCTTGTAGTAAAAAACATGGCATTGAGGCTTTCCAGAGTTTTTTTGATATCCCGATTATTTCTTTTGTAACAGCTGATAAAATCTGAAGGTCTTAACCTTTTTTCACAAAGTATTTTTAGTATTGTTTCGCTGTCTCTATTCATATTCAGGATTAACTCTGTAATTTAATGCTTCAAAAAAACTTGAAGTGCTTATATTTTTGCTGTTTTCAAGATCGGATATGGTTCTTGCTACCTTTATAAGGCTTGCTACTGCCCTGGCAGAAAGATTATATTTTGTAACCATCCTTGGAATTAGTTTCACTATTTCACTGTTTTCTGTCATCCATTTATTTATCAGTTTTGCACCTGTTTCTGAATTATATTTAATGCTGCTTTCCAAATAACACCCTGCATCAGAGAATCTCTTTTTCTGTATTTCATGGCATGAAACCACGCGAATTTTTATCTGGCGGGAGGATTCTGTTTTAATTGCAGCCTGGGAAAACTCATCTTCATTCAGCCTTGGCACATTTATTCTCATATCTATCCTGTCTAATGTCGGGCCAGAAATACCTTTCCAGTATCTTCGAAGCTCATTATCGGTACATCTGCATCTTTTCCTTTCGTCGCCTCTGTAGCCGCAACTGCAGGGGTTCATCGCGACTATAAACATGAAACTGCATGGAAACCTGTAAAACAGGTTATTTCTGGAAATTATAACTTCCTTGTTTTCCAATGGAAGCCTTAAAGATTCTATATGCGACTGGGGGTATTGGGAAAATTCATCAAGGAATAATATTCCTCTGTGCGCAAGACTTATCTCTCCGGGCCGTGGTGTTGTCCCGCCTCCTATAAGGCTGGCCTGTGTTATTGTATTATGGGGATTAATAAATGGCCGCTTTACAATAAGCCCACTGCTGTATTTTTTGTACAGGCTGTAAATTTTTGTTACTTCTATGCTTTCATCCTTACTTAAATCAGGCATAATCGATAAAATCCTTTTGGCCAGCATTGTTTTTCCTGACCCTGGCGGGCCGACAAGCATCACATTGTGCATGCCTGCTGCTGCAATTTCCATCGCCCGCCTTGCCTTAAATTGTCCTTTAATATCACTGAAATCATCCTCCGGATCACTATCTGCAGTGCTGCCCGCTGAATTTGAAAAGCCTCCCGCCGCTTTCTGGACTCCACTTGCATCATCCAGAAATCCACTCTTTTTATCAGGTTTGCCACTACTCTGGCTAAAATGGCCGTTGTGCCGGTCTTCTCTATTGTTTTTAGCCTCTATAAATAATCCTGCTCCTGCAGGACTTGCACTATCGGCTCCCCGGCCCGAAAATACTGCTTCTTTAAAAATCACAATAGTGCCGGATATAATTCCTATGACATATGCAAGGTCCCTACAGCCCAGTATCCCTATATTGCTTATAACTGCTGCCTGATCAAGATTATCTTCTGGAATAAAAAAATATTTTTTACTAAGTTCTGCAGACTTCTCTGCCATGCTGATAATACCTCTTACGGAATTTATTTTTCCATCAAGAGACAGTTCACCTATAAACCCTGACTGTCTTATTATCTCAGTATTCAGATTTTTTACCTGCCCGCTTACAATAAGCAGTGCGACTGCTATAGGAAGGTCGTACAATACTCCCTCTTTTTTTATATCTGCAGGTGCAAGATTGATTATTATCCTCTTCATCGGAAAAATATAACCGCTGTTTAATATTGCGGCCCTGACCCTCTGCCTTGATTCATTTACAGCCTTATCCGGTAATCCCACTATTGTAAATGACGGAAGTCCATTGGACATATGTATTTCCACTGAAATACTTATTGCTTCAATTCCTGCAAGGGCAAAACTGTCAAGTTTAAAAAACATAAATAGAGTATATATTTATTTACGTATTTATGCAAATATATATATAACTATTTCATTTAAAAGCAGTTTTTAAAATGCTCCAGCAGAAGTTTTTTGCCTGATACTTTTATTGATATAACATCAAAGCTTACTTCAGAACTGTTTAGCTGCTTGAGCCCAAGGTAATAACTTGCCGTATTTCTTATCCTGGAAGTTTTTAGCGGATTTACTGATTCCTGTGGTTCGCCATAATTTGCGTTTGCCCTGGTCTTGACTTCAATAAAGCATATTGCGTCTTTATTTCCTGCTATTATATCAATCTCTCCGCAAGCGCACCTGAAATTTTTTTCAAAAATCAAATACCCGGCAGACTCGAGATATTCACAGGCTTTTATTTCCCCTATATTCCCAAGTACTTTTTTTGCAATCAATTAAGGACTCCCCTGAATGATACTCTGTGTATTTTGCAAGGACCATATTTTTTCAGGGCAAGCATGTGTTTTCTGGTTCCATAGCCTTTATTTGTTGCAAAGTCATATTCAGGGTACTGCCGTGAATACTTAAGCATCAGCCTGTCTCTTATCACCTTTGCAATCACTGAAGCAGCGGCAATACTGGCGCTGAGCTCATCACCATTAATTATGGGTATTATCTCTGTATCGAATTTTCTTAGGGTTATTGCAAGAGCGTCAGTAATAACAATATCCGGTTTGCTTTTAAGATAAAGTATTGTCTTTTTCATAACCAGGAGGTTTGATTTTCCTAATGAAATCCTGTCGATGACAAAGGGAGATACCCGGGCCACGGACCAGCTTTTACAGTTTCTTACAATCGTCCTGAACAGCCTGTCTCTTGTTTTGGCAGTTAATTTTTTTGAATCATTTAACTTTTCAAGAAGAATTTTATTGCGGTCAAGAATTACAGCAGCAGCAACTATGGGGCCGGCAAGCGAACCTCTTCCTGCCTCATCAACTCCTGCAATTGCATTATAGCCGCACAGATAAAGCTCGTCTTCATAGGCGGATAAATTTATAAGCCTTTTTACTTCTTTAAATTTCATGTACAACCCATAAAAGGATTGTTTTCCAGTTGATTGTCACTTAAATATTATTCAATAGCAGCTTAGTATAAATGTCAAACTATTCTTTACAAATTATAATTTTCCATTAAAAATACCCTGTTTACGAAACCTTAAAATGTCCTTTTTATGCAGAAGGCTATTTATATCAGATGGGTTTACTGGCTCTTGAAAATGGTCCGTATATAAAGATGACTCTTCCGAAAATCTTATCCATCGAAATCGGTCCAAAAACTCTGCTGTCAGCACTATTGTTCCTGTTGTCCCCCATAACAAAAAACTCATTGCTGCCTATCTTGTAAGTTTTGACTTCATAGGCAGGGATTACTGACTCAGGGAGATAAGGTTCTGAAAGCTTGTTACCGTCAATATACACAAAATCATCTTCAGAAAAGCTGATTGTTTCACCGGAGAGGCCAATTACTCTTTTAACGAGATTCTTTTTTTCAAGAGGAGAATATATCGCTACTATGTCCCCTCTTTTTACTGGTTTGAATTTATATTCCAGCTTGCTGACTATCACCTTGTCGCCGACAAGAAGTGTCGGAGACATTGAGGGAGTGGGGACAATAAACGGTTCTATTACAAAAATTCTTAAAGTTATCGAAATAACTGCTGCTATTGCCGCAACAATGATATACCCAAGTAATTCTTTGAATATATTTTTTTTATTTTTCAAATTCAATTTTTGATTTTTTGCCTATTTTTTTCCTGATATAGTAAAGCTTGGCCCTTCTTACGATACCGGTATTTATTTTGGTTATAGACGCAATCATTGGTGAATGAATAAGGAAAGTCCTTTCCACTCCAACATTAAAAGAAATTTTTCTTACAGTGAAAGTCTTGTTTATCCCGCCGCCCTGCATTTTTATTACAATACCTTCAAAACTTTGTATTCTTTCTTTGGTCTCTTCTTTTATTCTAAGGTTTACTTTAACCTTGTCTCCAGCTTTAAATTCAGGGTTATCAGTTTTTAAGTATTTACTTTCTACTTTATCCAATATGTTCATTTCTTTACTCCGGACTATTAATTTATATTCAATTCATATGTCAATTCATATACAAAAGACAAACTAAGAAAATATAAAGAATTTAATTGTTTTTGTCAATTAAATGTTTTGCAATTTATTTTATAACTATCAATTAAAATTTAAATATCCAAACTTTTAATTGAATTAAAAGGCTGAAATCAGGGCGCCTCCTGATAACTTTATATGTCAAAATTGCTCTTCTTTTAACAATTTATAAATTTATAAATTCCGATTTTGTCATCTAATCATCAATGATTAATTTCACTTATTTTTTATACAACAGGTCAGGTCTTTTAATCTTCGTATTTTCAAGCGACTTTTCTTTTCGCCATTTTTCTATCTTAGCATGATTGCCGCTTAGAAGCACTTCCGGGACTATCAGCCCTTTGTAGACTTCAGGCCTTGTGTATTGAGGAAAGTCAAGAAGGTCCTGTTCGAAAGATTCATTTACCAGTGACTGTTCTTTTCCAACTATCCCTTCAATAAGCCTTATAACACCGTCTATTATTACCATTGCAGGTATTTCACCACCTGTAAGTACATAATCGCCTATAGAAACTTCCATATCAACAAGCAGTTCTATCGCTCTTTCATCAACACCTTCATATCTGCCGCATATAAGTATTATATTTTCAAGCGAAAGAAAATAACGCAACATTTTCTGATCGAGTTTTGCTCCCTGAGGCGAGAGCAGAATTGTTTTGGAATTTGTAATATTTCTTTTACTATTCTGGTCCCTTATAAAACCCACGGCATCATCCAGGGGTTGTGCGGTCATTACCATTCCGGGTCCGCCGCCAAAGGGCCTGTCATCGACTTTTTTATGTCTGTCTTTGGTAAAATCCCTGAGGTCATATGTGTTAAATTCACAAAGCTGCTGGATCTTGCTTTCCTTTAGTACTCCATACTCAAGAATATTATCAAAAAGTTGGGGAAATATTGTTACAACATCTATTTTAAACATATTTTTTCATTTAACTGCTCCGGTAACCAGGTATCTGCTTAAATGGACAAATTAGTTTTGAATTGTTTTAAGATTTTAGTTTAATATTTTGTTTGCAGTGCCGTTTCTGCGAAATATTCAGCAGGTATTTTTTAAACAAGCTATTAAATGTCTAAATATACTCCGGGAGACTATTTAGATATATCTTTTTGGCCATTACATCGATTTTTTCAATGTATTCTTCATACATTGGGATAATTATAGTTTTTCCATCCGGAGTGGCAACAAAAAGGTTGTCATTATAGGCGCAGCTGTTAACATCCTCAACGATACCTATGCAGCCACTACTGTCGCTGCTGCTGCCGGAATCTTCTTTATTTTTTGTGACAATTCTTTTATTTGCCTTATTTTTCAAAGCGCTGCTTTTACTTTTGTTATTTTTAGGGCTGTCATTTTTACTTTCACTATTTTCTGCAGTGATGCTGACGCTTTCGTTATCTTTCGCTGTTGCACAGCTTTGAAGAAAAACACTGCAACCCACCAGTTCGTCCACCCAGTGAGAATCATTATCCAGCCCGGGCTGGCTGGCAGAGTCTCTGTAAAGGTTAAGGTCCCTTAGGCTTTCTGCCTTTACGCTGTCTTCGTTTCCATAAAATTTAAAAATTAATCTTGACTGGCCCTTATAGATGACATTTTTTATATCCTCAATCTTCAGTTTCTGGGTGCAGTCTTCATCAAGATATAGAATATCTTCTTTACAAATAGTATCGGGATAATCGGTAATCAACCTGACATAAGAAAAACCCTTAATGCCATGAGGCTTACCTATCACCCCGATAATTCTGTTTACTTTATCATTTCCTGACATAATATAATTATGTCCGTTTATGCTGTCGATGATTTTTTAAATTTAAAAATCCAAATCCTCTTTCTACCTGAAATAATATCAGATATGTGAACCGTTCAAAATATTTCTTAGTCAACAATTTTAACAATGGAAGAAAAACCTCTTTTGGCGGATGCGGCCCGCATCACAACCCTCAAGGCGTTGGCAGTTCTGCCTTTTTTTCCAATAACTTTTCCAAGGTCGGCTTCCGCCACACGAAGCATGAAAATTATGGTCTTGTCTCCCTCTTGTTCTTCTGTGATTTCAACTTCATCGGGACTGTCTACTAACTCTTTTACCATAAACTCCAGCAGTTCTTTCACGTTATACCTCCGTCTCTCTTGTATTGACTACTGATTCAAATTAACGATATTGAAAAGCTTCTGTACAGTGTTTGTGGGTTGCGCACCTTTTTTCATCCAATCCAGCGCCTTTTCTTTATTAAGTTCAATCTTTGAGGGTTCAGCTTTTGGGTCATAGGTTCCTATATTTTCAATGAACCTGCCGTCTCTCGGTGACTTGCTGTCTGTCACAACAATTCTGTAATAGGGTCGTTTTTTCGCGCCTACTCTTGTAAGCCTTATCTTTACACTCAATCCAATAACCTCCTGAAATCTATTCTGTATTCATATTTTTCATTTATTTGCAGGCTTTATTATATATGTTTATAAAAAACTTGCAAAAAATTTTTGATTTATAAAAAAAGTATTAGAAAGAAAAAGGAAACCCTTTCATGGGTCCTGACTTGCTGCCCCGCCCTGAAAACTGCTTGAGTGTCTGCTGAGCCATGGCAAACTGTTTCAAAAGCCTGTTAACATCATTTGTCGTGGTACCGCTTCCTGACGCTATTCTTTTCTTTCTGCTTCCATTAATGAGAAAAGGCTTTATTTTCTCCTCGGTTGTCATTGAATTTATAATTGCCTCTACTTTATTTATCTGGGCATCATCCAGATTTATGTTTGCCATCACCTTGCTTTTATTCTGAATTGGAAGCATGGCAAAAATCTTGTCAAGAGAACCAATTTTTCTGATGCTTTTCATCTGTTCAAGAAAATCAACAAAATTCAAATCATTTTTAAGTATTTTCTGTTCAAATTCCCTTGCTTTTTTTTCATCTATTACTTTTTCAGCTTTTTCTATGAATGTAAGCACATCACCCATTCCAAGTATCCTTGAAGCGATCCTGTCAGGATAAAAAACATCAAAGTCCTCAACCTTTTCACCGGTCGAAATAAATTTGATCTGCTTTTTTGTAACATGGTTGACAGAAAGTGCCGCACCGCCCCTGGTATCACTGTCGAGCTTGGTCATTATTATTCCGTCGAAAGCAAGGCTCTCATCAAACTGCCGGGCAATGTTTACAGCCTCCTGCCCTGTCATGGCATCAAGAACAAGATAGATCTGGTGAGGCATGACTTTTTTCCTGATATTTTTGACTTCATTCATCATTTCAGAATCAATTTGAAGCCTGCCTGCTGTATCAATAATTACCACGTCACTGCCGGATTTTTTTAAAAATTCCACTCCATTTACAGCAATTGTTACAGGGTCGGTATTTTCCTGGGTAAACACTTCCACGCCATATTTCTTTGCAGTGTCTGCCAGCTGTATGGTTGCAGCGGGCCTGTAAATATCTGCTGCAATAACCGATACCTTGCGCTGATATTTGTTTTTTATATAGTTTGCCAGCTTTATTGTTGCAGTCGTCTTTCCCGTGCCCTGAAGCCCGGCCAGCATAATAACAGTCGGAGGTTTGCCTGCAAAAATTATTTCCCCACTGCCTGAACCCAGCATCTTTATGATTTCTTCATTTACGATTTTTACGACCTGCTGGGAAGGGCTGAGGCTTTCAAGTATATCAGCGCCAAGCGCCTTTTCTTTTACATTTTCAAGAAATTCTTTTACAACTTTGAAATTTACGTCTGCTTCAAGCAGGGCAAGACGTATCTCCCGCAGCGCACCATCAAGGTCCTGAGGGCTTAATTTTCCCTTATTTCTTATCTTGTAAAAAAGATCCTCAAATTTGGAAGTTAAAAATTCAAACATTTAAAAATCGTTCTTTCTCTATCCCGGAGTGTTTGTTTTTAAAACAAAGTACTCCTTGCCCGGCACGCGGCCATTAGTTAAACTGGCATTAAACCGACCATTCTGCTCAATAAACTGCTAATTATTGTGGAATTTAAGAAAAAAGTAAATCAGCAAATTTATCTGCATTAAAAACTTCCAAATTACCGATTTTTTCTCCAAAAGTCATAAATTTTACAGGGATCTTTAATTCATTTTTTACTGTCAGCACTATGCCTCCCTTTGAAGTACCGTCAGTTTTTGTAAGTATGATACCACTTAAACCGACTGCTTCGTTAAAAATTGCCGCCTGATGTTTTGCATTCTGGCCAGTTGTTGCATCTATAACCATAAGTATTTCATCCGGATCCCGCAGTATTTTTTTATTTACAACTTTTTTTATCTTTTTTAGCTCTTCCATAAGATTACAGGCCGTGTGCATTCTGCCTGCAGTATCAATAAGAACGATATCGATTTTTCTTGCAACAGCCTTGTCGATACTGTCAAATACCACTGCACCCGGATCTGAGCCTCTCTGGTGATGCACAATAGGAAGACTTAACTGTTCGGCAAAATGATCAAGCTGTTCAAATGCAGCAGCTCTGAATGTATCTGCAGCAGCCAGCAATACACTTTTGCCATTTTCTTTGAAAAAAGATGCAAGCTTTGCAACAGTCGAGGTCTTGCCGACTCCATTTACCCCTACAAGCATCCAGACACTCGGTATTGTATCTGAAAAATTGTAACCTGATGAAACAACACTGTCTTTTAATATTTCCTGTATATATTTCTTCAGCAGCATTTTTATCTGCTCAATATCATTGATATTTTCCTGCCGGCAATTATTTTTTACAGACTCTATAATAAAAGCAGCGGTTTGGACTCCTATATCATTTAATATAAGCTGCTCTTCAATTTCCAGCCAGAAGTCTTCGTTGCTTTTCTTAAATCTGTTCCATATCAGGCTTATATTTTTAATTAATCTCTGCATCCTGTTTTTTTACTTTCTCTGAAACTATTTTTGACATACCGCTTGACTGCATTGTAATTCCGTAAATAGTATCTGCTATCTCCATTGTCTTTTTCTGGTGAGTGATAATAATAACCTGTTTGCCCTGTGCAAATTTTTTAACCAGCCAGATGTACCTGTTTAAATTCATTTCGTCCAATGCGGCATCTATTTCATCAAAAACATAAAAAGGAGAGGAGTTTGTTGCGAAAATTGCAAATAAAAATGCTACTGATACAAGGGCCTTCTCTCCGCCTGAAAGAAGCAGCAGCGGTATCATTTTATTATTGCCTGTGTCAACCTTAAGCTCTATTCCATAGTCATCCTCATTATCCACCTTGGCCCTGACAAGCTGCATCTCCCCACTTCCCAGGGGAAACAGTGATTTAAAATAACTTTTAAAGTTTTCGTTTATATTGTCAAACTTTGAAGTGAAAATGACTTCTATCCGGTCGTTTATCTCTTTAATAAGTTCTTCAAGCTTTTTTCTGCTTTTGTCGAGGTCCTC
>CAYZUS010000001.1:1625-14731 GCA_964481885.1 uncultured Actinomycetota bacterium | reverse complement strand
CGTTTATCTCTTTAATAAGTTCTTCAAGCTTTTTTCTGCTTTTGTCGAGGTCCTCTTTTTGTGAAAAAAGGAAATCATATCTGTCTTTAACTCGTTTATACTCAATAGTCGCATTAGGGTTTACGCTGCCATAGCTTTTAACCTCATTTTTTAACTTCCTTACTATTCTTCTGGAGTTTTCGTGATCCTCAGACGGGCCGTAATTTTTAAAAATATAATCTACTGAAAGATTGTAAGTATCCAAAATTTCTTCTGTCAGGTTCTTTACCCGCTCCTTTATCTGATCCTTTTTAAAATCTGCTTTATATATATCATTTTCAAGACTCTGTTTTTCAAAAGAAATTTCATTTATTTTTCTTAAAAATTCATTGCTTTTTGAATTATAGCTGTTTATGTCATCGATTATTTTATTGTAATTTTTATAAGCGGCGCTTTTTAGTATATCCTGCGCTTTTTTAAAGTTTTCCAGAACCCTGCAGATATTTTCTGTCTGTTCTGCTTTTTTTATACAGAATTTTTGCAGAAGCAATATATTTTCCAGCCTGTTTTTTATGGAGTCCTGAGCCTGATTGACACTTACAGATTTTTTACCCGAAGATTCGCCCGGAGAATCATTAAATACTCTTGGCTTGTAGTCCCTTTCCAGCAGCTGCTTTATTTCATTAAACTCTTTAATAATAAGCGCAAGCTCCATTTTTATTTTGTTTAAAGAATCATCCTTTACCGGGATTTTCTCCAGCTTGATTTTAAACTCTGAAAGCAGGCTGTCAAGGTATGCAATTTTCTCAAGCATGATACTGCCGCCCTCAGCATTAACCGGATTGTCAAAAACCGGCTGGCTGATAATGGCCGCTGCTGCATTATTAATGCTTGAATACTCTGTTTTAAACATATTTATAAAGGTGTTAAAAATCATCCTCTTGCTGCCGGCAATATTTGCAATACTTTCCAGCCGGTTAGAGTAAATATTGAAGTTATCCATAACACCCTTTAGCTCTTCGAATAATTTCCGTTTTTCCTCCTGATTTTTCTCAAAATCTTCTCTTTCTTTTTCCAAATCTGCATGTTTTATTTTTAGTGCATCTATTTTTTTTAAACTTACCAGGTTGCCGGCGTTTTCCTTCTCCCATTGAAGATTAAAATCAGTAAGTTCAGAAATAAAGAGGGACAATTCTTCACTTTTTAAGGTATTTAATACGTCAAAGTAAGCCTGCGCTTTTTTTGACTCTATTTCGAGGGGATCAAGGGTTCTTTTAACTTCGAGAATAAGGTCATTTATCCTGGCGATATCATTTAATACTTTTAAAAGCTTGGCTTTTGATTTTTCTCTTCTTGTCTTGTGTTTGGCAATTCCAAGGATTTCATCAATCACCATTTTTCTTTCAGCCGGTTTGAGCAATGCAATGGCATCTATCTGGCCCTGGTTTATAACAGTGTAAAGGCCCTTTCCGATTCCGCTTTCAGATGTAATGTCCAGGATATCGATAAGTCTGCAGGGTGAAGAGTTTATAAAATAATCACTGCCACCCTTTTGAAAAACCCTGCGAGTAAACTTAACTTCATTGAATTCAAGGGGAAGAAATCTGTCTGAATTATCAAAAAGCAGGGACACTTCGGCTATGCCCAGCTCCTCTTTTTTGCTCCTGAATATTACGTCTTCCATGGAGCTGCCACGCAGTGATTTGGCGCTTTGTTCTCCCATAACCCATGAAATAGCATCTGCAATATTACTTTTACCGCTGCCGTTTGGACCCACGACCACGCAGATGCCGCGCTCAAATACCAGCTGGCTCTTTTTTGCGAATGATTTAAATCCTCTGAGTGTAATATTTTTAAGATACAAACCTGATAGACCCTGCCAAATAAATAATTAATTAAAAATAGTCAGTATGAAGGATTTTATTAATTTAGTGAAGAGCCGTTTTTATAAAATTATAAGACAGGCAATCTGTTTTATATATTCCTGGCACAAACGCATTTGGAGATTATAAACAATTATAAATTAAATCTACGTTTTAATCATACCTGTCTCAGAATTCTTACATAAATTCCCCCATCTTACAGATTCTGACAAAAATGTCTCAGAAATGAAGACCAAATGCCGGTTTTGACCCTGCGAACACGGCAATAATTGTTTATGTGCTCACAAATTGTACAAATTTTTTAAAGCTTCTTTTGCAGCTTCCTGTTCTGACTGCTGCTTGCTTTTGCCGGAACCGCTGCCTATTATTTTATCATCAATTACTGCTGTTGAATAAAAAATCTTGTCATGGCTGGGACCCTCAGAATTTTCCAATCTGTATTTTACAAGCTTAGAGTAATCTGCCTGTACGTTTTCCTGCAGATATGTTTTGTAATCAGATATTTTGGGATTGCTTACTCTCTCAATTATCAGGTCTTCAAACCTGTCAAGAAACCATTGATTGGTAAAATTAATGCCCTTATCAATGTAAAGAGCGCCTATAAAGGCTTCGAAAGCATCTGAGAATATGGATACCTTGTTTCTGCCGTCAGAAGATTCTTCATTTTCACCTAAAAGTATTTGCCTTTCCAGCCTTATTTCCTTTGAAAGCTGACCCAGCGTCCTGCTGGAAACGAGGCTTGCCCTTATCTTGGTTAATTTTCCTTCATTTAAAAAACTATAATTTTTATATAGGTAGCTGGTGATGATAAAGGAAACCACACTGTCACCCAGAAATTCGAGCTGTTCATTACCTCTTGACTGAACATTTATCTCTTTTGCAAATGACCTGTGCGTAAGGCTTTCGACATAAATTTTAAGGTCAACAGGATCAATTCCCAAACCTATCAGCCAGTTCTTAAGTCTCTGGCGCAACAACCCATTTTCCATTTAAAACCACACATCAGACATTTTTATAAATAATAAAAAAAACAGAATATTTTAAGGTTTATATTGATGCTAAGAATATTAGTTTTAAAACAAAAAGTTTTTTAAAACGAAACTTGGACCAGGTATCACGAACTTTCAGTAACCACCCAAGCTCAAACAAACTTTGACGCCCTGACCTGGAGCACAGGAACGTCAAAGTATCAATCTCCACACAAATTAACAAGCTCACAAAGACTCAGATCTTTTATAAAAGATCCTAACAGAATAGCAAGCCCCGAAAGCTCAAAAGCCAAATGTAACTGTACCATCCTAAAAAACCTCAAACAATCCTGGAAACAAAACCTTGATAATACAGTTTTACAACCGAGATATTTTAATTTTTTGAATTAGCCGCTATAAAATCCAGTACGTCTTTTACCGTTACAAGCTTTTCGGCTGCTTCATCGCTTATTTCCACGCCGAACTTATCTTCAAAAGACATTATAAGCTCCACAAGATCCAGGGAATCTGCTCCCAGATCTTCAACAAATCTGCTCTCTGCCTTTACATCTTCAGCTTTTACTCCAAGAACATCTACAAGAATGTCTTTTAATTTGTCGAAATTTTCCACTACTTCCTCCTCTTAGCTTTTTAAGTTGTTATTTCCTCTTTTATTTTTCTTACGATATCACCTTTCAAGCTGCCTGCGCCAAGCCTTATTGCATTCCTGACTGCTTTTGCTTTTGAGCTGCCATGGCTTATAATTGTAATGCCATCAATTCCTAAAAGTAAAGCGCCTCCGTACTCCTCATAATCAAATTTTTGCTTCATCGCCCTTAAATTCTTTTTTACAAGCAAGGCAGAAAATCTGGTTACTGCATTGCTGTAAAAAACTTCTTTTATTTCTTTAAAGAAGAATCCTGCCATGCCCTCAAATGCTTTGAGAAGTATGTTTCCGACAAAACCATCGCAAACCACAACATCAGCGGCATTATTAAATATGTCTCTTCCTTCAACATTGCCTACAAAATTTATATTTGAATCCTTTAATAATTGATGTCCCTCTTTTGAAACTTCATTTCCCTTTTTCTCTTCAGAACCTACATTTAAGAGCCCTACCCTTGGAGAAGCTATATTGAAGATCTCCTTTGAATAGATACTGCCCATTATTCCAAACTGCCTAAGATATTCCGGTTTTATATCTGCATTTGCTCCAACATCCAAAAGTATAAATCTTTTGCTGCCCAATGGGATAACAGTTGCGA
Source organism: uncultured Actinomycetota bacterium (assembly GCA_964481885.1). Classification (GTDB taxonomy): domain Bacteria; phylum Actinomycetota; class Humimicrobiia; order Humimicrobiales; family Humimicrobiaceae; genus Fen731. Next base: position 10,636 of record CAYZUS010000001.1, on the reverse strand, counting down.
TGGCGGGCCTTAGAATACCTTCTATCTTTCTCATATTTATAAGAGAACATGCCATTGCGGCCCCGGTATTGCCTGCTGAAAGAAAGACACTGTTTTTATTTTCAGCTGCAAGCTGTGTACCAATAAAGATTGATGAATTCTTTTTATGCTTTATGACATCCGATGGCGCATCGTCCATACTTATGTCCTGGTCAGCATCAACGATCCTGACTCCTTCAAGGGATAAGCCACATCTGTCGGCGCTTGCCCTTATGCCGGTTTCTCTGCCTGTAAGAGTAATGTCCACATCAAAATCAGACCTGCCCTGTATCGCACCTTTTATTATTTCATCCGGGGCATAATCTCCGCCCATTGCGTCTACTATTATCTCCGGCTTTAAAGATGGTGAATTTTTAACTTTTTCTTCCATAAATTTAAGATTTTTTGCTTTAAATTTTCTTTAACAATTTCTACCAGAAACCTGAGGCATTGTTTTATTTTCAAATTTTCAAAACAATTTAGATGCCTCGATAATGTCAGCCCTCAGGCGCACCTTCGGGTTCTTGCAACACTGACTTTGTCTGTCCAACATTTTAAATATCAGCATTGGCTTACCACACATTTGAGATAATGGACTCACCTGTCAGGTGTTTGCAGTGATGGCATTTCCTAATCCACAATTGAAATAATGGCATCCAGGTCTATAAAATCTCTGGTGATTTGAACTATTTTATCAATTTTTTTGAATTCATGAAATCCGGTATGCCCAAGTATTTCATTTAATTTTTCAATAGTTGTTATCGAATCATACCTTACCAGCAAAATTGGCACTCCAAGTGCCTGCGCTCTGCTTACAACAATTGAACTTGGTGAAAAATTTCCTGTTAAAATAAGGCATTTTGTGCCGGTTTCAAGCGCTGCAAGCTGTATATCTGCCCTGTCGCCCCCGGTAATGACCGCTTTATCAGTTTTTGTTTTAAAATAGCTTAGGGCCAAATCGTGACCCATTGCACCCAGCATAAAGGCTTCAACCAGCTCTCCCTGCTTTTCTTCCGCTGAGAGAACCTTTGCCTCCAAATGAGTAGATATATCTTTCACGCTGACAGACGATAAAAAATTGTCAGAAGTTACAAAACCAAATATTTTTATTTTATTTTTTTCAAGATATGGGAATATTTCATTTTTTAACCGGGATACGCTGTCAACAGGAACAAGATTTATTATGATTCCTGCAAAAGAGTCCTGAAAAAATTCGGAGTAATAAAGTACCTGATCCAGCATTTCATCAGAATACCTGATAATTACAATAACTTTTGCGCTTACTTTTCTGCATATCTCACGTGCAGATATACCCAGATGCATTCCATCTTCTATCGTTCTCGCGCCCTCAATAAGAAGCATATCTTTGCCAATGGATAGTTTTTCATAAGCTGTGCCTATTTTATCAAGAAAATTTTCTGGATTTTTTTCAAGATTTTTGGGACTTACGGACCTTAGAAGTTCAATATAATTAACAGGGCTTATATCCCTTATATCATCATTCATTTCAAGCAATTTTGATATATACTTTGCATCTTCATCTGCTATCTGTCCATCGACTGAAAAAGGCAGGGTAATAATAGGCTTCATGTATCCAACTTTAAAACCCTTTTCCTTAAGCAGCATTCCAATGCCCACGCAAAACGAACTTTTCCCTGAGTAAGCCTGATTGGAAGCAAACAGTAAAGGTTTCATAAATACCCCAATTATTCTTGTATTTTAATCCTTATGTCCCCCGCAACAGAACCCTTTCGGGGTTCTTCTATAACCAGTGAGTTAATCCAATTACCACTATATAAGCAGACTCACTGCCAAGCTGTATAACCTTCAACGATACTACAGGATTCCAATTGTTTTTTATGGTCTATTTATTTGAAAACACATTTAATAGCTTTAGAATGATTTTTCTTCACTAAAAAAATTTATGATACTACCGGTTCGGCTTCTTTCTTGTCCTGTTCTACCGGTTCAGTTTCTTTCTTTTCCAGCTTTACAGTTTCTGTTTCTTTATTTACCGGTGCAGCAATTCTTCTGCCACGCCTAGGGGTACTTTTAGCTTTGGCTGCAGCTTTTGTCTTTGCTTCCGCTTTTGCTTTGGCTTTTTCTTCAGGAGTTGCCGGTGCTTTACTCTTGTCTATTATTTTTATTACTTCTTTATTGTCATAATAACCACAAGCAGTACAAACCCTGTGCGCCACTTTTTTGACACGACACCTTGGGCACTCAACTACGCTTAACACACTTAACTTAAAACCATTTCGTTTCATGTCCCTTTTGGATTTGGACCGTTTATTCTTTGGAACCGCTGCCACAATTAACCTCCTGAAAAAAATTAAAAAAATTAGATATCTCTATGTTACAATCCTGTTATAATACAAATATCAAATAAAACAATATACCATATAAAAATAATTAATCAACAAAAATATTCAGCAGAGCCTAAAAAAATATGGATATTTTTTAGCTGTTGTTTACGGAGCCTGAAGATTTAAACTGCTCTCTGCCTTTTTCTACAGCACTAAGTATTTTATAGACAACTGCTTCCAGGCTTGCAAGTTTTTCATCAGAATAGTCCTCAGCTTCCAGCCGGAGCGTCCTTGCTTTTGCTTCTGAAAGAGAAATAATCTCATCAGATTTTTTAACTGCATTTTTCATTATCTCGCTCTGGCTTAACATATGCTCTGCTCTTTCTTCTGCTTCACCCAGTATCCTTCCAGCCTGCCTTTTTGCCTCTTCAAGCATGTTTTCACGCTCCTTGACAATCCATCTCGCTTGTTTGAATTCTTCAGGCAAAACATTGCGGAGTTCATCAAGAATCTCGTAAATCTCATTTTCATTTATAATAAAATTTGAAGAAAAAGGTATTTTTCTGCTTTTACCTATAATCTCCTCTAGTTTGTCAATTAATTCTATTGTGTCCATAATCACCCCTGCTTTATTTTTTAAACTTTTCTACAATATCTGCTTCTATCTCCTTTGGGACAAGTCCGCTGATGCAGCCATTAAAGCTTGCAACTTCCTTTACGGCACTTGAACTCAGATAAGCATATAACGGATTTGTCACTAAAAACATAGTTTCGATTTCAGGATTTAGTTTTTTATTTATCTGTGCCATCTGAAATTCATTTTCAAAATCAGATATGGCCCTTAGGCCCTTAACAATTACATTTACATTCATTTTTGCTGCAATGTCAATCATCAGGCCATCAAAAGAAATTACTTCAATATTACGTGTATCCCTGAAAACTATTTTCACAAACTCGACTCTCTGGGCAAGAGAGTAAACAGGTTTTTTCCTGTAGCTTTTTGATACAGCAACTATTACCCTGTCAAAAACCCTTGCACTGCGGTTAATAACATCCCTGTGCCCTTCAGTTATAGGATCATATGTTCCGGGGCATAAAGCAATATTTTCCATTGGCTGCACCACTGTGTATAAAACTATTATAAAAAGACAATTCTATATTATATTAAAAACAATTTAAAATAAAACCGGATCACACAGATTTTTTAATAAGCCAATGAATCTTTTTTTTAGATTCTTAAACAAGCAATAAGCCGCTGGAAAATTAATTTCTAATGATTTCCTCATGAAAAAGTGGCATTAAAAGCCAGGATTGAAATGTTTTCAAGCTATTTTTTTAACAATTAATTAAGTAAAAACCAAATTAATCAGCAAAACAAATTATTCATGCCGAAATATAAGAGACTATTTTATCACCAAAATGTGAGTTTTTAATTATTTTTAATGTACCTGTCTCGACCGATATGTCCCTTTTTGAAAAATACTCATAGACGATTGTGGCATTTTTAAAAATATCAGCCCTGGCTGTCAAGACAGTAAAAATATTTTGCATCACCGGAATTTCTATTTTATATGGTGGATCTAGAAAAACAAAGTCTGCCTTAATTCCATCAAAGTGCTCAAGAAACTTAAAAATATCGCTCTTTATTACCTTACATTCACACTCATTGTTTTTCAGAAGTTCCAGATTGCTTTTTATCAGCTTTATTGATTTAAGGCTGTTATCAACAAAATATACTTTTGAAGCTCCCCTGCTTACTGCTTCCAGTCCGAGAGAACCGGAACCTGAAAAAAGATCAAGCACACTGCCATCCTGCAGATCTCTGCCAAGTACATTAAAAATGCTCTCTTTTACACGATCCTGGGTTGGTCTGATATCGTAATCCGAAGGAAGTTTTAATTTTAATCCTCTATATGTTCCAGCTATTATTCTGATTTCCGGTCACCTCATTATTTTATATTATGGCAATAAAAAACAGCATTCTGATAATGCCGATATTATATGATTAAAAATACTTAAAGAAAAACCTATATATTTTTTGTTTGAACTTACTCGACATATTTGGCATGGCGGGACTATTTGTCTTATTGTGTTTTTTGTCAGACTATTGGCTTTGTAAGATCATGCTTTCTGTTTTACTCGCTCATCTGAGCTGACCGGCCACTCTTACGTGGCTTACCCGGATGATTATACTTTTTTTGGCCTACTCTATAGAAAAAATATAGGGATAAAGAGGCTGTCCTCCTTTATGAAATTCTATTTCAAGTCCGGGATAATAGCTTTTTAATTTTGACTGTATGGTCTTATTGTCTTCAGGAGTGGACCCGTCGCCAAAATAAAAGGTAAGTATCTCTTCATTTTCGGTAATCATTTCTCTTACCAGTTCAATGACTGCATTTATCTGGTTTTCTGCAATTACTTTTACCATTCCATTGCCAAGACCTATGAATGCACCTTTTTTGATTTCACCAAAATAAAGATTGGCATCTCTGACAGCTACTGTGACCTCTCCTGTTTTTAAAGACTCCATCGCTTTTGTCATATTATCAACATTTTCTTCAATGCTTAAATCCTGGTTTAATAAAAGTGCAGCAGATATTCCCTGGGGAATACTTTTTGTGGGAATAACACTGATATTTCTTTTTATTATTTTTTTGGCCTGGTTGGCGGCCAGTATTATATTTTTATTATTTGGAAGTATTATTATTTTATCACTATCAAGCTTGTTTATAGCCTTGACAATTTCATATGTAGAAGGGTTCATGCTCTGGCCACCCTTGATTACAATATCGACTCCGATACTTTTAAAAATTTCTTCAAACCCATCCCCGTTTGCAATAGCGATTATTCCAAACTCTTTTGCAGGAACCAGTACATCTTCAATTATCTCGGTAGATATAGCCTGCTTACTCTGATCGACCATATTATTTATCTGTATATCATGTAGTGTTCCCTCTCTTAGGGCTCTTTTTAAAACCTTTTGAGGATGATTTGTGTGTACATGAATTTTTACAAGCCTCTCATTGCCGACTATCATCGCACTGTCTCCAAGGCTTTCAATGTCTTCCCTTAATCTTAATATGCTGATGGATACTCCCTTTACCATCATTTCGGTGCAATAAATATTTTTTATATTGGAAATAAGATTTAATCTTTTTGAAGCTGACGGGCCTTCTGAATTATTATTATCAGCCTCATCTGATACCTCAACAGCATTATTTTCATCATCGCTGTCTTTGGCAGTGCCAGCTATATCCATCATGCCTGCTTCAATATTTTTATCTGTGCCAGCAGGATTTTTATCATCTTTTATTTTTTTAATCTGCTTTTTTTTAGCTGTATTTGGTGATTTATCTCCCATACTTAAATTAACAAGCGCTTTTTTTAAGCCTTTTAGTATTTCGCATATGCCCTGAGCTCCTGCGTCAACTACGCCTGCCTGTTTAAGTACAGGCAATAGAAAAGTTGTCCTTAAAACTGATTTCTCTGTTTCGTTTATAAGCATATCAAGAAGATCCGCAAGTGAAAACTCCTCGCCATTCAAACCAGAAAGTGCCTGATAAATATCCTTAATTGTTGTAAGCATCGTGCCTTCTGTGGGATTCTGTACTGAGCTGTATGCAAGATCCATGGAAGATTTTGCAGCAGACTTTAATGTGCTGGTATTAAAATTATTTTCTACTATTATAACATCCAGAAAACCCTTGAGTATCTGTGAAAGAATAACCCCTGAGTTCCCTCTTGCGCCCATTAATGCCCCGTACGATATCCTGTCTGCAACAGTTTTAATTGTGCAGTCTTTGATATTGTCAACTTCCTGTTGAACCGATTTTAATGTCAAAAGCATATTGGTGCCTGTGTCGCCATCAGGTACAGGAAACACATTCAGTGTGTTTATTTTGGCTTCATTTTCTTTAAAATCAGAGACTATTGTCTCGATAAAATCTTTTACGAGCTGGCTGTCAATTTTTTCTTCCATTTAAAAATTACCTTCTCTTTTTTTAAAAATATTCGTGATATTTTAATTTATTGTTAATAAAATAAAAACAATGGAATTTTACAAATTAAATTTTTAAGCTCAGAAATAAATTTCAGAGAACCTTATTTTTAATTTTTAAAGACCGTTCACAGGAATTATTCCTGACAATTGCAAAACTTATCGGTATTTTTTTAAACTGCCCAATGCATTTACCTGCTATTCTTAATCTATGATTCATCTATGCAGGGAATCATCATTATTTAAGACATTGCTTTCAATAATATATTTAAAAATACTTTCTGAAATCAATTCCAGTCCTTTTTCATTTGGATGAATACCATCAGTTTGCAAGTATTTATCTGGCGAACCCTGAAAACTAAATATTTCCCAGATATTTAAAAAATCCAGACTGTTTTCTGCTGCAATTTTACTTATTCTTTCATTATAGACTAAATAAATGTCTTTTTGTTTCTTGCGAAAATCAGCATTCTGATCTGCAGGGAAATCATCACTTACAGGGCTCATTCCAAGAACCAGTATTCCGGTATTGCTATCCTTAAATATAGATATTATCTGTCTGTATCGCATTTCAAAATCAGCAATATTTACCCTTGGAGCAAAGACGGATGAATCGTTTTCATAAAACAATGACTCGTCAGCCGGCTCAATACCGTCCGGCAGTTTATTGAGCATGCCATCATTTAAACCAAAATTAATAATTACAAGATGAGGATTATAATAAAGCGCATCTTTGTTTAGTCTGGACAAAGCATCAGTTGTTGTATTGCCTCCTACTCCGGAGTTGATGATTTTTAAATCGGGATATTTGGATGCAAGGTTTTTTTTCAGGATATAAGGGTAAGAAAAGTCGTAACTTACGTTCCATCCAAATGTTACAGAATCGCCAAAACAGACAATTCTTGGATAATCATTTTTGATTTCTTCAAGCTTGATGCTCCTGGTTTCTATTCTTAAACCCGGATAATTAAACGGTATACCGGAAGCCATTTTTTCTGCTTTTTTGATTATATTACTGCATGAGCAAAGGCTTGTTGCTGTTACGCAGAACAAAAATACAAAAAAATAAAAAAAATACCTGATGTAATTTTTAGGCTTATTCGCCCCTCTAAGAAGCTTAAAATAATTTTTCTTGAAAATTAGCATATAAGATGATAATATTCTTTGCGTTTTTTAAGTTAAATAAAAGTTATGAAAAACAGTGTTTATTATTTCATAAATAATATTAACTTTTCCATAACAAGCCTATTATAGTATAAATAAAATGTTTGAAAAATAGCTTAAAATAGTGATAATAGTCAAAGTCATTATTTATTTTTTTTAATGTTTTAGATATAAAAGGATTAGTTTTTAACTGTTAAGCACAAACAGATTCATTAAATTTTAAAAAATTATTTCTGTCAGGAGTTTAAAATGTCAAATATATGCGCAGTATGCGGAAAACATCCCGGAATGGGAAACAATGTAAGTCATTCACACAGAAAAACTCCCAGGGTTTTTAAACCAAATATTGTAAAAACAAGGGTTGAATATCTGGGCAAGGTTCAGAATCTTAACATATGTACTCAGTGCCTTAAAGCAGGAAAAGTAAAAAAAGTCATTTAAACGGTCTTTTTTTACTTTATTAAACATCCTGCTTGTTTTGAAGGTTTAGAAGAATGCTTTTTATTTAAAAAAAATCAAAAGTTTTTCAATATTTAAATGTTTGAATTATTTTTTCTGAGTAATTGATCTGATTTGTTTTTATTGGAAAAAGTAGCAGGCTTTGGTTTCTTTTTTAAGCTTGTTTCGACAAATGGGTGGCCTTGGCATCACTGTTTAACAATATACCCATAACCAGTTCTTCCCTATCTTTTGGCACAGCAACCCCAACACCAACTAATACTGCAATACCCCATGATATTATTGTTTAAAGTCTTCTGTGTAGACGTAACTATTAAAATTGAAGCAGATCAAGTGAGAGATCTGGCTTTAAAAGATAGCCTTACCGGACTTATAAACCGTGCGTATTTTGAAACATTGCTTCAAAATGAGTTAGATAAGTACAGAAGGTTTAATAATATTTTTTCATTAATAATGATAGACATTGATAAATTCAAACAAATCAATGACAAATATGGTCATTCTGCAGGTGATAAAGTATTGCAGAATCTTGCTTCAATCTTAAATTCAGCAGTAAGGCATGATGAAATCGTATGCAGATATGGTGGCGATGAATTCATTGTTTTATTGCCTAAAACAACTATAGTAATAGCTAATGATGTTGCCGAAAGAACAAGGGTAGCAATTGAAAGTAATGTCTTGAAGTTGGAAAAAATCATTATTAAGTTTACTGCCAGCCTGGGTGTGGCCCAATATAATAATGAAGATGAATATTCCAAAATTATCGAAAAATCTGATAGAGCAATGTATAAATCTAAGCACCTTGGGGGAAATTGTACAAGTGATATTTTGATAGATTAGGAATACTTGTGCTATAGAAGTCAGTAAGCTTTTTTAAAGACCAATTCCAAGCATTAGAATCTTCTGGCAGCCAGTCTTTAATAGTCTTGGAAATTTGATTATTCCACCAGATATATGTTTTTATAAATGTTTATTCTTTTTGACAAGATCCTGGAAAGATTCAACAACCTGAGGGTCAAAATGTTTGCCTCTTTGTTCATTTAAATACTGTGTAACAGACTCCTGTG
>CAYZUS010000001.1:0-1525 GCA_964481885.1 uncultured Actinomycetota bacterium | reverse complement strand
GGGTCAAAATGTTTGCCTCTTTGTTCATTTAAATACTGTGTAACAGACTCCTGTGGCCATGCCGGCCTGTAGGGACGATTACTTGACAGTGCATCCCAGACATCAATGACAGCAAATATTCTCGCAGAAACAGGGATTTCCAGGCCCGATAGTTTACGGGGATAGCCGGAACCGTCCCATTTTTCATGATGGCAGTATGGAATTTCCAGTGCCTTTTTCAGGTATGGAATGTTTGACAATAAATTATAAGCATAAATTGGGTGCTGCCGCATGATTATCCATTCATCATCTGTAAGGGGTCCGGGTTTTAGCAATATGCTGTCAGGTATACCCATTTTTCCTATATCATGAAGCAAGGCTCCGCGTTGGATTTCAAGAATTTCATCTAAATCTATGTTCATTAATTTTGACAGATCGACAGTTAGCTGCACAACTCGCTGGCAGTGTCCGGCAGTTTCATGCTCCCGAAGCTCGAGCGCATTGGACCATCCCTGTAAAGTAGCGTCGTAAGCTTTAATTAAATCATTGGACTTTTCTTCAAGCGCTTCCTCCATTTGCATACGTTCAGTTATATCCCTGGCAAATACTGATATGCCAAATATATCACCATCACGTCTGAGAATATTAAAGGTCAGGTGCAATGTCCTTGTCCCGGCATAAGCATTGTATTGAACAGTATAGGGACTTTCCCTGAGGGCCCGCTGATAGTAGTCCTGCCATTTTTTGACGAATTCTCCTGGCGGGAACAGATCCTCCGGGCGCATTCCGACCTGGATATGCATTCCACGGTTCTTTAGAAAATAGCTGCTAAGACCCTGGTTAAAAGTAAGCAGCCCAAAGTTTACTGGATCGACTGACCAGATCATGTCAGTAGTACTGTCGACAATAGCATTTGTTAAAGTCTGCGATTTGGCCAGGGCTATTTCAGATTGTTTGCGCGCCGTGATGTCGGTTATCATGCCAGACGATCCGCTGAAGTTACCTTCAGCATCAGCTATGGTGGTTGCTGAAATAATCGCATGGAGCTTCCTGCCATCTTTGCAGCGAAAACACCTTTCATAAACTGAATTTTGTCCATTCTTTCGCATCTCCATTTGAGTAAGATGCCCGCTTAATTCCTCTTCACATATAAATAACTCGATCTTCCGTCCCAGCATCTCCTCAGAAGTGTAACCCAGCAAGACTGCCATTTGCCGGTTTACCAATGTTACCAGCCCATTCTTGTCTAAAACAATCAGTCCTTCATTGGTTGTTTCCAAAATACGGCGGTATTTTTCTTCACTCATCAGAAGCGCAGACTCTGCCTTTTTAAGATCTGTAATATTGTAGGCTGTGGTGAGCATACAATCTTTTCCATCAATACTAATTATTTCTGCTGCAAGCAGAATGTTTAAAATGTCGCCGCTTTTGGTCCTCAATTGCACTTCTACATCTCTTACAGAACCTTTTTCTTTAAGAATTCCAAGTGCCCTTTCCCGTTCCTCCGGGTTTACCCAAATGCCTAACTCATAAGTATTGTGTCCGA